>NZ_JAYPVP010000009.1:13433-88187 GCF_038134685.1 Limnohabitans sp. | reverse complement strand
CTACCACCTTCGCTCACTTGGACTCCACCGTTGTGCTGTCTCGTGACATCGCTGCTCTGGGTATCTACCCGGCCGTGGACCCGCTGGACTCCACCAGCCGTCAGCTGGACCCGCACGTGGTTGGCGAAGAGCACTACGGTACCGCCCGCGCCGTGCAGGGTACCCTGCAGCGCTACAAAGAACTGCGCGACATCATCGCCATTCTGGGTATGGACGAACTGGCTCCCGAAGACAAGCTGGTCGTGGCACGCGCTCGTAAGATGCAGCGTTTCCTGTCCCAGCCCTTCCATGTGGCTGAAGTGTTCACCGGTTCGCCCGGCAAGTACGTGCCTCTGGCCGAAACCATCCGTGGTTTCAAGATGATTGTGAACGGCGAGTGCGACCACCTGCCCGAGCAAGCTTTCTACATGGTCGGCACCATCGACGAAGCCTTCGAAAAGGCCAAGAAAGTCGCCTAAGCGGAACGATGAGGCGACCTCGGTCGCCTCACCGCTGAAACCACTTTCCCCTTTTTGAACTGGAGCAAACATGAACACCATCCACGTTGATGTGGTCAGTGCAGAAGAGTCCATCTACTCGGGCGAAGCCCGATTTGTGGCCCTGCCGGGTGAAGCTGGCGAACTGGGTATCTACCCCCGCCACACCCCCCTGATCACCCGCATCAAGGCCGGTTCGGTTCGCATCGAAACGGCAGACGGCGGCGAAGAGTTTGTCTTCGTGGCCGGCGGCATTCTGGAAGTTCAACCTGATTGCGTGACGGTGCTCTCTGACACCGCCATTCGCGGCAAGGACCTGGACGAAGAAAAAGCCAATGAAGCCAAGCGTGCAGCCGAAGAAGCCATCCGCAATGCCAAAAGCGAAGTGGACCTGGCGACTGCCCAGGCAGAGCTGGCTGTGCTGGCCGCTCAGTTGGCTGCCTTGCGTAAATACCGCAAGCACTGATGAGCGCAAGCTGCAGTGGCCTATGCCCTTTCAAGAACCCCGGCTTGCCGGGGTTTTTTGCTTTCGGGACGCGAAGGATCTGATCATGCCTAAAGCCAAACTTCGACATGTCGCACTCGGCGGCCGCCCTGACGATGTGGAGCACAGCTTTTATGAAGCTCTGCACAAGGGCGATCTCGCGCAGCTGATGAACTGCTGGGCCGAAGAAGAAGAAATTGTGTGTGTGCACCCAGGCGGACCGCGCCTGATAGGCTCTGGCGCCATTCGATCGGCCTTTGAAGCTTTGTTTGCACACGGCCCGGTGCTGGCACATCCGGAACAAGTCCACAAGATTGAGTCGCTCGCCAGCGCCGTTCATCACCTGGTGGAACGCATTGACATCCATACGCCTGCAGGCCCCCAAAAAGCCTGGGTGGTCGTGACCAATGTGTTCCACAAAACACCGCAGGGCTGGCGCATGGTGGCTCACCATGCCAGCCCGGGCACGGCCAGCGATATCGCTGCAGCCGTCTCAGCGCCGGCCGTACTGCATTGATGCAGCAGGCTTTATGGCTGCCCGGCGGGCATGTGCAAACCATCTGGGGCGCGAAACTGGCTCGAACGCACGATGGGCGTTTGGCCCCCATGCAACGCCAGCGCTGGACAACACCCGATGGCGACTGGATAGATGTGGATATCCAGCAGACTCTCAGCGAAAACCGACCGCACCTGGTCCTGTTTCATGGGCTGGAGGGTTCCTCCCAAAGCCACTATGCACAGGCCTTCAGGCGTTGGGCTCAGCTTGAGAAGGTGAATTTGTGGATGCCGCACTTTCGAGGCTGCAGTGGACAGGACAACGATCTGCCACGCGCGTACCACAGCGGGGACCATGCAGAAATTGACTGGATACTTGCGCAAGTCGTGAAGCACGCCCAAGAAGCGAAAGTATGCGCGGCCGGTGTGTCACTCGGCGGCAATGCGTTGATGCTTTGGGCCGGCTTGCAAGGTCAACGCGCATCCAACAAGGTACATGCCGTGGCCTCGATCAGTTCGCCGCTGGACTTGATGGGCAGCGGCTTGGCATTGGGGCAAGGGCTTAATCGCTGGCTGTACACCCCCATGTTCCTCAAAACCATGAAAGCCAAGGCGCAGCGTAAGGCAAAAAGGTTTTCACAATCGTTTGATCTGCAGCGCGCCTTGCAGGCAAAGGATCTGTATGCGTTTGATGACGCCTTTACCGCCCCAGTGCACGGCTTTGCCGATGTGCGCGACTATTGGACGAGAGCCTCGGCTAAGCCGCATTTGACCGGGATCACGGTGCCAGCCTTGATACTCAACGCCAGAAACGACCCGTTTGTACCTGCTTGGACCTTGCCCGATCAGCAAGCCGTGTCCCCTGAGGTCACGCTTTGGCAACCCGCGCAGGGCGGACATGTGGGCTTTGTTCGGGGGCACTTCCCCGGCCAAGTGTGGGGCTTGGCTGACGATGTGGGCAAGTGGCTGTTGCAGGCCAGCGGGCAGCAGGAGTAAGCACATGGATGATCTGGTTCGACAAGCCATGGCCAAGTGGCCCAACGTGCCCGACTGCTACGGGTGGTTGGGTCTAGATGCCCGTGGGCGCTGGTACATGCGCGACGATGCTGCGCAACAGGCGGGAGCCTTTCAGTCTGGACAAATGCAGGCCAAAGGTTCGCACGTCGATCACGAAAAACTCAAAGCCTTTATCGAGCGCAACTACGCCAGTGACGAACTGGGACGCTGGTATTTTCAGAACGGCCCGCAGAGGGTATTTGTGGAGCTGGAAAACACGCCCTGGGTTTGGCGTGTGGGCAGTGATGGTGCTGTGCAAAGCCATACCGGCCTGGCAGCAAAGGTGCAATCCGTCTGGCAAGACGAGCAGGGTCACGTGTACTTGTTGACGGAGTTGGGTCTGGGGTTGGTGCACACACAAGATGTGGCCTGTATTGCAGAGGCTTTGGAGTACAAGGCTTGGACGGTGCAGGATTGTCACTGGGCCAACTTGCCAGCCCAGTTTGGTTTTGTTCGCAGCCCGGCCGTGAGACGCTGAACATGCAACGGGCATGAAAAAAGCCGGCATCAGCCGGCTTTTTGAGGGTGTGCAGGCAGATTACTTGGCCGCTTCAGCAGCAGGTGCCTTGGGCTCTTCAAACTTGCCGCCAGACTGGTTGGCCATGTAGGCCACAGCACGAGCGATTTCCGTATCGTTGAAGTCGCCACCGCCTTGAGCACCCATGGCGCCCTTGCCCTTGAGCGCAGACTGCACCAAGGTGTCAAAGCCTTGCTTCAGGCGAGGGCCCCAAGCGTCAGCATCACCCACCTTGGGTGCGCCAGCAGCACCGGTTGCATGGCAAGCAGCACATTGACCCTTGAACACTTCCTCGCCAGCTCGCAGAGGACGGTTGGCATCGCGAATCTCGACTGTGCCCACTTTCATAATGCGTTCGGCAACAGCACGCTCGGAGTCAGTGCTGCCAGCAGCGGTCTTGTTGCCGGAGGTCACGTAATAGACCAGGCCGATGATGATGAACACCGGAATCACGAAGGCAGCAATGCTGGACCAAAGCAGCTGGCTACCGGATTTGATGGGGCCGGTGTGGGCTTCGTGGGCGTGATCTTGATGGTTATCGCTCATGACATCCTCTGTGGACGGGTACAAAAAAGGGGCGGACATTGTCCGAAACAGCCGCAAATTATAGCCGTCATGCCTTTTATCAGGCTTGCAAGAAGGGCGCCGTGAGATAATTCCGACCCGTACGCGGCTGTAGCTCAGTGGATAGAGTATTGGCCTCCGAAGCCAAGGGTCGTGGGTTCGATCCCCGCCAGCCGCACCAACATGCATAAGTCCTTGATTCGTCAAGGACTTTTTGCTTTTCAGAACTCGATGGTGTCCCACTTTGGTGTCACACATGATTCGAGTTCCCCGCCTGAAGGTCAACCGCTTGGGCGTTTACGGTTTGCGCGTTGTCTGGACAGACGAGGCAGGCAAGCGCCGCGAGGCCACGCACAGCCTGCGCACCAAGTCCCCCGAAATTGCCCGCGTTTTGGCGCTACAGTTCAACGAAGCCTATGAACGAAAGAGAAGCCAACGCCGCATGAGCACCAAAAAGCCCGAGCACCTGCCCAATCTAGAAGACTTTGCCAACAAGTTTGAATTGGACTTGTCGCGTGGGGTGATGAAGTCGGACAGCCCCGAGGACTTCGCCAGAATGATGCAGGCATTGGAAGCCTACAAAGCCATCCACGGCACACACCCGCCGATTCAAGAGGCGATGAACCTAGGCAGGCAGCCGCGCCCCATCCAGAAGTCCATGCGGTTCAGTGAGGCCACCGCCGCCTATCTGGACGAAAAGAAGCACCAGAACGCCGCGCAAACCTTGGTGGAAAAAGGCAGGACATACAAGGACTTCACCGCTATTTTTGGCGACCTTGAAATCAACCTGATTAGCAAGGCCGAGATCGTCCAATTGAAAACCAACGACCTCAAACGCATGGGAGCAAACCGCCTAAACAAGCGACTGGGGCAGGTCAACGACTTTTTCAACTGGGCGATCAACCACGGGCACTACACCGCGCACCCGACCAGCCCCGTGGAAGGCTTGTTTATCAAAGGAACGGGCAAACTTTCGCCCAAGACCGAGCATTACGAGCCGTTCAGCAATGACGACTTGAAAGCCATTTTTAGCAGCGCTTACCCCGTGGACATGGGCAAGCCTGATCATTACTGGTTGCCCGTGGTGGCCTTGTTCAGCGGGGCAAGGCGCGAAGAAATCGCCAGCCTGAAAGCCGCCAACATCAAGACGGTGGACGGTGTGCCATGTTTTCAAATTGAAGGCGGTAAAACGGCAGACGCAAGGCGACTGGTTCCCGTTCACCCGCAACTACAGGCGCTGGGCTTTATGCGCTATGCCGAGCAGGTCAAAGGCATGGGGCAGGAATACCTATTCCCCCACACGGTGGACGGGGCAAACGGCAGGGGCAAAAACGCGGGACGGCAATTCACCATCCTGATGGAAAAGCGCAGCATCAAAGACGACAGGAAGGTTTTTCACTCGTTCAGGCACACCGTGATCACCCGCCTACACGCCACGGGCGCAAATACCGCGCACGTCATGCAGATAACGGGACACCGAGGCGAGGCAGGGCAAACCGTTCACTTTGGCACGTACACGCACGACGTGGGCTTACAAGCCCTTGCCGACACCATGAGCAGGCTGTCCTATGCCTTGGACTATGAAGCCATGAAAGCCAGCGATCCAACCTTCAAAGCATTTTTGACCCGCTGGAAAATGATTGAAGACCGCAAGGCCAAAGCCGCCAAACTGCGCAAAGAAAAAACACCGTGAAAGGTGTTTAGAAAGGTCGATAGTGAATTAAATAGGCTGTCAAGGTACAGCCTATTTAATTTTCAACCTTTTGTCAAACATCCAAAAAAACAAGCCGACAGCCCCCTGTGAGGGGGCGAAGCGAAGCGGTCGGAAGGGGGTGAAAAATTGCAAAGGTTGACAATCAAAAAAGGATTCGTAAGGTGAATTTTAAGAATCACCTTTTGAGACCTTTTCATGCAGTTCACCGAATCCAACAAAGGCAGCACCATCATGCGAGCCACACAAGGTATTGAGTTTAAGCCACTTATTAAAACCCTTGTGGAGCGCAACGCCGTGGGCATGATCGTCGCACCCGCCAAAGCCAAAAAATCCATGTTGGCCTTGAATCTGGTTTTTTCGCTACTCACCAAAAAACCGTTTTTAGGCTTGCCAGTGAGTGAAGAGGCAGACAAGATTGTTTACGTCAATCTCGAATTGACCAAAACCGCTTTGGGCGTTCGTCTGCGCACGATGAACACCTTCTACAACGCCACGCCCAAGCAGTTGGACAATGTGATGTTTTTGAGCAGTGATGAATTTTGCAAGGGTGAAGCACTGGTAGACACCAAAACCCAAAAGGTAAATCAAGAGCCATTCAACGCATTGGCAGAAGCCGCCAAGAATTGGGGTGCAACGGTTATTATCTTTGACCCGCTTTACTATGTGGTGGGTGAGGAAAATGATAATGTGCTCATGACCGCAGTTTTGCGCGAGTTCGGAAAATTGCGAACCGAATTAAACGCCGCCATTTTTGTGGTTCACCACACGGGTAAAAGTGCCGTGGACTGGTCAGACCCGTTTTTAGCAGGACGTGGGGCAAGTGCCATAGGTGGCGCGTTTGAGTTCGTTTTGGGCATAGAACCCAAGGGCGACAACGAGGGCAGGCTGCACCATGGATCGCGCAACTACGCCACAGTCAAACCCTTCACCATCCGATTCAACCCTGCATCGTTCTCATGGCACTCAGCCCACGAGGAAAGCACAGACGTTCAACTCGACAAAATCATGGGCAAAGACGACGCGCTTTTGCTGGATGACTTCCACAGCCGCGCCAAGGAAATGGGCCTGCCCAGAAGCCGCGCAGAATCGTTCCTCAGATGCTCCAAGAACTACGAAAAGACGAAGGGCTACCGAGGAAGCAAGGTCAAAGTTCAGCGAAGAATGACCCATTGATCGCCCACCGCTCAGGCTTCGCCTGCCTATGGATAACCCCGCCCATGCTTGCCGAAGGGCAGCAGCGGGGTTTCCCACAGGTACAGCCGTAGACAGTTTTATATCCAGCGTCGCACCTTGCTTGCATAGATTGCGTAGTACTTACCGTGAACCTGTTTTAGATGAGTCTCTTCAAGCCTCACCTGAACCTGAATAAATACCTCACTCAACCCAAGTAACAGCAGCATAACGCCATTGGGTACAAGTAAAAATGCACCAAAAACTGACAACCGCATTGATAAAAAAATTGGATTACGACTGAATTTATAAATCCCAGTGGTTATTAAATTTGTTTTTGAGTGGTTATCGATACCGATACGCCAAGAATCGGATAAGTCATGCTGTGATTTGATGGTTGTGAGCAGGCCCACAGTCATCAACAGCCATGCAAAAATTTCAATTCCAACGAATTCCAACCATTGAAAAGTGCCAGAACCAGATTCCACAAAGTCAAAAAAGACCAAAGCACACAAATAAAGCAATATGGCCATTAAAATTAATTTAAATCCAGTCGCCACAAAACCATAAGCATCATCGGTATTTGGCAGCACAATTGGATTCACCCCAGTTTTTAAGTAAGTTCTCCAACTTTTCCATGCGAACGCTATGAAGAAATAGACTAGGAAATAGGCAAGCAGCGCTTTTTCTTTAGACAAAATCGCTCCTAACGACTTCTTTTGAAGTGCTGCGATCAATAGTTAATTCGCTATTGGCCTGTTTAATGATGTACCAGCCTGAGCTAATTCCCAATCCGCCCATAATCACGGCAACCACTACATCAGGCCAGAGCGACCCCGTCCCAAAAACACCTAAAGCAGCCAGCACAATAGCCACGTTTCCTATAGCATCGTTGCGCGTACATAGCCAAACAGAACGCATATTCGCATCGCCTTCACGGTAAGTATAGAGCAGCAAAGCCACGCCAAAATTTGCCGCAAGAGCAAGAAGTCCAATACTCCCCATTAAAAACGGTTCAGGCGTGGCACCTTGGTATGCGCTTAAAGCGGCTTTGGCGAAGATGAACAGCCCATAACCCAGCATGACAGCACCCTTGCCAAGCGCAAGACGCGAGCGCCAAACTAAACTAGCCCCAAGTACCCAAAGAGATAAAGCGTAGTTTGTCGCATCGCCAAAAAAATCAATCGCATCTGCCAACAGTGAGACCGACCCGCTCACTTTTCCAAAAATAATCTCAACAAAAAACATGGCGGCATTGACCACCAAGGCGATCCACAAAATCCGACGATAGCGGTGCGTTGGTGCGTGGTCAGTCGCTCCAGCCTCACAGCCATGATCACAGTTTTTCCCCATACTTTTGCTCCTTGACAACATCAATGGCATAATTAGAAACCATGAAGCTACTATAGGGTCAAGGGGTTTGAAGGATTTTGTGATATGAAAATTGGTGAGCTGGCAAAACTTGCGGGGTGTACGGTCGAGGTGGTGCGTTTTTACGAGAGTGAACGCATCTTGCCGCCCCCTCAGCGACAGGGGAACGGCTACCGTTTTTATCAAAACGACCACTTACAGCGGCTTGCATTCGTGCGCCGCTGCCGAGACTTGGACATGTCGCTGAAAGACATTGCGCGGCTACTGGAATTTGCCGATGATCCGCAGTCGCGTTGTGATGAAGTCAATACGCTGGTGGACGAGCAAATTCAAAAAGTACAAATCAAACTCAACGAGATTAAAACGCTTCAAACTCAACTTAAAAATCTGCGTCGACAATGCAACGGTGAAACGCTTGAATGCGGGATTTTGCAAGAATTAAGTCATGCCCTTGTCAAGGCTTAAATTGTGCTTTTTTAAAGTGTGTCGCTTTGTTAAAACGTGCTGATGACGCAGGGCACACCTTACGAACTTTCGCCACGGTTGCCCCCGTGGGTTTGACCGCCACCGACCCACGCCCCGACACCTTGTAGCCGTACACACTGGCGGATGCGGTGGACTGGTGCCCCATGACCGCCGCCACTTCCTCAGGCGGCAAGCCTGAGGATTTCAAATCAGAACCCATCTGATGCCGTAGGGTGTACAGCGTGGGCAAACGCTCCCGCCGAGGCCACAGCGCCGCCGTGGTGCGGTTTAATCGGCTTTGGGCTACTCGGTGTAGGGTTTTGCGTTTTAACGGCTCTACGGTGCCAATAATCCCCATGGCTTTGCGAATCTCAAACAAGGCCGCAGGATCGCCCACCGTCAAGAAGCGATCCAGCCCCCGACCGTCCGCCCGTTGTTTGGCAGACGGCACATAAAATTCCCCTTTCAATTCGCTGACGTGCTGGACTTCCGCAGGGCGGCAACCCAAATGGCGGCACAGCGTCAAATAAGCCCAAGTGATTGTGTCGTTTTTGTCGGCCACCGTGTCGCGCAGCGTTTTGAAATCCTGATCCGTGATGATCTTGGCTCGTTTGGGCTTTGCTTTGGGCGTGGCCTGTTCTGGAAATTTCAAAGCCCTTAAACGATCCGCCGCATCCTTGTAGCCGCCATAGTTTTGCGTGGAGGCAATGGCGCAGCGCAGCTTGTACCAACTCGATTTTGTGATTGACCCACTGCCTGCCAATTTCGTCATGTAATCGGCCAAGCCTTTGGGCGTGAGCGTGTAGCCTTGTTCCTTCGCTCTTGCCAAATGTGTGCCTGTGATTTTGCCGTAGCTTTTTCGTGTGCTGCCTTTGATTTTGTCCGCTGCTTTTGCCATGTTGTCTCCTGCCGTTGCCCTCGCTTCGCATACGCCAAGCGCTCGGGATCGTCTCGGCTCGCTTCGCATTGCCTCGACGTGGGCTTAAAAACACCACTCCGCTACGCTACGGGTGTTTTTTCGGGTTTCCGTGTTTTCCTTCCATGCTGCGCATGTAAGTAAATCACTCCACCTCGATCAGCCCACTTACTTACACGCTACGCGATGTAAGTAAGTTTTGGCAATACCGCGCCAGCAATTACATGGAAACGTCAGCAAGTCAAATTTGGACGTTTTTTGCGCCCGATTTGTTTTCAGGTTCAAACCCCTTTTGGGGTTTTCTACCTCTTCGTTCGCTGCGCTCACTGCGCGACCTTCGCAGGCGCTCAGGTCTTGCCCATGCCATCCGATGTGGCATGACAGCAAAACGACCACACAACGATTTTTCACACACCTGACGCATCTACCCGCAGTCGCGTGTGAGTGCGTCAGGTGTGCCCTATCGAGGGAAAACGGGGCTTTGTGCGCGCAGTCATGGCGCAGTCGCAGTCATGCGCCAAAACAGCCGACAAGCGAGGCAGGGCAACGCGACTGCCATGCAGTCAAGGCCAGGAAAATGATTGCGCCACGCCGTGCTACGATCTAAGCTCGCGGGTTTCCCACCAAGGGAACCCACTTTTTCAGCCCTGATCCACCGAGTTCTAGGGCGAAAAGTGCAGGCGAATCAATGACTTGGCGAACGAGGTAGAAAATTGCCCCGCCAGCCGCGCCAGCGCTTACAGGTGTCCGTCAAACATCATCACATCGACCCAGTCACCGATTTCTGCGGTGGGTTGTTCGTGGTGCAGCACGATCAGACCATTGGCCTGCACCATCGAGCTGAGTACCCCTGAGCCCTGGTTACCTGTCAAGCGTACCCACCATTCCCCGTTTTCGTCGCGCTCCACAATGCCACGTTGATACTCGGTACGACCAGGTTTTTTGCGCAGCTTTTCGCGGGTGCGAGCTTTGAGCAGGGGTTGTGCAGGTGCATCCCAACCCATCAAGCGTTGAAGCGCAGGGCGTACAAAAGCCAGGAAGGTCACCATCACGGCCACCGGATTACCGGGCAAGCCGAACAACACGCAATCACGTCCGTTTTGGGTCAAGCGGCCCACAGCCATGGGGCGGCCCGGGCGCATGGCAATGCGCCAGAAGGCTACATCGCCCAGCTTTTTCATCATGGCTTTGGTGTAGTCTGCTTCGCCCACGCTCACGCCACCGCTGGTGATGATGGCATCGGCTTGAGCGGCTGCATCACGGAATGCGGCTTCCAGTAGTTCGGGCTGGTCCTTGACCACGCCCATGTCCAGCACCTCACAACCCAAGCTCTGGAGCATGGCAAACACGGTGTAGCGGTTACTGTCGTACACCGCGCCTTCACGCTGGGGCTCGCCCAGACTCAGAATTTCATCGCCCGTCGAAAAATAGGCCACACGCGGACGACGCAAGACCTTGACCGATGGCAAACCCAGACTCGCCACCAGACCGCACGCTGCGGGCCCCATGCGGATGCCCGCGCGCAAAGCGGGTTGACCTTGCATCAGGTCTTCACCCAGTCTGCGACGGTTTTCGCCTGTTTCCAGCAAAGCAGCAGCGATGGTGACTTGATCGCTCTCAACACGGGCCAACTCCTGGGGGACAACGGTGTCCAGGCCGGCGGGCATGATGGCGCCAGTCATGATGCGCACGCACTCACCCGGGCCGCACTGGCCGCTCCAGGCCTTACCCGCCAAGGCTGTGCCCACAACGCGCAGCACAGTCTCTTGCCCCGCCAACATCTGTGCGCCGGCAAAAGCGTAACCGTCCATGGCTGAGTTGTCGTGGGGTGGCACGCTGATGGGCGAGATCACATCTTCGGCCAGGATGCGGCCATGCGCCCGCATGGGGCTGACCGTTTCGGTCTGCGTCAGGGGCGCTACCAACTGGCGCAAAAAGGCATTGACGTGAGCAACCGTCAGGGCTTGTGGGTCATACCCCTGCAGATGTTCGGCGATGGACTGAAGACTCGGTGCTTTCATGCAGCGATTTTGACACTTCAAGACCACCAGGGCAGCTGGGCTTTGAGTGATTGCACTTGGCCGGGATGGGGGTGCGCGCTGTAGCCCGCATGGCGTAGCAGCTGCTGGCCCCAGGTGTAGCTGTCCACCATGGTGCGCAAGGTTTGGACGGCGGGCGTGTCCAGCGCAGACTTCAGGCACACCAGCCAGTAGTGTTCTTGCAGCAGGGGAATAAAGTCCAAGCCGTGCATGTGGGCTGCTGAAGCTATGCCCATCCCGGTGTCAGCTTGGCCTGAGGCGATGCGTGTGGCCACAGCCGCGTGCGAGGGTTCGGCCTGGTCATACCCCACAATGGTGTGGCCCTCTATGCCTTGACTGTCTAACCAGTCGTCCAATAGCAGCCGTGTACCTGTGCCCAAAGTCCGATTGGCCAGACGCAGCTCAGGGCGCAGCAAGTCGGACCATTGGGACAAACTCAAGGGGTTACCGGCCGGCACCATCAGGCCTTGAGCCCGGCTGGCAAAGCCGATGATCTTGTGTTGCCCGGTGCGCAGCAATGGTTTGTAGGTGCGCGCCACCAGGCTGTGAGGAGCAGGGTGGATCGGCGCATGAAAACCAGCGATGGTGCAGCGACCTTCGTTCAAGGCGCGGATGGCATCGACGCTGCCGCAAAAACGCATATCCAGGTGCAGGCCTTGTTGCGCAGCATGGCTGCGCAGCGACACCAAAGCATCGTCGTGGCTGGCGTACATCGTCAGCAAATGTTGGTCAGGATCAAAAGCGAGAGCAAAGGTTTTTTCCAGTTCAGCCTGCAGCGCGCTGATTTGTGGCGCCAATCGCGCCTGGGCCTGGCGTTCGGCCCACAGCAGTTTGTCGGCAAAGGCTGTCAATCGCGCGGCTTGACCTTTTTCCCAAACGATCAGGGCCTGGCCGAGTTCTTCTTCCCAGCGATGCAATTCACCCCACACGTGCCGATACGACAGGCCCATGGCCCTGGCCGCGCCGGAGATGGATCCGCTGGCGCGCACCGCGTGAAGCAAATCCATCAGTGGGTTTTGCAAGGGCGAGGTCGGGCTGCGCGCAGGGTCGTCGCCACGCGCTTGTTGCCATGCATAAGCCAGTTGAATGTGTTGCACAGATGGGAGTGTGCCTGAATTGAGCAGGCACACCGGCGCACACGTATGCACAACCATTCATAACGGACAACCCTGAGTAAAAGCGCCTGCCTGCTCCTATAGGATCGGAACCCTTGATGAATACCTTTGCCGACAGCGTTTGTACAGCGCTGGATCTTGTCCTTTCGTTTGATGCCCAGTTGTGGTCGATTGTCGGGCGCTCGCTGAGCGTGAGCTCGGTCTCGAGCGTGATCGGTTGCCTGCTAGGCATGGCTGCCGGGGCTTGGTTGGCTGTGGCCCGTTTTGCCGGGCGTGGATGGGTACTGGTGTTGCTCAACACCTTGTTGGCGCTTCCCTCGGTGGTGGTGGGGCTGGTGGTGTATTTGCTGCTCTCGCGCTCCGGGCCGTTAGGGTTTTTGGGCTGGATGTTCAGCTTTAAAGCCATGGTGGTGGCCCAGGTGATTTTGGTGTTGCCTGTGGTGATGGCGCTGACCCGCCAGACGGTGGAAAACGCACACGCGCAACACGGCGAGCAGTGGCAGTCCCTGGGGGCGGGTGTGTGGATGCGCAGCCTGATCCTGGCTTGGGACGAACGCTTGACCTTGTTGACCATCGCTGTCACGGCGTTTGGTCGCGCGGTGTCCGAGGTGGGCGCGGTGATGATTGTGGGTGGCAACATCGAAGGCTTTACCCGCGTCATGACCACGGCCATTGCGCTGGAAACCAGCAAGGGCGATTTGCCTTTGGCTTTGGGGCTGGGGTTGGTCTTGCTGGCAGTGGTGTTGTGCCTGAATGCGGTGTTGGCCTGGATACGCAGGCGTGGCAAGGGGCATCGTCTGTCCGCTCAGGAGGCCTGGACATGACTGCGCTTTTTCATTTGCAGGATGTGCATGTTCTGTTGCAAGGGCAAAGCGCCTTGCATGGCGTCTCGCTGGATTTTCATCCCGGTGAACGCGTGGCCCTGATCGGTGCCAACGGCAGCGGCAAAAGTACGCTTTTGCGCACCCTCAATGGCCTCTTGCCCATAGCGCAAGGCCAAATGCAACGACAGTCCGATGTCCGCATGGCCATGTTGTTCCAGCGCCCACACCTGTTGCGCAGTTCGGTGTGTTTCAACCTGACGCTGTCGCTGTGGCTCGATCGCACGCGACCCGTGAGCTGGGCCCAAGCGCGGCAACAAGCCTTGCAGGCGCTGGAGCGCGTGGGCTTGGCCGACTTGGCGCAGCAGTCAGGCATCCACCTCTCGGGCGGGCAGTTGCAGCGCGTGGCGCTGGCACGGGCCTGGGCGCGTCAGCCGCAGGTGTTGCTGCTTGATGAACCCACGGCCAGTCTGGATCCGCATGCCAAGCGTGAAGTCGAACAATTGATCTGGGACTTTGCCACGTCGCCAGAACGTCCTGTCACTTTGGTATGGGCCAGCCATAACCTGGGACAAGTCAAGCGCATGGCGACCCGTGTGATGTATCTGGAGCATGGACGCATCCTGGCCGACCTGCCTGTAGATGTCTTTTTCAACCCCGATCAGTTACCCCGCTACAGCGAGGCCGCCCATTTGTTTTTAAAAGGAGAAATCGCATGAAAACACGACGCCTTGTTATGTGTCTGATGGCTGCCGCTGTGGCGCTGACCAGTGTGTGGGCGCGTGCCGAGTCCATCGTCATCTCCTCCACCACTTCGACCGAGCAGTCGGGGCTTTTTGCGCACCTGCTGCCCAAGTTCAAAGAGGCCACAGGCCTGGATACCAAGGTGGTGGCGCTGGGTACAGGCCAGGCGCTGGACATGGCGCGTCGCGGCGATGCCGATGTGGTGTTCGTGCACGACAAGACGGCCGAGGAAAAATTCATTGCCGAGGGCTACGGCCTCAAACGCTTTGAAGTCATGTACAACGACTTTGTGCTCATCGGTCCAAAGGCTGATCCCGCAGGCGTCAAAGGCAATGACATCGTGGCCGCACTGGGCAAGGTGGCGGCGGGCAACGCCGCTTTCGTCTCCCGTGGCGACAAGAGCGGCACACACGCTGCCGAACTGCGTTTTTGGAAAATGACCGACCTGACCGACAAGCAAGGCAGTGGCTACAAGGCGTGTGGTTGTGGCATGGGCCCTGCGCTGAACATGGCCGCATCGTCTGGTGCCTATGTGCTGGCCGATCGCGGCACTTGGCTGAACTTCAAAAACCGCGCTGACCTGGCTGTGCTGGTGGAGGGCGACAAGCGACTGTTCAATCAATACGGCGCGATGGTGGTCAACCCTGCCAAGCACCCGCATGTCAAACAAGGCGCGGCGCAGAAATTTGTGGATTGGGTGACTTCAGCTGCAGGTCAGGGCGTGATTGCCGACTACAAGATCGGCGGCGAGCAGCTGTTTTTTCCCAACGCTGCGCGCTGATTTGCGCGTTCAGTGCCTGGATGAACCGAGCTTGCGGTAAACCGTGGCTCGGCTGATGCCCAGGGCGCGTGCAGCTTCGGCCACGTTGCCTTTGGCCTGGCTCACTGCCTGGCGAATCAGCTCGGTTTCGACATCGCGCAGTGCCTTGCCTCCGGACTCGACCCTTGTGCTTGCGGTTGACCGGGCGTGGCCAGGCGCATGAGTCTGTGCGAGCAAACGAAGCCCTGACCACATGGGGACCTCGGTGCCGGCTTGGTTGCGGTGCGCACTATCGAAAAGGTTTTCCCAAGGCATGGCAAACAAATCGCTGGCATGCATGTTTTCAGCGTAGCCATCCATGGCCAGCATTTGCCGTGCGGTCGGATTGGCGCCGAGAACATAGCCGTCGGTGTCCAAGGTCAGCAAACCATCGCTGTCATCTCCGGGAACATTGCCGGGCCAGTTCAATCGCAGCAACAAGGCGTGTGGGGCTTGCAGCAGCCATCGGTTTTCAATACTGCGTGCCGAACGGCGTACCAGGTGTTTGAGGGCGGGGCGTTCGACCACGTCCACCCCTGTCAGGTCGAGCATGCCGGCGCATTCGCCATGGGGCCCGAACACCGGTGCCCCGGCGCAGCTGTAAACACTGGTGTCGTTGAAGAAGTGCTCGCCGCGATGCAGCCACACAGGTTGCAGCTCGCTCAGGGCAGCGCTGATGGCGCTGGTACCGATAGCGCGTTCTGACAGGTCGACGCCAATGCGTGCAATCACTTGGGCTCGTCGATCTGAAGTATCCACCGGACCATGAACATCGACCACCACGCCTTGTGCATCGGTCAAGATGGCAAAGTAGCCAATATTGCCCATGGCACGCACCAGTTCGTCGAGCACGGGGCGTGCGGCTTGTACCAAGGGTTGGCTGGCGTCTTGCACGCGGCGCATCTGCGCTTTGCTGACAGCGTCAAAGCCAACGGTCTGCTCGGGTGACAGCCCCATGTCCAGGCAACGGTTCCAGCTGCGGCCGAGCCAGGCGGGCACGGAGGCCGCGCCGGGATTGCGCTGTCCCAGCCAGGCTTGGCGGGCCAGCGCGATGGCGCTGAGTCGGTCGCTGTGGTGTGAGCCCATGTGTATCAAGTTGAGAATTTCTGGTTGTAGCCGTCAAAAACCTAGGGTTTGTCCGGTTCGATGAGCGCGCTTCGCATCCAACAATGGTCGGCATTGTCATTCATATGTAGGGGCTTGCATAGCCCGTGCAGACACTTCAGGAGTTATCCATGCAAAAGGTTTTGCACATTAATCCGGACAAGTGCACCGGTTGTCAGCAGTGCGAAATGGCCTGTTCTTACGAGAACTACGGCACATTCGCCACAGCCAAGTCGCGCATCAAGGTGTTTGACTTCCACCACACCGGCAAGAAAGTGCCCTACACCTGCACCCAGTGCGACGAAGCCTGGTGTCTGCATGCCTGCCCGGTCGAGGCGATCACTGTGGACAAAGTCACCGGCGCCAAGGTGGTGAACGAAGCGACCTGTGTGGGCTGCAAGGTCTGCACCATCTCTTGCCCCTTCGGCACCATCAACTATGTGCAGGAAACCGGCAAGGTGCAAAAGTGCGATCTGTGCGGTGGCGACCCGGCCTGTGCCGACGCCTGCCCAACCGGTGCCATCACCTTCATCGACGCCAACTGGACTGGCTTGGACAAGATGAAGCAGTGGGCCGACAAGCTGGGCAATCAGCCCTCCGCCGCTTAATTCTCACCACCCACTAGGAGCATCAACATGTCTTGGGCTGGAAAAATCCTCCGCGTCAACCTCACGGCTGGCACCGTCACATCCGAACCGCTGAACATGGAGTGGGCCCGCGCCTACATCGGTTCGCGTGGTCTGGGCAGCAAGTACCTCATCAGCGAGATCGATCCCAAAGTGGATCCACTCTCGCCCGACAACAAGATCATCTGGGCCACCGGCCCGCTGACCGGTACCATGGCCTCCACCGGTGGCCGTTACACCGTCATCACCAAAGGTCCGCTGACAGGCGCGATCGCCTGCTCCAACTCGGGCGGCTACTGGGGTGCCGAGCTGAAGATGGCGGGCTGGGACATGGTCATTTTTGAAGGCAAATCGGCCAAGCCGGTTTACCTCTACATCTGCGACGACGTCGCCGAGCTGCGCGACGCCGATCACCTGTGGGGCAAGAGCGTGTGGCAGACCGAAGACATGCTCAAGAAGTCGCACCAGGACCCGCTGCTGCGCATCTCCAGCATTGGCAAGTCCGGCGAAAACGGTGTGCTGTACGCCGCCGTGGTCAACGACCTGCACCGTGCGGCGGGGCGCTCGGGCGTGGGCACCGTCATGGGCTCCAAGAATCTCAAGGCCATCGCTGTGCGTGGCACCAAAGGCGTAGGCAATATCCGCGATCCCAAGGCTTTCATGGCCGCGGCCAAGACCGCCAAGAAAGTACTGGCCGACAACGCCGTGACCGGCCAGGGCCTGCCCACCTACGGTACGCAGGTGCTGATGAACGTCATCAACGAAGTCGGCGCGTTGCCCACCCGCAACCATCGCGACGTTCAGTTTGAAGGCGCCAAAGACATCTCGGCCGAAGCCATGGCCACGCCGCGCAAGACCGACGGCAAGAAACACCTGGTGACCAACCAGGCCTGCTTCGGTTGCACCATCGCTTGTGGCCGCATCAGCAAGATGGACGAGAGCCACTTCTCGGTGCAGAACAAGCCCGAGTACTGGGGCGCATCGGGTGGCCTCGAATACGAAGCCGCCTGGGCCCTGGGCGCCGCCAACGGCGTGAATGATCTCGAAGCCCTGCAATACGCCAACCTGATTTGCAACGAAGAAGGCATGGACCCGATCAGCTTCGGCGCCACCGTGGGCGCTGTGATGGAGCTGTACGAGATGGGCGTGCTGACCGCTGAGCAAATCGGTACGCAAGCCCCATTTGGCTCGGCCAAGGCCCTGTGCGAGCTGGCCGACATGACGGCCAAGGGCATTGGCTTTGGCAAGGAAATCGGCATGGGCTCCAAGCGCCTCACGGCCAAGTACGGCCACCCCGATTTGTCCATGAGCGTCAAGGGCCAGGAGTTTCCGGCCTACGACGGTCGCGTGATCCAGGGCATTGGCCTGGCCTACGCCACCTCCAACCGCGGCGCCTGCCACCTGCGCGGCTACACCATCGCCTCCGAAGTGCTGGGCATTCCGGTCAAGACCGAGCCCGTCGAGAGCGAGGGCAAGCCCGAACTGGTCAAGGCCTTCCAGGATGCCACTGCGGCGTTCGACTCGGCAGGCATTTGCATTTTCACCAGCTTCGCCTGGACCCTGGCTGACGTGGCCCCGCAATTGCAGGCTGCCTGCGGTGACGAGTACACCATGGAGCACCTGGCCCACATTGGCGAGCGCATCTGGAACATGGAGCGCGAGTTCAACAACGCCGCGGGCTTCACCAAGGCCGACGACACGCTGCCCAAGCGCCTGCTGACGGAAGCCGCCAAAACCGGCCCGGGCAAAGGTGTGGTGAGCAAGTTGCCCGAGATGTTGCCCAAGTACTACGACGTGCGCGGCTGGGACAGCGAAGGTCGCCCGACGGCGCAGACCAAGCAGCGTCTGGGTTTGTGATCTGACCCATGGCTCACCACGTCATCCTCGGTGCCGGCCCGGCTGGCATCATCGCCGCTGAAACTTTGCGAAAACAGCGTCCCCAAGACCGCATCACGGTCGTGGGCGACGAGCGCGAAACGCCTTATTCGCGCATGGCCATTCCCTATCTGCTCATTGGCAAGGTAGGCGAGCAGGGCACCTGGCTGCGCAAGGGCAGCACGCACTTTGCCGACCTGCGCATTGACATCGTGCAGGCGCGCGTCACCCAGGTGGACGCCAAGGGCAAAAGTGTGACGCTGGACAAGGGCCAAACGCTGCCCTTTGACAATCTTCTGATCGCCACCGGCTCGCACCCGGTGCGTCCGCCAATTCCAGGTCTGGACTTGCCGGGCGTGCACACTTGCTGGACGCTGGAAGACGCCCGTGCCATTGCTGCACGGGCCAAGCCTGGTGCGCGTGTGTTGCAGATGGGTGCCGGCTTCATCGGCTGCATCATCATGGAGGCGCTCAAGCTGCGTGGGGTGGAGTTGTCGGTGGTCGAGATGGGTGACCGCATGGTGCCGCGCATGATGGGCCCGATGGCCGGTGGCATGATCCGCGATTGGTGCGAGGCCAAGGGCGTTAAGGTCTATACCTCGGCCAAGGTCGAGGCGATTGAAAATGCCTCTGAACCAGCCGGGCTGGTGGGCAAAATTGCTGGCGCGCTGGGCCTGGGCGGCGGTTCAGGCAGCGGCCTGCGCGTGCGCCTGTCGGGTGGGCAGACGATTGAAGCCGACCTGGTCATCAGCGCCACGGGCGTGCGTCCGGCCATTGGGTTCCTTAAGGACAGCGGGATCAGCTGTTTGCAAGGCATCCTGACCGACGAGCGTATGCAGACCAATGTGCCTGGCATTTATGCCGCAGGCGACTGCGCTGAAGCCTTTGACATGGTCAGCGGCAAAACGATTGTCAGCGCCATCCAGCCCAATGCCGCCGATCAAGCCCGTGTGGCTGCGCTCAACATGGTGGGACAACACACCACGCTCAAGGGCGTGACGCAGATCAACGTGCTCGACACGCTGGGCCTGATCTCCACCAGTTTTGGCAACTGGCAAGGTGTGGACGGTGGCGAGCATGCCGAGTTGACCGACAAAGCCGCTGGCCGCCACCTGAGCCTTCAGTTCAAGGACGACCTCATGGTGGGCTGCAACTCGGTCGGCTGGACCGAGCATGTCGGTGTGATGCGCGGCCTGGTCGAAGGCCAGGTACGGCTGGGCGAGTGGAAAGACAAGCTCAAGCAAGACCCCACTCTGTTAATGGAGGCCTATTTGGCATGCGCGCAGGGGCAAGGCCAATGGAGCGGTGCGCAGGATACTCGACGTCGCTAAGATGCGCGCATGAATATCACTTTCAAGTTGTTTGCCACGTTGGGAGACTACCTTCCGGCATCGGTGCGTCCGGCCAACGAAATGCCCTTGCAGGTGACTGAAGGTGCAACGGTGGCGCAGGTGATCGAGCCGTTTGCGTTGCCCGCCAAACTGGTTCACCTGGTGTTGGTCAACGGACATTTCATTGCGCCCGAACAACGCGCATTGCATGTCCTTGCTGAAGGCGACGTGCTGGCCATCTGGCCGCCCATTGCTGGTGGATGATGGCGTTTCGTTGAGGACAGTTTATGCAGTCGCACTACCCCGCATCATTTGAACGGGATATGGCCTGCACCGAAGCCGAGTGGTTGGCCTGGCTGCCCAAAGCCATGGGTGACCATGATTGGCAATGCTCAGATCAGACGGTGCAGGTACGCCTTCAGGGAGGAGGGCGCTTGCAGATCGAGTGGAAAGTCCTGCCGCCCAGAACCATTGCGCTGATGCGTTTGCCACGCATGGGCATGGTGTTTCGTTTTGAAGAGGCGGATGACCAGGCTCGTTTGCAGTTCATGCGCAGGTTTGATCTGACCACGCAGCGTGGTGGGGGCTGAGGCTGATCGAAAGCTCAGCGCCTTAAACAGTGGCCAGGATCTGTGAAAGGCGTTCCCATTGTGTGCCTGCGCCAGCAATGAGCGTCAACACCAAAATCCACCACCAGCTTGATGGGCCCTGTGCAACTTGTTTTTGTGGTGCGGATGCTTGGGTCACAGTGGCGTCAATTGTTTCCTGTACTTTCACTGGCTCAACTTCGCAATCTGCAGAGACAGAAATCAGTCGAGGGACAGCAATGTCATCCGTGCTGACGGCGATCGCGGGCTGAGGAGCCACCGCCGTATGCACAGCTAACAAGGAGCGCACATTTGAGTTGGCTGCCGGGATACCGCATCCGGGGCGAGCTGCGATCGTGTCCCAATCTACGCCCAGAAGCCTGGCGACGCGGCGCTTGGCCTGGAGTGCGAAATCTGCGGTGTAAAACAAATTGTTAGCCCCTGACTCCAGTCCGTAGAGTTGAGCCAGCGAAATGCAGGCCTGTGTTGCCAGCTCTGCGGGATTTTTCCCTTGTTTCAGACGCATTTGCCGCAGGCATTGGCCCTGTGGATCCGAGGAAGGAGCAGATGGGTTGCCAAGCGAAAGCAGTGCTTCCTGATTGGCTTGCGACAAAGGGCGCGTCTGGAGTTGGCCTTTGATGGTCATACGGCGTGAAGGGCGGGGTTCAGGATCAGGGATGAGCTTTAGCAGATTCGACATGCCGCAACGACTCCGACCATGTAGGCATGGAGCCACTCTTCCTGGAGTGGCTTGTGAATGATTTGGATGGTTCCTGGGTTGGCCTGATGGGCTGCCTCACTGTTGGCCAATTCGTTTTCCTGTGTGATCAGCACAATCGGAAGCGCTCCCAGGCCCTTGCTGTTGAAGTTCACAATGGCTTGCAAGGTTTTTTGTTGCTCGCTCAGCGGCATATTGAGTTCGACGACCATCAGGTCCGGGCGAATATTGGAGAGGTCGAGCAGGGCCTCTGTCACGGACTCGAACATGTTCACGGAAATGGGTAATTTCCATTGGGGTATCGCAGTTTTGAGCTTGCCCAGCAGCTTGCTGTTTTCCGACACCAGCGTCACCTGGGCGTGTGTACGTGCTCCTCGTGATGGAGCATCACTGCGGCGCGAATGCCCTTGGTAATTGACCACCGATTTGCGTGAAATACGACGGTGCCCACCACGCGTTTTCCACGCGACCAGCTCGTTTTGATCAACCAGGGTTTGGACCAAGGTGGTGGACAGGCCCAGCAGGCGAGCCGCCTCTGCCGTGCTCAGGTATTCCGGTACCGGCTCCGAAACCTGAATCGGTTTGATGACCGTTGGAGTGTTATTGGTTTTGTTCATGCGAGTCTCCTGCTAAAGATCAGCGTTCCCGAAGTGCCGTAGTGACACTTTGCAGAGGATGAAAGATGTATTCCAGAACGGTCTTCTGACCCGTCTTGATCTCCACACTGGCGGTCATGCCGGGTGTGGGGGTGAGAGCTTGCCCATGGCGGACCTGACCTGCATTTTTGATGCGAACCAAAATACGGTACAGGCCTTCCTGGAGTTCGGCCGGAACGCCTGGACGACGATCTTTCTCGTTGCGCAGCGTATCCGGGCTGATGAACTCCACCACGCCATCGAGCCCGCCGTATTTATTGAAGTCATAGGCAGTCAACTTGACCACAGCCTCCTGCCCTTGCTTGACAAAGGCCACGTCTGCCGGTTTGACATAAGCCTCGACCAGCATCTCGTCATCTGTCGGCACGATCTCCATGATCGGTTGTCCAGCCTGGATCACGCCTCCCACGGTCGTGATCTGGACGTTTTTCACAACCCCTTTCATGGGCGAGGTGATGGTTGTGCGCAGATAGGCATCTTCTCGGGCCGATGCGTTTTCCTTGGTTTGAGACAGCTCGGTGTTCACGCGAACCAGCTCGTTGTTGGCATCCGTGATGTAACGGTTTTGTCGATCGGCGCGCTGCCCCATCAACTCTGATTGCTGGCGGCGCAGGCGCAGCAACTCCACCTCGGACATGACTCCTTTTTCCACCATCGGGGCGGTGAGGGCCAGCTCACGCATGGTGGCTGAAATGGAAATGTCCAATGCCCGCAGCGATTCCTGTAAGGCACGACGTCTTGCTTCGTAGGCCTGCGTTTCCTGTCGGATCAGGTCTTTCTCGGCCTTGATTTCATCTGGGAACTGCAAAGGCAAGTTGTAGGCCTCCGCCTTCAGGCGCGAAGACAAGGCCAGCAGGCCCATGTATTTTTCACGCGCCTCGCGATAGACCGCTCCTGATCGTGCGCTGTCGATACGGATGAGTACATCCCCTTTTTCGACGACCGACCCTTCACGCACCAGCAACTCGTTGAGCACCCCCGAATCGAGGCTCTGGATGATTTGTTCTCGGCTGGTGGGAATGACTTTGCCCTGTCCGACGGTGATTTCGTCGAGTTCGAAGAATGCAGCCCAAGCCAAGGCCAGTATCAGAGCAATGCCGATCGCCCGGATCAAGATCTGGCTGGCCTGACGCTCATCGTCTTCGACGGTCATCATTCCGATTTTGGATTTGCTGATCGTGCTCATGCAGCTTTCCTGACGGTGGCTTCGTTGGGAGGCGTGCTTGCACCGGAGCTTTGGTTGACACCGATGCCTTTGGAGAGCATCTCGATCATTTGTTGTTTGGGTCCGTTGGCCACGCACTGTCCAGCATCGATCACCGCGATGTCATCGACCCATTCCAGCAGCTGTGGACGGTGCGTGGAGACCAGCAGGGTCTTGTCCTTGAGCCAGGACTTGATGACGGCAATCACGCGGGCTTCTGTGTTCTGGTCCATGCTGGCAGTAGGTTCATCCATGAACACGATGCGCGGGTTGCGCAGCATCATGCGAGCGATGGCCAGTAGCTGGCGCTGCCCCCCGGACAGACCGCCACCCGCTTCGCTGATCGGCATGTCCAGTCCCAGGGGATGGGCGGCAACCAGCTCGTACATTTGCAAAGACTGGAGCACCTCGGTGATCCGCGCATCCGTGATCCAGCTGTCAGAGAGCACCAGGTTTTCGCGCAGGGTACCCATGAACAGTTGAGGGTCCTGTCCAACGTAGCCGATGCGCTGGCGAACTTCACTGGGCTCGATCTGTTGCAGCTCTATGCCATCAAGGCGGACGCTGCCCGCTGAAGGCGTGTACAGACCGGCCATCAGTCGCAGCAGCGTGCTTTTGCCGCTGCCGATCCGACCCAGCAGCGCCAGTTTTTGGCCGGCGGGGACAGTCAGCGACAGTTTTTTGATGACCGGGATCTTGTGCTCGGCAGGATAGGCAAACTCCAGTTCTTGCGCTTGCAGCTGTCCTTCCACTTGCTCTGGCGTCAGATAGTTGCGGTCATGTGCGCGGTCACGTGGGCGCTTCATCAGGCCGTCCAGCGTTTCGAGCGAAGTCTTGGCCTGCTGATAGCGCGAGGCTAGCGACATCACGCTTGACAACGGTGACAGTGCACGACTGACAAGCATGACGCAGGCAATCAGGCCCCCCAATGTGAGCCGGTTATCGTGAATCATGTAGACGCCCATGACCACCATGCCCACAGTCACCAGTTGCTGGATGGTGGAGGACACGCCCATGATCAGGTTGGTCAAAGAGCGCATCTGCTTGTAGGACTCGGAGCCAGCCAGGTTGGAAGCCTCCCAGCGGCGCTGCAGGTAGCTTTCTGCGTTGTGCGCTTTGAGCAACTCCATATTGAGTACCGATTCGACCAGCACGCTTTGTTTGTCTCCAGACTCTTTCATATTCTGTCGAATAGCTCGCATCAAGGGTTTCTGGGCGAGCAGGCCGGCAATGATCAAAATCGGAACGGCAATTGCCGGCAACAGAACAATCGGACCGCCAATGATGGCGATCAGTGCCAGGAACATGAGCACAAAAGGCAGGTCGGCGACCAAGACCAGGGAGGCCGAAGAGAAGAAGTCGCGCAGGGATTCAAAGTCGCGCATCGAGCTGGCAAAAATACCCGCCGACTGGGGGCGGTGCTCCAATCGAATCGACATGATTTCGCGCAGCAAAGTAGCGTTGATGGCGAGGTCGGCTTTTTTCCCGCCCAGATCCACCAAGCGGGCCTTGAGCCAGCGCATGACAAATTCAAGCAGCGCCGCAATGGCGGTGCCAATGGCCAGTGTCCACAGGGAGGTGTAAGCCTGCGTGGGCACCACCCGGTTGTAGACGTTCATGGTGAAGAAGATGGAGGCCAGGGTCAGCACGTTGGCAATCACCGTGGCCAGCATGGACTCATAGTAAAAGCCTCTGAAGCGCCACAAGGTACCCCAGAACCAGTTGAAGGCGGGGCCGTCAAGTGGGTTGAGTGTCTGGCTGTGTTTGCGCGTTTGGGCGCGAACGGCCAGCACCTCAGGGCGGGCCAGGCCCTGCAGTTCTGCCATCGATAGACGTTGTTCCTGCAGACCCGTTTCCGGCCAGTAAACCACCGCATCAGCGTCTTCAATGGCTTTGAGTATGCAGGCGCGGCCATCTGTCAGGGGCATCAACACGGGCAGGACGTAGCCCGGAATCTCGCTCACGCGAATGCGTGACCAAGCGGCTACCAGGCCATGCTTGTGGGCCATGTCGGGATAAGCGGCCAAAGGAACGCGCCCGCGGCTGTCCAGAGCAAAACCACCACGCAGAACCTGCATGTGCACCGGCCGATCCAGCAGCTTGGCCTGCATGGCAAGACACACCAGCAAAGGGTCGTTTTGCGCTGCAGCCGGGTTGGAAGGCTGCGCCGCTGGCGCAGGCCCACCTGTGCTGGGGACGGAGGACAACGCGGGAGAGGGGGTGTTCATGTACAGGTATCAGGAAGGGGTGTGTGCGGATGTAGGGGCGGCTGCTTGAGGCATGAAGCGGGCGGCCAGTTGCCCTGTGCTGGCCAACAGGCGTGCACGCGCAATGCGCTCGTCATGAAAGGCGCTGAGGGCTGCGCTGCGGTAGCCAAAACTGTCGGCCTGAATATTGAGCAGGTCCAGCAAGGAGCGCTTGGCCAGCTTGAACTGTTGGCGATAGCCTTCCACCACCTTCTCGCCCACGTCCGATTGGGTGCCACCCACGTCAGATCGCACGCGGGTGGCGGCCCAGTCTTGCCAGGCCAGGACGGCTTTCTCGCGTTGGACAAGGCGAGCCTCGTCCAGTGACAGTTGCGAGGCTTTGAGTTGCTGTTCGGCCGCCTTGATTTGTGCGTTGACTGAGCCCCCGGAGTACAGGGGCATGTTCAGTTGCAACTGGGTCAAGAAGTCTTGTTTGGCACTGGCTTCGTTGTATTGGCGGGAGGTCACCAGATCCACCGTAGGCCAGTACAAGCCCTTGGCCATGCGCACAGCGGCTTGTGCCGCTTGCACCTGTTGTACATATTGGGCAATCGAGGGTAATTCATCAGAAACGGCTTGCGCAGCCTCGCTTGCGCTATTGGGCAGATCTGTGAAGTAGCCATCGTGACCCATGGTGACATCCAGCCCGATGGGGCGTGCATCCAGACCTTCAGGCCAGAAGCGCTGCATTTTTTGCATGGCTTGCGCCAGTTCGGATTTGCGTTGCTGCAGGGTCAGCCGGGCGTTGTCCAGCCGGACGCTGGCTTGGTCCAGATCAATGCGCCGTCCGGTGTCTGTTTGTGCAATCACACGGATGTCTTCCAGCACCTCCGCATGCAGTTGCATGTTTTTGACTGCCAGCTGGTAAAGGTCAGCCGTTTTGGCCCAGTTGAGGTAGGCCTCACAGGCGAGCAAGGCCACGTCATCCAGTGTCACCTGGCTGGTCAGGTGCGCTGCACGACTCAGGGCGCGCGCGCGATCGGCGTCAGCCTCAATACGGCCCCCGGACCACAGGTTGACTTTCGCCGTGGGCGACACGCTGGTGCTGTTGAGCGAGGCCGGCCTTTGGCCGCTGGCGTAATGGTTGCTTGAAGCTGTCAGGCTCAGCTGCGGCATGTGCGCGCTGCGGGCTTTGTCGATTTCGGCGTCCGCTGCCAGTGCCTTGGCCAGCGAAGCTTGCACCTGTGGGTAGTTCTCCAGCGAATAGCGCACCACTTCGGGCAGTGTTTGTCCGTGTGCAAGGCCGGCCAGCATGGCCAGCACTGCTATACACAAAGGACGAGATTTGGAGCCGGGATGTAACAA
Organism: Limnohabitans sp.; assembly: GCF_038134685.1. GTDB lineage: Bacteria > Pseudomonadota > Gammaproteobacteria > Burkholderiales > Burkholderiaceae_C > Limnohabitans_A. The sequence continues at coordinate 61,789 of NZ_JAYPVP010000009.1, read as the reverse complement.
AGATGTGCCTGTTGAGAAGAATTCATTGAAAATTCTCTAGGCAAAAAAACGGATGTAAATACGCCAATTGGCGTATATGAGTACATCTTTGTATTTAAATTTGGCTTGTTTTGGATTTAATTTGTGGATTTTGGGCTATTTGCCACTGTTGGCGGCTCGGTGCTGAATTTCCACTTCTGAGGCAATTCTGGGGGTTCCCAGCGGTACGGAAGATTGCCCTTGGCGCGTAGCTTCGATATCGGCTTGGCTGGGGTACTGATTCATCAGCCAATAGTCAAAAACCCGCCGCGCAATCGGGGCAGCTGAGGCGGCTCCGAAGCCTGCGTTTTCAACCACAACCGCCACCACAATTTTGGGATCCTCGGCAGGCGCAAATGCCATGTACAGGGCGTGGTCACGCTGACGTTCGGCCAGTTTGGCTGCGTTGTAATGCTCTTTCTGGCCTATGGTGACAGCTTGTGCGGTGCCCGTCTTTCCAGCGCTTTGGTAGCCTGCTCCTCGAAACACGTGCGTGGCAGTGCCTTCGCTGACCACGCCCACCAAACCACTGCGAACCACATCGATGTGCGCAGGTTTGTAGCCCAGCTCCCGGGCTTCAGGGGGGGCTGCGTTGGTGAATTGTCGTGTCACGGGATCCTGCATGGATTTGAGCAGCCGCGGTGTGTACTGCGTGCCTCCGTTGGCCAATGCGGCTGTCGCGGTGGCCAATTGCAGCATGGTGAAGTTGTTGTATCCCTGTCCAATCCCCAGTGAGATGGTTTCCCCACCATACCAGCGCTGTTGCTCGGGTTTTTTGTAGGTGTTGCGCTTCCAGGTGGTGCTGGGCAGGACGCCGCGCACTTCGCCGGGCAAATCGATGCCAGTGATCTGGCCAAAGCCCAGAGGCTTCATGAAGTCATGAATCGTGTCCACGCCCATGTCGTTGGCCAGAGCATAGAAATACACATTGCTCGACAGCGCGATAGCGCGCACCATGTTGACAGGGCCCAGGCCGCCATCGCCATGGCTGCGGAAAGTGTGCCCACCATAGACCCAGGAACCGTTGTCCACAATGATCTGTTCGGGTTTGCGCTTGCCCACTTCCAGTGCGCCCAAGGCCATGAAGGGTTTGTAGGTGGAGCCGGGCGGGTAGGTGCCACGCAAGGCGCGGTTGAGCAAGGGTTTATCGATCGACTCATTAAGAGCTTTCCAGCTCTCGCTGTCGATGCCCTCCACAAACAAGTTGGGGTCAAATGTGGGTTTGCTGACAAAAGCCAGCACCTCGCCTGATCTTGGATCCAGTGCCACCAGGGCGCCACGACGCTGGCCAAAAAGGTCTTCAACCAGTTGCTGAAGGCGGATATCAAGGCTCAGTACCAGGTTCTGTCCAGGCGTGGCGGAATGACTGGATAAACGTCTTGTGGCGCGGCCCCCCGCTGAGGTTTCAACCACCTGCACGCCTGTGGTGCCATGCAGCTGCGCTTCGTAACTTTGCTCTATGCCAAGTTTGCCAATGTATTGTGTGCCTCTGTAGTTGCCGGCTTCGTCACTTTCTTCAAGCCGCTCTTTGTCACGGCTGTTGATGCGGCCAATGTAGCCCACGACGTGGCTTGCCAGTTCACCAAAGGGGTACTGCCGGAACAAACGTGCCTTGACTTCCACGCCGGGGAAACGGTACTGCTGAGCGGTAAAGCGTGCCACCTCCTCATCGCTCAAGCGGGTGCGAATGGGCAGGGAATCAAAATTTTTTGACTCCTCCATCAGGCGTTTGAATTTGCGCCGATCGCGCGGCTGGATGTCGATGACCTGCGCCAACTCGTCAATCGTCCTGGCCAGGTCCTCAACTTTGTTGGGTGTGATCTCCAGTGTGTAAGCGGAGTAGTTGCGTGCCAGCACCACGCCGTTGCGATCCAGGATCATGCCGCGTGGTGGCACGGTGGGGATGATGGCGGTGCGATTGCTCTCGGCCTGATCGAGCAAGTCATCGTGACGGATGATTTGCAGATACACCAGCCGTGCCAGCAGCAATGCGAAGCACAGCATTACCACCCAAAGCATGACGCGAATGCGTTGGTCAAAGTGCAGCAACTCCAGCTCGGTGTTGCGCAGTCGTGCCAGAGGTTTCAATCGCATGGCCTTGATCAGAGGGGGCGGATCTTGTCAGGCGCGTAAGGGCGACGTTGAGGGGCCAGCAGCAGACTGCCTACCAGCGGCCACAAAATCGCCTGCAGTACCGGTCCGAAAGCCACGCTCCAGCCTGGCCAGCCGTCACCGGCAAACAGACGTGCAATCACCTGGACGACGGTTGCAAACACAAACAAAGGCAACACTTGCAAGGCTTGCTCCTGGAGGGGGAACCAGAGCAGGCGGCGCTGCATCAGCAAACCCAGATAAGTCAAGCCAACGTAAGCCAGCGCGTTGTGCCCCAGCAGCGCTGATTGGTGAACATCCATCAGCAAGCCCAATATGAAGCCGACCACCATGCCGATGCGGCGGTTCTGGTGGACTGTCCAGAACAGCAGTACCAGCCCCAGCAAATCAGGTAGTCCCGGCCATTGCAGCAGGTCCAGCAGCATGTTTGCAAACAGGGCCAGCAACAGGCTCAAGGCAATGAAGCGGGGGTTGACAGGCAGCAGCAGCTTTTGGCGGCCAGCAGGCATGATCATGATCGTGCCTCCTTGCTCGCTGGGCTGATCACCAGAACGTGACGACCTTTGCGCTCAGATGCAGGGTAAGCCAGTACGCGGGCAAATGATGAGTTGACCTTGCGATCAACCATGGAGATGCGCCCGACATGCAGACCAGCGGGGAACACGCCATCAATGCCAGAGGTCACCAACAAGTCATCTTTTTGATCGTCGGCATTGGTCGGAACATATTGCAACTCCAGTGCGCCGCCCATGGAGTTGGGAAGGCCCTGGGCCACGTAGCGAACGCCGGTGCGTGCGTTCATGATGGAGATGTGCTGGCTGCGATCGATCAGCAAAGTGACTTCGCTGCGCATGGGGTAGGTGCGTGTGACTTGTCCCACCACACCTTGTGCATCAATGACTGCCGATCCGGCCTGCAAGCCTGCCAAGGAGCCCTTGTTGATGATCAGTTTCTCGGAGTAAGGGTCTTGTACACCGTACAGAATCTCGCACACTTTGCTGTTGGTGGGGTGTTGGGCCTGCAGACTCAGCAACTCCCGCAGCAGGGTGTTTTCGGCTTCAAGTTGTTCAACACGTTGAAGGCGCTGTGCTTGCGAAATGGTCAACGCCTGGTATTTGAGTTGCGCGTCCTGTGCTGATTCAACGCCCTGGAAATATTGACCTGTGGCATCCACCAGCCGACCCGGCAGCAAGGAAGCCCACTGCAGAGGCATCAAGGCCATGCTGAGAGCTGCGCGAATGGGTTGGGACATCTGGAGTCTGTGGTCGGCAAACATCAAGCCGATGGACAACGCCCCCAGCAAAATCAGCTTGAGCGTAGAGGACAGGCCCTGCCGGAAAAACGCAGGTGTGGAGCGATCAAGAGAGTCCAGGGGCATGGCCGCACCAGAGGGCCGAGCCCTTATTCGTCAGTGAAGATGCTGCCGAGCTTGTCCATGCGTTCCAGCGCCATGCCGCAACCGCGGGCCACGCAGGTCAGCGGGTCTTCGGCCACCAGCACCGGCAAGCCGGTTTCTTCGGCCAGCAGACGGTCCAGATCGCGCAGAAGTGCGCCGCCGCCAGTCAGCATCATGCCGCGCTCGGCAATGTCGGCACCCAGCTCGGGCGGGGTCTGCTCCAGTGCGGTCTTGACGGCTGAGACGATGTTGTTGAGCGGGTCGGTCAGGGCTTCAAGGATCTCGTTGGAGCTGATGGTGAAGCTGCGTGGCACACCTTCGGACAGGTTGCGGCCTTTGACTTCCATCTCCTTGACTTCGCTGCCCGGGAATGCCGAGCCGATGTTTTTCTTGATGGCTTCAGCCGTGGGCTCACCAATCAGCATGCCATAGTTGCGACGGATGTAATTGATGATGGCTTCGTCAAATTTGTCACCACCCACACGCACGCTGCCCTTGTAGACCATGCCACCCAGGCTAATGACGCCCACTTCGGTGGTGCCGCCGCCAATGTCGACCACCATGGAGCCCGATGCTTCTGCGACTGGAAGACCCGCGCCGATGGCAGCTGCCATGGGTTCTTCGATCAGGTAGACCTCGGAGGCACCTGCGCCCAAAGCGGATTCGCGAATCGCGCGGCGCTCGACCTGGGTAGAGCCGCAAGGCACACAGATGATGATGCGCGGGCTGGGACGGAAGGTGCTGCGCGGGTGGACCATGCGTATGAACTGCTTGAGCATCTGCTCGGTCACGGTGAAGTCGGCGATCACGCCGTCCTTCATGGGGCGAATGGCTTCGATGTTGCCAGGCACCTTGCCCAGCATGGCCTTGGCTTCGTGGCCCACAGCCTGCAGGGTTTTCTTGCCTTGGGGGCCGCCTTCGTGGCGGATGGCCACGACGGAAGGCTCATCCAGAACGATGCCTTTGTCACGCACAAAAATCAGGGTGTTGGCTGTACCCAGGTCAATGGCCAGATCGCTGGAAAAATAACGGCGGAATGAGGAAAACATGCGCAAATCCTAGAGGGGGATGACAAGTTGGCATCTGCCCGGAAACAGGGTGACGAAAAGCTTTGTTCGAGGCGGGTTCGCGCCCACCTTCTTTAAACACAGGATAATACCCGATTGCCCGTTTCTTGCGCACTTCATAGCTCGACCAAAGTGTGAAGATATGAAAAAGAAACGAATGCTTTGGAGTTCACACCACTATGACGCTGACTGCCCAGGACATTGACCGGATCGCCAACCTGGCCCGGCTGGAGCTCAAGCCCGAGGAAAACGGGCACCTGCTCGACCAGATCAACGGCTTTTTCAATATCGTCGAGGCCATGCAGGCCGTCGATACAAAAGGCGTAGAGCCGCTGCCGCACCCGGTGGCCGTGATCCAGGACGTTCAGTTGCGTCTTCGTGAAGACGTGGTGAGCGAACCCAACAACCGCGAGGCCAACCAGCAAAGCGCCCCCGCTGTGGAGCGTGGGCTGTTCCTGGTCCCCAAAGTGATTGAGTGAGGCAGGCCATGACGCAATTGCATGACATGACCGTGGCCGAACTGGCCGCAGGCCTGAAGGCCAAAACCTTTTCTGCCACCGAGGTGGCGCAGCATTTTGTGTCGCGTGCCCAAGCGGATGCGACCGGTAGCTTTTTGGCCTTGAACCCCGAAGCCACGCTGGCGCAGGCCAAAGCCGCGGACGAACGCATCGCTGCAGGCCAAGCCGGTGCGCTGGAGGGCGTGCCGTTGGGCCACAAGGACATCTTTGTCACCAAAGACTTCCCGACCACCGCTGGTTCTAAAATGCTCGAAGGCTACCGCTCGCCGTTTGACGCCACGCTGGTGCAGCGCCTGGCTGATGCCGGCATGGTCACCGTGGGCAAGCTCAACTGCGATGAATTTGCCATGGGTTCGGCCAACGAAAACTCGGCTTACGGCCCGGTGAAAAACCCTTGGGACGTGACTCGCGTGCCCGGCGGTTCGTCGGGCGGCAGCGCTGCGGCCATTGCCGCGCGCATCGTGCCTGCGGCCACCGGCACCGACACCGGCGGCTCGATCCGCCAGCCCGCCAGCTTTTGCGGCATCACCGGCATCAAGCCCACCTATGGCCGCGCCAGCCGTTACGGCATGATTGCCTACGCCTCCAGCCTGGACCAGGGCGGCCCCATGGCCCGCACCGCCGAGGACTGCGCGATGCTGCTGAGCGCCATGTGCGGCCCGGATGCCGACCGCGACTCGACTTCGCTGGACGTGCCTGCAGAAGACTTCACGAAGTCTTTGAGCGCTGATTTGAGAGGCCTGCGCATCGGCATCCCGAAAGAGTTCTTTGGCGAAGGCTTGCACGCCGATGTGCGCGCTGCTGTTGATGGTGCTTTAGGCGAACTGACCCAATTGGGCGCCACGCTGGTGCCCATCAGCCTGCCGCGTACCGAGCTGGCCATTCCGGTGTACTACATCATTGCCCCCGCCGAAGCCAGCTCCAACCTGAGCCGCTTTGACGGCGTGAAGTTCGGCCACCGCGCCAAGGACTACACCGACCTGGAGAGCATGTACAAAAAGTCGCGCGCCGAAGGTTTTGGCAGCGAGGTCAAGCGCCGCATCATGACCGGCACCTATGTGCTGAGCCACGGCTACTACGACGCCTACTACCTGCAGGCGCAAAAAATCCGCCGCATGATTGCCAATGACTTCCAGCAAGCTTTCCAGGAGTGCGATGTGATCGCTGGCCCCGTTGCACCCAGCGTGGCCTGGAAGTTGGGCGAGAACGCCAATGACCCGGTGGCCGATTATTTGGCCGACATCTTCACGCTGCCCGCCTCTTTGGCCGGCCTGCCCGGCATGAGCGTGCCCGCAGGCTTTGGCGCCCACAACATGCCCGTGGGCCTGCAGCTGATCGGCAACTACTTCAAGGAAGCGCAGCTGCTGAACGTGGCGCACCGCCTGCAGCAAGCCACCGATTTCCACCTTCGCAAGCCGGAGGGCATTTGATATGACTGCCAAACTCGTTCAAGGCTACGAAGTCGTCATCGGCTTTGAAACCCACGCCCAGCTGTCCACGAACAGCAAGATCTTCAGCCGCGCCAGCGTGGCCTTTGGCGCCGAGCCAAACACGCAGGCCTGCGCACTCGACATGGCGCTGCCCGGCACGCTGCCGGTCATGAACAAAGGCGCCGTGGAGCGCGCCATCCAGTTCGGTCTGGCGGTGAATTCGCATGTGGCCGAGCGCAGCATCTTTGCGCGCAAGAACTACTTCTACCCCGACCTGCCCAAGGGCTACCAGATCAGCCAGTTCGAGATCCCGGTGGTGCAGGGCGGCGAGGTGTCGTTCTACCTTGGCCCTTCGACAGGCTCAGGGCAATCGGAAAAACGGACCGTTCGCCTGGTGCGTGCCCACCTTGAAGAAGACGCCGGCAAGTCGCTGCACGAAGACTTCATTGGCCAGTCGGGCATTGACCTGAACCGCACCGGCACGCCGCTGCTCGAAATCGTGACCGAGCCCGACATCCGCAGCAGCGAAGAAGCCGTGGCCTACGCCAAGGAACTGCACAAGATCGTCACCTGGATCGGCATCTGCGACGGCAACATGCAGGAAGGGTCGTTCCGCTGCGACGCCAACGTATCGGTGCGCAAACCAGGGGCACCGCTGGGCACGCGCCGCGAGATCAAGAACCTGAACAGCTTCAAGTTCATGCAGCAGGCCATCGACTACGAGGTCCGTTGGCAGATTGAAGAAATTGAAGACGGCCGCGCCATCCAGCAGGCCACCGTGCTGTTCGACCCCGACACCGGCGAAACCCGCGCCATGCGCACCAAGGAAGACTCGGCCGACTACCGCTACTTCCCCGACCCCGACCTGCCGCCGCTGGTGATTGGCCGCGACTGGGTCGAGCGCGTCAAGGGCGAAATGACCGAGCTGCCGCGTGTGATGGCCGAGCGCTTCGTCAAGGACTACGCCCTGCCCGAATACGACGCCACCACGCTCACCCAGAGCAAGGCCATGGCCGCCTACTTTGAAGCCGCCGCCAAGGCCTGCGGCCAGCCCAAACTGGCCAGCAACTGGATCATGGGCGAAGTCTCGCGCCGCCTGAACGCCGCCGACATCGGCATCGAGCAGGCGCCGGTCAGTGCCGCGCAACTGGCCGCCCTGATCGGCCGCATCAGCGACAACACCATCAGCAACAACGCGGCGCGCCAGGTGTTTGAGGTGCTGTGGTCTGAAGGCGGTGAAGTGGATGCTGTCATCGAGGCCAAAGGCCTCAAGCAGATGAACGACACCGGTGAGCTGGAAAAGATCATCGACGAGGTGCTGGCCGCCAGCCCCAAGAACGTCGAAGAGTTCAAGGCGGGCAACGCCAAGGCGCTGAACGGCCTGGTCGGCCCGATCATGAAAGCCAGCAAGGGCAAGGCCAATCCGGCGCAGGTCAATGCGTTGTTGATGAAGAAGCTGGGGTGAATTATTGGGATGCCACTTTGCGTGGATGTTTGATTTATCAGGAAGACCTATCTGACTTTAGTTTTTCGGCTAGATCCTTCAGAGAACTGATGCGATTTTTTTGCTCTGGTGAGAGTTGATTGAATTCGTTCAGTTCCTCTAATTTTTGGTTCATCTCGGACAGGGTAAATTGTTGACGTTCAAGGTCGCGTATTTTTCTCAACAGCGTGTCTGCGAGCGTAATGGCCCCCCACTTAACATCAACATCAGATATAACTTTTTCACTCGGCTTGATTTCGTGAAGCAGGGCGCGCATCAAATGAATGCTGCCAGCGATTTGAATCGAGATCCCAATCAGTACGATTAGCAGTAACGTCGAGATGATATTTAGGTATGTCATGCGATGAACTATGAGTTGATGAATTCGAGGATGGCACTGACTTCGTCAAGTGTTGTCACAAACCATTCATCACCCGGCGCGTCTTCTTTCCAGCGGCCACGCGCTTTCAGAACCGCATGAATGGCGTCTTCAATTTGCGCCACACGTTTGACTTGCCAGCGTCCGAGAATTTCAGGGCGTTCGAAAAACCCAGAGCCTTTGCACTGGCCAAAAACCCTGGTTTCCACATCAGGTGCTGTTGTCAGCCCTATCTTGATTGGGAAAGGTCGGTCTGAGCGTTTGATTGCTGGAAATGTGAAAGCATAAATCCAGCCATTGAATTCAATGGTGGGCTCGTCTTCCACGTTTTCGTCGGTGTCTACGTCCGCCTCTTCAATGACCTCTGTGTCCGACTTCAGCCGGTACATGCCCGATCGCCCGAGCCAGACAAATGGCGACTCCGCGCCCCGTTTCGCACGAAGGGAAACAAAAAACCGTAGCGCAGCACCGACTTGTCGCAGTTCTCCGTCCGTATCTCGGGCGGGGTATGTCATGGCTTGTTGTTCATCGGTCAAATAACGACCGATGACACGCGTGGCAACAGGCAGGAGCCGGAAGGGCTCACCTGTCATGGCTTCAGGTTCACCGGCGATCTCGTTCAGCAAGTGGTAGCGAGCGAGTCGATAACAGAAAGAAGCATTCGGTTCAAATTCGATGGGCAACGGCTTCATGGGATACTGTTCTAAAAATAATTTTCAACAACTATAGACCATGCTGGTGTGACCAATGTACTTGCCCAGGAGAGATCAATGGAGGTCCTAATTCGTCCCGTTCCCCACGCCTGCTACGAACCTGTTAACACGGATGCCATCGCCTGCACATACGACATGGATGGCTTCACGTTAATGAATGCCGTGCTTATCGCCTATGGCTTGGACCGTGAGCATTTCCGAAGCTGTGCACGCATGCATGAAGGGCGTCAATTCAGAGTGATCGTGCATGGTGATGAAAAACCATTGGTCATTACCACCACCAAGACAGAACGCTGGGACAGCGAACCTAGCGCAACGCAGCAGATCATCATTGCGGCAGATTCCGAACGCTGCGAGTCACTGTGCATGACGCACTTTGGTTTTGTCCTGGGTCATTTCCCAGAAAACGCCTTCCTCCATTGTTTGGAGGCGCTTCGAAATGCCGGTGCGCAAGACTACATCAAGCGTGTCATCGTGGATGTGGATGACCGCTATCATGGCCAGGCTTTGAATTTGTCTATGGGCATAGGACTGGCTGTAAATGCCTGTGATGACACATGCACGGCCGCAAAACCCTATCACCTCATCCTGGGGCTTGGTACTCCGGCGAAACACTTGATTCAGGGGTATCAGCTTAAAGAGCAGAGGAATAATGGCCATCAAGATTTCCAGATTGCAGCCATTGACTCCTACGTGACGGGTTTGGATGGTTCGGACTTTGACCGCGAAAGACTGCGAGCAATCCTTGATGGCGCGGGCAGTGTTTTATTGGTCGCTTGCTCTGGGGGGAAATCAAGCGCCGGGATGATCAAATTTACGGCTGAGCATGTAATTAGCCAGAAAATTCCAATGCATGTTCTCTTGAGTAAGCCGCTGAGTTGGGAAGGGAGAAGAAGAATGACTGCCTCCAACGAATTGGAGCAACATCTACAAGCACTTGGCGCTCAAGTCATAGTTGTGGATGGGGCGGAATTTGACACGGGTGATTTGGAGTACCAAGAGGTATTCTCATTGCTCGATGCCGAAGTCTTACGCGAAGTTGATCGATGGTGCGGAGGGCAGGTATGAATGCGCAGAAAAGTTTACTCTCGACCCTGGCATTTATTGTGGGTGCTTTGTCGGCAAGTATGGTTGGTTGGCTACAACCGGTTGCGGCTATTGAGGTGAAAAACTCTGGAAGTCAGCCCATTGAACGGCTGGATATCGACTATCGAGGTATAGGCGACCACCATGGGCTAATCGCTCAGAATATGAAGCTGGGTCAGTCGATAAAGTTTCAATGGGCAACCGATAGCGAGGCAAGCTACCGTTTGAGTGCGACTTTCGCGGACGGCACGGTCATCAAGGGCGGCGCAGGGTATATCTCACGTGGTGAAATGATTCGTGAAGCTCTTAATGCCGAAAGTGTGAAGAGTCAAATGCCTGTACCTTTCACCTTGGGCATGCTTTACGAAGCACAGCGCGATACGACTACCGCCAAGTGAGATTTACAGAGCTCAGCAGTTTTATGAGGCCTCTGATAGAGCGAGGTGATACCGCGTCCCCCGCCCCACCCCCGTCTGCACCAGCGCCCCCATCTCGCACAGCGCCGTGAGTTCGCGGTAAGCCGTGGCGCGTGAGACGCCGCACAGGTTCACGTATTTCTCGGTGCTCATACCGCCCGAAAAACCTTCGGGGCCAGCGTCGTAGAGTTTGTTGATCGCCTTGGTTTGCGTGGGCGTGAGTTGCGGGTGTTGCTCGCGCAGCGCAGCCCAGAAGCGGGTTTTGCGCGTGGCCGCTTGCATGTGCTCCCAGGTAGCGTCAGCCGCTTTGTGCACACAGCCCACAAACCATTGCACCCAGGGCGTCACATCCATGTTGGCTTGGCCGGTGGCAGCTTGCAGTTGGGCGTAATAGCCCGCTCTGTCGAGCCACATCTGTTGCGACAGGCTCCACAGTCGTTGGTCGGTTTTCAGGTCTTGCGCCAAGGCCATTTCGCTCAAGGCGCGGCCCACGCGGCCGTTGCCGTCTTCAAACGGGTGAACTGCTTCAAACCAAAGGTGAGCGATGGCGGCGCGGACCAGCCCATCCGTTTTGCCTTGGCTGTGGTTGAACCAGTCGATCAACTGCGTCATGTGCGCAGGCACATCGACCGAGCTGGGGGCTTGGTAATGCACCACATCGGGCTTGCCCAGCCGGGGCGTGACGATCTGCATCGGCTCGGCATGGTCGCGGTAGGCGCCGGTGCGGAAGAGGGCCGCATGCCAGCCATGCAGCATGTCGTGGCTCAGAGGCTGCTGGCTTTGCCCGATGGCGGCTTGCAGCACGTCGAGCGTGGCTTCGGTGCGGGCATCGCGTTCGGCGGTCTTGGCATCCGCCAGCCCCAGACGCCTCGCTGCGGAGGCGCGAACGGAATTGACCTGCAGGAGTTCCCCCTCGATCTGCGCCGTGGCGATGGCTTCGTCGGCCCAGCCTTGGAGTTGCAGGTCGCCCAGGTCCATCAGTTGCAGCTGGCTGGCCAGGCCCATGGCCCTGCCCTGCGCATAACGCGCAGCGGCCAGCGTGGGCTGCAGTGCGACCAGGTCCACCTGAAATTCAGGCCATTTTGAGGATTGCCAGAGGTACATGAAGCGCATTTTAGAGTTTCACGCTTCAAATGTGAAGCGTAAATACCGGTTTTGCGCTTCAGCCCTTGTTTTTGGCCTGTTCGCGCTGAACCAGTGCTTCCACCACTTGCAGGGCGCGAGCGTTGTTGCCTCCCACCATGGCGGGCGAAGTCAGGTAGCGGCCATTGACGCCAAATTGAGGCACGAATTTCACGCCATAGGCTTGGACCTCGGCGTTGGCCTGGGTCAGTGCCTGAGCGACAGCAGAGGATTGCCAGGCCTGTGTGAAGCGGGAGGCATCCACATGATGCCCACTCAGCCAATCCACGATGTCTTCCAGGCTGTCCAGGGCGCGGGCGTGGCGATGGATGGCGTCATAAATGTGGGGGGCCAGTCGTGTCTCTTGCTGCAGGTGCACCAGGGTCAGATGCAGCTGTTGATGGGTGGTACTTTGGAAGGACACCGGGACTTTGCGCAGCACAAAGTCTTTCTCCCGCTCCTGCGCCCAGCGCTTGAGCACAGGCTCGAGCCTGTCACAGAAAGGGCAGCCGTAGCGAAAGAATTCGATCACTTCTACCCGGGTGCCGCTGCGCGTGGCCTGGGGAGTGGCCAGGACCTCAAAGTCGATGCCTTCATCCACCGAGTCGCTGCCCCATGCCGGTAGGCAAAGCAAGCTCGCACCCAAGGGCAGCAGGCAAAGTTGTCGTCGCGATGGATTCATGCCGCCATCATCCTTGATTGACTGCATGGGGTAAAGCCCTCGCCATGTACCTGTATGGTGCTTGCATGATTTGGGGCATGAATATTGCATGTATTTGGTGCAAATTCGCTTGAAACCGGTGTTTTGCACCAATTACGATCAATTTATCCAAAGGATGACAATGGATGCACTGAAACAGGGCGCGGATGCGCTCTTTATTTTGCTGGGTGGCATCATGGTGCTGGCCATGCACGCGGGCTTTGCCTTTCTGGAGCTGGGCACGGTTCGCAAAAAGAACCAGGTCAATGCCTTGGTCAAAATCCTGGTGGATTTTTCGGTGTCCACCGTGGTGTATTTCATGGTGGGCTATGGCGTGGCGTACGGTACGCACTTTTTTGTGGGTGCTGAACAACTGGCTGCCAAAAATGGTTACGACCTGGTCAAGTTCTTCTTTTTGCTGACCTTTGCCGCAGCCATTCCCGCCATCATCTCTGGCGGTATTGCCGAGCGCGCCAAGTTCTGGCCCCAGTTGCTGGCCACGGCCTGTGTCGTGGGTTTTGTGTACCCCTTCTTTGAAGGCATCGCCTGGAACCAGCATTTCGGTGTGCAAGCCTGGATCAAGGCCCTCACGGGCGATGAGTTCCACGACTTTGCAGGCTCTGTGGTGGTGCATGCGGTGGGGGGCTGGATTGCGTTGCCGGCCGTGCTGCTGTTGGGCGCCCGCTACAACCGTTACCGCAAGGACGGTGCCATGTCGGCCCACCCGCCTTCGAACATTCCGTTTTTGGCGTTGGGTGCCTGGATCCTGATCGTGGGCTGGTTCGGCTTCAATGTGATGAGTGCCCAGACCCTGGACAAAATGTCCGGCCTGGTCGCGGTCAATTCCCTGATGGCCATGGTCGGCGGTACGCTGGCCGCGCTGGTGCTGGGTAAAAACGACCCTGGTTTTGTGCACAACGGCCCCCTCGCCGGGTTGGTGGCGGTGTGTGCGGGTTCAGACCTGATGCACCCTATGGGCGCGCTGGTGGTCGGCGCCATGGCGGGCGCTTTGTTTGTGGGCATGTTCACCTTGACCCAAAACAAGTGGAAGATCGACGATGTGCTGGGCGTTTGGCCCCTTCATGGCCTGTGCGGAACCTGGGGCGGCATTGCAGCCGGTATCTTTGGCAGCTCGGCATTGGGCGGCCTTGGCGGCGTAAATGTGACGGCGCAGCTGATCGGCACCGCCATGGCCGTGGTCTGGGCTGTCGTGGGGGGTATCGTGGTGTACGGCACGATCAAGGCCGTCTTTGGTTTGAAGCTCAGCCCGGAAGAGGAATATGACGGTGCTGACCTGACCGTGCACAAGATCAGTGCCACTCCTGACCGCGAAGTGAGCTGGTAAAACAGTGGGGAAAAGCCCACAGGCCGCTGTTCATGCGGCTTGCGGGATTGCCCCCTGTTGAAAATTCACGAATCTCGCGCATAATGCTCAAGCTTGGCCCCCTTGGGCCGGGTGTGTTTGCGGTGAACAGGTCAGTTTCGCTTCCCATCGGGTTTTCTCGGATTAGATGCGCTTTCGGAAACTCCATCGCTTGTGTTTTTGTTTTGAGGAGTCCCATTAATGGGCAACAAACTGTACGTGGGCAACCTGCCCTATTCCGTGCGTGATGGCGATCTGGAGCAAGCTTTCTCCGCCTTCGGTGCTGTGACCAGCGCCAAGGTCATGATGGAGCGCGACACTGGCCGTTCCAAAGGTTTCGGCTTTGTCGAGATGGGCAGCGATGCTGAAGCCCAAGCTGCCATCGAAGGCATGCATGGCCAGGCCCTGGGTGGCCGCAACATCGTGGTCAACGAAGCCCGTCCGATGGAACCCCGTCCCCCCCGCAGCGGTGGCGGTGGCTTCGGTGGCGGTCGTCGCGAAGGCGGCGGTGGCTACGGTGGTGGTGGCTTTGGTGGCGGCCGTCGTGAAGGCGGTGGCGGCTACGGTGGCGACAACGGTGGCGGCGGTTTCCGCAGCCCCTACGGCGCAGGCCCCCGTGGTAATGGTGGCGGTCGTCGCGAAGGCGGCGGTGGCTACGGCGGCGGTTACTGATCGCTTCGCACCCCAACAAAAGGCGCTTCGGCGCCTTTTTTCATTTCTGAACGTACCCAAGGGTTCCCACTATATGGTCGGTTTGCAAAAACATTTAATATGTTAAATAAATGAACAAACCTATTCCTTTTGTCCACCGCAACCTGCCGCGCCTGCTGCTGCAAGCGCGCGAAGCCGTCATGGCGCATACCCGCCCCGGGCTGCGCGAACACGGCCTGTCCGACCAGCAGTGGCGCGTGCTGCGCGTTCTGGGCGAGCATGCCGATGACCCTGCAGGCATTGAAACCGGCCGCGTGGCGCGTGAAGCTTACCTGTTGGGCCCTAGCTTGACTGGTGTACTCACTCGTATGGAGCGCGATGGCTTGATCGTTCGGGACAAGTGCCCGCAGGATGCACGTCGCACGGTGGTGCGTGCCACCGCTCTGGGGCTCGACAAAGTGCAGGCGCTGTCTCAAACCATCGAGGCGCACTACGCCTGGATGGAGCAGCACCTGGGCAAAACCAAACTGGGCCAGCTGTACGCCCTGCTGGACGAAGTGATTGCACTGGAAGCGCCCGAAATCGAAACGCCAGAAGAACTGGTCGAGGAAGAAGAACGATGACCCCCTGGTTACCCCAAGGCACGGTGTACGGCACCTTGCTTAACTTTCGCCGCGAGTGGGACTTGTGGTCTGCACGCATGACGCAAGACCCGCACAAGGCCGCGCCCAAAGCCCCCGTGCTGTATGTGAAGACCGCCAACACCTTCTGCCCCGCCGGACAGGACTTGCTGTTGCAGGACGGCGTGAGCGAGGTCGACATCGGCGCCACGCTGGGCCTGGTCATCGGTGCGCAGGCGCAGGTGGTGGGTGCGGTGCTGATGAATGACTGGACCGTGCCGCACACCAGCTACTACCGCCCACCCGTCAAGTACCGTACTCGCGACGGCTTTCTGGCGTTGCCGCCGCACGTCAGCCCTGGTCGCCTGCAGGACTGGAGCGCACTGCAGATCGCGGTGCGTCGCAATGGCGAGTTGGTGCAGCAGGTGAATTTGAGTGAGCTGATGCGCGGCATCCCGCAGCTGCTGGCCGATGTGGGCGACTTCATGACGCTGCAGCCCGCTGACGTGCTGATGGTGGGCACCAATTGCCTGAGTGATGGCACACGCCCGCGAGCCAAGGCCGGTGACCGGGTTGAGATTTCTGCCCCTGGTTTCAGCGCGGTGACCACCAACGTGAAAGGCCTGGCATGAAACACGCTCGCATCGCCTGGTCTGGCGCCATTCACGACGCTGTCGAATCCGACAGCCAACTGTTGTTGATGCAAGGCCCGCACGCCGGTCGTTGTGTCGCCTTCGACGAAGTCGTCTGGTTGCCGCCGCTGGCACCTACCCCGCAAGCACGCACCGTGATCGCGCTGGGTCTGAACTATGCCGACCACGCCAAGGAACTCGCTTTCAAGGCGCCCGAAGAGCCACTGGCCTTCATGAAAAGCCAGGCCTCGCTGATCGGCCACCAAGCCTTCACCAAACGCCCACCCGATGTGCAGTACATGCACTACGAGTGCGAACTGGCCGTGGTGATGGGCCGCACCGCACGCCACGTGAAGAAGACCGATGCGTATGACTACATCGCGGGCTACACCGTGGCCAACGACTACGCCATCCGCGACTACCTGGAAAACTGGTACCGCCCCAACCTGCGCGTGAAAAACCGCGACACCTGCACGCCGATTGGCCCCTGGCTGGTGGACGCGGCCGATGTGCCCGATCCGATGGCGCTCAAGCTGCAAACCACCGTGAACGGCAAGGTCACACAAACCGGCAGCACGGCCGACATGATTTTTGATGTGCCCACGCTGATCGAGTACTTCAGCAGCTTCATGACGCTGAACCCTGGCGACCTGATCCTGACCGGCACGCCCGACGGCATTGTGGACTGCCAGCCGGGCGACGTGATCGTCACCGAAATCGAAGGCATCGGCGCCTTGACCAACACCATTGTGAAAGCTTGACCATGAAAATCGACCACCTGATCAACGGCAAAAGCGTCGCAGGCAGCGACTACTTCGAGACCATCAACCCTGCCACGCAAGAAGTGCTGGCCGAAGTGGCCTCAGGCGGCGTGGCGGAGGTCAATGCTGCCGTGGCTGCAGCCAAAGAAGCGTTCCCGAAATGGGCCGCCACACCTGCCACAGAGCGCGCCAAGGTCATGCGCAAATTGGGCGAGCTGATCACGAAACACGTGCCTGAAATTGCGGAAACCGAGACCAAGGACTGCGGCCAGACCATCAGCCAGACCGGCAAGCAGCTGGTGCCGCGCGCGGCAGACAACTTCCATTACTTTGCCGAGATGTGCACCCGCGTGGACGGTCACACCTACCCGACGCCCACGCACCTGAACTACACGCTGTTCCACCCCGTGGGCGTGTGCGCGCTCATCAGCCCGTGGAACGTGCCTTTCATGACGGCCACCTGGAAGGTCGCGCCCTGCCTGGCCTTTGGCAACACCGCCGTGCTCAAGATGAGCGAGCTCTCGCCCCTCACGGCCGCACGCCTGGGCGAGCTAGCGCTCGAGGCGGGCGTGCCTGCGGGTGTGCTCAACATCGTGCACGGCTACGGCAAGGAAGCAGGCGAGCCGCTGGTCTCGCACCGCGATGTGCGGGCGATTTCCTTCACCGGCTCCACCGTCACCGGCAACCGCATCGTGCAAAGCGCGGGGCTGAAAAAGTTCAGCATGGAGCTGGGCGGCAAGAGCCCGTTTGTGATTTTTGAAGACGCCGACCTGGACCGCGCCCTCGATGCGGCCGTGTTCATGATCTTCAGCAACAACGGCGAGCGCTGCACCGCAGGCAGCCGTATCCTCGTGCAGCAAAGCATCTATGCCGACTTTGCTGCCAAATTTGCCGAGCGTGCCAAGCGCATCACCGTGGGTGATCCACTCGACGAGAAAACCATCGTCGGCCCGATGATCTCCAAAGCCCACCTGGCCAAGGTGCGCAGCTACATCGAACTCGGCCCCAAGGAAGGCGCGACGATGCTGTGCGGTGGTCTCGACAAGCCGTCATATGCAGCCGACCTGCCCACGCATGTGCAAAACGGCAACTTCGTCTGGCCCACGGTCTTTGCCGATGTCGACAACCGCATGCGCATCGCCCAAGAAGAAATCTTCGGCCCCGTGGCTTGCCTGATCCCGTTCAAGGACGAGGCTGACGCCATCCAGAAAGCCAACGACATCGACTACGGCCTGTCCAGTTATGTCTGGACCGAAAACCTGGGCAAGGCCCACCGCGTGGCCGCCGCTATCGAGGCTGGCATGTGTTTCGTCAACAGCCAGAACGTGCGCGACCTGCGCCAACCCTTTGGCGGCACCAAGGCCAGCGGCACCGGCCGCGAAGGCGGCACCTGGAGCTACGAAGTCTTCTGCGAACCCAAGAACGTGGCGGTCAGTATGGGCAGCCACCACATCCCGCACTGGGGAGTCTGATCATGGGCCAGTTAGCGCTTGCCGCCAAAATCACCCACGTGCCCAGCATGTACCTGAGCGAGATTCCCGGGCCGCGTTTTGGCACACGCCAAAGCGCCATCGACGGCCATAAAGAGATCAGCCGCCGTTGCCGCGCCATGGGCGTGGACACGCTGGTGGTGTTCGACACGCACTGGCTGGTCAATGCGAACTACCACATCAACTGTGCGCCGCACTTCAAGGGCAACTACACCAGCAACGAGCTGCCGCACTTCATCCACCACATGGCGTTTGAGTCGCCGGGTAACCCTGAACTGGGTCACCTACTCGCGAAAGTGGCCAACGAACACGGCGTGGAAACGCTGGCGCACGACAACACCACGCTCGACCCCGAGTACGGCACGCTGGTGCCGCTGCGCTACATGAACGAAGACCAGCATTTCAAGGTGGTCTCGGTCTCGGCCCTGTGCATGGTGCATTACCTCAGCGACAGCGCCCGCCTGGGCTGGGCCTTCCGGCAAGCGGTGGAAAAGCATTACGACGGCAAGGTCGCGTTTCTGGCCAGCGGCTCACTCAGCCACCGCTTTGCACAAAACGGTTTGGCCCCCGAGTTCGCGCACAAAATCTGGAGCCCATTTCTGGAGCAGCTTGACAAACAGGTTTTGCAAATGTGGGCGAAGCGCGAGTGGAAAGCCTTTTGCGACATGCTGCCCGAATACGCCAGCAAGGGCCACGGCGAAGGCTTCATGCACGACACCGCCATGCTGATGGGCGCGCTGGGTTGGACCGGTTACGACGGCGGCGCAGAGATCGTCACGCCGTACTTTGGCGCCAGCGGCACCGGCCAGCTCAACGCCATCTTTGAAGTGACGCCGCAAGACGGCGCGCAAGTGCCCATGCCCGTGGCCAGCAGCGCCGAAGGCTACACAGCCATCAGCACCCGTTTGTGATTCGGAGAGGAAAGTATGCCCCATCTCGTGATCCTCTACACCGGCCAGCTCGACGCTGAAGTGAACATGACCACCTTGTGCCGCCAGATGGCGGACGCCATGCTCACCGTCCAGGACGAAGAAGGCAAACAGGTCTTTCCGACCGGCGGCACCCGTGTGCTGGCCTACCCCGCGCCGCACTACGCGGTGGCAGATGGCGGCGCAGCAGGGCGCGAAGCCGGGGGCACGGGCGATTACGCCTTTGTCTATCTGAACCTGCGCATGGGCCGTGGCCGCACCGAAGCCACACAGCAACGCGCCGGGCAAACATTGCTTGAAGTGGCCAAAGCCTTTTTCGCGCCCGTCATGGCACAGCGCCACATCGGCATCACGCTGCAGATCGATGTCGGGCCTGAAGTATTTGACGCCAAGCACAGCAACATTCATCCCCTGTTTCGGAAATGACCATGTTTGATGACGCATTGATCCAGCAGCTCGCGCACGAGCTGAACCAGTCTGAAAAATCCCGTGTGCAGATCGAGCACTTCTCCAAGCGCTACCCGGGCATGACCATCGAAGACGGCTACCGCATCAACCGCGCCTGGATGCAGATCAAGTTCGCCGAAGGCCGCACCATGATCGGCCACAAGATCGGCCTCACCAGCCGCGCCATGCAGGTGTCCAGCCAGATCGATGAGCCCGACTACGGCACCCTGCTGGACGACATGCTGTACACCTGCACACCCGGTCAGGTGCTGGACATTCCGCATCAGAATTTCATCGCCCCGCGTGTCGAGGTCGAGCTGGCCTTCATCCTCAAGAAGGAACTGCGCGGCCCCAACGTGACGGTGGAGCAGGTACTGGATGCCACGGAATACGTCACGCCTGCGATCGAGATCATCGATGCGCGCATCGAGCAGTTCGACCGCCACACCAAAGTGATGCGCAAGGTGTACGACACCATCAGCGACAACGCCGCCAACGCGGGTATCGTGCTCGGCGCCAAGCGCGTGGACCCGCTGACCACCGACTTGCCCTGGTGCGGCGCCATCCTGCGCCAAAACGGTGTGGTCGAAGAAACCGGGCTGGCGGCGGGCGTGCAAGGGCATCCGGCGGTGGGCATTGCGTGGTTGGCCAACAAGCTCGCGCCCTGGGGCGAGCATCTGCAGGCCGGTGAGATTGTGCTGGCCGGTTCCTTCACCAAGCCCGCACCCGCCAAGGTGGGCGATGTGTTCGATGCCGACTACGGCCCGCTCGGCAAGCTGCAATTCCGTTTTGTTTGAGAGGCTCAACATGCAAACCCCGACAAACCTTTTCAAGCAAGCCCTGCTTGAGCGTCGCCCGCAAATCGGGCTGTGGATGGGCCTGGCCAACGACTACACCGCCGAAATCTGCGCCCTCGCTGGTTTCGACTGGCTGGTGATCGACGGTGAACATGCGCCTAACGACCTGGGCAGCATCCTCGGGCAACTCAAGACGCTGGCAGCCTATCCCGGTAGCCACGCGGTAGCCCGTGTGCCGGTGGGTGACACTGCACTCATCAAGCAGTACCTGGACTTGGGTGCACAAAACATTCTGGTGCCCATGGTGGATA
Source organism: Limnohabitans sp. (assembly GCF_038134685.1). GTDB lineage: Bacteria > Pseudomonadota > Gammaproteobacteria > Burkholderiales > Burkholderiaceae_C > Limnohabitans_A. The sequence continues at coordinate 41,348 of NZ_JAYPVP010000009.1, read as the reverse complement.
CGCCCGAGCAAGCGGCTCAACTGGTGCAGGCCATGCGTTATCCGCAAGACGATGGCCATGGCGGCGTGCGCGGCATGGCCGGCGCCCGTGCCTCGCGCTGGGGTCATTACGCCGATTATTACAAGCGGGCCAATGAAGAGGTGTGCCTGATTGTGCAGGTGGAGTCGCTGCAGGGCCTGAACAACCTGGACGCGATTGCCGCCACGCCTGGCGTGGATGGGGTATTCATTGGCCCCGCAGATTTGTCCGCTTCCATGGGCCATGTGGGCAATGCTGCGCATCCCGAGGTGCAAGCCGCTATCGAGGGGGCTATCGCCCGCATCCTGAAGGCCGGCAAGGCGCCCGGCATCCTGACCGCTGACGAAGCGTTGGCCAAGCGCTATCTGGCGCTGGGTGCCACGTTTGTGGCCGTGGGCCTGGACACCCAGATCCTGATGCGCCAGACCACTGCGTTGGCGGCGCGCTTCAAAGCCAACGTACCGAACACCGCCCCTCAAAAAGGCGCCACCTACTAAATTGCAGGAGACACACCATGTTCCCCACACCTCAACCCGTTGTGCCTTCGCTGCAGGCCCGCGTGCATCCTGACGAGTGGAAGGCGCGTTTGCAATTGGCCGCCTGCTACCGCGTGTTTGCCATGCTCGGCTGGACCGAGATGATCTACAACCACATCACGCTGCGCCTGCCCGACACCGTGACTGGTGGCGAGAAACATTTCCTGATCAACCCCTTCGGCCTGCATTACAGCGAGGTCACCGCCAGCAATCTCATCAAGATCAACCTCGCGGGTGACAAGCTTGATGATTCACCTTACCCTGTCAACCCGGCGGGCTATGTGCTGCACAGCACGATTCACGGCGGCATTGAGGGCGCGCATTGCGTCATGCACACCCACACCACGGCGGGCGTGTCGGTCGCCAGTCTGGAGGGTGGGCTGTCACAAAGCAATTTTTACTCTGCGCAGTTGCATGACATGGTGGCGTACCACACGTTTGAAGGCATCACCGTGCATGCCGAGGAAGGCCCGCGTGTACTGCAGAGCATCGGCCGCAAACCTGCAGTGATCCTGTGCAACCATGGTCTGTTGTCCTGGGGGCAAACATTGCCGCAAACCTTTGCGATCTTGTGGACGCTGCAGCGCGCCTGCGAGATCCAGCTGGCCACGCAGAGCATGGGCACACCGATCCCGGTGCCTGCCGACATTGCCGCCAAGTGCACGCGTGATGCGCTGCAGTTCAACCCCAACCACGGTGCGGGCAACGATGTGTTTGAAGCCTTGGTTCGCCAAGTCGATCGCATCGATCAAGGATGGCGTGCGTGAGCGCGATCGGGTTCGGGAAAGTCGCCATCGTCGGCGCAGGCGCCATTGGTGGTTGGCTGGGTGTGCACCTTGCCAAAGCGGGTGTGCAGCTCAGTGTGCTGGCGCGGGGCAATACCTTGCAAGCGTTGCAACAACGTGGCCTGCAATTGAACCAAGGTGGTCAGTTGCACTCTGTGTCTGTGCAGGCGTCAAACGACGCGGCAGATCTGGGTGTGCAGGACCTGGTGGTCATCTCGGTCAAAGCGCCGGCCTTGGCTGCAGTCGCCCCGCAAGTGGCGCCGCTTATCGGCCCTGAAACAGTGGTGATGACGGCCATGAATGGCGTACCCTGGTGGTTTTTGCAGGGCTTTGGCGGACCCGTGCAAGGACGTTCGTTGCAAACGGTGGATCCACAGGGCGCCATTTCACGTGCCTTGCCTGCGAGGCACATCATCGGCTGTGTGGTGCATGCCAGTTGTTCGGTCGATGCGCCCGGTGTCATTCGGCACCACTTTGGCGATGGTCTGATTGTGGGTGAGCCTTCTGGACAAGCCACGCCGCGTGTTCAGGCGCTGCATGCTTTGCTGCAACGCGTGGGCTTCAATGCCACCTTGTCCTCTCAAATCCAGAAAGACATTTGGTACAAGCTGTGGGGCAATATGACCATGAACCCGGTCAGCGCCATCACAGGTGCCACAGCTGACAGCGTGCTGGATGACGACATGGTGCGCGGCTTCATGTCCAGAGTCATGCTGGAAGCCAAAGCGATTGGTGAGTGCATCGGCATTCCGATTGCGCAGGAACCGGAAGATCGGCATGCCGTGACGCGCAAATTGGGCGCCTTCAAAACCTCGATGCTCCAGGATGTCCAGTCCGGAAAACCGGTGGAGCTCGATGCCCTGGTCAGTGCGGTGCGCGAACTGGGGCAGATGACGGGTGTGAGCACGCCGTTTACCGACGCCTTGCTGGGTTTGAGTCGCCTGCATGCCAGGACTTTGGGCCTGTACCCCGCACAATGAAGCCATGAATGCCCCCGCACGTTTGACCCTGACGGGTTTTGCCACTTTGCTCTTGATCGCTTTCATGATGGGGGCCAACCACGTCGCGGCACGCTTTGCTTTCAATCACGGCGTCAATGTGGTCACGGCGGTGAGTTTTCGCAGTGGTGTCACGGCATTGGTGGTCTTGCTGATCTTGTGGCAACAGGGCGTGTCCTGGCGCTTGAACGCTCGGCATCAACGGTATTTGCCTTTGATTGGCGCGCTGATTGCTGTGCAAAGCGTGTGCCTGTATTCCTCGGTGGCGCGTTTGCCGGTGGCGCTGGCCTTGCTGGTGTTCAACACCTACCCCATGGCGGCAGCGCTTTGGGCGCGGGTGCTGTACGCGCACCGCCCGGAGCGGCGCGTGGTGTTGGCCATGCCCGTCATGTTGCTGGGTTTGGCCTTGGCGCTGGATGTGCTCGGTGCAGCTTCCGGCTTGGGCGTCGCCGCGCAGTGGAGCCAGATAGGTTTGGGTGTGGCTTTTGCCTTGGGGGCTTCGGCCACGTTTGGTCTGGCCATGGTGCTCACGCAATACGAGGCAGGCGATCTGGATGGTCGCTTGCGCACCTTCACCACCATGGGGCAGGTGGCGGTGTGGGCCAGCGCAGCGGCCAGTCTGGGCCTGGGCTGGCAGTTGCCAGTGGATGCCACTGGTTGGGTGGGGTTGGGCATGCTCACATTCTTGTACGGAACGGCTTTCACCATCATGTTCACCGTGCTGCCCAAGTTGGGGGTGGTGGGTAATTCGCCCATCATGAATGTGGAGCCCATTTTTTCATTGGCGCTGGCCTGGGCGCTGCTGGGTCAGGCGATTGCGCCCATGCAGTTGTTGGGCGCAGCCTTGGTGGTGGGGACCGTATTGGTCCTGGGCTTGCTCAAACGCTGACAGCGCCTATGTGTTTTTGAGTTCCAGGGCGCGTTCGTAGAGCGCGTTTTTGGACTCGCCTGAAATTTCCGCAGCCAGACGAACGGCGGTTTTCAGCGGCAGTTCAGGCAACAGCAATTGCAGCACCCGATCGCCCTCACCGCTGGAGGCGTTGTCTTCGGTGCGTTCGTGCACCACCAGGGCAAATTCACCGCGTTGATGTTCCGGGCGTTCGCACAGCCAGGCGTGCAGGTCTTGAGCGGTCATGGTGTGGATTTGCTCAAACTGCTTGGTCAACTCGCGGCCAACCGTGATCATGCGCGAGCCCAGCGCGGCCAGCGCTTTGCCCGTGGCTTCAATGCGGTGCGGCGCTTCCAGCAAAACCACGGCGCGATGCTCTTGCGCCAGCGCTTGCACGGCGCGCTCGCGTTCGGTGGCTTTGTTGGGCAAAAAGCCCTGGAACACAAAACCGCCTTCACCCGTCATGCCGCTGGCGCTGAGCAAGGTGGTCACGCTGCTGGCGCCGGGCAAGGGCATCACGCGGTAGCCCGCAGCGCGTACGGCGGCGACCAGCCGAGCACCGGGGTCGCTGATGGCGGGGGTGCCTGCATCGCTCACATAGGCCACGCGCTCACCATGGGCCAGGCGTTCGAGCACTTGCTGTGCGGCTTGTGCCTCGTTGTGCTGGTGCACGGCCAGCAGTGCGGCGGTGGGCCGCTCCAGCCCATAAGAGCGAAGCAATTGTTGGGTGTGGCGGGTGTCCTCGCAGGCCAGGGTGTCGGCCTTGGCCAACAGGTACAAAGCGCGCAAGCCGATGTCGGCCAGGTTGCCAATTGGGGTGGCAACCACGTACAGTGTGCTGGCCGGATGGCTTTGCCCGCTGGCGGCTTCTTCGGCCGCTTGCACCAGCAACGACTGACCGGCATTCAAGGGAGAGGGGATCAATGCAATTCCTCAGGCAACAAAACGAAACAAAACCGACCACCAAAGCACGGGGCGATGCCGCAGAGGCACAGGCGCTCGCTTATTTACAAAAGCAGGGCCTGCGGCTGCTGGTGCGCAATTATCGGACGCCTGGCCGGGGCGGGGGCGAAATTGATCTCATCATGCAGCAAAGTGATGGCACAGTGGTTTTTGTCGAAGTTCGCCAGCGCAGCCGTGCGGGGCATGGTGGCGCAGCGGCCAGCGTGGCTTTCACCAAGCAGCGACGCATTGTGCGTGCAGCGCAACATTACCTGCTGCGCTGGCCCCGTTTGCCGGCCACCCGTTTTGACGTCGTGGCGCTCGATGGCGACCAACTGCAGTGGCTGCCTGGTGCTTTTGACGCTGCCTGACCAAGCCTGTTTGTAGCCTTGGTCACTGACCGGTCAGGCGGCTGGCGGTATGATTTCGCCTCATGTCCGACCAACATATCCAGCAACACATCATTGACAGCGCCGATGGGCTCTACCAAACGGCCGAACCGTTGGCCAAACAGGTGGATGCAGCTGCGCAAGCTTTGGTGACCGGCTTGACCGGTGGAGGTAAGGTGTTGGTGGCTGGTACGGGCGGTGGGGCGTGGCTGGCGCCATATCTGGTTGAGCTGCTGATCAATGGCCTGGAGCGTGAACGTCCGCCTCTGCCCGCCATTCATCTGGCCGCGCCGCAAGGCGAGCTGGACAGGCAGCTGCAGGCCATGGGCCATGCTGGTGATGTGCTGGTACTGATCAGTGACGGTATGGACACACAGGTCTTGACGGCATGGGTGCAGTCAGCCCATGAGCGTGATATCAGTGTGGTGGCTGTCACCGGACCCGTCAGTGCGGCATGGGCCAAGATGCTGGCCGAAACGGATGTTCACGTGGCGGTGGCGCAAGAGCCATTGACCCGCGTGCGAGAGGTGCAATGCTTGGTCTTGCACTGTTTATGTGATGCAATCGACGTCCAGTTGCTGGGCGAACAGGAGAATGACGAATGAAGCGTGATGTCAAAACTTGGGTGATGCGTGGTGTGCTGGTGGCTGCAGTGGCCGGTAGTCTCTCGGCTTGTGCACCGCTGGTGGTTGGTGGCGCCGTGGTTGGCGGCTTGTCAGCAACCGATCGACGCACCACCGGCTCGCAAGTGGAAGATGAGGGCATTGAGCTCAAAGTGGCCAGTGCACTGCGCCAGAGCATTGGCAACCGTATTCATGCCAATGTGACCAGTTACAACCGCCAGGTGCTGCTCAGCGGCGAGGTGGCCAGTCAGGCGGAAAAGGAACGCGCCGAAAAATTGGCCGTCAGCCAGGACAATGTGAATTCAGTGGTTAACGATCTGGCCGTGATTCCTCCCAGCAGCCTGACCCAGCGTGCCAAAGACACCGTGATCACCGGTCAGGTCAAGGCCGCCTTCCTGGATGCCAAGGACTTGCAATCGAACGCCATCAAGGTCGTGACCGAGCGCGGTCAGGTGTATCTGATGGGCCGCGTCACAGCCCGCGAAGCCAAGCGCGCCACTGACATCGCTCGCGGCATTGGTGGTGTGACCAAAGTGGTCCGCATTTTTGAGGAAATCTCCGAGCAGGAGTTGCAACGCCTGAGCGGCACCACCGCCACGCCCGCCAAAAAGAACTGAGCGTGACGGCGATCAGGCGCCGAGCGGGATTTAGCGCAGGCGCTTGATCAAGCTGGAGGTGTCCCAGCGGCCACCGCCCAGCTTTTGTACATCGGCGTAGAACTGGTCCACCAGCGCCGTCACGGGCAGGCGGGCGCCATTGCGCTTGGCTTCGTCCAGCACCAGGCCCAGGTCCTTGCGCATCCAGTCCACGGCAAAGCCGAAGTTGAACTGGTCGTCCACCATGGTCTTGCCGCGGTTGTCCATCTGCCAGCTCTGCGCGGCACCTTTGCCAATTACCTCCAGCACCAGCTTCATGTCCAGTCCGGCCTGCTGCCCAAAGGCCACGGCTTCGGACAGGCCTTGCATCAGCCCGGCAATACAGATCTGGTTGACCATCTTGGCCAGCTGACCAGCCCCGGACTCGCCAATCAGGGTGAACGCACGGGAGAACGCCATGCCCACGGGCTTGACCTGCTCAAAGCTGGCAGCGTTGCCACCGCACATCACGGTCAGCATCCCGTTCTCGGCGCCGGCCTGACCGCCGGAGACGGGGGCGTCGATGAATTGCAAGCCTTTTTCCAGCGCGATGGCATTGAGTTCACGGGCCACAGCCGCCGAGGCCGTGGTGTGATCCACAAACACGGCGCCCGGTTTCATGCCCGCAAACGCACCGTCCGGGCCCAGCACCACGCTGCGCAGGTCGGCATCGTTGCCCACGCAGGCAAACACAATGTCGGCGCCCGCTGCGGCTTCGCGCGGGGTGGGCGCGCTGCTGTTGCCGGGGCAGTCGGCCAGCCAGGCTTGTGCTTTGGCCGGACTGCGGTTGTACACAGTGACCTGATGGCCGGCGCGGGCCAGGTGGCCGGCCATGGGGTAGCCCATGACGCCCAGGCCCAGAAAGGCAACTTTGCGGGCGGGGCAGGCTTCGTAGGTTTTGGCGTTGATGGAGCTCATGGCTTGTCTTGATGCAGATTGAAGAAAACTGAAATTTAGCAGGAGCTGCGAAGATATGCAGTACTTGTGCGACCAGCTTTGGTACCCTTGGCGACATGTCCATTGTCCAAAACCTTGAAACAGTCCGTGCCCGCATCCGCAGCGCTTGCGCAGCGGCAGGACGCACACCCGAGTTGGTGCGCCTGCTGGCGGTCTCCAAAACCTTCCCGGCCGAAGACGTACGTGCAGCCCATGCGGCTGGACAAACCGCTTTCGGCGAGAACTACATCCAGGAAGGTGTGGACAAAATCGCGGCTTTGCGTGACTTGCCTTTGCAGTGGCATTGCATCGGCCCGATCCAGAGCAACAAGACCCGTTTGGTGGCTGAACACTTTGACTGGGTGCACAGCGTGGACCGGTCCAAGATTGCACAGCGCCTGTCAGACCAGCGGCCGGACGATATGGCGCCGCTGCAGGTGTGCCTGCAAGTCAACACCGACGGAGGTGAAACCAAGTCGGGTGTGCGCCCAGACGAGGTGCTGGTGCTGGCCCGCGAGGTGATGGCTTTGCCGCGATTGGTGTTGCGCGGGCTCATGACCATTCCCGATCCGGTCGAAGGGTTTGAGGCCCAAGTGGCCCTGCATCAACGGGCCACGGCTTTGTTTGAGCAGGTGCGCACAGAGCTCAATCCGCCGCAATGGGACACGCTGTCCATGGGCATGACAGCCGATCTGGAAGCGGCCATTGCCGCCGGCAGCACGATGGTGCGAGTGGGAACGGCCATTTTTGGTGGCCGCACGTACGCGCACTAAAGGCTTTCAAAAACGCGGCAAATCCGGGTGCTTGATCTGTCCGGCGCGCACCAGCATCTTGCCGTATTCCGCGCAGCGGTGAAGGGTGGGAATCACCTTGCCGGGGTTGAGCAAGCCCAATGGATCGAACGCGCGTTTGACGCCAAACATCTGCTCGTTTTCTTCGGCTGAAAACTGCACGCACATGCTGTTGACCTTCTCGATGCCTACGCCGTGCTCGCCTGTGACGGTTCCGCCCATGGCCACGCTGGTTTCCAGGATCTCGGCGCCAAATTGTTCGCAGCGGTGCAGCTGGTCGGGGTCGTTGGCATCGAACAAAATCAGTGGGTGCAGATTGCCATCGCCCGCATGGAAGACGTTGAGGCAACGCAGCGCGTATTTTTTTTCCATTTCGGAAATGGCTTGCAGGATGTCGGCCAGGCGCTTGCGCGGAATGGTCGAGTCCATGCACATGTAGTCGGGGCTGATGCGGCCCGATGCAGGGAATGCGTTTTTGCGCCCGCTCCAGAATTTCATGCGCTGGGCTTCGTCGCGGCTGACCGTGATGGCGGTGGCGCCGGCAGCACGCAGCACATCGCTCATGCGTCCAATTTCTTCTTCTACCTCTTCGGGTGTGCCGTCGCTCTCGCACAAAAGAATAGCGGCGGCGCTGAGGTCGTAATCGGCGTGGACAAAATCTTCCACCGCCACAGTCATGGGGCCGTCCATCATCTCCAGCCCGGCGGGGATGATGCCGGCGGCAATCACTGCGGCCACGGCGTCACCGGCTTTGCGTACATCGTCAAAGCTGGCCATGATGCAACGCGCCAGCTGCGGCTTGGGTACCAGCTTGACGGTGACTTCGGTGGTTACAGCCAGCATGCCTTCGCTGCCGATCAGCACGGCCAGCAGGTCGTAGCCCGCGGTGTCCAGCGCCTCGCTGCCGAACTCGACCGGGTCGCCATCGATGGTGAAGCCACGCACCTTGAGCACGTTGTGCACCGTCAGGCCATATTTGAGGCAATGCACGCCGCCTGAGTTCTCGGCCACGTTGCCACCAATCGTGCAGGCGATCTGGCTGGAGGGGTCAGGAGCGTAATACAGGCCATAGGGCGCAGCCGCCTCGCTGATGGCCAGGTTGCGCACGCCGCACTGCACCACAGCTGTCCGACTGCGCGCATCCACGCTCACGATCTTGTTGAAGCGGGCCATCGAAAGCGTGACCCCCATTTCATGGGGCATTGCGCCGCCAGACAGACCGGTGCCCGCGCCACGCGCCACCACAGGCACCTGCAGCTGCTTGCAGGCTCGCAGTACAGCTTGCACTTCTTGCTCGCTTTCGGGCAGGCACACGGCCAAGGGGCGCTGGCGGTAGGCGGTCAGGCCGTCGCACTCGTAGGGTGTCGTGTCTTCTGGCGTGTAGAGCACGGCGTCTTGAGGCAAAACAGCGAGTAACGCCCGCACGACTTGCTGCTGCAATGCAGCACGTGTGGACGTTTGTTCGGCGGCTTGGGCGGCGTCAAATGGGATCGGGCTGTTCATGGGCCCTAATGTACGCCCGTCAGCACATTTTGTGCATTGAAGAATGTTGAAAGATGTTGTGAAAGTAGGAGCGGTCGCTCCTGTATCAGGCCAGTGCGCTTTTGAGCCACTCGGCAAAAGTCGCGCACTCCCAGCGCTCCATCGTGCCCGTGCGCCAGCACAGGTAGTGAGCGTGGGGGCTGGGCACATTGCGATCGAACAGGCGCACCAGCTGACCACTCTCCAGCCAGGGGGTAGCCAGTTTCAACCGCACCAGTCCAACGCCCAAGCCTTGGGCGGCGGCATCGCACATCAAGCCAATGTCGTTAAAAGATGAACCTTCAGTGGGCTCAGGCCAATCAAGATCGTGCGCAGCAAACCAGGTTCGCCAGGGCTCCAATGGGCTGCGCAGCAAGGTCTCGCCTTCCAGGTCCTCAGGGGCGTCAAAGGGGCCGTTTTCGCGCACCCAGGCGGGCGAAGCCAGCGGGGTGACCTCGTCCTTGATCAGGCACACGTGTTCCACATCGGCATAGCGGCCGGTGCCAAAGCGAATCGTCAGGTCGGCGTCTTCGGCCACCACGTCGAGCAGGGGAATGCTCACCTGCAGGGTGATGTCGATTTCCGGGTAGGCCTCGTGAAAGTGGCGCAGGCGCGGCATGAGCAGCGAGCGTGCGAAGGTCGGCGTCACGGCCACGCGCAGTTTGCGTCGCCCTGGGTTGGCGTTGGCGCTCGGAAAGCGTTGCAAGGAGACCAGGCCTTCGCGCACATGGGCGAGGTATTCGATGCCTTCGGTCGTGAGTGAAAAATCGGCCCGCCCAAAAAGCTTGGTACCGATCATTTGCTCAAGCTGCTTGACGCGGTGACTCACAGCGCTGGGCGTCACGCACAGCTCGTCAGCCGCCTGGGTCACGCTGCGAAGGCGTGCTAGCGCCTCGAATGTCAGCAAGCATTGAATAGGCGGGATGCGTAGGCTCATGGTCTGTTTCCGTCCCGCAAAGTCAATTACTTGAAGATCACCGTTTTGTGCCCGTTGAGCAGCACGCGGTGCTCACTATGCCACTTGACGGCACGGGCCAGCACCTGGCTTTCGGTGTCGCGGCCCATGGCGGTGAGGTCTTCCACGGTTTTGCTGTGGTCGGCTCGGGCCACGTCCTGCTCAATGATCGGGCCTTCGTCCAGATCCGCAGTCACGTAGTGCGCAGTGGCACCAATCAGTTTGACGCCACGGTCGTGTGCCTGGTAGTAGGGTTTGGCGCCTTTGAAACTGGGCAGGAAGCTGTGGTGAATGTTGATGGCTTTGCCCGAAAGCTTGCGGCACAAATCATCGCTCAGGATTTGCATGTAACGCGCCAGCACCACCAGCTCTGCCCCTTCGGCTTCGATGATTTCCATCTGCTTGGCCTCGGCCTGGGCCTTGGTGGCAGCGGTCAGGGGAATGTGGTGAAACGGAATGTTGTAGCTGGCCGCGAGCTGATAGAAGTCGCGGTGGTTGCTGATGATGGCGCGCACCTCCAGCGGCAGCAGGCCGCTCTTGACGCGAAACAGCAAGTCGTTCAGGCAATGGCCTTCCTTGCTCACCATGATGATGGAGCGCATGGGTTGCTCGCTGGTGTGCAGCTCCCACTTCATGGCAAAGGGCTCGGCAAAAGCTGTCAGTTGAGCATTCAGATCCGCAGCGCTGACGGCGCAGGCAAACTGCACGCGCATGAAAAACAGGCCGGTGTCGTGGTCGTTGTATTGGGCCGCTTCCTCGATGTTGCCGCCGCGCTCCAGCAAGAAACCAGAGACGGCATGCACGATGCCCGTACGGTCCGGGCAAGAGAGGGTGAGGATGTAGGTCGGGTTCATATCAGCGCTATTGTAGAGAAGGGACTGTTGGCGGTCGTACACTGCAGCTCTTGTCTATTTCGTCGGAAGATGTCATGACCCAGACCGCTTTGCCCATGGACAACCATTGGTTGCCCTTCACGCCCAACCGTCAGTTTCAGCACGACCCACGCATTTTCGTGGGTGCAGACGGCATGCACTTCACCACCCACGATGGTCGTCAGGTGATCGACGGCATTTCCAGCCTTTGGTGCGTGGGCGCGGGTCACAACCGCAAGCCCATCAACGAAGCCATCAAAAAGCAGTTGGACACCCTGGACTACGCCACCGCGTTCCAGGCCGGCAACGACAAGGCTTTTCTGGCGGCCCAAAAAATCGCACAGCTGGCGCCGGGTGACCTGAACAAGGTGCTGTTCTGCAACTCCGGGTCTGAAGCGGCGGACACTTCGCTCAAGCTGGCGCTGGCTTACCACCGCGCACGCGGCGAGGGGCATCGTACCGTTTTCATTGGCCGCGAAAAGGGCTACCACGGCGTCAACTTTGGCGGCATGAGCGTGGGTGGCCTGCCCGCTAACCGCAAGGCCTTTGGGGCACAGTTGCTGCCGCGCGTTGACCACATGCGCTTCATCCACGACCCAGTCAACCACGCTTACATCCACGGCGAAGAGCCCGTGTGGGCTGAAGACCCCTTGCTCGAACTTGAACAACGCATCCTGCCACTGCATGACCCAAGCAATGTGGCTGCGATCATCGTCGAGCCCATTGCCGGCAGCGCGGGCTGGTACATCCCGCCCAAGGGTTATCTGCAGCGTCTGCGCCAGATTTGCGACAAGCACGGCATCTTGCTGATCTTTGATGAGGTCATTACCGGTTTTGGCCGTTTGGGTACACCGTTTGCATCGGACTTTTACGGTGTGGTGCCCGACATGCTCAACTTTGCCAAAGCCGTGACCAACGGCGTGATTCCTCTGGGTGGGGTGATTTGTCGCGACTTCATCTACGAGGCCATGATGAACACGCAGGCCCCAGAGCACGCCATCGAGTTCTTCCACGGCTACACCTACTCGGGTCATCCGGTGGCTTGCGCGGCGGCTTTGGCCACGTTGGAGCTGATGGCGCAGGAAGATCTGTTTGCCCGCGCCGGCCAGCAAGGCCGCGTGCTGGGCGATGCGCTTCACAGTACCCTCAAAGGCTTGCCTGGTGTGGCAGGTATTCGCAGTCTGGGGTTGGCTGGTGCCGTGGAGTTGGCTCCCAACGCATCAGCACCGGGCAAGCGGGCGTTTGAAATTTTCCGAAGCTGTTTCCAGGACGGCGTGTGGATTCGCCCGGCGGGGGACAACCTGGTGGTCTGCCCGCCCTACATCGTGACCGATGCGCAGATTGAACAGATCGTGAGCACCATGGCGAAAGCCATTCGTCAGCACGCCTGAGCGGGTGCTGCTGAGCTCAGTGCACCAGCACAGGTTGCTGGGCCAGGCCTGTGTAGCCTTCCAGCGTGTCTTCCACCTCTTCCTGGGTGGGGGCGCGCTGCTGCCAGGCCAGCAGCTGTTGCTGGAACATTTCGGCCCAGGAGCCGTCGAGATAGACCTCTTTGCCTGAACGCTTGTCCACGATTTCAAAGCCGTGGCGCTCCAGCGTGGGTTGGTCAGCGGCGGCCGACTCACCCTCGGCGGGCTCGTTGGCCAGCAGGTGCATCACAGCAAAGTCTTCGGATTCGTACAACAGGTTCATGGGTTCATTCTGCCTCAAGTTCAAGTGCAGATGTGTGCGCCATTCGCAATTTCAAGACCTCAGCAGGGTCAGGATGCCGGCAAGGGCGGGGCATCCTTTAAATCGCTGAGCTGCATGTCGATATAGCTGCCGTTGGCCTGGGTGATGCGGATACGCACAGGCAGGCCGGTGAGCGCGGGGTCTGTCCAGAACTCCAGACGGGAATCGTAGGGACCGCGAGGGGCACAAACCCAATGGCGCGTGAGGTGAGGTTGGCCCTGGAAGACCAGTTGCTCCTCGCTGACCAGGGTAATGCGCCACAGATCGGCGCTGCGTGGTGTCACGGTCTGCACATTCAAGGTGACGCCGGGCGCAAAGCGGTCCGGTGTGGTGTTGACGGCGCCGCCCAACTGCACAAACAGGCTGATCTGGTCCTGGGCCCCGGCCAGCAAGGCGGCACTGGGTTTGTTGCTGCTGAAAATCACTTGCTGGTTGACCCGGTCAAAGTGGGCCGCGACTTCGCTTTTGCGCTTGTCACTCAGGCGTTCTGGCAGCAAGCCGTCAGGTCCCAACTGACCCGAGCTGCGCCACTGGCGCGTGCCCAGCAAAAAAGCTTGCACGCTCAGGCTCAGCTCGTAGCGCTGTTCGTTGTATTGCCACTGCAAGGTGCTGCTGGCGCGGTAGTGCAGTCCGCGGTCCATGCCCTCGAGCGTGTATTCCAGCAGGGCTGGAGGAGGTAGCTGGCGGGCCACCAGGACATCGGGCGTGTCTGCGGCGGGCGCATGCGCGGTGGTGGCGATCTGGGTTGCCGCGGGTGCGGCAGGGGAGGGGCTAGTTTCCGGTGTCGCTTCAGAGGGGGTGGGTATTGAAGCTGCCAACGGGTCGGGTGCTGGTGACAGCGGCTTTGCAGGAGCTGTTTTGACGGGGGGCGGCGCTGGCGCTGGCGGGCTGGGTTTGATCAACTGCGCTTGCGCCAGAGCTTTGCGAGCTGCAGGGGGATCGTTGCGGATGGCGCTCAGGGTGATGCTTGACAGTGTGAGCATATGCGCAAGCAAAACAGCCAGCGCCAGCGCACCCATGATCAGCCACGGCGGATGGATGCGCAGGCGACGGTCCATGTCAGACGTGGGCTTGTGTTCAGGCGCGGTGCCAGCCCAGGTCGGCGCTGAGTTGGTGGGTCATGCTCAGCAGTTGTTGGGCCACGGTGCCCCGGGGTTGGGTGTCGAGTGTGGCACTGGAGCCCAGCGCCACCACGCCCAGGGACAGTTGACCATCGGCATCAAATACCGGCGAACAAAAACCCGAAAGTCCGGGCAGCAACACATTGACCCCCTGGCCCAGACCTTGGGCGCGGGTGTGTTCGACCAGTTCGCGTACGCCTGCTGCGGTGGTGGGGACATCGGTCCGCCCCAGTTTGCGTGCGAGCAGCATTTCCTGCTCGATCATGGCGCGGGCCCGGTCAGCGCCCACACCGTTGCCAATAAAAGCTGCAAAGCATCGTCCCGTTGCAGAGGACAGCATCGGCATCACATCACCCAGACGCAGGTTGACAGGCACAGCCAGCGGGGACTCCTGCCAATGCACCAGCGTCGGCCCGTGGTTGCCCCAAACCGCAATGGCCAGGGTGTGGCCGGTTTTTTCCATCAACGCCGGCAGACGCTCGCGGGCCATCTTGACGGCGTCCAGACGCGACAAGGTGGCCAGTCCCAGCCGCAGGGTGGCCGGGCCCAGCTCATAACGTGTGCTGGCGTTGTCCTGCACCACCAGGCCCAAGCGTTGAAAGCTCACCAGATAACGGTGCGCCTTGGCGGCGCTCATGCCGGCGCTGGCGGCCAGATCGCGCAGCATCAGCGGGCCTTCGGCCTGCGCAAGCACTTCCAGCAGTGCAAAGCCAACCTCGACCGACTGGATGCCGGCGCGGGTTTTGTCAGAATCCTGGTCTTCGGGGGCTGTACGGCTGACGGTCATATGATCTAGAATGTCGTTTCGTTTAGTTAAACGAGTTTAACAATGCGTAAACTGCTGTGACGCTCAGTGTAGCGAAAACAGCCCGGACAGGACACCTCAACATGAAACTTGCCACTTACAAAGACGGCTCCCGCGACGGTCAACTGGTCGTGGTCTCACGCGACCTGACCACGGCTCATTATGCGACTGGCATTGCCGACACCTTGCAGCAAGTGCTGGACGACTGGAATTTCCTGGCGCCTCAGCTCGAAGATTTGTACCTGACGCTCAACACCGGCAAGGCGCGTCATGCGTTTCCGTTTGACCCGAAGATGTGTATGGCCCCTCTGCCCCGCGCCTACCAGTGGGCCGATGGTTCGGCCTACATCAACCACGTGGAGCTGGTGCGCGCGGCCCGCAACAGCGAAGTGCCCAAAACCTTCTACACCGACCCGCTGATGTATCAGGGTGGCAGCGACGACTTCATTGGTCCTTGCGACCCTGTGGTGGTGCCCAGCGAAGCCTTTGGCATCGACTTCGAAGCCGAGATCGCTGTCGTGACCGGCGATGTGTCCATGTCTTCCAGCCCCGAGCAAGCGCTTGAGGGCGTTCGTCTGCTGATGCTGGCCAACGACGTGAGCCTGCGCAACCTGATCCCTGACGAATTGGCCAAAGGATTTGGCTTTTTCCAGAGCAAGCCTGCCACCGCATTCAGCCCTGTGGCTGTGACCCCGGACGAGCTGGGTGACGCTTGGGAGGGCGGCCGCGTCAATTTGACCATGCAGTCCACATGGAACGGACGCAAGGTCGGCATGTGCGATGCCGGGCCGGACATGACCTTCCACTTCGGCCAGTTGATTGCGCACATCTGCAAGACGCGCAATGTGCGCGCCGGCTCCATCGTAGGCAGCGGCACGGTGAGCAACCGCGGTGTTGAAGTTGACGGCAAAAAAGACTGGCCCAAGGGCTACAGCTGCATCGCAGAAAAGCGCGCCATTGAAACCATTCTGGACGGCAAGCCCTCCACCGAATTCATGAAGTTCGGCGACACCATCCGCATCGAGATGAAGGGCAAGGACGGTCAAAGCGTTTTTGGCGCGATTGACCAGACCATTGCGGCGCCTGCAGCTTGATCCCCGGTGGCCTGCTCAGGTCAGGGCAGGCCAATGCTGAGACAGCGTGCGCAGGCCGCGGATCAGCATTTCCACTGAAATCGACACCAGCACCAGGCCCATCAGTCGCTCGAAGGCGCTGATGGTGCGCTCGCCCACCAGGCGCTGCAGGCGTTCGGCCAGCAGTAGTACCAAGGCGCATACCGCCATCGTCACCACCAAAGCGCCGACCCATTCCAGGCGACGATCTGGCGCCTGACTGACCAGCAGCATGACGGTGGCCAAAGCCGAGGGCCCGGCCAGCGCCGGAATGGCCAATGGAACGATCAGGGGCTCATGTTGCGGCACAGGTGCGCTTTCGCCCCGGGGCGGAAAGATCATGCGCAACGCGATCAAAAACAGCACCACCGCGCCTGCAATTTGCAGCGATACCTGGGACAGGTTCATGGCGCGCAGGAAAGAGTCGCCCACAAACATGAAGGTCAGCAGCAGCACAAATGCAATCAGCACTTCGCGCACGATCACGCGGGCGCGGCGCTCGGTGGGCACAGCCCGCAAGCTGCTGACAAACACCGGAATGTTGCCCAGCGGATCGGTGATCAGGAGCAGCAAGATGGTGGCCGAAGCGAAGGTGTGTTCCATGCTCAGCTCGCGTAGACAGTGGTCAGGTCAGCGAAGCCTTTGACTTCCATCGGGTTGCCAAACGGGTCCAGAAAGAACATGGTCCATTGCTCGCCCGGCTCACCGGCAAAACGAAGGTGGGGTTCGATCACAAAGCCTACCCCTGCAGCTTTGAGGCGCTCGGCCATGGCCTGCCAGTCGGCCAGTTGCAGGATCAGCCCAAAGTGCGGCATGGGCACCAGATGTTCGCCCACATGGCCTGTCGCGGCGGTGGGGAAAGGTTCACCCAGATGCAGTGAGATTTGATGGTCGTAAAAGTCGAAGTCCACCCAGGTGTCGGTGGAGCGACCTTCTTGGCAACCCAAAACCTCACCATAAAACTGGCGGGCAATGTTCAGGTCAGTGACGTTGAAAGCAAAGTGAAACAGGCTACGCATGAGGGCGAGCATAGCAGCGCTCGCCGCCCATGTCTGTCACCCTGATGTCGTCCTCAAGCGTGCTGTTCGGCGCGGGTCTGGCAGTCGATGCAGCGCAGCGCCTGGGGCGCGGCTTGCAGACGCTCGGCGCGAATGTCCACACCACAATCCATGCAGGTACCGTATTCACCGCTGCGGATGCGCGCCAGGGCAGCATCGAGCTGGGCCAGCTCTGCCGTTTCGTGCTCGTTCATGGCGAACTCGTTGTCGCGCTCGCTCATGGTTTGTGCGTGACTTTCTTCGCTGTGCGCAAAGTGCTCGGTGGCCATGTCGGCGCGAGAGACGAGGCCGCCGCGCTGCGCGGCAATGCGCTCGAGCAGCTGCTTGCGCTCTTCAAGCAGGCGGGTTTCGAGAGCGTTCAAAAGTTGTTTGTCCATGCCCTCATCCTAGGACTTGTTGGTCATACGATGTTGACTTGCGTCAAGTTGTGGGCGTTCAGTGCTGTGTCAGCGCTTGAGCTGCGGGAAGGCTTCCTGCAAGGTTTGCACCACGCCGCATTGTTGGCCCGAGTAGCCAGGCAATTCGTCCACTGCCGCGCGGAATTCAGCGCTGGCCAGAATATCCAGCGCCAGGCGCAGGCGCTCGCTGTGCAGGCTGTCCTTGTCGCAGAGCAGGAAGTAGCGCTCGCTGGCCAAAGGCACAAAGTCCAGGTTGAAGCGCCGGGAGGGTGTTTCCACACCCATGCCGACATCGGCCATGCCACTGGCCACATAGGCGGCCACAGCCGCGTGGGTGAATTCGCTGTGGGTGTAGCCGTTGATGTGTGCGCTGTTGATGTGCGCTTTGCGCAAAAAAACACTCCAGCAAAAAACGTGTGCCTGAGCTGGGTTGGCGATTGACGAAACGCACGCCGGGGCGCGCGAGGTCTTCCACGCCATAAATCTTGAGCGGGTTGCCACGTGCCACCATCAAGCCTTGCCTGCGTGTGGCCACGTGGATCACACGGGTGCGTTGCAGGTCAAACCACTGTGCATAGTGCGTCAGCGCCTTGCTTTCAAAATCGCCTTGCGGGATGTGGGTGCCGGCCAGATCGCACAGGCCCTCGTGCAGCGCCACCACGGATTCCTGACTGCCGACGTATTTGCGCTCGATCGAGGCGCCTTGTTGGACCAGTGTGTCAATCAGCTTTTCCACCGCAAAACCATGGCTGGCGTGCACGCGCAGGGGGTGTTCGGTGCTGGGGAGGACTTTGGCCAGTTCGGCCTCCAGCTCAGAGGCCAGGGTTTCCAGCATGGGGTTCAGGCGCGCGTGGATGCGGTGGCCTGCCCACACCAGTTTTTCGGCCAGGGGCGTCAGGGTGGAGCCTTTGCCGCGCTCCATCAGCAACAAGAGTTGGCCCAGCTGCGATTCACCCTCGCGAATCAGCGTCCAGGCGTGGCGATACGAAACGCCCGTGGCTTTACAGGCGCCAGACAAACTGCCGTGGTTCTGGACGTCGCGCAACAGGGCCAACAGCCTGTGCGAGAGGTGTTTGCCATGGCTGTCACTGATGGACCACTGAGGTGTGATGGAAACTTGTGGCATAAACTTTATGCTGTATTTAGCATATGAATTACTTGCACAGGCTCATATTGCCACAAATCCTTTCAAGCCCTAAATTCCCCCCTTGCAACAAGAGGGATGAATGATAGACACCTCATTTCCAACCAAGGAGACACAATGTCATCTCATGCTGAAGACGCACAAGCGGGCTCGGGCCTGCTGTCCAAGGAGCGCATCATTGCACGCCCCGGCTTCAATCGCTGGCTGGTGCCACCTGCGGCCTTGGCCATTCACCTGTGTATCGGTATGGCTTACGGCTTTTCGGTGTTTTGGCTGCCCTTGTCCAAGGCTTTGGGCATCAAGGAGCCGATCAAGTGCGGACCCGATGTGGGCTTTTTCGCGCAACTCTTCACCGCCCAGTGCGATTGGTCAGTGGCCACGCTGGGCTGGATGTACACCCTGTTTTTTGTGTTCCTGGGTTTGTCTGCTGCCATCTGGGGTGGTTGGCTGGAACATGTGGGGCCCCGCAAGGTGGGCGTGTTGGCAGCCATTTGCTGGGGCGGCGGCATGCTGTTCTCGGCGCTGGGCATTTACCTGCACCAGTTCTGGATGATGATTCTGGGCTCGGGCATTGTGGGGGGGATTGGCCTGGGGCTGGGCTACATCTCGCCTGTGAGTACCCTGATCAAATGGTTCCCTGACCGTCGGGGCATGGCCACTGGCATGGCCATCATGGGTTTTGGTGGCGGGGCCATGATTGGCTCGCCCTTGGCAGCCGAGTTGATGAAGGTGTTTGCCACTGCTGACAGCGTAGGGGTATGGCAGACTTTTGTGGTCATGGGCAGCCTGTACATCGTGGCCATGTTGATCGGTGCGTTTGGCTACCGCATTCCGGCCAGCGGCTGGAAACCAGAGGGCTGGGAGCCGCCAGTGGCTGCACAGTCCAACGCCATGATCACGCAAAACCATGTGCATGTGAGCAAGGTCTGGGGCATTCCCCAGTTCTGGCTGATCTGGCTGGTGCTGTGCATGAACGTGTCGGCCGGCATTGGCGTGATCGGCATGGCCAGCCCCATGTTGCAGGAAGTTTTTGGCGGCAGCCTGATCGGCTTGGAGGCCAAATTCTCTGAACTCGACAAGGCTCAACTGACCGCCATTGCTGGTGTGGCCGCAGGCTTTACGGCCTTGCTCAGCCTGTTCAATATCGGTGGCCGTTTCTTCTGGGCCAGTCTGTCTGACAAGCTGGGCCGCAAGTTGACTTACACGGTGTTCTTCGTGCTGGGCGGTGTGCTGTATTTCAGCATCCCGGCCAGCGCGGGCATGGGCAGCAAGTTGTTGTTTGTGGGGGCCTTTTGCATCATTTTGTCGATGTATGGCGGCGCGTTTGCCACTGTGCCTGCGTATCTGGCGGACCTGTTTGGCACGCAGATGGTGGGGGCCATTCACGGCCGTTTGCTGACGGCCTGGTCTACCGCCGGCATCATTGGCCCGGTGGTGGTGAATTACATGCGCGAGTACCAGCTTGGCCTGGGCATTCCGCGTGAACAGGTTTACAACCAGACCATGTACATCCTGGTGGGCATGCTGGTTGTGGGTCTGGTGGCCAACGCGCTGGTCAGGCCGCTTAACCCCAAACACTTCATGACACCTGAGGAGCTTGCGCGTGAGCGTCAAATCGCGCACGACCGTGCTACGGCATCTGCAGTGGGGGCCAGCCAATCGGGCTACCATGCAAGCAGCATGGCCATGGTGTACCTGGCCTGGGCTGCGGTTGGCATTCCACTGGTTTGGGGCGTGTATCGCACGCTGCTGAGCGTGGGCAAGTTCTTTCACTGAATTTTGAGCGATGCCTTGCAGCCATGCGCTGCAGGGCTTTTGTAGGGCAAGACATGAGCACTGTCACTTCTTCCTCTGTGATTCCTCTGGCCACGCTGGACGAGGCGCGCCAGCAGTTGCGCCGTCGCGGCCAACTCAAAGGTCGTCAGCCTGATGACGCCGCCCGCGCCCAGGTGCGTGCACTGATTGGCGAGGGGCCACATCGTCGCGATTTGCTCATCGAACATCTGCACGCGTTGCAGGACCAATACAAAGGCCTCTACCGCCGTCACCTCGTGGCGCTGGCCGCAGAAATGCGCCTGTCCATGGCTGAGGTGTACGAGGTCGCCACCTTCTATCACCACTTCGATGTGATCGAAGACGATCAGACCCCCGCCGTGCGCACCGTGCGTGTGTGTGACGGTTTGAGCTGCCAATTGGGCGGCGCCTCGCAACTGCTCAGCAGTTTGCAACACGAGCTGGGCATGAGCGGTGTACGCGTCATTGCCGCGCCTTGCGTGGGCCGCTGCGAACAGGCGCCCGTGGCTGTGGTGGACCAACGTCCTGTACCCCAAGCCACCACCAAACAAGTGCGCGAGCTGGCGCTCGACGCACAAGCCAGCAGTGGCCAACACCCCGCCAGTGCCCCCGGTGGGCAGTTCAACCCGGGCGCGCTGGCGCAGGCCGCGGTGACCACCGAGGCCGACACCGTGCTGGCACCTGCCCATGTGGATATGGACAGTTACCGTGCCCAAGGCGGCTATGGCCTGCTGCAACGCGTGGTCAGTGGTGAGCTCAGTGGTGACGCCATCATTGAAACGCTGGAACACTCCGGCCTGCGTGGTCTGGGTGGCGCCGGTTTCCCGGCCGGGCGTAAATGGCGCATCGTGCGCGAACAAGCGGTGCCGCGCCTGATGGCTGTCAACATTGACGAGGGCGAGCCCGGTACCTTCAAAGACCGCACTTACCTTGAGCGCGACCCGCATCGTTTCCTGGAAGGCCTGCTCATTGCCGCCCATGTGGTCGGTGTGGACGCGGTCTACATTTACCTGCGCGACGAATACCACGGCTGTCGTGCCCTGCTGCAAGGGGCGCTGGACAAGCTGCATGCGCATCCGCCTTGCGCCCTGCCGCGCATCGAGTTGCGCCGTGGCGCAGGTGCCTACATTTGTGGCGAAGAGTCCGCCATGATCGAGAGTATTGAGGGTAAGCGTGGCGAGCCCCGCATGCGCCCGCCCTACATTGCACAAATCGGCTTGTTTGGTCGCCCCACACTCGAACATAACTTCGAAACCCTGTACTGGGTGCGTGACATCGTCGAGCGCGGTGCTGACTGGTTTACCGGCTTTGGCCGCAATGGCCGCAAAGGCCTGCGCAGCTTCAGCGTCAGCGGGCGCGTGCGCTCGCCAGGCGTCAAGCTCGCGCCCGCTGGCATCACCCTGCGCGAACTGGTCGATGAATACTGCGGCGGCATGGCCGAAGGTCACACGCTTTACGCCTACTTGCCCGGTGGTGCATCGGGCGGCATTTTGCCCGCCAGCATGGCCGACATTCCACTGGACTTTGACACCTTGCAGCCGCACGGCTGCTTCATTGGCTCGGCTGCCGTCATGGTGCTCAGCCAGGCCGACAAGGCCCGCGATGCTGCCTTCAACGTGATGCGCTTTTTTGAACACGAAAGCTGTGGCCAGTGCACCCCCTGCCGCGTGGGCACCAGCAAAGCCGCACAGCTGATGCAAAACCCCGTGTGGGACGCCGCACTGCTGCAGGACCTGGCCGATGTGATGGGCGATGCCTCCATTTGTGGCCTCGGCCAGGCTGCGCCCAACCCGGTGCGCAGCATCCTCCAACACTTTGCGCATGAAGTCGGTGCCAGCACCGCAGTGCAAGGAGAAGGCGCATGAACACGCTCCAGACCATTTCTTTTGAGCTCAACGGCCAGCGCGTACAGGCCTTTGATGGCGAAACCATTCACAGCGCTGCGCACCGCCACGGTGTGGACATTGCGCACCTGTGCCACAAGGACGGCCTGCGCCCCGACGGTAATTGCCGCGCCTGTGTGGTCGAGATTGCGGGCGAACGCGTGCTGGCCCCCAGCTGCTGCCGCAACGTCACGCCCGACATGAAGGTCAACACCGACACCGAACGCGCCACCAAGTCGCGCAAGATGGTGCTCGAAATGCTGCTGTCGGACATGCCCGAGCGTGGCTACAAATGGAACGACGCTGAAGGTGAGGGCGATGCAGGCGAACACGGCGAACTCAGCCAGTGGGCGCAGCGCATGGGCGTGCAGGTGCGCGGCTCGCTGCGCAGCCTGCAGCGCGAGCGTGTGGCCAGCGACATCAGCCACCCGGCCATGACCGTCAATCTGGATGCCTGCATCCAGTGCAACCGCTGTGTGCGGGCGTGCCGCGAAGAGCAGGTCAACAACGTCATCGGTTATGCCCACCGCGGCGCGCACAGCACCATCACTTTTGACCTGGAAGACCCGATGGGTGCCAGCAGCTGTGTGGCTTGTGGCGAATGTGTGCAGGCCTGCCCCACTGGTGCGCTTATGCCCGCTACGCAAGTGGGCTCGCAGCAGGTGGATCGCAAGGTGGATTCAGTGTGTCCTTTCTGTGGTGTGGGTTGCTTGCTGACCTACAACGTCAAAGACAACCGCATCGTCAGCGTGGACGGTCGCGATGGCCGTGCCAACCACAACCGCCTGTGTGTCAAAGGGCGCTTTGGCTTTGACTACATCCATAACCCGCAACGCCTGACGGTGCCGCTCATTCGCAAGCCTGGTGTGCCCAAAGACCCCGAAGCGCTGGAGCACCTCAACCGCGACAGCGCCCAGTGGTCAGATGTGTTCCGCGAAGCCACCTGGGAAGAGGCCCTGGCCTTGGCCACGGGCGGTCTGGTCACTTTGCGCGACACCTACGGTGCCAAATCGCTGGCGGGTTTTGGCTCGGCCAAAGGCAGCAACGAGGAAGCCTACCTGTTCCAGAAACTGGTGCGTACCGGATTTGGCTCCAACAACGTGGACCACTGCACCCGCCTGTGCCACGCCTCCAGCGTGGCCGCCTTGCTCGAAGGCGTGGGCTCGGGAGCCGTGAGCAACCAGGTCAACGATGTGGAGCATGCCGAAGTCATTGTCATCATTGGCTCCAACCCCACCGCCAACCACCCGGTGGCCGCGACCTGGATCAAGAACGCCGCCCAGCGCGGCGCCAAAGTGGTGCTGGCCGATCCGCGTGTGACCGATCTGGGCAAACACGCCTGGCGCATCATGCAGTTCAAGCCCGACACCGATGTGGCCATGCTCAATGCCATGATCTACACCGTCATCGAAGAAGGCCTGGTGGATGAAACCTTTGTGCGCGAGCGCACCAGCAACTTCGAAGCCTTGCATGCCAACATCCAGGGCTACAGCCCGGAGGCCATGGCGCCGATTTGCGGCGTGCCCGCAGAAACCCTGCGCGAAGTCGCGCGGGCCTATGCCACCTCCAAAGGCTCCATGGTTTTGTGGGGCATGGGCGTGAGCCAGCACATCCACGGCACCGACAACGTTCGCTGCCTGATTGCGCTGTCCACCATCACCGGCCAGATTGGCAAGCCTGGCTCCGGCCTGCACCCGCTGCGTGGCCAAAACAACGTGCAAGGCGCCAGCGATGCGGGCTTGATCCCGATGATGTATCCCAACTACCAGCGCGTCAGTGACCCCAAAGCGCACGCCTGGTTTGAAGACTTCTGGGGCACCAAGCTGGACGACAAGCCTGGCTACACCGTGGTCGAGATCATGGACAAAGCCCTGGCCGATGACAGCGACCCGCACAAGATTCGCGGCATGTACATCATGGGCGAAAACCCGGCCATGAGCGACCCTGACCTGAACCATGCCCGCCATGCCATGGCCAGTTTGCAGCACATGGTGGTGCAAGACATCTTCATGACCGAAACCGCCTGGCTGGCCGACGTGGTGCTGCCCGCCACCGCCTGGCCCGAAAAAACCGGCACTGTCAGCAACACTGACCGTATGGTACAGCTGGGCCAGCAAGTCGTGCAGCCACCCGGTCAGGCCCGAGCTGACCTGTGGATCCTGCAGGAAATGGCACGCGGTATGGGGCTGAGCTGGAACTACAGCGGTCCTGAATTTGGTGTGGCAGAGGTGTATGAAGAAATGCGCAAAGCCATGCATGCCGCCATTGGTGGCATCAGCTGGGAGCGTCTGCAACGCGAGTCCAGCGTCACCTACCCTTGCCTGAGCGAAGATGCACCGGGTCACCCCACTGTGTTCATCGGGCGCTTCCCCACCAACGATGGGCGTGCGCACCTGGTGCCTGCCGACATCATTCCCGCCAACGAGCGGCCCGATGCCGACTATCCCTTTGTGCTCATCACTGGCCGTCAGCTCGAACACTGGCACACCGGCTCCATGACTCGCCGCGCCCGTGTGCTCGACGCCATCGAGCCCATGGCCACCGCCAGCATGAACGGGCAAGACATGCAGACCCTGGGTCTGCAACCCGGCGATGTGCTGACCGTGCGCTCGCGCCGTGGTCAGGTCAGCCTGCATGTGCGCCGCGATGACGGCACGCCGCGTGGCGCTGTGTTCATTCCGTTTGCCTACTACGAAGCTGCAGCCAACCTCATGACCAACCCGGCGCTCGATCCCTTCGGGAAAATTCCGGAGTTCAAGTACTGCGCTGTGGCCGTGAGTGCTGGTGGCACGCCCGCCCGTGTGCCTGGATACGGCACCCAGGGCCTCATGGCTTTGCAGGAGTAAGCGCTATGGCCCTGCCCATCCTCACCAATGCGCAAGCGCCATTGACCGAAGCCATCACGGTGGTCAATGAGCACGGCGAAATCCAGAGTCTGAACATTCCTGCAGAACGTGCGCTGACGGTGTATGTGGACAAGCAGGAACTCGTCACTCTCATGACGCTGGGCGCACGCCCGGAGCAACTGGTGCTGGGCTACTTGCGCAACCAGCGTCTGGTGGACGGCGTGGATGATGTGGCCAGCGTGACGGTTGATTGGGAAGTGGGTGCCGCCGCTGTACACACCCGGGGTGGAATTGCCCGCTGGCAGGAGCGCACAGCGCGCCGTGTGGTCACCACCGGCTGCGGCCAGGGCAGCATGTTTGCCGAGCTGATGGAGCAGACCGATGCGCTGCAGCTGCCCTCCACTTGCATTACGCAAAGCGAGCTCTACAGCATCGTCAACCAGATCCGTTTGATGGACAGTGTCTACAAGCAGGCCGGGTCAGTACACGGCTGTGGGCTGTTTCAGCAAGACCGTTTGCTGACGTTTGTGGAAGACGTGGGTCGCCACAACGCGATTGACACCATTGCTGGCTGGCAGTGGCTGCAAGAAGCGCAAACGCTGCGTCCGGTTGGAAGCACGGGTGCGCCGACCCAGGGCCATGTGTTCTACACCACGGGCCGCATGACCAGCGAAATGGTCATCAAGGCGGCGCAAATGGGCGTGGCCGTGCTCATCTCGCGCAGCGGCATCACGCACATGGGCTTGACCATTGCGCGCCAGCTGGGCTTGTGCACCATTGGTCGCGCGACCAACCGTCGCTTCTTGTGCTTTAGCGCACCCGAGCGGCTGCAACTCCAACCCGAACTGTTTTTGGCCCTGCAGGCCTAAGGCTTCAGTGGTGCTCAGTGCACCATGCTCACGGCTTTGATTTGCGCCCACACGTGCATGCCCTCGCGCAGCTGCAGCATCTCTACTGCGCGGCGTGTCACTCGCGCTACCAGCAAAGCCTCGCCATGGCAAAGCTGCACCAGCATCTGGTGATCGCTGCTGTCGGGCACCATGGCCTGCACCACACACGGCACATGGTTTTGAATGCTCGTGCCTTGAGCGCGCTCGAGCGTGATGCTCACATCGCGCGCCAAGATGCGCAGCCGCAAACGCGTGCCCTCGGCCAAGCCCCGGTCGGGCACGCACAAGGCGGCGTCCTGCATGCGCACATGCGCCAGTGACCACTGCGCATCGCGCTGCACCACGGTGGCATCCACCAATGCGCCCACATCGTCTCCCAACGACACGGGGACTTGCACCGAAGCCAATACGTCCTGCACCGGCCCGCTGGCCTGCACCTGCCCGGCCTGCAGCACCACCAGGTGATCGGCCAGGCGCGTGACTTCGTCGGCCGCATGCGTGACGTACACCATGGGCACGCGCAAATGCGTGCGCAACTGCTCCAGCCAGGGCAACACCTCGGCCTTGCGCGCAGCATCCAGCGCAGCCAGAGGCTCGTCTAGCAACAGCACCTGTGGGCGCACCGCCAGCGCCCGCGCCATAGCCACGCGCTGGCGCTCACCGCCCGACAGCGCCTGTACGCCTCGCGCCAGCAAATGGCCAATGCCCAGCACCTGCACCGCCTCGTCCAGTGCTGCTTTGGCCGTGGCCTGTTCGGTGGCCGGCAGGCGGCGCAGGCCGTACATCAGGTTGCCGCGCACATCCAGGTGGTCAAACAAGGCGTGGTCCTGAAACACCATGCCCAGGCGCCGTTGCCAGGTGGGCACAAACACGTCCTGCGCGTCGTCCTGCCAAAGCGTGTGGCCCAGTTGCACTCGGCCTTGCGCATGCTCCAATCCGGCCAGGCAGCGCAACAAAGTCGTCTTTCCCGAGCCCGATGCACCCCACAACACTGTCACGCCCTGCAAGGGCAGCGCCATAGCGGCCTGCAGCGTAAAACCAGAGCGCTGCAAACGCAGATCAAACTGCAAGTCAATGTTCTGGGCACTCATGAGCGTTGCTCCTGCAGGCGCCGCTGCACACGCGAGAGCAGCCACAACACCGCAAACGCAAACACCGCCATGCCGCCCGCCAGCACATGCGCCTGGGCGTAGTCCATGGCCTCCACGTGGCCGTAAATCAGGGTGGACAGCACCTGCGTCTGCCCAGGAATGTTGCCGCCAATCATCAGCACCACACCAAACTCGCCCAGCGTGTGCGCAAAGCTCAGCAGCCCCGCACTCAGCAGCGCGTGGCGCGCGTGCGGCAAAGCCACTGTTAAAAAAGCATCCAGCGGTTTGGCCCCTAGTGTCATGGCCGCCTCCAGGGGGCGGCGGCCCATGGCGGCAAACGCGCTTTGCAAAGGCTGCACCGCAAACGGCAGCGAATAGACGATGGAGCCCAACACCAAGCCACTAAAACTGAACGACAGCGTGCCCCACCCCAAAGCCTGCGTCAGCTGCCCCAGCGGGCCGTGCGGCCCCAGCAACACCAGCATGTAAAAACCCAGTACGGAAGGCGGCAACACCAAGGGTAGCGTGACCAGTGCATTGACCGGCTCGCGCCAGCGCGATGCCGTGCGCGCCAGCCACCATGCCAGCGGCGTGCCCAGCACTAGCAGGGCCAGCGTGCTCACAGTAGCCAGCCTTAGCGTTAGCCACAGTGCAGGCCAAGTGCTGGCCCAGAAATCGGCAGGGAACGTGGTGTTGAACAAGCTTGAGACGTGTTTAGAACTGATAGCCGTAGGCGCGAATCACCTGACGGGCACTGTCACTGCGCAAGTATTGCAGAAGTGCTGTGGCTGCAGGGTTGTTTTCGCCCGTTTTCAGCAACACGGCATCCTGGCGAATCGGGTCGTACAGTTTGGAAGGGATGACCCAGGCCGACCCCGAGCTGATCTGGCCATCCACCATGACTTGAGACAGCGCCACAAAACCCAGTGCGGCATTACCTGTTTTGACGAACTGGAACGTCTGGCCAATGTTCTCGCCTGTCACAAAGTGTGGGCGCAGAGCATCGACGCGGCCCAGCTTCGTCATGACCTGCAAGGCTGCTGCACCATAAGGCGCCAACCTCGCGTCGGCTACTGCCAGCTTGCCCGGCAAAGGGCTGGCCAGCACCGCGCCTTGCACATCGACCACGCCTGGCTTCTGGCTCCACAGAGC
>NZ_JAYPVP010000009.1:0-13423 GCF_038134685.1 Limnohabitans sp. | reverse complement strand
CTGGCCCGCCGGAAGGCCCGACAACCCCGCGCTGTGCGCGTCCACACCGCCGGGCTGGGCACTCCAAAGTACCAACTGTCCTACTGCGTACGTGAAACGAGAAGCGGCCACGGCCAAGCCCTCGTCCACCAACTTGGCCGGTGTTTTGTCATCTGCAGCCAGCAGTACATCAAACGGCGCGCCATGGCGCACTTGCGTGGCCAGTTTGCCGGTCGAGCCCAGCACCAGGACAGCTTGGTGGCCGGTATCTTTTTCGAAGGCGGCAGCAATCTTTTCCATGGGCGCCGCAAAGTTGGACGCTACGGCTACCTGGACCTGGGCGGCTTGGGCCAGCGTGCAAGCGGCCAAAAGCAACAAGGCAAATATAGTACGCATTGACTCAGTTCTTTCGCGCTGCCCAAAACACCGCGCCTTGGGCGCCATAGCGCTCGGCGTGCAAAACGCCGCGTGCGAGGGCAAAAGTGCTGCCCGTGGGGTAATGAGTGGTGTGGCCATCCACCGTGAGCCAGAACTCGCCCTGAGCCACCAGTGCCTCGGTGTCGAAAGGGTGTGTGTGTAGGTCGTTGGCAAAGCCAGGCGCCCATTCGCGCAGCAAGACTTCGTCAAAACCCTGGGTTAGCTTGGTGTTTTTGAACTGATCAAAAGTGAGATTGCTCATGGCTGAAACCTTATTTGCGTTGCGCAAGTCGTTCCATGAAGGCTTGGTTGGCAGCTTTGCGATCGGCGTTCACGCGCTGCATGGCTGGCCGTTCGGCAAGGGTGGCCAAGTACGCCTTGAGTGGCAGGTCCTGCAAAAAGTCTTCGCCATACATCTGGCGCGTGGCCATGCTGATAACGGGCAGGTGCACCGCCGCGGCGCAGTCGGCCAGGGTGAAGGTGTCGCCTGCTACATAGGGTGAAAACTTGGACAGGGTGCTGAAGGCTGCAATGTGTTTGCGCAGCGCTTTGGCGGTGCGGTCGATCACGTCTTGCGAGACCTTGCCGCCAAAAAAGGCCTGGGGGTAGAGCTTGCGCGCTTCAAGTTCGAGGTGCAGTTCAATGTAGGTGCTGATTTCACGCACCTTGGCTGCAGCATAAGCATCGCTGGGCAGCAAGGCGGGTTGAGGTTGCAATTGTTCGAGGTATTCGACGATGACGGCAGACTCGCTCAAAGGCCCCTGCGGCGTGAGCAGGTAAGGCACTTTCCCAAGTGGCGAACAAGCCGGGTCGGTCTCGCCCACATAGGTGGTGGACTCTTCAAACGCGATGCCTTTTTCAAGCAGGGCGAATTTGACTTTGTTGTAGTAGTTGCTGACGCCGAAGCCGCAGAGGGTGAGCATGGGGTTCTCCTGATCAAGGACGCAAGCTTAGTACACCTGCGCTGCAGCTGGCGTGCTTTTTGGGACAATGCGGGCATGCCTTCCCGCTTTGTGATTCATGCGGCTTGAGTTCCGCCCGGTTGTGCTGCGCCTGATTGTGGCGCAGTTGTGTCTGCATGCCACTATGTCCGGCGTGCGCATGGCCGCGCCTTTGCTGGCGCTCAAGCTCGGTTACAGCGCCATGAGCGTGGGCGTGTTGCTGGCGCTATTTGCCCTTGCGCAGGTGTTTCTGGCCTTGCCGGTGGGGCGTTTGACGGACAAACACGGTTCGCGCTTGCCAATTTTTGTGGCGGTGGTGGCATCGTCGCTCAGTGTGTTGGCGGCGGGCGTGTGGCCGGTGTTTGAGATGTTGTGCGTGACGGCGGTGCTCAGTGGCTCAGCCTCGGGCACGGTCATGATTGCGGTGCAGCGCCACGCCGGGCGCCTGAGCCACGACCAGGGCGACATTCGACAAATTTTCAGCTGGATGGCCATTGCGCCCACGCTGGCTAACTTTGCAGGCCCGTTTTTTACCGGGCTGCTCATTGACGCCGTGGACTTTGGCCCGGCCTTCATGCTGCTGTCTTTGGTGCCGCCAGTGTCGGCCTGGGCGGTGTATCGCCTCCAGGACCGGCGTGCGCAGCACGAAGGTGAAGGGGCTTCCGGTACGCCCAAGGGCTCTTCGTTCGAGCTGTTGCGCAATGCACCGCTGCGCCGGCTGTTGCTGATCAACTGGATGCTGTCCTCGTGCTGGGATGTGCACGCCTTCATGGTGCCCTTGCTCGGACACGAGCTGGGCCTGAGCGCATCGGCCATTGGCACGATTTTGGGCGCGTTTGCCCTGGCGGCCACCGCCATTCGCCTGACCATGCCCTGGGTGGCACGCCATGTGCGGGAAATGCAGGCGGTGGCCATCGCCATGGTGATGACGGGCGTGCTCTTTGTCCTCTACCCCTTCTCCAGCGGGGCCTGGATGATGGGCGTGTTGTCCACGCTGTTGGGCATGTCGCTGGGCTCGGTGCAGCCCATGATCATGACTACCCTGCACCAGGTCACCCCGCGCGAGCGCCAGGGCGAGGCGTTGGGCCTGCGCATCATGACCATTTACGCCTCCAGCGTCATCATGCCGCTGGCTTTTGGCTCTTTGGGTGCGCTGGTGGGTGCAACGGCGGTGTTCTGGGCGGTAGGGGCTGTGGTGGGCCTGGGTTCACGTCTGACGCGGCAGCTGTCATAATCACGGCATGCAAACCCTTCGCAACGCCCGTTTTCTGGCACGCCTTGTTCTGGCGTGGATGGTGCTGTTCGTGGGTATTGCGGTGGCTTCGCCCTTGGTCAAGCCCGTTTCGCTCGAAGTGGTGTGCTCTGCCGCGGCGGGCACGCACATCGTCGTGGTGGCCGACGACGGCACGCCGTCTGACCAGACCACCGGCATGCACTGCCCCTTGTGTTTGCCCCTGTCCGCGCCGCCTGCTGCGGCGCTGACCTTGCCCGCCGCTCAAACAGGGCTTTCTTACGCCCTGCATCCGCTGGAGTCGGCCAGGCTGCAAAGCCTGATTGGCCAACCCTGGCAAGCCCGCGCACCTCCGCGCGGCTGATTTTTCCCTTTTCGGTACGGGTGTTATTGCTCTTGCAGTAACGCGCGCGTACGTATCAGGTTTATCTATCCCGAGGTCTGATCCTCAATCCATGTTTTTTTAACCAGGAGTTCCTCCATGAAAAAAGCGCTTTCCGTTCTGTCTTTGTCTTTGGTGGCTAGCTTGGCTCACGCCCAAGTGAGCGTCAAGGACGCCTGGGTCCGCGCCACCGTGGCACAACAAAAAGCCACTGGTGCCTTCATGCAACTGCAATCCGCGCAAGACGCCAAGTTGGTGTCAGCTCAATCGCCTGTGGCCGGCGTGACTGAAGTGCACGAAATGGCCATGGACAACGGGGTCATGAAAATGCGTCCTGTTCCCTTCCTGGCCCTGCCGGCTGGCAAGGCTGTCGAGCTCAAGCCCGGTGGTTACCACGTCATGCTGATGGACCTCAAAGCCCAGGTCAAAGACGGCGACATGGTGCCTGTGACCCTGGTGGTCGAGGGCAAGGACGGCAAGCGCCAGAACATCGAAGTCAAAGCGCCCGCCCGCGTCATGGCCAAGCCCGCCATGGGCAAAGACAAACCCATGGGTGGCCACAACCACGGCGAGCACAAGCACTGATCTGCTGAGTTTGTTCGCCTGACATGGTGCTCACCTCGCGTCTGCGTCGCCAGCTAGGCTGGTGGTTGCTGGCTGTGATGCTGTTGGGGGCTTTGGCCCCCACGGTCTCGCGCGCCCGCGCCGCCAGCTTGGGCGCGACTGCGTTCACGTGGATGGAGGTGTGCACCACACAAGGCATGCAAAAAGTGGCGGTGCAGGGCCAGGATCAAAGCACCCCTGACCATGTGGTCGTGGATCACTGCCCCTTGTGCATCTTGATGGCCGACCGCCTGGCGCCGCCGCCCGAGCCGTTTGTCTGGCAGGGCTTGCCACAAGGCCCGCCGGTTTATTTCTCCCTCAATTCCATTGTTTTCAGTGCTGCACGCCCGTGGGCAGTGCAGTCGCGTGCGCCTCCGGCGCTGTCCTGACCTGTTTTCGCCGCGCGGGCGCTTGCCCTCGCGTTTTTGCGCTTGCGTGCTGCAAGCGCATGACCTGTCAGGAGTGAACAATGAAAACCCACAATGCCGCACAGCCGCTGCGGACCCTTGAAAGCGGCCAAACCCTTGTTGAGGCTGGACAGCACGGCGCTGTCTGGCGTGTCAGCACTGGCGTGCTGCGCCTGGAGCGCCCGGGTCAGGACGGCACCATGCTCGTTCAGCTTGCCTTGCCCGGCGATCTGATTGGTGTCGAAGCCCTGTGTACCCAGCCGCAAGCCTACACAGCCACCGCGTTGGTGGCGGCGAAGGTGGAGCCCCTGGAAATCACAGGCGAGCTCAGCCACTACGCCACCATGGCCAAAGGCTTTTTGCAGCAACAACGCCAAACCCTGGACATGGTGCGCCTGCGCAGCGGCCCCATCCAGCAACGCCTGGCGTACTTGTTGACCGTGTTGGGCAAAGACCAGCAAGGCCGCGTGCGCGTGGTGCAGCGCGACGAATTGCCCACCCTGCGCGAGATGGCGCAAATTGTGGACTCGGCCTTTGAAACCGTATGCCGCGAACTCAACCACCTGATGCCGCGCAAACCCAAGGCGTCCATCAAGCTGGCGGGTGCTGCTACGAGCCGCAAGCAAACCCAATGGGTTCGGCGCGCAGGTGTTCCTTTGGCGTTGGCAGCATGATGCGCGCGCTTCAAAACCTGCTGCCTCGGGTGTGGCTCGCTTTGCAAAGTACACGTTTTGGCGTGGGTTTTGTGCTGGGCGGGCTGTTCATGTGGATGGTGGCGACTGCCACTGTGCAGGCCCACCAGGCCAGCGTGGGTGACATCGTCATGGTGCACCCCTACGCCACGCCCAGCCAAGCGAACACAGGCGCGGTGTATTTCCGCAGCTTGCGCAATACCGGCAAAACGCCAGACCGATTGTTAAGTGCGAGCTCACCTGTAGCGGCGCGTGTGGGCCTGCACACCATGAACATGGATGGCAACGTCATGCGCATGCGCGAAGTCCCAGCCATTGAGCTGCCCGCACGCAGCGAAACAAAAATGGGCCACGCCCAAACCAACGGCTACCACCTGATGCTCGAAGGCCTCAAAGCCCCGCTCAAGGACGGCGACCGCTTTGACCTGACCCTTCGCTTTGAAAAAGCCGGTGAACGCACCGTGCAGATCTGGGTGCAGCAACCGCGCGGCGCCGCCGCGCATCAACATTGATTTTTACTTTGGAGACTGTGATGAAACTGATTCTTTCCTTCGCCCTGGCCTGTGCCAGCCTGGCCGCATGCACGGCGCTGCCCCAAGCCAACGCGCCCAAAAACATCAACCTCCAATTTGCGGGTGAAATCAATGGCCAGCCTTTTGCCTGTGGCCAGAGCTACGGCAATGTAGGTACTACCAAAAGCACCATCACGCCCAGCGACTTTCGCCTGTATGTGAGCGAGGTGAAGCTGGTGCGCAAAGATGGCAGCACCGTTCCAGTGCAACTGACGCAAGACGGCATCTGGCAGTACCAAAACGTGGCTCTGCTGGACTTTGAAAACGGCGCCGGCCCCTGCCGCAACGGCACCGCCCCGACCAACACCAGCGTGCGCGGCACCGTGCCGGCGGGCGATTACACCGGTGTGGAGCTGACGGTGGGCGTGCCTTTCGCCTTGAACCACCAAGACCCGACCGTGGCCCCCTCGCCGCTGAACTCGACAGCCATGTTCTGGAATTGGCAAGGTGGGTACAAGTTCATCAAGTTTGACACCAGCAGCAGTGGCATCAGCGAGTCCAAGCCTGCCGCAGCCACGGCCATGGGTCCTTTAACGCGTTACTCGGTGCATTTGGGCAGTACCGTGTGTGCCAGCGCCAGTAAAACCACCGCGCCACAAGCCTGCCAGAACCCCAACCGTGTCACCGTTCGTCTGGATGCATTCGACGCTTCAAAAGGCACAGTGGTCGTGGACATGGGCAAAGTGCTCGCTCGCGCCAATGTGGACGTGAATGCCAAAGGCACATCGCCGGGTTGCATGAGTTTCTTGAAAGACGCTGATTGCCCGCCAGTCATGCATGCACTGGGTCTGAGCTATGAAGGCGTCGCTGCGGCCCAACCCCAGACACTGATCAGCGCTCGCTGATTGGCGTTGAAGATGCGCCGTACCGCTGTTGTCCTGGCCTGTGCCACCTTGGCTTGCTGCTTGCTGGGTGGCAATTCAATGGGGCTTTTCGTTTGGGCTTTGCCCGGCTGGGTGCCGCGTCCCACAGTCCCTGCCGACAACCCCATGACGACGGAAAAAGTCGAACTGGGCAGGCACTTGTTCTACGACAAGCGCCTGTCGGCCGACAACAGCATGTCATGCGCCACTTGCCACCAGCAAGACAAAGCGTTTACCGATGGGCTGTCGGTGGCCGAGGGCATCACCGGGCAAAAGGGCACGCGCAGCGCCATGTCTCTGGTCAACCTGGCTTATTTGCCGGTGTTGACCTGGGCCAACCCCAACCTGACGGCGTTGGAGGTACAGGCTCTGGTGCCGATCTTTGGCGAGCACCCGGTCGAAATGGGCATGGCGGGCAAAGAGCAAGTGCTGTTTGCCCGCTTGCAAGCCGACCCGGTGTACCAGCGTTTGTTTGCCCAGGCGTTTCCGGACGAGGCAAGCCGAGGCAAAGACGCCCTGTATTCGCTGAGCACGCTGACCAAAGCGATTGCCAGCTTCCAGCGCAGCCTGTTGTCTTTTGACAGCCCTTACGACCGCTACAAATACGGTGGGCAAACGCAGGCCCTGTCGCCTTCAGCCCTGCGCGGCGAAGCGCTGTTTTTTGGCGAAAAGATGGAGTGTTACCACTGCCATGGTGGCTTCAATTTCACCGACAACATCCAGCACAGCAAACTGCCGCTGGCCGAAAAGGGCTTTCACAACACCGGCCTGTACAACCGGGACGGGCGCGGCGCCTACCCCGCCAACAACCCCGGGATTGCAGAGTTCACTGGTGACCCGGACGACGAAGGCAAGTTCCGCACCCCCACGCTGCGCAACATCGCCCTGACTGCGCCCTACATGCACGACGGCTCGATCCCCACCCTCGAAGCCGTGATCCGCGAACACTATGCCCAAGCCGGGCGCGCAGGCCTGGGCCCTAACGGCCCCAGCCCCATGCGCAGCTCGCTGATTGCGGGCTTCGAAGTCAGTGATCAGGAGGTTGCCGATCTGGTGGCTTTTTTGAACAGCCTGACCGACAAAACCTTTATTCAAAACCCGCGCCACGCTGACCCGTGGTCCTCTCAACCCACAGCTAAACGCTGATAACCATTGCTAATCCAATGAACAAAAAATTTTTCGCTTGCGTGTTTTTAAGCATTGCCCTCATGGGGTCGGTTTGGGCACAAAACAAGGCGCCACTTTTTATCAATTTGGCCAGCGATGGGCATCGTGCCAGCATGGCGTTGACCTTTGGCACTCGTCAACTGGAACAAGGACACCCTGTAACAGTCTTCATTAACAGTGAGGCAACCCGATTGGTCTCACGTGCATACAGCAAGCAATATGGCAAACAACAGGAGCTGATTGAAAACCTGCTGGACAACGGAGCGGTCATTCTGGTGGCCCCAATGTTCATGCATGAGAACAGTGTTTCCAAAGATGATCTGTTGCCAGGCATCACGCTGAGCACGCCCGCCACGGGCAGTATCTACCTGTACAAGCCCAACACGCTCACATTGAGCTGGTGAGTTCACCGCTACGGCACCTAATTCCGTTCAGATGGTCATGAGTTGTTTTTGTCTGTCACGCCGCATGGCCCGCCTTGTGCTGGTTTGGTATGTGCTGTTTGTGGGTGTTTCGGTGCTGGCAGCTACCTTGCAGCCCAAAACCATGGACGTGGTGTGCTCTGGCATGGGCGGCATGAAGGTGGTGGTCAGTGACGATGGCAGTGATGCCAAGGTGCGCACCGCCATGGACCGCCCTTTGTGTGCGCATGCCACTCCGGCGTTGCCACCCAGTGCAGCTGGCGTGCGGGTGCACGTGCAGGACGCATGTGCTTACCTAGCACAGCGTGTGCCTGCAGCTGTGCTGGCTTCGCGCACGGCACCGCCCTTGCCCTCAAGGGGGCCTCCTTCATTTGTTTGAAACATCGCCAGGCTGACCCTGTCAACTGAGCGCGTTGTCTTTGTCCTGCAGCTCACGCTGCAGGGCGATCTGCATCTATTCAAACAAATGACTTCCCATGAACTTTCATATCTCTCGTCGCTCACCCGTCGCCCTGGCTGTTTTGGCCTGCTGCGCAGCCTGGGCGCAAGCCCAAACCCACACCATCGAGATCACCGCTGACAGGGATCGCTATCAAGCGGCCCCCACGCTAACTGCCACACGGTCTTCTGTGCCCGTGGAAGAGGTCCCCCAATCCATCGTCAGCTTGCCGCGCTCTGTCATTGAAGACCAGGGCAGCAAGACCGTTTCAGACGCCTTGCGCAATGTGAGCAACGTCAACGAAATCGACTCACGCGACAGCAATATCGTGGGCTTCAAAATTCGGGGGTTCAACGCAGCCATGGTGGTTGATGGTGTCTCGGTGCCAGGCTGGTTCCAAAACCAGGAGAGTCTGGTTGGTGTCCAGCAAATGGATGTGATCAAAGGCCCAGCAGGCGGCTTGTATGGCAGCGGTCAGGCCACTGGCAACTATTCCACTGTGGGCGGCACGATTGCTGTGACGACCAAAGATCCTGAAGCCAAGGCTACGCGTGAGATGGGCGTCAAGGTGGGTAACTACGGCCGGCGCAATGTCCATTTCGATTTGAACCAGCCCCTCAACGAGGTCTGGGCTTTCCGTATCAACGGCGAAAGCGACCGATCAGACAGCGAAACGCAAAGTGTTTTTTTCCGCAAGACGGCAATCAACCCTAGCCTGTCCTGGGTCCCGGATGCCAAGACCAAAGTCGTGGTCAAGGCGCACATGCTCGACAACACCACGCTCGACTACTCAGGCCTGCCCCGCGCCAGCGCCACAGCCAATGAGCCAACAGCCAACTTGCCACGCAACACCCTGGTCACTGCCACAGGTTTGCCCGACACCACACACAAATCGCAAGGTCTGAACATTCAATGGACGCAGGTGTTGAGCGACGATTGGTCGCTCAAGGTCCTGGCAGCACAAAACAAGGTCGAGCTGGACGAGCGCGGCGTGTTTCCTTACCCCTATGGCAGTGTTGTGGGAACCACCATGAATTTGTACGGTGTGCGACTTTGGGAACGCTTGAAATCGGACTCCTTGCAAGTGAGCCTGGCCACAACCATTCAGACAGGCATGGCCAGGCATCAACTCAGTTTGGGTCTGGATCAGGACAAGACGCGCGACGACGGATTCATGGCCTGGTCCAATCCAGCACTCTCGCCCTGGGGCTTCTCCCCACTCGATGGTACGCAACCTACCAACCTGACCACTTCGGCCAGACCCGCCTGGTCTGAGCCTGTCGTGCCTGCAGCGGCCAACCAGCAACAAAACAGCAGCACATCGACCGTGGCCTATGTGCAAGACCAGATCAAAATAGGTAACTTGAGTTTGCACGGCAGCCTGCATCATACCCGCACCGAGGCGAAAGACTTGTATCCGGACTGGTTCATCAACAACAAGAGCACCAACAGCAAGATCACGCCGCGCCTGGGGGCCGTCTGGGACGCCAACGATGTGACGTCGATCTTTGCTGGCTACAGCCAAATGGCTCGCGTACCCTTTGGCTCCTTGTTCACCGTTGCGCCCAAAATGGAAGAGGCCGAGCAAAAAGAGCTGGGCCTGCGCATCAAGGGCTGGAACGGTCTGAGCGCCACAGCTGCACTGTTTGATATTCAGCGCAAAAATGCAGCAGTGGCCGACTCTGCCAACCCGGGCTATTCGGTGCAAACCGGTTTGCAACAGGCGAAAGGCTTTGACCTGGATGTGCGCTGGCAAGCCACCTCCTCTTTGACCTGGATTGCGGCATATACACAGCAAACCGCAGAGATCAAGGAAGACACCAATGCAGCTTTGGTGGGCAAACGCTTGTTCAATGTGCCTGAAAGAACCCTGCGACTGGCGGCTCGCTACGACGTGCGTAAGGGTGATTGGGCAGGATTGGGCCTGGGCCTGGGAGTGAGGCACCGCTCCGACCTGGCTGGTGACAACAGCAACTCCTTCGTCACGCCTGCCGTGTCACTGTGGGATGCACAAGCCAGTTATCGTCAAGGCAATCTGCGCTACAGCGCCAGCATCAGCAACCTGCTTAACAAGCAGTACTACGCCCCAGCAGCCTACTTTGGCGGCGGTCAAGTGCTTCCAGGTCTGCCTCGTGCACTGGTGCTTGGGGTAACGGCCAAGTTCTGATACTTTGAAAGGAGATGCCCGCATGCGGGCATCTGAATACCATGAAACGAAGAGAATTTGCCCGCTGGGTGGCCAGTTGGGGATCGGCTGCAACAGTCCTCCAACAAGCACAGGCTCATGCGGCTGAGGCCAAGCCAGAGGCCACCAAGGAAACCGCAGATGCTCATCACCAGCAAGTACTGGCCCGATATGCGCATTTGATGGGTGGACCCAAGGTCACCTTTGGTCTGCTGGTGTATCCAGGCATGTTTCTGCAAGACCTGGTGGGGCCGCTGACGGTATTCGAGTCTTTCATGAACAAGGAAATCCACTTGATCTGGAAGAACCTCGAGCCTGTGGGCAATGAATCTCCTGGGCCCCAGGCCCTGATTCCCGTTCAGCCCACCACCACATTTGAAAACTGCCCGCAAACGCTGGATGTGCTGTTTGTTCCAGGCGGTGTGCCGGGCACTTTCAGCATGATGGCCGACGAGGAGGTGTTGGCCTTTTTGCGTGACAGAGGGGCCAAAGCCCGTTACGTTACCAGCGTCTGTACGGGCTCCCTGATTTTGGGGGCGGCGGGTTTGCTGCGCGGTTACCGAGCCACCTCGTATTGGGACACCCGTGATGTGCTCAAGGAATTGGGCGCTATTCCCAGCAAGAAACGCATTGTGGTGGACCGCAATCGCATCACCGGTGGCGGCGTCACCGCAGGCATCGACTTTGGCCTGACGCTGGCTGCCAAACTGCGCAGCCCCGACTATGCCAAAGCCATTCAGCTCTACCTCGAATACGACCCTCAGCCACCCTACAACGCTGGTTCGCCCGAGAAAGCACCACGTGTCGTTCGGGATTTTCTGACCGATATGTTCGCGGGTATGCGTGAAACCTCATTTGCGCTGGCCCGGCAGGCTGCCAAGAAATTCCAATAACTCACCAAGTTATAAAAATAAAAAAACGCCTCTCTTTCGCCTCCCTCCTGATAAGCGCCGTCTTGGCCGCCCCCGTGGCTCAAGCATCGCCTACAAATGGGCATGCTGCGCACGCGCAAGCGAACGACAGCCACGCCATTGAGCACGCCATGAAGAAGCTTTTTGACAAACCGGAGGCGCCCCTCAAAGTGGCGCCTGTTTCGGTGGAGGGTGAGTTTGCCGTGGCAGGCTGGCTGCAGGACAAACGCGGTGGCCGGGCCTTGTTGCAAAAACGTCATGGTCAATGGGTTATCACGGTGTGTGCTGGTGACGGGCTCAAGCAAGTCGATACGCTTGTGCAAACAGGCATGAGCCCCGAGGTTGCCAAACGCCTGGCGGCTAAAGTGGCAGCGCAAGAAGCGCGTTTGTCAGCAGATGTGCTCAAGAGGTTCGCTTCCTTCGAGGGCATGCTGCGTGTTGATGGCGATGCTGCCCATGGCCATGGCCATGGCCATGGGCATGGCGCTGCGGAGCGCAAGCAGCACAAACACTGACTGCACTGTCAGTTTCCTGCCAAGAACGGTTTGGTTTAATGGTGGGCGACAGCAATCAGGAGCACACCATGAGTGACGCATCGGCTTTTGGCTTTGGCAAGTTCATCCCCGGTTTCGACTTTCTGCAAAACCTGGCCCAATCAGCGGGCAAGGCCCAGCAGGGGGGTGCGCCTTCGTGGGTGGCGCCGACGCTGAGTGTGGAAGAGTTGGACAAACGCATCACTGACCTCAAGGCAGTCCAGTTCTGGCTGGAGCAGAACGTGACCACGCTCAAGGCTACGATTCAGGCGATGGAAGTGCAGAAGATGACGCTCGCCACCTTGCAGGGCATGAACGTCAACATGGCCGACCTGGCCAAGGCTTTCGCGGTCAAACCTGAGCCTGCTGCGGCTGAGGCGGCGCCAGCCCAGGCCAGTGCCGTGCAAGAGCCCGTGCCAGAACCTGCGGTCGAGGAAACGGCACCCGAAGAACCCAAGGCAAAACCACCGCGCAAAACCAAAGCCAAGGCGGATGACAAACCCATGGTCGACCCGATGGCCTGGTGGGGTTCGCTGTCGCAGCAGTTCCAGAACA
This sequence comes from Limnohabitans sp., assembly GCF_038134685.1. Taxonomy (GTDB): domain Bacteria; phylum Pseudomonadota; class Gammaproteobacteria; order Burkholderiales; family Burkholderiaceae_C; genus Limnohabitans_A. Next base: position 1,124 of record NZ_JAYPVP010000009.1, on the reverse strand, counting down.
TTGCGGCCAGCGCCATGAAAGATGTGGCTGCCGAGGCCATGAAGGCCAATACCAACGCTGAGCCCGCTGCGGCAGAGCCGTCACCAGCGGCAAGCAAGCCTGCGCGCAAGGCAGCCACCAAAAAAACAGCGGCTAAAAAAGCCGCTGCCAAAAAGCCTGCCGCCAGGAAGGCGGCCAAGTAAAACGATCGGCCGTTAAACGCCGCGTGCGCGGTCGCTCTTGAACTGTGCGCGGAACTGGGCAAACGTGCCCGCATCCAGCGACTCGCGGACCTCGCGCATCAGGTTCAGGTAATAGTGCAGGTTGTGGATGGTGGTCAGCATCGGGCCGAGCATTTCGCCGCAACGATCCAGGTGGTGCAGGTACGCGCGTGAAAAGCCATCGCGCCCACCCTGGTCCCAAGACACGCCCGAAGTGCCCGCACACGCATGGCAGGTACAGCTGGGGTCCAGCGGCTGCGAGTCGGTTTTGTGGCGGGCGTTGCGAAGTTTCAGGTCACCATAGCGTGTGAACACGGTGCCGTTGCGCGCGTTGCGGGTGGGCATGACGCAGTCAAACATGTCCACGCCATCGGCCACGCCTTGCACCAGGTCTTCGGGCGTGCCCACGCCCATCAGGTAGCGCGGCTTGTGGGCGGGCAGGCGGTGCGGCGTGTGCGCCATGATTTGCAGCATCTGGTCTTTGGGCTCGCCCACACTCACGCCGCCCACGGCGTAGCCCGGAAAGTCCATCTCCACCAGCGCGTCCAGCGATTCCTGGCGCAGGTGCTCGAACATGCCGCCTTGCACAATGCCGAACAGTCCATTGGGGTTGCCCAGGCGCTCAAACTCATTCTTGCTGCGCAGTGCCCAGCGGCGACTCATCTCCATGCTCTTGCGCGCCTCGGCCTCGGTGGTGATGTGTCCCTTGGTTTCGTAAGGGGTGCACTCGTCGAGCTGCATCACGATGTCCGAATTCAGAATCGTCTGAATCTGCATGCTCACCTCGGGCGACATGAACAGTTTGTCGCCGTTGACGGGGCTGGCAAAGTGGACACCCTCTTCAGTGATCTTGCGCATTTCGCCCAGAGACCAGACCTGGAAACCGCCCGAGTCGGTCAGGATGGGTTTGTCCCATTTTTCGAA
>NZ_JAYPVP010000008.1:38800-91790 GCF_038134685.1 Limnohabitans sp. | reverse complement strand
GCCGTAGACCTTGAGGGCACCCTTTTCGCCCACGGCGTTGGGGCGCTGGAAGATCCAGTTCTGCCAGGCGGTCAGTCGACCGAAGATGCGGGTGAGCATGTTCTCTTTTTGCGCAAAGCGCAGGTTGGCCTCCAGACCGGTCAGGGCATCAGGCGACATGGCGGCGCGCTCTTCGAGGGCCAGACGGATTTCATCGTCCCAGTCAATGTCATCAGGCGCCGCAGTGACCAGGCCCAGCTTGTAGGCAGCGTCGCCGTCCAGCGCCTGACCAACGGCAGCGCGGGCGGCTTCCATAGGCGCCGCTTCTTCATAGAAGCGGCGCTGCAAGCGCGACTGGTCGTTGACCATGGGGAGGTAGCCGAAGTTCATTTCACCCAGTGTCAGTGCGGGTTGCTTTTCGGGCTCATCGGGCAGCACCAGCATGTAGGCACGGTCAGCGCAGAAGGCCAGCTCGACCAGCGACCCTGCAAAGCAGGAACCGGGTTCAATCAGGGCAAACAGTGTGCGCGAAGAGACGTCCATGCGAGCAAACGTACGACGCATGTAGCCCAGGGTTTCGCGAGCAAACCAGTGGTCCTGGTTGTTCAGCACGGCGGCGTCTGCGGCGAGCACGGCAGCGCTGGAATCGGGGCCATGGCCCTGGGTCTTGAGCAGCCAGGTGCCCAGTTCCAGTTCATTGGTGCGCATGTGCAGGATGGCGTCATCCAGTTCACGCGTCATTTGCAGAGGCCACCAGTTGGCACCTGCGGCTTCGATACCCGCGATATCAGCGGCCACGGCAGCGGTGGGCGCCTTGACGGTAAAGGTGGCCGTGCGCTTGACGCGGTCCATCTCCACGGTGACATAGGTGTAGCTCACCCGATCGGCTTCGATGGTGCGGCTCAGGGGTGTCAGTGCCACGCCTTTGGCTGAGGCCGGACGGTTGCTGTTGGCAGACAGTTTTTGTGCACGGTCCTTGACGGCTTGCTGGAACACGGCGGGTTTGGCGATCGCGTCAACCAGGCGCCAGTCCACGGCTTTTTGACCGCGCACGCCTTCCACACTGGTGCAGAAGATGTCGGCCAAGTCGTGGCGCACATGGCGCTTGTCGGTCACACGGGTCAGGCCACCGGTACCGGGCAGCACACCCAACAGAGGCACTTCGGGCAGGGACACGGCGCTGGAGCGGTCGTCCACCAACACGATTTCATCGCAAGCCAGGGCCAGTTCGTAGCCGCCACCCGCGCAAGCGCCGTTGACAGCAGCGATGAACTTCAGGCCGTTGTGGCGGCTGGAGTCTTCAATACCATTGCGGGTTTCGTTGGTGAACTTGCAGAAGTTCACTTTCCAGGCGTGGCTGGAAACACCGAGCATGAAAATATTGGCGCCCGAGCAGAACACACGGTCACGCAGGCTGGTCACCACCACGGTGCGCACTTGCGGGTGCTCGAAACGGATGCGCTGCAGCGCGTCGTGCAGCTCAATGTCCACGCCCAGGTCGTAGCTGTTGAGTTTGAGTTTGTAGCCCGGACGGATGCCGGCGTCTTCATTGAAGTTCAGGCCGAGCGTGGCGGTATCACCATCCACGGTCAACTGAATGTGTTTGTACTGCGCGGGTGAGGTCTGGTAATTGACCTGCGGGTTGGTGCTTGTCATGGCTGTTGCCTCCGGTTGGGTTCAGAAAATGCATTGGGCTGCACGTTGAGGTGAAGTTTATTGCATGTTTCAGATGTCGGCAATATGCATTTTATTTCTTTTTATAGGGATTTCCCTAGGTTTTGAGATGCAGGTGCTCTCGGACTTCTTTGCGCAGTTGAGCGAACGCCGCCTGCACATCCCCCAGGCTTGTGTTGATGGTCAAGTCAGCCTTGGAATAAAAGGCCGACCGACCATCGAGAATGCGCTTGAGGTCTTCCATCGCTTCACGGCTGGCCGCCATGGGGCGCAAGTCACCTTGGGCCGCCACGCGTGACATGTGGTCTTGCGCATCGGCTTGCAACCACACCGTGGTGCAGTGCGAGAGCAGCAAGTTGAAATTGCTCGAATCGGACACCAGCCCCCCTGGCGTGGCGATCACCACTTCGGGATAGATTTGTATCGCCTCTTCCAGCGCACGACGCTCGTAGCGACGGTAAGCGTTGGCCCCGTAGAGGTTATGAATCTCGCTGATCTGGCAACCCGCAAACTGCTCGATCTCGCGACTAAGCTCAATAAAAGGAAAACCCAGATCGTCCGCCAGGCGTTGTCCCAGCGTGGTTTTGCCAGCACCACGCAGGCCTATCAGGGCCACGCGGTTGGCGCGGTCTTGCTGCGATCCCCCTTCACCAAACAAGTCCGTCAACTGCACACGCGCACGGCGCAAATCGGCTTCGCTGCGCTTGGACAGCAGTTCACGAATAAGCAGCCATTCAGGAGAAGAGGTAGAGATATCGCCCAGCAGTTCAGCCAGAGAACATTGCAGCGCCTGCGCCACCTGCAACAGCACCAGCACCGACACATTGCCCATGCCGTATTCCAGATTGGCCAAGTGGCGTTCGGACACATCGGCGGCAATGGCCACAGCTTTGCGGGTCATGCCCTTGCGTGAGCGCAAGGTGCGCACACGTTCCCCCAGGGACTCCAGGAACGGGTGTCTGCCTTGCTCGTCCGGGGTCTGGGTCGGATTCAAAAATTCAGTGGTTGTTGTCATGAACTAGGGTATTCCCTGTGTTTTTATGCTGGCCATAACATGCACTTTACTGCATACTGCGCAGCAGGCACGATAGTGCATTTATACCTTCAACGCACCGACTTGAACAGTCTTTTATTTCATGACTACTGAACTGCTCCCCAATTTCTTCGCTGGCCGCTGGCAAACCGGTACAGGCGCAGGCATCCCTTTGTTCGACCCGGTGTTGGGCACAGAGCTGGTGCGCGTTTCGATCGCAGGTGTGGATCTGGCCGAAGGTTTTGCCTTTGCCCGTGAGCAAGGCGGCCAGGCCCTGCGCGCCATGACCTATGCCCAGCGCGCCGCCATGCTGGGCAAGATCGTGGAAGTGCTGCAGGCCCATCGCGACGAGTACTACGCCATCTCCACCGCCAACTCCGGCACTACCACCCGCGACTCGGGTGTGGACATTGACGGCGGCATCTACACCCTGGGTTATTTCGCCAAGCAAGGTGCTGCACTGGGCGAAGCCAAATGCCTGCTCGATGGCCAACGCATCCGCATGGCCAAGGACCCGGCTTACCAAACGCAACATATCCAGGTCCCCACCGAAGGTGTGGCCCTGTTCATCAACGCTTTCAACTTCCCCAGCTGGGGCTTGTGGGAAAAAGCGGCTCCAGCCTTGTTGGCGGGGGTTCCGGTCATTGTCAAACCCGCCACCGCCACCGCCTGGCTGACGCAGCGCATGGTCAAGGACGTGGTGGATGCCGGCGTGGTGCCAGCAGGTGCCCTGTCGGTCATCTGCGGCTCGTCTGCGGGGCTGATGGACCAGCTGCAGCCCTTCGATGTGGTGTCCTTCACAGGCTCGGCCGAAACCGGGCGCATCATCCGCAGCCATCCGGCAGTCAGCGAGCGCTCGGTGCGCTGCAACATCGAAGCCGACAGCATCAACTCCGCCCTGCTGGCCCCGCACGCCACCGAAGGCAGCGAGGCTTTCAACCTGCTGGTGACCGAGGTGGTGCGAGAGATGACACAAAAATCCGGCCAAAAGTGCACCGCCATTCGCCGTATTTTTGTGCCACGCGCCGTGTACGACGCCGCCGCTGCAGCCATTGCCGCCAAGCTGTGCAAAACCAGTGTGGGCAACCCCCGAAATGAATCGGTGCGCATGGGCGCACTGGTCAGCAGCGAGCAAAAAGCCGCTGTGCTGGCGGGCCTGGCCCAGCTCAAGACCGAAGCCGATGTACTCTTTGACGGCAACACCGCTGCACTGGTGGATGCTGCCGACACCTCGGCCTGCGTGGCCCCTGTGCTGCTGGGCCATCGCCAGCCCGAACAAGCCCAGGTGCTGCACAGCGTGGAAGTGTTCGGCCCTGTGGCCACCCTCATGCCCTATGACAGCACCGAGCAGGCCCTGGCCATGATCCGCCGTGGCGAAGGCTCGCTGGTGTGTTCGGTGTACAGCGAAGACCCCGCCTTCACCGCCCAGGTCAGCCTGCAGCTGGCGGCCTGGCATGGCCGGGTGCATGCGATTTCGCCCGATGTCGCAGCCCTGCACTCGGGCCACGGCAACGTCATGCCGATGAGCCTGCACGGTGGCCCGGGCCGCGCCGGTGGCGGCGAAGAATTGGGCGGCCTGCGCGCCCTGAACTTCTACCACCGCCGCGCCGCCATCCAGGGCAGCAGCCAGGCGCTGGATCTGCTGGCTGCGCAAGGGGTGACCTTGCCGCTGTAAACCCTGTACGCCCCGACCTCAAGTACCCGCACAATAGAAACAAAACAGATCCCCGGAGACACCCATGCCCCACGTTCAGCCGCCCGAGAGCAACTTTAATTTCGCCCAGCACCTGCTGGCTGCCAACGCCAAACGCGCCGACAAAATCGCGCTGATCGACGATGCCGGTCAGCTCACTTACGGCCAATTGGCTGAACAGGTGCGTCGCTTTGCGAGCGGCCTGCAAAAAATGGGCTTGCAACGTGAAGAGCGCGTGCTTCTGCTCATGCACGACAGCAGCGACTGGGTGGTGGCCTTTTTGGGCTCCCTGTACGCAGGGGTGGTGCCAGTGGCAGTCAACACCTTGCTCACTGCCGAAGACTATGCCTTCATGATGGGCAACAGCCGCGCGCAAGCTGCGCTGGTGTCTGCCGCCTTGCTGCCCACATTGCAGGCAGCGCTCGACCTGGGTGGGCATGAAGTGAAACACCTGGTGGTTTCCCGTTCTGCGCAGCCCTTGCCAGCCGGTGCAGTAGACATGGCTGCCGTGGTCGCCCAAGGCCAGTCAGGCGTGCCCGCCAGCACGCATGTGGATGAGCCTGCGTTCTGGCTGTATTCGTCAGGCTCGACCGGTAAACCCAAAGGCACGGTGCATACCCAGGGCAACCTGTTCTGGACGGCAGCGTTGTACGGCAAACCCGTGCTCGGCCTGACCGAAAACGACACCGTATTCTCGGCCGCCAAACTGTTTTTTGCCTATGGCCTGGGCAATGCCTTGTCTTTCCCCTTGAGCGTAGGCGCAACCGTCGTGCTGATGGCCGAGCGCCCCACTCCACAAGCCGTGTTCAAGCGCATGGTGGATCACCAACCGACCGTGTTTTATGGCGCACCCACAGGTTACGGCGGCATGCTGGCCAGCCCCGATCTGCCCGCCAAGTCGCAAGTGGCCCTGCGCATGTGTTCATCTGCAGGCGAAGCCTTGCCGCGCGACATTGGCGAGCGCTGGACCGCGCAGTTTGGCTGCGAAATCATCGACGGCATCGGTTCGACCGAAATGCTGCACATTTTCCTGTCCAACCGCCCGGGCGATGTGCGTTACGGCACAACAGGAAAACCCGTCGAAGGCTACGAGGTGGAGCTGCGCAACGAAGACGGCTCGGTGGTCACCGGCCACGACCAGATTGGCGACCTGTTCATCAAAGGCCCCAGCAGCGCTTTGATGTACTGGAACAACCGCGAGAAATCGCGCGACACGTTCCGTGGCGAATGGACCAAGAGCGGCGACAAATACACCCGCGACATTGACGGCTACTACACCTACGCTGGTCGCAACGACGACATGCTCAAGGTCAGTGGCATCTACGTGTCCCCATTCGAGGTCGAGGCCACGCTGGTGCAACACCCGGCCATTCTGGAAGCCGCCGTGATTGGCAAGGAAGACAGCGATGGCCTGACCAAGACCAAGGCCTTCATTGTGCTCAAGGCCGGGCAGAGCCTGAGCGAAGACGAGGTCAAGGCCTTCGTCAAGGAACGCCTGGCGCCCTACAAATACCCGCGCTTCATGGAGTTTGTGGACGAATTGCCAAAAACCGCCACCGGCAAGATCCAGCGCTTCCGCTTGCGCGATCTGGAACGCGAGCGCGGTTGACGCGCCCTGCCCCGATCAAGTGTTCTTGCTGATGGTGATGGTCGGGAATTTGCTGGAAAAGTCCTTGGCGCGTTCGGCCACACGAATGGCCACCTGACGCGCCAGGGCCTTGTAGATGCCCGCCACTTCGCTGTCGGGCTCGGCCACCACCGTGGGGCGACCGCTGTCGGCCTGCACCCGAATGCCCATGGACAGTGGCAAAGCGCCCAAAAAATCCAGGCCCAGCTCGGCGGCCATTTTCTTGCCGCCTTCAGCGCCAAAAATATGTTCCACATGGCCGCAGTTGGAGCACACATGCATGGCCATGTTTTCAACCAATCCCAAAATTGGCACGTCCACTTTTTCGAACATGCGAATGCCTTTGCGGGCGTCCAGCAAGGCAATGTCCTGCGGCGTGGTCACCACCACCGCACCGGTCAAAGGCACGCGCTGGGACAACGTGAGTTGGATGTCGCCGGTGCCAGGCGGCATGTCCACAATCAGGTAGTCCAGATCTTTCCAGTTCGTCTGGCGCAGCAACTGTTCCAGCGCCTGGGTGGCCATGGGGCCGCGCCAGATCATGGCATCGTCGGGATCGACCAGCAGACCAATCGACATGACCTGCACACCATGGTTTTCCAGCGGCTCCATGGTTTTGCCATCGTGCGTGTCGGGGCGACCGCTGACGCCCAGCATCATGGGCTGGCTGGGGCCGTAAATGTCGGCATCCAGCACGCCCACGCGCGCGCCCTCGGCGGTCAGCGCCAGCGCCAGGTTGGCTGCAGTGGTGCTTTTACCCACACCGCCCTTGCCCGAAGCCACGGCAATGATGTTGCGCACGCCCGGCAAGAGTTGAACACCGCGCTGCACCTGATGCGCAATGATTTTGGTGCCGACCGTGGCCGACACCTGCTGCACCCCGGCCACAGTCTTGGCCGCAGCTTCCAAAGCCGCCTGCAGGGCTGCGATCTGGCTTTTGGCCGGATAGCCCAACTCCACCTCGAAAGACACCTTGCCCCCGTCAACCTGTAGGTTCTTGAGTTGCTTGGTGGACACAAAGTCCTTGCCGGTGTTCGGATCGATGACGGTTTGCAGGGCTTGGAGCAATTGTTCGGGCGTGGCCATGGGGGTCTTTCTCAAAACAGCAGGCAGTGTAGCGACAACTCATAAAATCGGAGGTTTGCAAGCATAAATCCCTAAAGCCATGTCCGACGCACCCCGCCAGCTTTTCGTCACCACCGCCCTGCCGTACGCCAACGGCAACTTCCACATCGGCCACATCATGGAGTACATCCAGGCCGACATCTGGGTGCGAACCATGCGCATGCAGGGCAACGAGGTGCACTTTGTCTGTGCCGACGACGCGCACGGCGCGCCCATCATGATCGCGGCCGAAAAGGCGGGCATCACGCCCCAGCAGTTCGTGGCCAACATTGCGGGCGGTCGCAAGCCTTATCTGGACGGCTTTCACATCGCCTTTGACAACTGGCACAGCACCGACGGCCCGGAAAACCACGCACTGGCCCAGCAGATTTACCTGGACCTGAAAAAGCAGGGTCTGATCGAGACCCGTACCATCGAGCAGTTCTACGACCCCGACAAGGGCATGTTCCTGCCCGACCGCTTCATCAAGGGCGAATGCCCCAAGTGCGGCGCCAAGGACCAGTATGGCGACAACTGCGAAAGCTGCGGCGCCGTGTACGCCCCCACCGAACTCAAGAACCCGTATTCGGCCCTGTCCGGCGCCACGCCGGTGCTGCGCACCTCGGAGCACTTCTTCTTCAAACTCTCGGACAAGCGTTGCCTGGACTTCCTGGCCCAGTGGACCAACAGCGGCGCCGTGCAGGCCGAGGTGCTCAACAAGATTGCCGAGTGGATCGAACCTGGCGAAGACGGCAAGCCCAAGATGGGTGATTGGGACATTTCCCGCGATGCGCCCTACTTCGGCATCGAGATTCCGGACGCACCGGGCAAGTACTTTTACGTGTGGCTGGACGCGCCGATCGGCTATCTGGCTTCGCTCAAGAACTACTTCGGCAAGACCGGCCGGGACTTTGACGCCTTCATGGCCGACCCCAAGGTGGAGCAGTACCACTTCATCGGCAAGGACATCATCACCTTCCACACCCTGTTCTGGCCCGCCATGCTGCATTTCTCGGGCCGCAAGGTGCCCAACGCGGTGTTCGTGCACGGCTTCCTGACGGTGAGCGGCGAGAAAATGAGCAAGAGCCGCGGAACCGGCCTGGACCCGCTCAAATACCTGAGTCTGGGCATGAACCCCGAGTGGCTGCGCTACTACATCGCCGCCAAACTCAACGGCCGCAACGAGGACGTGGACTTCAACCCCGATGACTTCCAGGCCCGCGTCAACTCGGACCTGATCGGCAAGTACGTCAACATCGCCAGCCGCTCGGCGGGCTTCATCGCCAAGCGTTTTGGCGGCAAATTGGGCGAAGTCTCGGCCGACGGCGACGCCCTGCTCTCCCACCTGCGTGACGGCATTGCCCCGATTGCCGAGCTGCTGGCCGAGCGCGACTACGCCAAGGCCTTGCGGGATGTGATGGCGCTGACCGACCGCGTCAATGAATACGTGGACGCCAACAAGCCTTGGGAGCTGGCCAAGAAAGAAGGCATGGAAGGCCGCCTGCACGATGTGTGCAGCACCTGCATCGAAGCCTTCCGGGTGCTGACCGTGCTGCTCAAACCGGTGCTGCCGGGCCTGGCCGCGCAGGTCGAGGCTTTCCTGAACATCGGCCCCATGACCTTTGCCAACGCCGGCGCGCCGCTGGGCGCCGGCCACGCGATTGGCGAGTACAAGCACCTGATGCAGCGCGTGGACCCGAAGATGCTGGATGCGCTGTTTGAAGCTCCGGCGGCCCCCGAGCCCGAGAAAGTCGTTCCGGGCGGCGAAGAGATCGCCCCCACCATCTCTATCGACGACTTCGCCAAGGTCGATTTGCGCATCGCCCAGATCGTCAACTGCGAGGCTGTCGAAGGCTCGACCAAGCTGCTGCGCCTGACGCTGGACGTGGGCGAGGGCCGCACGCGCAATGTGTTCTCCGGTATCGCCAGCATGTACAAGCCCGAAGACCTGGTGGGCAAGCTGACGGTGATGGTGGCCAACCTGGCGCCGCGCAAGATGAAGTTCGGCGTGTCCGAAGGCATGGTGCTGGCCGCCAGCCATGCCGATGAAAAGGCTGAACCGGGCATTCACGTGCTCCACCCCTGGCCTGGTGCCAAGCCAGGCATGCGCATTCACTGAGCGTTCTAGCCCTGCATGCGTCTGTCCCCCACAGGGCAGGCGCATAATGCCCCTCTTAATGAGATGGGCAAATATCCCCCATCCTGGAGACAAGCCATGCAGTGGAGCCAGGCCACACAATTGTTTCGTCCGCGTCTGCTCGACAGTTTGAAGGGCTACAACCGGCAGCGTCTGGGGCAAGACGTAGGAGCTGGACTCACCGTTGGTGTCGTTGCCCTCCCCTTGGCCATGGCTTTTGCCATTGCCTCCGGCCTCAAGCCCGAGGCGGGCATCTTTACGGCTGTCATCGCAGGCTTTCTGATTTCCTTGCTCGGCGGCAGCAAGGTCCAGATTGGCGGGCCCGCAGGCGCTTTCATCGTCATCGTGTACGACATCGTGGCCCGCTACGGCGTGGCCAACCTGATCATTGCCACCGCCATGTCTGGTGTGTTGCTGTTCTTGATGGGCCTTTTTCGCCTGGGCACCCTGATCCGGTTCATCCCCGTGGCCGTGGTCATTGGCTTTACCAACGGCATTGCGGTGCTGATCATGCTCTCGCAGGTCAAGGACTTTCTGGGCCTGGACATTGCCCACATGCCCGCCGACTTCTTTGGCATCCTGAACGCGCTGTGGACCCATCTGCACAGCTTCAACTTTGCAGCAGTGTTGGTCGCGCTGGGCTCGCTATCGCTGGTGGTCGGCTGGGTGCGCGTGGGACGCCGACTGGAAGGTACACCTTATGCGTGGCTGGCCAGCGTACCTGGCTCCATCATTGCGCTGGTCTTTGCCACTTTGGCCACCTGGAGTCTGTCGCTGCCAGTCGAAACCATTGGCTCACGTTTTGGCAGCATCCCTTCTGGTCTGCCCGTGCTGCAATGGCCCGAGTTCTCCTGGGAAACCGTGCGCTTTCTGATCATGCCCACCTTCACTCTAGCTTTGCTGGGCGCCATTGAGTCGCTGCTGTGCGCCCGCGTGGCTGACGGCCTGATTGATGACCGCCATAACTCCAACCAGGAGCTGATGGCCCAAGGCGTGGCCAACTTCGTGACACCATTTTTTGGTGGCATGCCTGCCACCGGCACCATTGCCCGAACCATCACCAACATCAAGAGCGGTGCCACTTCACCCATCTCGGGCATGGTGCATGCCGTCACACTGCTGGCCATTTTGGTGGTGGCTGCGCCGCTGGCGGCCAATATTCCATTGGCGGCGCTATCAGCCATCTTGTTGTTCGTGGCCTGGAACATGGGCGAGTGGCGTGAGTTCGTGCATCTGCGCCAGTTCCGCATGCCTTACCGCATCACATTGCTGGCCGTATTTTTCCTCACGGTGGTCTTTGATTTGACGGTCGCGGTCGAGGCCGGACTGGTTGCAGCCTGCCTGACCTTCATTTACCGCATCTCCAGCCTGAGCCGCAGCGAAGAAGTCCCCCTCAAGGACTACCCCGAACTGGCCGAGCAGCCCGCGCAAGTCCAGGCCTGGAGGATGTATGGCGCACTGTTCTTCGGGGCCGTCAAACTGATTGAAGCCATTGAAGACAACTTGCAGACCCGTGTGCTGGTGCTGGATCTGAAAAACGTGATTTATGTGGACTCCAGCGGCGCGGATGCGCTGGTTAACCTGATCCACACCTGTAAAAAGAAAGACGTGGAGCTGATTGTGTGCGGACTGATGCACCAGCCCATGGACATTGCCCAACGCAGCGGCTTGCTGCAATTGGTGCAACAACAGCTCGAACCCGACCTGGCGGCAGGCATGGCCCGTGCCATTGCATTTGGCCGTCAGGTTCAGCCCGGCGTCGCCCAGTAAAATCAGGGCTTATCGGTACAGCTTACAAAAGTAACCTCATGAACATTTTCCGCCGCCCCGACTACCAGTCCGACACCACCCAGTTCATCAACCAGCTCAAGACCAGCCGTCCTGAACTGACCAAAGAGCAGCGCGAAGGCCGTGCCCTGCTGTGGGACAAACAGGTGGACCTGCAAGCCCAAAAAGACTATCGTGCTGCTCGTGTGGCCCAGAAGCCCTACGTCTACCAGACCCAGGCCTGAACCTGTTTGTGGCCCTATCTGAGACCACTCTTGTCCCATGAGCACGCAGCAAGACGCGCTGGACCTGTCTGCATCAGCAGACACAGCAAGCGCTACGCCTGATGTCGTAGACCACGTGGCTGTGGCCCGTCTGTATGGCGAGCCCCTGTTTGCGCTGCCAACCGACCTGTACATCCCGCCTGACGCGCTGGAAGTCTTTCTGGAGGCCTTTGAGGGCCCGCTGGACTTGCTGCTGTACCTGATCCGCAAGCAGAACTTCAACATCCTCGACATCCCCATGGCCGGCGTCACGCGCCAGTACCTGAGCTATGTGGATGAAATCCGCTCGCGTAACCTGGAGCTCGCGGCCGAGTACCTGCTGATGGCTGCCATGCTCATCGAAATCAAATCGCGCATGCTGCTTCCGCCCAAGAAAACGGCAGAAGGCGAAGAAGCCGAAGATCCGCGCGCAGAGCTGGTGCGCCGCCTGCTCGAGTACGAGCAAATGAAAATGGCTTCCGCCCAGCTCAGCGAGCTGCCCCAATATGGCCGCGACTTTCTCAAGGCACAGGTCTACATCGAGCAAAGCCTGCAACCGCGCTTTCCGGACGTCAGCATGGACGAATTGCAATCGGCCTGGCGCGACATCCTCAAGCGTGCGCAACTGGTACAGCACCACAAGATCAGCCGAGAAGAGCTCAGCGTGCGCGAGCACATGAGCCATGTGCTCAAAATGCTGCAAGGTCGCCGCTTCATCGAATTCGAACACCTGTTTGACCCCAGTCGAGGTGTACCGGTCATGGTGGTAACCTTTATCGCCATGCTGGAGCTGGCCAAGGAAACCCTGATCGAAATCACCCAGGCTGAGGCCTTTGCTCCAATTTACGTGCGTTTGGCCTACACACCCAATTGACCGCCCGGCACCGCTACACTTGGGTGCATCTACCTCCAACGGACACCGTACCGCTGCCATGACTTCCAACAGCACTGCCCGCGAGACCACTGCCACCCCTTATGGCACCCTGCCCCCCGCCTCCCCGGTGGCTGCGCGCAAGCCGATCAGCCTGCCGCGCCTGCAGGAAATGCGTCAGCGTGGCGAGAAGATCACCATGCTGACCGCCTACGACGCCACTTTCGCTGCCGTAGCCGATGCAGCGGGTGTGGAATGCATTCTGGTGGGAGACTCTCTGGGTATGGTTTGCCAAGGTTTACCCAGCACCGTGGGCGTGACACTGGAGACCATGCGTTACCACACAGAAAGTGTGGCCCGCGGGATTCGTCGCGTACAAGGCACCGCATGGATCATTGGTGACCTGCCTTTTGGCAGCTATCAGGAATCGCGGGAGCAAGCCCTGCGCAGCGCCACCCTACTGATGCAGGCGGGGGCGCACATGGTCAAGCTGGAAGGCGGTGGCTGGACCACCGAGACCGTGCGCTTTCTGGTCGAACGTGGCATCCCGGTTTGCGCCCACCTGGGCCTGACACCTCAAACCGTTCACGCCTTGGGCGGCTACCGCGTACAAGGTCGCGATGACAGCAGTGCGGCACAGTTGCGTGCTGATGCGCTTGCCCTTCAGGATGCAGGTGCCACCATGCTGGTGCTGGAAATGGTGCCCGAGCCTTTGTCTACCGCCCTCACCCAGGAACTGCCCCGTTGCCACACCATTGGCATTGGTGCGGGCAACGGCACAGCTGGGCAGGTGCTGGTCATGCACGACATGCTGGGCATCAACCTGGGCAAGAACCCCAAGTTCGTACACAACTTCATGCATGGCGCCGACAGCGTACAGCACGCCATGAGCAACTACGTCGCCGCTGTGAAAAACGGCAGCTTCCCTGACAACAAGCTGCATGCCTGGTAAAGGCATGGCCTTTCGCTTATGAAGATCGTTCACTCCATTGAAGACCTGCGCCTGCAACTGGCCCAGGCCCAGCGTCCGTCCTTTGTGCCCACCATGGGCAATCTGCATGAAGGCCACCTGGCCCTGGTACGCCAGGCCAAACCCTTGGGCGACTGCATGGTGGCCAGCATCTTCGTCAACCGCCTGCAGTTCCTGCCGCACGAAGACTTTGACAGCTACCCCCGAACGCTGCAGGATGACTGCGCCAAGCTCGAAGCTGCAGGTTGCGACCTGGTCTTTGCGCCCAGGGAGACCGATCTCTACCCGCAACCGCAAACCGTGAAGGTCCACCCTGACACCAGTCTGGGCGACATTCTGGAAGGACATTTTCGCCCTGGTTTTTTCACCGGCGTGTCTACCGTGGTCATGAAGCTGTTCATGAGCGTGTTTGCCGGCAAAGCGCAAGGCGCTGCCGTGTTTGGCAAAAAGGACTACCAGCAGCTCATGGTCATTCGCCAGCTGGTCAAACAGTTTGCGCTACCCATCGACATCCACGGCGGTGAAATTATTCGTGCAGAAGACGGCCTGGCCCTGAGCTCACGCAACAGCTACTTGTCGCCAGAAGAACGCCAACAGGCCTTGCAACTGCATCTGGCCTTGCGCGATCTGGGCCGCCAAGCCCAAGCCAGCGCCAACGCCCTGGCAGAACACTTGCCCACACTGGAAGCGCGCGCCATGCAGGATCTGCAAGCACGGGGCTGGCAACCCGACTACCTGACCGTGCGCCGCCGCGAAGACCTGCAAAGCCCACAAGCTGGCGATGCACTGGTGGTGCTGGGCGCAGCCCGACTGGGCAAAACCCGCCTGATCGACAACCTGGAAATTTGAACGACGCCGTCCAAAGACAATGACAAAGAGCCTTAGAGGCCCTCGCCTCTGGGGTCGCGGCCCATCAAGACCTGAACGGCTTGCGGTGCCTGTAAGCGTCCGTCCAGCAACTGGACCACCGCCTGCGCGATCGGCATGTCCACACCCAAGCTCTGCGCCCGAGCCACTACAGTGCGTGCACTGTAAACACCCTCTGCCACGTGGCCCAGGGATTCCACCGCTTGTTGCAGGCTCAGGCCCTGCGCCAGCAGGCCACCGACTTTGCGGTTTCGGCTCAAATCCCCTGTAGCCGTGAGCACCAGATCACCCAGACCAGAAAGCCCCATGAAAGTCTCGGCGCGCGCTCCCAGAGCCACGCCCAGGCGCGTCATTTCGGCCAGCCCACGGGTGATCAGGGCGGCCCTGGCATTCAAACCCAGCCCCAGACCATCGCACAAGCCAGTAGCGATGGCCAACACGTTTTTCACGGCACCACCCACCTCCACGCCCACAATGTCGTCGTTGGCATACACCCGTAAATGATGCCCATGAAACACACGTACCAGCATGTCGCGCACTTGCGCATGCGCGCTGGCAGCCACCAAGGCAGTAGGTTGGTCTTTCGCCACTTCTTGGGCAAAGCTGGGGCCATTCAACGCCCCGGCCAACAGCTCGGGGGCTACTTGAGCCTGCACTTCGTGAGGCATGAGTCCCGTGCTGGCTTCAAAGCCTTTGCACAGCCAAGCGACAGGGGCTGGCGTGCCGCGCAAGATGCTCAGGGTTTCACGCAACCCGGCCATGGGGGTAGCGACCACCCAGAGGTCTTCGCTTGTTGATGCGGCCACTCGTTCGCCCAAAGGGCCGCTGATGGCTTGCAGGCCCTGCGGCCAAGCCAGACCGGGCAAGTAGCGGGCGTTTTCGCGCGCACTGTTCATGGCCTGCGCTTGCGCTGCATCGCGGGCATGCAGGCAAACCTCGGCTTGAGGCGCATTACGCGCCGCAGCCATGGCCAGCGCCGTGCCCCAGGCACCAGCGCCAATGAAGGTGATGCGAGGGCTCACAACAGCCTGAAACAGAAATTACTGCGCCGTGGCGCCGGCTTGCTGCTGCTCGTACATGGCCTGGAAGTTGATCTCGGCCAGGTGCACGGGCGGGAAGCCCGCACGGGTGATCAGGTCGGCCATGCTGGCACGCAGGTAGGGATACACAATCTGAGGGCAGGCAATGCCCATGATCGGGCCCATCTGGTCTTCAGGCAGGTTGCGGATCTCGAAGATGCCCCCTTGCTTGCACTCGGCCAGGAACACGGTCTTGTCGGCGATCTTGGTATGCACGGTGGCAGATACGCAGACCTCGTAGACGCCGTCAGCAGCAGGGGTGGCTTCCACGCCCAGCTGAATATCGACCGATGGCTGCTCTTGCTGCAGCAAGATGGCAGGGGAGTTGGGCTGTTCCAGCGAAGCTTCCTTCAGGTAAACACGTTGAATCTGGAAAACAGGATTGGAGTCGGCGACAGCGTCAGTCATGAAAGAAGTCTCGTGAAGAAGAAATAAACAGGGATTATGCCGACTGCAGCAGGGGCAACAGTCCGCCTCGGGCGTCCAGCGCCATCAAATCATCGCAGCCGCCCACATGGGTGTCACCAATGAAAATTTGCGGCACGGTGCGGCGACCGGTGATTTCCATCATGTGGGCACGCAACTCGGGTGCAGTGTCCACGCGGATCTCGTCGATCTGCTGCACACCACGTGCCTTGAGGATTTGTTTCGCACGCACGCAGTAAGGGCATACAGCAGTGGTGTACATCTTGACGGTTTGCATGGTGTCTCTCCTGCTGGCAGTCAGGTTTTTTCAACTGGCAACTGGGCGTCACGCCAGGCGCGCAAGCCGCCACTGAGAGCTTGCGCGTTGGTATAGCCCAGTTTTTGAGCGATGGAAGCAGCACGCGCAGCTCGAGCGCCCACCTGGCAGACCAAAATCACAGGCGTGGACTTGTTCTTGACACTACCCTCGAGCTGCTGCTCCAGAAACCCCAAAGGAATGTTGCGCGAACCGGCGACATGGCCGGCTGCATACTCGGCAGGCTCGCACACATCGATCACCACCGCTTTTTCACGGTTGATCAACTGCACCGCCAGCGCCGCATTGAGGCCACCACCTCCCTTGCGCATCACAGGCAAAAACAAAGCCACTGCGGAGGTGATCGCGATCGCGATCAACATCCAGTTGTCCAGCAAGAATTTCACAACAGATTCCTTTTTGAGCGAAAAATCCGACCCGTCAGTGGGTCGGTGCCCCTGCATTCTAAAATGTGCAGTCTATTCCTTTTATCTGAACGCTTTTCGCTGCACTGATCATGTACAAACTCGTCCTCATTCGCCACGGCGAATCCACCTGGAATCTGGAAAATCGCTTTACCGGCTGGACCGATGTCGACCTCACCCCCGTGGGCGTGCAACAAGCCATGTCGGCTGGCCAGTTGCTCAAGGCCGAAGGCTGGGACTTTGACATCTGCTTTACCTCCGTGCTCAAACGTGCCATCCGCACCCTGTGGCTGACTCTGGACGAGATGGACCGCACCTGGCTGCCTGTGGTCAAGGATTACCGCCTCAACGAGCGCCACTACGGTGCGCTTCAGGGTCTGAACAAGGCCGACATGGCCAAGCAGTATGGTGACGAACAGGTGCTGGTCTGGCGTCGCAGCTACGACACGCCGCCACCTGCCCTGGAGGCGACAGACCCCCGCTGCGAACGCAACGACCGCCGCTACCCCGATGCCGATGCCGTACCACTGACCGAATGCCTCAAAGACACCGTCGCCCGGGTGCTGCCCGCCTGGAACGACAGCATCGCCCCCGCCATCCGTTCGGGCAAACGCGTGGTGATCGCTGCACACGGCAACTCGATTCGCGCCCTGGTCAAGTACCTGGACAACATTTCTGACAGCGACATCGTGGGCTTGAACATTCCCAATGGCATCCCGCTGGTCTACGAACTGGACGAGAACCTCAAACCCATTCGCCACTACTACCTGGGCGACGCCGAAGCCGCAGCCAAGGCCGCCGCTGCTGTGGCCAGCCAAGGCAAGGCCTGATCAAGGTCTTTCGCGAAGCACCCGATCGCAGGGCGTGAGCGGGTGTATATTGGCCCAGACATTGGGCCAACGCCCGACGACAACAGACCAGGGACTATGGGACAAAAACTGAAAATTGCCGGCTGGATGAGCATCGGCGCCTTGACCGGGGCGCTGATGACCTTTTCTTTGCAAACCGTTGCACGCAGCAACATGGTGCCACTGCCGCTGGAAGAGTTGCAGCAACTGGCCGCAGTTTTCAGCATCGTCAAGTCCGACTATGTCGAGCCGGTCGATGAGAAAAAACTCATCACCGATGCCATCTCGGGCATGGTTTCCAGCCTTGACCCTCACTCGCAGTACTTTGATAAAAAAACCTTCAAGGAATTTTCTGAAGGCACCTCAGGCAAATTTGTCGGTGTGGGCATCGAAATCACGCAGGAAGACGGTCTCGTCAAGGTGGTCTCACCCATCGAAGGCTCGCCTGCCTTCCGCGCCGGCCTCAAGACCAACGACCTGATCACCAAAGTAGATGACACAGCGGTCAAAGGTCTGTCGCTCAACGAGGCTGTCAAGCGCATGCGCGGCGAGCCCAACACCAAGGTCGTGCTTGGCATTTACCGCAAGGATGAGAACCGGACGTTCAGCGTCACCATCGTGCGTGAAGAAATCAAGACCCAATCGGTCAAGGCCAAGCTGATCGAGCCAGGTTACGGCTGGGTGCGCGTGTCGCAATTCCAGGAACGGACGGTGGAGGACTTCGCCCGCAAGGTGCAGGACCTGTACAAGGACGGTCCGCTCAAGGGGCTGGTGCTGGACCTTCGCAATGACCCGGGCGGCTTGCTGGACGCGGCCGTGGCCCTGTCTGCTGCATTCCTGCCTGACAATGCGGTCGTGGTATCGACCAACGGACAACTTGAGGACAGCAAGTTCACTTATCGTGCGGACCCGAAATTCTGGCGCCGCCATTTGGGGCATGACCCCATTGCATCGCTGACCCAGTCCACACAGGGTGCGCTGAAAAACGTCAAGCTTGTGGTCCTGGTGAATGAAGGCTCGGCTTCTGCCAGCGAAATTGTCGCTGGAGCCCTGCAAGACCACAAACGGGCCACCGTGATGGGCAACCAGACTTTTGGCAAAGGCTCGGTGCAAACCGTACGCCCCTTGGGGCCGGATACTGCCGTCAAGATCACCACCGCCCGCTACTACACCCCAAGTGGCCGCAGCATTCAGGCCAAAGGCATCGTCCCAGACGTGATGGTCGATGAAACCGAAAACGGCAACCTGTATGCCGCACTCTACACCCGCGAAGCAGACCTTGAAGGCCACCTGAGCAACGGCAAGGAAATGAAAGACCTGGCCCGCGAAAAGGCCCGCGAGCAAGCCATCAAGAAACTGGAAGAGCAGTCCAAAAAACCACAGGACATGCCGCGACTGCCCGAATTTGGCTCAGACAAGGACTTCCGCCTGATCCAGGCCATGCACCAGCTCAAGGGCGAAACCGTCAAGGTCAGCACCTCGCTGGCCGAACGCACAGAAGCCAAGAAAGATTGATGGGTATGGATGACGGGCAGCTGCTGCGTTACTCACGCCACATTCTGCTCGACGAGTTAGGCATCGAGGGGCAGGAGCGACTGCTCGCCAGCCATGCCCTGATCATTGGGGCCGGTGGCCTGGGCTCCCCTGCTGCGCTGTACCTGGGCAGTGCGGGCATGGGCAAAATCACGGTGGTGGACCACGATCAGGTCGATGCCACCAACCTGCAGCGCCAGATTGCCCATACCCTGGACCGGGTGGGTCAGGACAAAGCTTCTTCCATTGCCCAAGCGATTGCGGCCATCAACCCCGATGTGCAGGTGATCCCACGTGTGCAGCGCGCCGATGACACACTTTTGAACGAACTGCTGCCCAGCATGGACGTGGTACTGGACTGCAGCGACAACTTTGCCACCCGGCAGGCCGTCAACGCCGCCTGTGTGCGTCATGGAAAACCTTTGGTCTCAGGCGCGGCCATCCGGATGGACGGCCAGGTCTCTGTGTTTGACAGCCGACAACCCCATAACCCGTGCTACGCCTGCATCTTCCCCCCTGAACAAGCTCCTGAAAAAGTACGTTGCGCCACCATGGGCGTGTTTGCGCCGCTGGTAGGCATCATCGGCACCATACAGGCCGCAGAAGCACTCAAGATCGCCAGCGGCATAGGCAGTGCCATGGCCGGGCGCTTGCTGATGCTCGATGGGCGCGACTTGCGCTGGAGCGACATTCGCATGGCCCGCAACCCGCAGTGCCCTGTTTGCGGCTCAACGCACCCAGCCTGAGTCTTGCTTGTCGTCTGAAAGATGACAACTGCCATGAAAGCGCCTGAACACAGGCGGTGCCATGGCTTCGTGCTTATCGACAAACACGCCTAATCGTTGATCTTGCGCCAGACGCTGCGCTTGAGCATAGGGGCCCCTGCCTACCCTGAAACTGTAAGCCCAGGCCCATCCCTGACGCACCATGGTTTCGTTCACGTCCTGTCCATGACGATAGACCGTGCCGATCCAGCGTCCGTAGCTGTCTTCGCGCCAGACCTTGATCTGTACCGTTTGTTTGTACACGAGCGCCAGCAATGCGTTGCGTGCATCCTCGCCCCCAGGCTGACACGACTCGGGCGCATCGATGCCATCGAGCCGCACCCGCACCGATGTGCTTTGGCCTTGAGGTAGAAACGTCAAGGTATCTCCATCGAGCACCCAACTGACAAAGCCATCCCAAAGTACAGGCTTGGCAAACCCGCTCACAGGCGCCCACGCCAACATCACGAGCAGCAATGATCGGGCACATGTTTGCTTGAAGTTCAACCGTGTCATGCACCGATTGTGCCGTGTCTGTCGCGTCTGCCTGTACGATACGGGCATGCACAAGCCCGCCCGCCGCCTGCCGTTTCTGGCATGGCCCCGCCCTAATGCGCAACAGCTCAAAAGCGATGCTTTTGCCGGGCTGAGCGTGGGCCTGATGACGATTCCGCAAGGCGTAGCCTACGCGGCACTGGCAGGGATGCCTGCGATCACCGGCATTTACGCTTCAGTGCTGCCGGCGTTGGCCGCGACCTTGATGGGTGCCTCGGTGCGTCTGTCTGTCGGCTCTACGGCCCTCACGGCCATGCTGGTCACGGCATCGCTCACAGGCCTTGCCGAACCGGGCAGTGCCCAATGGGTCAATCTGGCCGTGTGGCTGGCCTTGATGACCGGCATCATGCAGGTGGTTTTAGGTTTTGCGCGCTTTGGCTGGTTGCTCAATCTGGTGAGTTCTCCTGTGCTGACAGGCTTTACCCAAGGCGCAGCCTTGCTGATCATCGCCTCGCAAGTGCCTGCTTTGCTGGGCATGCCTTCCGGTTGGGCCTCTGGTGCAAGCCCTGCCAGCTGGAACCTGCCAGCCCTGGCCATGGGCTTGGGCACCGTAGCCGCGCTGATGCTGAGCAAGCGCTTCAAACCCACATTTCCCGCGGTGCTGCTGGTCATGCTCGCAGGCGCGGCTGCGGTGCACTGGAGCCACCTGCCTGCCAACGGACTGGCCGTGGTAGGCCCATTGCCGATGGGGCTTCCCTCGCTGTACTGGCCAGGCGTGCTGGACTGGGAGATGTTCAAACAACTGCTGATGCCCGCCATGGTCATCACTTTGGTGAGCTTTCTGGAAACCGCATCGAGCGCCAAGGTAGATAACGATGGTCTGGGCAAACACTGGGACCAGGACCAAGACCTGATTGGCCAGGGCCTGGCCAAGTTGTTGTCGGGTCTGAGCGGTGCTTTCCCCACCAGCACCTCGTTTGGTCGCTCGGCGCTGAACCTGTACGCCGGCGCCAAAACCGGCTGGGCCGCCCTTTTTTCAGTGGTCATTGTGGTGTTGGCCTTGCTGTTCCTGACGCCTGTGATGGCCCTGGTCCCCCACGCTGTTTTGGCGGGTATTGTGGTGGCAGCGGTGTACAACTTGCTCCAACCCCACAAATTTGTGCAACTGATGCGTATCGACCGCATCGAAGCCAGCACAGCCGCGATCACCTTTGCCGTGACCTTGTTGTCCGCGCCGCGCCTGTACTGGGGCGTCCTCACCGGTGTCGTGCTGGGGTTGAGTCATTTCTTACACACCCGCTTGCATCCGCGCATCATCGAGGTGGGCCTGCACCCCGATGGCTCCCTGCGTGATCGTCACCTGTGGAAGTTGCCCCCCCTTGCTCCGCAGCTGTATGCCCTGCGCATGGACGCCGAACTCGACTTCGCCGCAGCCAGCAGCCTCGAGCGTGCGATTGGAGATCATCTGAGCCAACAGCACCTCGTGCATCATGTGTGCCTGTTCGCTCAGCCGATCAACCGCATTGACGCCACGGGCGTTGAGGCCTTTGCCCAACTGCTGCGGCAACTGCGCAAACGAGGTGTGGTGCTGCACATCAGCGGCATCAAACTTCCCGTGGAAAAAACCCTGAAGCGTGCTGGACTGCTCCAGCATGACGACAGCCATTTGAGGCTGTACCGAACCGATGCAGAAGCATTGCAGGCCCTGCGTACGCTGGAGCCAGTACCCAACGATATGGCGGCCGCGGCGATTTGATCAAGCCGGAATGTCGACTTCCACCAGCAAAGCCAGCAACTGCAAGGACTCTTGCCAACCCAGACAACAGGCCTCGCCCGGAATCATGTCGGGAATACCTGATTGCTCGATGTTCACTTCGGTGCCTACCGAAGTGGTTTTCAGGTCGATAGTAGTGACCATCTCGCCCGGCAAATTCGTGTCATCAAAACGATCGGTATGCCGGATACGCTCGCCCGGCACCAGCTCAAGATACACACCCCCAAAGCTGTGCGACTGTCCGTTCGACAGGTTGGTGAACGACATGCGGTAGCCCCCACCCACACGTGCATCCATCTCGTGCACACGACCTGTGAACCCATGTGGCGGTAGCCATTTGTTCATGGCATCCGGGTCTGTGAAAGCACGGTACACCCGCTCTGCGGGGGCGCGCAATACGCGCTGGAAACGGACGGTATGGGGCATACAACACTCCTGGGGGCGAATCACACGGCCAGTGCTTTTTCGAATTCGGTCAAACGTTTGTGGATGGAGCGCAGCTCGGTGATATCCGTCCAGCGGTCAATCAGGTACGAAAAGGCATCGTTGACCTTGCCAAAGGCATTGCCTACCTGCTGAATCACACCCAACGTGATGATCCCGGAGAACAGCGAGGGGCCCATCAACAAGTACGGGAAGATGATCATGGTCTGCCCGTACAGATTGCTCCAGAGGTTGAAGTAGGCATAGTGGTTGAACAAGCGGAAATTGTTGAAGCGCACGCCCATGAACAACTCCATGGTGCCTGCAAGCGTCATGCGGCCACGGTCGTCTTCGGCATAGACAAGCTCCTTGCGCAAGGCCGCCTCGGTCTTCTGGTTGTTGTACTCCAACCCAGGCAAACGAATACCCACAAACCACGACAACACAGTGCCGCCTAACGCCGTGGTCAACGCGACCCAGAACAATGAGCCGTCAAACTTGAGCCACTCGATGGCAATACCTTTGGACAAGCCCCACAAGATGGGAATGAATGAGGCCAGCGTCAAAACCGCACGCACCAAACCCAGTCCCAGGTTTTCGGTCTGGCGGGCAAAACGCATGCAGTCTTCCTGAATACGCTGCGAGGCCCCCTCCACCGTCTCAAACGTACGCTGCCAGCGAGGCAAGTACGCTTCGGTCATGGCCTGACGCCAGCGAAACGCGTAGTGCGAGGCCAGATAGGCCTCGAAACTGCGCAACAGCATGTAGGGAAAAGCGATCCACGCAAACTGCTGCATGAAGCCCCAGAACTTACCCAAGCCACCAGCCTGCTCAGGCTTTTGCAGCAAATCGTAAAACTGGCCGTACCAGGCATTGAGCCGAACCGTCTGCTGCACCGTGATGAACACAATGGCCATCAGGACCGCCAAACCACCCCATGCCCACAAGGCCCAGCGTCGATCCAAAAAGAAACTGCGAAACATAGAGCTTTTTTCTGTGTATGAATGCACGCATCTTAGTAGGAGCGAGGCAGATCTTTGCATGCGTGTGCGGCAAATCCAGTATCGAGCGACATAATGCTGTATAAATAAACAGTTATGTTGCGCACACTTTTCATCGATTTCAACAGCTATTTCGCCTCCGTCGAACAGCAGCTGAACCCCGCCTTGCGCGGGCGTCCGGTGGGAGTGTTGCCGGTCATGGCCGAATCGTCTTGCTGCATTGCCGCCAGTGTGGAAGCCAAGACCTTTGGCGTGAAGACTGGCACAGGCGTAGCCGAGGCCCGGCGGTTGTGCCCAAACATTCACTTTGTGCTGGCCGACCATGCCAAATACGTGCAGGTACACCAGCTGGCCGTGGCTGCGGTAGACCGCATTGCGCCCGTGCGGCAGGTCTTGTCGATTGACGAGATGGAGTGCGAGCTGACGGGCCGCTGGCGCGAGCGTGAGCGCGCCGTGGAACTGGCCAAGCAGGTCAAGGCCGAGCTGCAGCGCAGCGTGGGGGCTTATTTGCGCAGCTCGATCGGAATTGCACCCAACACGCTGCTGGGCAAGCTGGCCAGCGACATGCACAAGCCCGATGGCTTGACCGTGATCGAGCTGCACGAGCTGCCGCAGCGTTTGTTCCATCTGAAGCTCTCGGACATTCAGGGCATTGGTCCGCGCATGCGCCAGCGGCTGTCACGCTGCGGTATTGACAGCATGCAAGCGCTATATGCCGCGCCACGCGATGTGCTGGTGACAGCCTGGGGGGGACTGGCAGGGTCGGACATGTACGACAAGCTGCGCGGCCAGTGGTACGGGCCACGAGCGACCACGGCGCGCTCGCTGGGGCATTCGCATGTGCTGCCGCCCGAGCTGCGCACACCCGAGGGCGCCCGACAAGTGCTGCACCGCTTGACACAAAAGGCCGCGATGCGGCTGCGCAAGCAAGGCTTTTTTGCCACCAGCATGCAGGTGTTTGTACGCTGCGCCCACCGCGGGCCACATCACAACGGTGGCGAACGGATCACGCAGCTGGGTGAGACACAGGACACGGCCATCTTGCTTCATGCGATGGAGCAACTGTGGTTCAGTGGCCTGCACTTGCTGCCGCGCCCGCTGATGGTGGGTATTCAATTGGGAGGCCTGGTGCTGGCCAGCCAGCACACACCTGATTTGTTTGAGCAGCCCGACATGGCAGCAACCCAGCAGCGTACAAACCAGCGGGTGCAAAACCACCCCGTGCAACGCGACCGCGCACGGCTCATGGCGGCCGTGGATGCTCTCAACCGTGCGCACGGCAAAAATACGGTGTACTTTGCCAGCGCCCACCATGCTCTCGACACCGCGCCCATGCGCATCGCTTTCAACCGGATTCCGGACCTGGAAACGGAACGATAAGCCTCAAGCCGTGATGATCCAGCCTTCGAGAGGGTCAAACGAAGGCAGACCGTATTGCGCGTGCCCGGCTTCATGCTGTGCCTGCGCCCAGGCTGCCTGCATCAGACACAAGGTGGCATCGAGCGCATCACCACTGGCGTCTTCGGCCAAGCGGTTAAGCAAGGCGTGGCTGGCCACCAGGCGCAGGTGCAAACGGGTCTGACCGCGCTCCAGCGCACTGAGCAGTTCGCGCCGCGCCAGTAAACGTTCAGGGGTATGTTTGGCCTTGTCATCGCTTTTGTAGCTGCGACTGCCGAGCACCTCACGCGCCAGCAAGCCGGGATAGGCTTCCAGCGCCACCCGACGCCGATCCCCCTCACACAAACCAGGCAGGTGTACGCCCGCATTGCGCAACAACGGCACCCCCGCATGCAGCATGTAGGCCACAGGCGGATTGACCCACTTCATGGAAGGACTGGAGCCTGCGGGACGGTCGGTGGCACGGTGGGCAAACTTGCCGCCCACAGGGCGAGCATCGCAAAAGGCTGCAAATTGCAAACGAATCTGTGCACGCTCCAGCGCGGCATAGTGGTCCATGCAGGCTGCCCAGTCAGTGGGCCAGCCCAAGGCTTGGACCAACTCGCGGGACAGGCCAAAGGGCAAATCGAAACCGCCCACCCAATCGGCAGGCTGCGCCAGCCAGTGACCGAAGGCCTCCAAGGTTTCAAAGGTGTGCAGGGCTTGCAGTTGCACGCGGCCTTGAGTGGCCTTGCCCTGCGCCAGCACGATGGGCTTTCGCCGGGAGGGGCTGGATGAAAAATCGCAGCCCAGCAGCTGCATGGCCATCAGGCGCGGCCGATGATGCTGGCAGTGGCCATCAATTCTTCGAGCAAGGCCAGAGAGACCTTGCCCGAAACGCTGTAGGGGTCCAGCTCGGCGCGCTCGGAATACTTGAGCAGGATGTTGGTGTTCACACGCGAAGTGTCCACCTGGCCCATGGTCCAGCCACCAAAGCGGCGTTCGGAAATTTCTTCGTAGTGCAGCAGCACCACATCCTTGTGGCGCTCGTCTTTCTGGATGTGTCCGTACAGATCGCTCACGGCACCGCGTCCGCCTTCAATGGCCTGCAAAAAGATGCCGCCGCCGTAGCACAGGATGCCGGTGATGCCGCTGGTGGGGTTGAACTGACGCGACTGCGTCAGGATGGAATCGATGGTTTCAGGCCGTGGGTCCACGGCGCGGCTAGCGTAAAGCAGGCGAACGAGCATGGCGATCAGCTCCGGGCAGGAATCAGGGACAGGAATTCACGGCGCAAATTGGCGTCTTTCAGGAACACGCCGCGCATGACCGAGTTGATCATTTTGCTGTCCATGTCCTTCACGCCGCGCCAGGCCATGCAGTAGTGGCTGGCTTCCATGACGATGGCCAGACCATCGGGCTGGGTCTTGCGCTGGATCAGATCGGCCAGCTGCACGACGGCCTCTTCCTGGATTTGCGGGCGGCCCATGATCCATTCGGCCAGACGGGCGTACTTGGACAGACCAATCACATTGGTGTGCTCGTTGGGCATGACACCGATCCAGATGCGACCAATGACGGGGCAAAAGTGGTGGCTGCAGGCGCTGCGCACCGTGATCGGGCCCACGATCATGAGCTCGTTGAGGTGCTCGGCATTCGGAAACTCGGTGATCTCGGGGCCTTTGACGTAGCGGCCACGAAACACCTCGTTGACGTACATTTTGGCCACCCGACGAGCGGTATCGCTGGTGTTGTGGTCGTTTTCCGTATCGATGACCAGGCTGTCGAGCACGCCTTCCATCTTGCCCGTGACTTCGTCGAGCAGTTTTTCGAGCTCACCGGGTTCAATGAACTCGGAAATGTTGTCGTTGGCGTGAAAACGCTTGCGAGCGGCGTGAATGCGTTCTCGAATCTTGACCGACACGGGCACGCCTTCGTCCGAAACGGGCGAGGTGGCAGAAGTGTTCATGGCGTCCTGGGCTTTCATCAACATGCAGCCATGGTAACAGCGATTGCTCAATAACGGTTTCCAGTCAAAAACAAGGCCACTCGCATGAGGGAATAGGCCAGAGCATCCCGCCAGCGCTGATGCCAGGGCAAGGCTTCAAAGCTCGCCAACTCTACAGGCTGGCTCTCATGCGTGATCACAGCCTGCAACCGATTCCGAAGCAAACGAGCAAATACAGGGTCATGTACCACCACGTTGGCTTCACGCGCCAGCAGCAGGCTCAGCGGATCCAGATTGGAGGAACCAACCGTGGCCCAGCTGCGCGAATGCCCTGCGTCCATCACCGCCACCTTGGCATGCAAGAAGCTGGTGGTGTAAGCGTGGATTTGGACTCCGGCAGCCAACAGACTTCTGTACACCGCGCGGGACGCATGGTATTGCATGAAATACTCGTACCGACCTTGCAGCAACACCTGCACGCGTACCCCACGTTGTGCCGCGCGGACCAAAGCCTGGCGCAGACGACGCCCTGGCAAAAAATAGGCATTGGCCAATATCACCTCGTGGCGTGCTTCGCCCAGAGCCTTGAGGTAAGCGCGCTCAATGGTGGCACGATGGCGAACGTTGTCTCGCCAGAGCATCCCGGCCCGGACACCCTTGCCTTGCACATCGGCTACGCGACGAACAGCGCTCCACTCAGCCTGAGCGCCAGCCCGCAAACTTTGCAGGACTTGGGGCAATCGACGCTTGCGCACCTCTGCGGCGAACTGCATGCGCCACCACAACTGCGTCATCATGTCCAAGGCCTGCAACACCATGGGACCCTGAACTTGTACTGCATAGTCAAGCCTTGGATGGGGCAACGCACCATGACGTGGATCAAGCCAGTCGTCGAGAACGTTGATACCACCACAAAACAAGGTTTGAGCATCCACGACACACAGTTTTCGGTGCAGACGCCGCCAGCGCGAAGGAATCAGCAAACCCCAGGTCCCCAACGGCATGTACACCTGCCACTGCACCCCGGCCTCTAACAGGCGTTGCCGCCAGATTGGCGGGCAATTTGGCGTACCCACGCCATCGACCACCACCCGAACCTGAACACCCCGCTGTGCTGCGCGCACCAGCGCGTCCAGCAATTGCTGAGCCACACCTTCGAAATGAAAAATATAGGTCTCCAGATGGACCGTGTGCTCAGCTTTATCCACAGCAGCGACCATGGCTGGTACCAAGGCACGGGCACCTTCGAGCAATTGGATATCGTGCCCTGGGTCTGCAGCTGCGCGGCGCTTCATGCGACACCCCAGCCAAAGTCGGCCACCAAGGGCAAATGATCAGACATCTGTCGCCAGACCCGACCATGTGGCACCCACTGCTGCAATGGGCTAAGACCACGCGCAAACACACGATCGAGCTGCACCAAAGGCAAGCGGGCCGGATACGTTTTAACGCTTGGCCAGACAGGCTGCTGCAAACCCGTGTGGGCCAGCATACGGCCCGTACGCGGCCCCCAATCGTTAAAGTCTCCAGCCACCACGACACTGGCGTGTGGCGGGACTTCGCGAAGAACGTAAGCCAGAATCTGCTGGACTTGCCGAACACGGCTGGCAGGCACCAGGCCAAGATGCACGACCAGCACATGCACCTGTTGCTGCTCCACCTGCACCACCACGTGCAAGAGCCCGCGCTGCTCAAAGCGGTGGTCGGAAATATCCTGGTGCTGCACCTGCAACACTGGCCAGCGAGACAGCAAGGCATTGCCATGCTCACCGTGTCGGGTGAACGCATTGGTGTGGTAAACCGCTTCGTACCCCAGCGGCGCCAGGAACTCGTCTTGCGGCAGACTGGGCCAGCGCGCAAAGCGCCTGGCCTCGCGGTGATTGAAGCGGCGCACTTCCTGCAAACACACCAAGTCAGCGTCCAGCTGCTCGATCGCGTGGCCAATGTTGTGAATCTCCAGCCGCTTGACCGGCCCCAAGCCCTGCACCCCTTTATGGATGTTCCATGTGGCCACACGCAGGGCTAGGTGTTCGGGCTGGGTCATGCTCACGATTTTAATGAGCTAGCATCCGCACCATGTCCCGACAAAGCCTCAGTCCCAACGCCACCATATTGCTGACATGCAATGATTTGCGCATTCCCTGCGGCCTCACAGCGCTGACCGGCGACGAAGGCAGCGGTAAAACCCGGTTGCTGCGCGAACTGGCACAAAGCACTGCCGATGCGTTATGGCTCGACCTGCGCCTGCCCGAGCACGATGGCCACACGCCCGAAGAAGTCTGGGCAGCGCTGTTCCAGCGTTGTCCACGCTGGAACAGCGAATTGCAAATTGAGCTGCTGGAGGCCCTGCAACTGCAAGCGCATCTGGGCAAACAGCTGTTCATGCTCTCGGCCGGCAGTCGCCGCAAGGTCGCGCTGGTGGGCCTGCTCGCCAGTGGCGCTACCGTCACTTGCCTGGACCAGCCGTATGCCGCACTGGACCTGGCCTCGGTGTGCGTGATCCGGGAATTTCTGGAAGACACCGCCGACCACCCCTCTCGGGCATGGATCGTGGCGGACTATGAGGCCGACCCAGCCTTGTCCTGGGCCAGCCGCATCACCCTGCCCTGAAGCCCAACAAAAACGCCACCCGAAGGTGGCGTTTTCGCTTTGGCGCTGTGCCAGATCAGGCGACTTTGGCAGCGTCCGGGTTGCGCAGGCGGATGTGCAACTCACGCAGCTGCTTTTCATCGACCGGGCTTGGGGCCTGCGTGAGCAGACACTGGGCACGCTGGGTCTTGGGGAAGGCAATCACGTCGCGGATGGATTCGGCCTTGGTCATCAATGTGATCAGGCGGTCCAGGCCGAAGGCCAGACCACCGTGCGGGGGCGCACCGTATTGCAGGGCGTCCAGCAGGAAACCGAATTTTTGCTGCGCGTCTTCAGCATTGATCTTGAGGGCCGAGAATACCTTGCTTTGCACTTCGGCGCGGTGGATACGCACCGAACCGCCGCCCAGCTCCCAACCGTTGAGCACCATGTCGTAGGCTTTGGCGATACAGCGGCCTGGATCGGTGTCCATGTAGTCTTCGTGACCGTCCTTGGGCGCGGTGAAGGGGTGATGCACCGCGTTCCAGCGGCCCTCGTCCTCGTCGAGCTCGAACATGGGGAAGTCCACCACCCACAGCGGGGCCCAACGGTCTTCGAACAGACCCGCCTTTTTGGCGAAGTCGCTGTGACCGATCTTCAGGCGCAGTGCGCCAATGGCGTCGTTGACCACCTTGGCCTTGTCAGCGCCGAAGAACAGGATGTCGCCGTTCTGTGCGCCGGTGCGCTTGAGGATCTCGGCAATCGCGGCGTCGTGGATGTTCTTGACGATGGGCGACTGCAAGCCATCACGGCCTGCGGCCACGTCGTTGACCTTGATCCAGGCCAGGCCCTTGGCGCCGTAGATCTTGACGAATTCGGTGTAGCCGTCGATCTCGCCACGGCTCATCTCGCTGCCACCCGGCACGCGCAGGGCCACCACGCGACCGCCCTTGGTGGTGGCGGGGGTGCTGAAGACTTTGAAATCCACGTCCTTCATGACTTCGGTCAGCTCGGTGAATTCGAGTTTGACACGCAGGTCGGGCTTGTCGGAGCCAAAGCGGAACATGGCCTCGCTGTAAGGCATGATGGGGAACTCGCCCAAGTCGATGTTCATTGTCTTTTGGAAGACATGCTTGATCATGCCCTGGAACATCGCGCGGATGTCCTCTTCGGTCAGGAACGATGTTTCGATATCGATCTGGGTGAATTCAGGCTGGCGGTCGGCGCGCAGGTCTTCGTCACGGAAGCACTTGGTGATCTGGTAGTAGCGGTCGTAGCCGGCCACCATCAGCAGCTGCTTGAAGAGCTGGGGCGACTGCGGCAGCGCAAAGAACTGGCCATCGTGCACGCGGCTGGGCACCAGGTAGTCACGTGCGCCTTCGGGCGTGCTCTTGGTCAGCATCGGAGTTTCGATGTCGATGAAACCGTTTTCATCGAGGTATTTGCGCACTTCCATCGCCACCTTGTAGCGCAGCATCAGGTTGTTTTGCATGTACGGGCGGCGCAGGTCCAGCACGCGGTGTGTCAGGCGGGTGGTCTCCGACAGGTTGTCGTCGTCCAGCAGGAAAGGCGGCGTCACGGAGGGGTTGAGCACGGTGAGCTCGTGGCACAGGATTTCGATCTTGCCGCTCTTGAGGCTGTCGTTGGTCGTGCCTTCGGGGCGGGCGCGCACCAGCCCCTTCATCTGCACACAGAACTCATTGCGCAGGCCTTCGGCGACCTTGAACATTTCTGGGCGGTCGGGATCGCAAACAACCTGCACGTAGCCTTCGCGGTCGCGCAGATCCACAAAGATCACGCCACCATGATCGCGGCGACGGTTGACCCAACCGCACAGCGTGACGGTTTGCCCCAACTGGGCTTCGGTCACCAGACCACAATAGCTAGAACGCATGGAAGACATTTTTTTCTCTCTCTGGAAGGCGTGCCGGGCACGCCAGGGTTAATTCGAAGTGCGGTTTTTGAGGGCCGGATTGGCTGGTCCGCCAGGCACCACCACGCCCATGGAGATGATGTACTTGAGGGCATCGTCCACCGACATGTCCAGCTCGATCACGTGGCTGCGCGGCAGCATGATGAAAAAGCCCGACGTGGGGTTGGGGGTGGTGGGAATGAAGGCGCTGACATAGTCACCGTCGAGCTTGCTGGCGACCTCGCCCCCGGGCTTGCCCGTCAGGAAGGCCATGGCCCAGGCTTCGTTGTGGGGGTAGCGAATCAACAGCGCTTTGGAAAACGCATTGCCGCTGCCCGAGAACAAAGTGTCCGAGACCTGTTTGACACTGGTGTAGATGCCACGAACCACCGGGATGCGGTTCATCAGACGGTCCCACTGGCGCACGGCCCACTGACCAAAAATATTGGTCACAAACACACCCGTCATCAGGATGACGATGACCACCACCAACACGCCAAGGCCTGGCGCGTTGGCGATTTGCGCCACCTGGGCTTGCCCCGGGAACACCGCATTGGAGGCCGACAGGACATTGCGGAAAATGCCGTCGAGCAAACCATAAAGCCAGGTGATCACCCAGACCGTCACGGCCATAGGCAGCCACACCAGCAAGCCGGTAATGAAGTATTGGCGCAAATGACGGCTCATGAAAATCGATCAGGAAGAAGAGGGATGGCAGGCGCAGCTGCCGCCGCAGCCTGCGGCCGGGGCGGCATCGGCGGTAGAAGCGCTGCTTTCGGCCGACGCTGTCGCACCGGCTGCCGCCGCACCTGTGGCCGCCGCAGAGGTACCCCCCGAGCCGCCACGGAAATCGGTCACATACCAGCCAGAGCCCTTGAGCTGGAAACCAGCAGCCGTGATCTGTTTGCTGAACGTGGCTTTGCCACAGGCCGGACACTCGGTGAGCGGCGCATCTGAAATCTTTTGCAGTACGTCCTTGGCGTGACCGCAGGACTCACACTTGTAGGCGTAGATGGGCATGGTGACTTTTGCGTCAAAGGGTTGCAAAGCTGTCCATTGTAATTGCTTGTACCCTTGAAAACAGGGCTTCTTATACAATCGCGCCTTGTGCGACCTTGGACGCCACTTTCATTTCCTTTCGACCTCTGGAGAGAACCCTGATGAGCAAGCGCTTGACCCTCCTGGCTGTATGCACCCTGGCCCTGGCGGCCTGCGGCAAAAAAGAAGCCGAAGCCCCAAAACAGCCTGCTGTACAGGCTGTAGTGGCCAACACGGAAGAAAAAGTCCTCAACGTCTACAACTGGCCAGACTACATTGCCCAGGACATGATTGCCAACTTCGAAAAGGAAACCGGCATCAAGGTCAACTATCAAACCTTCGAAAACAACGAAGCCCTGCAAGCGAAGCTGATCGCCGGCAACTCCGGTTACGACATCGTGGTACCTGGCGCGGTCTTTGCCAAATCACAGATCGAGGCTGGCCTTCTGCAAAAACTGGACAAGGCGCAGATCCCCAACCTGTCGAATCTGGACCCGGCAATCATGGCCAAGCTCGACAAGGTCGATCCGGGCAACGAACACATCATCCCCTGGGCCTGGAGCTTCACGACAGTCGGCATCAACAAAGGCAAAGTGGCCAAGGCCTTGGGTAACACCCCCATGCCCGACAACGCCTGGGACCTGGTCTTCAACCCCACCTACACCAGCAAGCTCAAGTCCTGCGGTATTGCTTACCTGGACTCCCCCACCGAAGTGCTGCCACCTGCCCTTCACTACATTGGCAAGGATGCCTACTCTGCTGACGCAGCCGACCACAAGGCTGCAGGCGAGATGCTTGCCAAGGTTCGCAAGGACATTCGCCTGTTCTCCAGCACCATGATTGACGACCTGGCTGGCGGCAAGGCCTGCGTCGCCCTGGGTTGGGCGGGCGACATCAATATGGCTGCAGCTCGCGCTGTCGAAAACAAGAGCGGCCAGGAAATCCAGGCCCTCCTGCCCAAGACCGGCGGCCTGCTGTTCTTCGACAACCTGGCTGTCCCCAAGGACGCCAAGCACCCGAACAACGCCATGGCGTTCATCAACTACTTCCTCAAGCCTGAGGTATCGGCAGGGCTGACCAATGAGGTCAACTATGCCACCGCCAACAAGGCGAGCGTGTCGCATGTCACCCCGGAAGTTGCCAAAAATCCGGCCGTTTTCCTGGATGAAGCAGCACTCAAGGTGGCCGTGTCTCCTTCGAGTCTGTCCAACACGACCCGCGAGTCCATGACTGCGGTCTATACGGC
The DNA here is from genome assembly GCF_038134685.1 of Limnohabitans sp. Taxonomy (GTDB): domain Bacteria; phylum Pseudomonadota; class Gammaproteobacteria; order Burkholderiales; family Burkholderiaceae_C; genus Limnohabitans_A. The sequence goes on along the minus strand of NZ_JAYPVP010000008.1, from coordinate 58,653 downwards.
GTTCAAGAAGGGCAAGTAAGCCTGGCGCTCACCGCCCTGCCACCAAAGGCTGTGCACCGTGTGCACGGCCTTTTGTTTTACGGACATCCATCGACATGAGCACTTCCTCTTCCGCGTCACAAGGTTTTTTGCGCATTGAAGGCCTGAGCAAACGCTTTGACAGCGTACTGGCTGTTGACAACGTGAGCCTGGAGATCCCCAAGGGGGAGATTTTCGCCTTGCTCGGCAGCTCAGGATGCGGCAAATCCACCTTGCTGCGGATGCTCGCAGGCTTCGAAAAGCCCACAAAAGGCCGGATCCATCTGGGCGCACAAGACATCACGGACCTGCCGGCCTATGAACGTCCCATCAACATGATGTTCCAGTCGTATGCGCTGTTCCCTCACCTGAGCGTTTGGGACAACATCGCCTTTGGCCTCAAGCGCATGGGCATGCCCAAAGACATGTTGGCCGAGCGTGTGGACAAAATGCTCGACCTCGTGCAGCTGCGGACTTTCGCTTCGCGCAAACCCGCACAACTGTCGGGCGGCCAGCAGCAGCGAGTCGCTCTGGCCCGCAGCCTGGCGCGCAACCCGCAAATGTTGCTGCTCGACGAACCGCTGGGCGCGCTGGACAAGAAGCTGCGTGAGCAGACCCAGTTCGAGCTGGTCAACATCATCGAATCGGTAGGCGTGACCTGCGTGATGGTGACGCACGACCAGGAAGAAGCCATGACCATGGCCTCGCGTATCGCGGTCATGAGCCAGGGGCGCATTTTGCAGCTGGGCACACCCACTGAAATTTACGAAACACCCAATTGCCGTTTTGTGGCGGACTTCATTGGCAACGTCAATTTACTTGAGGGTACCTTGACCACCGACGAAGTCGGTTGCAGCGAAATCAGCACCGCACAAGGGGTGGTGCGCATCGGGCACGGCATTTCCGGGCAGCTGGGCATGCACCTGGCCGCAGGCATACGCCCGGAAAAAATCAGTATCTCCCTGAGCGCCCCGGCACAAAGCCACAACGTGGTGCAAGGTGTGGTCAAAGAAATCGCCTACATGGGCAGCTACAGCACTTTTGTGGTGGCTCTGCCTGACGGCTATATCCTGCGGGCCACACAGGCCAACCGCAGCCGCAATCACGAGGATGACCTCAGCTGGGGACAGCAAGTGCATTGCTGGTGGGATCAGGATGCTGTGGTGGTGTTGCAATCATGAGCGCGCTCAGTCGTCTGTGGCCTCAATGGCTGCGGCCCGGTCAGCGCTGGGTGATTGGTGTGCCCTACCTGTGGCTGTTGTTTTTCTTTGCAGTGCCATTTGCCATCTTGCTGCGCATCAGCGTCACAGACATGGGCGAGCAACTCGACCCTTTTGCGGCCATCCTGCATGACCATGACGGCCGCTGGCGCCTGATCCTCAAGCTCAGCAACTATTTCTCCCTTTTCCAGGATGATGAAGGCATCCTGGGCAGCACCCTCTATACCGAGGCGTACTGGTTGTCCATTCGCTATGCATTCTGGACCACAGTGCTGTGCCTGTTGCTGGGCTATCCGTTTGCCTACTTCATGTCCAAGGCACCAGAGCAACGCCGTCCGCTCCTGCTGTTGATGGTCATGCTGCCCTTCTGGACATCGTTTTTGCTGCGCGTGTATGCCTGGAAAGGCATCCTGGCCGACCAGGGCATCATCAATAATGCCTTGATGGCACTGGGTGTGATCCATGAGCCCATCCAGATGCTCTATACCGACGTGTCCATGCTGGTGGGCATGACGTATGTGTATCTGCCCTTCATGGTGCTGCCGCTGTACGCCACGCTGATCAAGATCGATCAACGACTGATTGAAGCCGCCTACGACCTCGGCACGACGCCCTGGAAAGCCTTCTGGCTGATCACCGTTCCCTTGAGCAAGGCAGGCATCGTCGCGGGATCCATGCTGGTGTTCATACCCTGCCTGGGAGAGTTCGTGATCCCGTCCCTGCTCGGTGGCGCAGAAAACATCATGATCGGTCGCGTGGTCTGGGATGAAATGTTCAGCAGCAACAACTGGCCGCGCGCCAGCGCGCTGGCCATCTTGATGATCGTGCTGGTGGTCTTGCCTTTGGCCTGGTACAACCACCGTGTCGCACGCCAGGCCCAGGCGGAGAGTTTGCAATGAACTGGCTGCAAAAACACATTGGCAGATTGTGGATGTTTGGCATCTACGCTTTTCTGTATGCGCCTTTGCTGTTCCTGGTGGTGTTCTCGTTCAACAGTACCCGCCAGGACAGTGTCTTCACAGGGTTTTCCTTGCGCTGGTACGAAGCACTGGCACGAGACTCACGAATCGCCGAGGGCTTTTTTCTGTCCCTGAAGGTAGCACTCATCAGCGCAAGCATGGCCGTTGTGCTGGGCACCTTTGCGGCGTATGTGTTGATCCGGCATCCGCGGTTTCGGGGGCGTGGACTGTTCGCAGGCATGGTCAACGCGCCCTTGGTCATGCCCGAAGTGATCATCGGCTTGTCCTTGCTCTTGCTGTTTGTCAGCGTGCAGCGCGTGATGGGCTGGCCTGAGCGGGGAACGCTGACAGTCGTTTTGGGTCACGCCCTTTTAGGCATGGCTTACGCCACGGTGGTGATTCAGGCTCGACTCAAGGAAATGGACAAATCACTTGAAGAAGCCGCCATGGATCTGGGCTGTCGCCCGGGACAGGTGTTTTTTCTGGTGACACTGCCCAATATCTCACAGTCCCTTCTGGCGGCGTGGCTGCTGACTTTCACCTTGTCGTTTGACGATGTGGTGGTTTCCGAATTCCTCTCCGGCCCCGGCGTGACCACGTTGCCGCAGGTGATATTCAGTTACGCCCGTCGTGGCGTAAACCCATCCATTTATGCGGCAGCGACTTTGTTGATGGCAACAGTCACGATCGCTGTAGTGATTTTTGGCATTTATACAGCTCGTCAAGCACGCCGCAAAGCAGGGCAGCCAGAGTGAACCCGCCTGCCCCCTGATTGGCGTGGTCAGTGAAACACCGCCAACAGGGCCACCAGAGTTCCCGCCACAAAACCGAGCAAAGCCCAACCCAAGGCCCGCTGGTTTTGACGCACCTTGCGCTGCTCTTGTATCAATTGCACCAACAGCTGCCTGTCGTCCTGTGCAGGCCGTTGCAGATAGTCATGCATCAAACGTGGAAGCATGGGCAGGATCTTGGCGTACATCGGCGCCTGATCGCGCAACTGCTGCAAAAAGCGCTTGGGACCAATTTGCTCGTTCATCCAGCTTTCAAGGAAAGGCTTAGCGGTACTCCACAAATCCAGATCCGGGTCCAACTGGCGACCTAGCCCCTCAATGTTGAGCAAGGTTTTTTGCAGCAACACCAGTTGCGGCTGGATTTCCACATTGAATCGGCGTGAAGCCTGAAACAAGCGCATCAGCACCATGCCCAGGGAAATTTCTTTCAGCGGGCGATCAAAGTAAGGTTCACACACAGCGCGGACAGCCGCTTCAAGCTCGTCCACACGCGTTTGGGGCGGCACCCAGCCCGACTCAATATGCAGCTGCGCCACCCGCTTGTAGTCCCGGCGGAAAAAGGCTGTAAAGTTTTGCGCCAGGTACTCTTTGTCGTATTCAGTGAGCGTGCCCACAATGCCGAAGTCCAGCGAGATGTAGCGCCCGAAGGTGGCCTCGTCCAGACTCACCTGGATGTTCCCGGGATGCATATCCGCATGGAAAAATCCATCGCGAAACACTTGCGTGAAAAAGATGGTGACGCCATCACGAGCCAGTTTGGGGATATCCACTCCCGCATCCCGCAAGCGCTGCACCTGGCTGATGGGCACGCCCTTCATTCGCTCCATCACGATCACTTCGCCGTGACAGCAATCCCAGAACATTTCCGGCACCATGACCAGATTGAGCCCTTCCATGTTCCGCCTCAGTTGCGCAGCGTTGGAGGCTTCGCGCACCAGATCCAGCTCGTCATGAAGGTATTTGTCAAACTCGGCCACCACCTCACGTGGCTTGAGGCGACGTCCGTCCACGCTCAGTCGCTCCACCCACACCGCCATGGTGCGCAGCAAGGCAAGGTCTTTCTCAATCACCGGCAGCATGCCCGGACGCAGCACCTTCACAGCGACATCACGAATACCACCAGCTTTGTCACGCAAAGTGGCAAAGTGCACCTGTGCAATGGAAGCGCTGGCCACCGGTTTCAGATCGAAAGACTCGAAAACAGCATTCACCGGTTTTTGAAAGGCACGCTCAATGGTCGCCACTGCGACCGCAGAATCAAAAGGCGGCACACGGTCCTGCAACTTGGCCAACTCATCTGCGAGATCAGGCGGCAACAAGTCCCGACGGGTAGACAGCACCTGACCGAACTTGACAAAAATCGGTCCCAGCCGCTCCAAGGCTTCGCGCAAGCGCTGTGCACGCGGCGTACGCACATCACGCCCCACGGAAATCACTCGTGCCAGACCTCGCAACCAAGGGTGGGCAAAACTGTTGAGCAACAATTCATCGAGTCCATAACGGAACACGATGAAGGCGATGAACAAGCCCCTGCGCAAGCGCCCCATCTCAAGCCCCTTGCTGCGCAGCGTTGGCTGGCATGCTGCGGTTCTGCACAAACTGTTTGACCGCAGTAACCAACTGGCGGCTGACCTGACTGATCAGGTGCGCAGGTGCATCACCCAGCAAGCGCGACAAGTCCTCCTGAACGTCCCAACGGACGTTGTCAATCAACCAATTGATTTCAGCAGCCAGCTGTACATCACCTTCGATACGTACCCGGGGTTTGTTGCCCTGCATCACGGTAGAGGCCAAGGTGGTGATGGATTCATCGAGCACCGACAGGCGAAGATCAAAGCCGTCAAACGATGTGCGCTCCAGCAAACCGGCAGCGCTGGGCTGCAATTGCAAGGTATTGCCACGCCAGACCATTTCGATGCGTTGCCCTTTTTGTCGAGCCAGGCGCGCCGTGGCCAGTGGCTCGTTGGCCAATACATGGTTGAGCAGCAGCATCATGCGATTGAGCAGCTCGTCTTTGACCCAGGCGGGCGGCTGAAAAGTATCCAGCGCCTGAGGTACTGCTTCGGATAGCCAAGAAAAAGGGGACTGTGTTGCCATAGTCCCCGATTATTCACGAAAGCGCAGCATGGCTGCGCCCAGGTGCTTTATTGCAAAGCCTGAACGCCAGCCACCAGCCAACCTGAGCCACCCTGCTTAGGCTTGCTCATGTTCCAGACCTCGCGGAAAGGGGTAGGAGCAGCCGTAGGCTCTTCGCGAATCACGCCATTGAATTCCACGCTGGCCAGATATTGACCATCGAGCTCTTCAATGCCCAACAACTGCGCATCCAGCGTCAGGACTTCGGTCTTGTTGACCTGGCCGGAAACATGAGATTCGCGCTCAGCAAGCTGGTTGCGAATTTCGCTGACCATGGCGTCGGTCATCATCGAGCGCAGGGTACTGATGTCTGAACGATCCCAAGCGTCCTGCAAGGTGATGAAGTTGCGCTTGGCTGCGCTCACGAATCCAGCAGTGTCGAAGTCTGCCGGAATGCCCCAGCCTTGCGGGCCAGCCAAGGCCGAACCAATCATGGAGCCACTGGCGTCAAACGCAGCAGGCTGGCTCTCCCAGGGGCGCGCCGAAGCGTCATTGCCCACTTTTTCCGGGTTGTACTGCTTGAACGATGCAGGTTGCTCAGCGCTGGCACCGGCCCCCTGATAGGCCATACGCGGGGTTGTTGCACGGCGACGCATGATCATGCCAATCACAGCCATGGCCGCCATGGCCAAAAGCATCACCATCAACACATTGCCAAAGGCCTCGCCAAAACCCAACGAGTGGGCCAGCCAAGCCAGGCCCAAACCGGCAGCCAAACCACCGAGCATGGCGCCCCAAGGCTTTTTCGGTGCAGCAGCAGCAGGCGCTTGCGTTGGCTTGCTAGCGGCAGGCGCAGCCTGTTGCGCAGGCGCAACAGGTGCTTGAGGCCGGGCGGCCTCGCGCTGGGTCACATGGTTGGATTGCTGTCCCACAGAGCGACCACCACCCAGGCGGCGCGCAGCTTCGGCGTTCAGGCTGCTCAAGGCCATGGCCACAGCCATCATGACAGGTAAATACTTTTTCACACGGTCTCCAATAGGTCGTTGGCAGCGACGCTTTTCAATTCAACATTTGATGCCTACGTGCAAGGCTACCACTCCTGCCGTCAAATTGTGAAAATCCACATGGCCAAATCCGGCTTGTTTCATGAGGGCTTTCAGCTCCTCCTGCCCGGGATGCATGCGAATGGACTCAGCCAGGTAGCGGTAACTGTCGGCATCACCGGCCACCAGCTGGCCCATTTTGGGCAGGATGTTGAAGCTGTACCAGTCGTAGGCTTTTTCCAGCGGCTTGGCGACTTTGGAAAACTCCAGCACGAGCAACTTGCCGCCTGGCTTGAGTACACGGCACATCTCGGCCAGAGCGACATCCTTGTGCGTCATGTTGCGCAGGCCAAAAGCCACGCTGACCAGGTTGAAGTGCCCGTCAGGGAAAGGCAGCTTCTCGGCATCACACACCAGCGTGGGCAGGGCCAGCCCGTGGTCGAGCAGGCGGTCGCGCCCTGTGCTGAGCATGGCTTCGTTGATGTCGGTGTGCACCACGCGGCCTGTGGGGCCAACTTTCCTGGCAAAGGCCATGGACAAGTCACCGGTGCCGCCAGCAATATCGAGCACCTGATCACCCGGCTGAAGGTTGGCAACCTGCACGGTGTACGCCTTCCACAAGCGGTGCATGCCCACGGACATGACGTCGTTCATGACGTCGTATTTGGAGGCGACGGAGTCGAACACGCCACGCACATGACGCGCTTTGTCTTTTTCATCGACTGTCTTGAATCCAAAATGGGTGCTACTCATCACAAAACCTTCAATGGTGGTGGCCGCAGCTGCTGCCGGCTTTCTCGGGCATGGGGTCATCGCGCAGCACTCCTGCGGCATGCAGACGCTTGTCATAGTCGACCCAGAGTTCGTCTTGCTGCAACCCTAAAAAGTACAGGTACTCCCAGGTGAACAATCCCGTGTCGTGCCCGTCAGAGAAGGTGGGTTTGACAGCGTAGTTGCCCACCTGTTCAATGTCGACCACGTTCACATCGCGCTTGCCGGTTTGCAGGGTTTCCTGTCCCGGACCATGCCCCTGCACCTCTGCGGAGGGCGAATACACCCGCATCAGCTCGAACGGAATACGGAAGGTCTTGCCATCCGAGAACCCCACTTCGAGCACGCGCGAAGCACTGTGCACCGTCAGCGCAACTGGCGTAGGGGTGTCCTTGTTCAATCCAGCCATAGTCCCTCCGATCAGACCAGTACGCGCTCAATGCCGCCGGCATTGGCCTGATCGACATACTCGGGCATCCAGTTTTCGCCCAGGATCTTGCGGGCCATCTCGACCACGATGTAATCGGCTTCGAGCAGGCCGTTGTTCAGATCATTGCCGTAACGCGACAAGCCTTGCAGGCAGCTGGGGCAGCTGGTCAGGATCTTGAGGTCGCCCTGCTCACCCGTGCTGGCGCGCAGCTGGCCTTCGGCCTTGCGGATTTCCTCTTCCTTGCGGAAACGCACCTGCGTCGACACATCCGGGCGCGTCACGCCCAGCGTGCCGGACTCGCCGCAGCAGCGCTCGCTTTTGACCACTTGAGGCCCCACCAAAGCCTTGACCGTTTTCATCGGGTCTTGCTGCTTCATGGGCGAGTGGCAAGGGTCGTGGTACAGATAACCCGACGCCTGTTCGGGCGTCAAGGTGATGCCTTTTTCCAGCAGGTACTCGTGGATGTCGACGATGCGGCAACCGGGGAAGATCTCTTCAAACTTGTAGCCCTGCAACTGGTCGTAGCAGGTGCCACAGCTCACCACCACGGTCTTGATGTCGAGGTAGTTGAGGGTGTTGGCCACACGGTGGAAGAGCACCCGGTTGTCGGTGATCATCTTCTCGGCCTTGTCGAACTGGCCTGAGCCGCGTTGTGGGTAACCACAGCACAAATAGCCAGGTGGCAACACGGTTTGCACCCCTGCATGCCAGAGCATGGCTTGCGTAGCCAGGCCCACCTGGCTGAACAAGCGCTCGGAGCCACAGCCTGGGAAGTAGAACACCGCTTCACTATCCGAGGTGGTCACCTGTGGATTGCGGATGATGGGCACGTAATCGCGGTCTTCGATGTCCAGCAGGGCGCGTGCGGTCTTCTTGGGCAGGTTGCCGGGCATCTTCTTGTTGACGAAGTGGATCACCTGCTCTTTGATGGGCGCAGGCCCCACCGTCGCAGGCGGCGCACTGGTCTGTTTACGTGCCGCCAGCGTGAACAGATCAGCTGCCCAGCGCTGCGCTTTCATGCCCACATTCACCATCAAGGAACGAGCCAGCTTGATGGTCTCAGGGTTGGTGGCGTTGAGCATGAACATCGCCGCAGCGTTACCCGGACGGAAGCTCTTCTTGCCCATCTTGCGCAGCAGGTTGCGCATGTTCATCGTCACGTCGCCAAAGTCGATCTTGACCGGGCACGGCGACAGGCACTTGTGGCAGACGGTGCAGTGGTCGGCCACATCTTCAAATTCCTGCCAATGCTTGACCGAGATACCGCGACGCGTTTGCTCTTCATAGAGGAAAGCTTCGACCAAGAGGGACGTGGCCAGGATCTTGTTGCGCGGGCTGTACAGCAGGTTGGCACGCGGCACGTGCGTGGAGCATTGCGGCTTGCACTTGCCGCAGCGCAGGCAGTCCTTGACGCTGGCGGCGATATCACCAATGTCCGACTGCTGCATGATCAGCGACTCATGACCCATGAGGCCGAAGCTGGGCGTATACGCGTGCGTGAGGTCGGCGGCGTGTACATCGTCGCCCAGCTGACGCAGAGCCTCACCGCGCAGCAGCTTGCCCTTGTTGAAGCGACCCTCGGGGTCCACTTTGGCTTTATAGGCGGTGAAGTTGGCCAGCTCGTCATCACTCAGGAATTCGAGCTTCGTGATGCCAATGCCGTGCTCACCTGAAATCACACCATCCAGGCTTCGCGCCAGCACCATGATGCGGGCCACCGCCTCGTGGGCGGTCTGCAACATCTCGTAGTTATCAGAGTTGACCGGGATGTTGGTGTGAACATTACCATCGCCCGCATGCATATGCAGTGCCACCCACACGCGACCCTTGAGGACCTGTTTGTGGATCGCATTGCAAGCCTCCAGAATCGGCGCAAAAGCTGCACCCGAGAAGATATTTTGCAAAGGCTGCCGAATCTGTGTCTTCCAGCTGGCACGAAGCGTGTGGTCCTGCAACTGAGGAAACAGCGGGTCCACACGGTCCAGCCAGCCTTGCCAAAGATCTCGCACATCGCGCACCACGCCCAGCGCCTGGCTGACACGGTCTTCCAGCAGTTCGGCAGGTGCAATGCCATCGGTCTCATCGGACTTGCCCAGCGGCAAGTTGCCTTTGGCCAGAAAAGACTCCAGCTCTGCGCAAAGCTTGAGCTTGTTGCGCAGGCTCAGTTCGATGTTGATGCGCTCGATGCCATCGGTGTATTCGGCCATGCGCGGCAGCGGGATCACCACGTCCTCATTGACCTTGAAAGCGTTGGTGTGGCGGCTGATCGCCGCCGTCTTCTTGCGGTCGGCCCAGAATTTCTTGCGGGCATCGGCACTGATGGCGATGAAGCCCTCGCCGCTGCGCGAGTTTGCAATGCGCACCACTTCAGAGGTCGCCTTGGCTACATCGTCGGCGTTGTCACCAGCGATGTCACCAATGAGCACCATCTTGGGGAAACCGCCGCGTTTGCTCTTGGTGCTGTAACCCACAGCGCGCAGGTAGCGGTCGTCCAGATGCTCCAGGCCCGCCAGCACGGTGCCGGTGCGCTTTTGCTCGGCAAACATGAAGTCCTTGATCTCGACGATGCTCGGCACCGCGTTGCGGGCATGGCCAAAGAACTCCAGGCACACCGTGCGGGTGTGCTCGGGCATGCGGTGCACCACCCAGCGCGCGCTGGTGATCAGACCGTCACAGCCTTCTTTTTGCACGCCCGGCAAGCCACTCAGGAACTTGTCGGTCACATCCTTGCCCAGACCTTCCTTGCGGAAAGTAGCGCCAGGAATCGCCAGGGTTTCGGTGCGCAATGGCGTTCTGCCGTCGGCCTTGAAATAGCGCAGCTCGAACGTCGCCACCTCGGCGTCGTGGATCTTGCCCAGGTTATGTTGAATGCGCACCACGTCCAGCCATTCGGCGTCGGGCGTGACCATGCGCCAGCTGGCCAGGTTGTCCAGGGCCGTGCCCCAGAGCACGGCTTTCTTGCCACCCGCGTTCATGGCGATGTTGCCGCCTACGCAACTGGCTTCGGCGGATGTCGGGTCGACTGCGAACACAAAACCGCCCCGCTCGGCCGCATCAGCCACGCGCTGGGTCACCACACCGGCTTCGGTGTAAATGGTCGGCACTTTGTGGTCAATGCCCGGCAGGTCGATCAGCTCGACCTCGGTCATGGCTTCGAGCTTTTCGGTGTTGATGACCACGCTTTTCCAGGTCAGCGGGATCGCGCCGCCGGTGTAACCGGTGCCGCCGCCGCGCGGCACGATGGTCAGGCCCAGCTCGATACAACCCTTGACCAGGTTAGCCATCTCGGCCTCGGTGTCGGGGGTCAGCACCACAAAGGGGTATTCCACACGCCAGTCGGTGGCGTCGGTCACATGGCTGACACGCGAGAGGCCGTCGAACTTGATGTTGTCCTTGGCGGTAAGGCGCCCCAGCGTCTTCAACACTTGTTTGCGCAACTGTGTCCAGGCCGCAAAACGGGCATCAAAAGCGTCCACGGCCTTGATACCCAGGCTCAGCAATTCACCCACCAGGGCATCACGCTGCGCATCATCTTGCGGGGTGCGGCGCTTTTGCACCTCGCCCAGTCGGTGGTGCAAGGCCTCCACCAGCATCTGGCGACGGCTGGGGTTGTCCAACAGGTCGTCCTGCAAATAGGGGTTGCGCTCCACCACCCAGATGTCACCCAGCACCTCGTAGAGCATGCGGGCCGATCGACCCGTGCGGCGCTCCTGGCGCAATTGATCCAGCAGCAGCCAGGCGCGTTCGCCCAAGAGACGGCGAACAATCTCGCGGTCAGAAAAGCTGGTGTAGTTGTAGGGAATCTCGCGCAGACGGGGGGCTTGTGCGTCGTCGTGCAGAAGTTGCTGTAGTGTGACTGGTGCGTTCATTGTGTAGGTGGGGAGGTGCGGCTGGCCCATCTGGCCTGTACCCGGCTCCCATAGGGAGCCAATGTTACCGCAGTGCAGCAATTGCACCCCTGACAGCGACCTTTGCCCACACCGCGCGCGGTGCCAAAGCCCCCTGACGCTCAGCGTTGCCGCCAGGCCCGGTGCATCACCCACTCGGCGGTGGTCCACACCAGCAACCAACTGGCGTACAGCACCATGCTGCCGTCCTCATCGGTCAGTGCCAGCGCCACCACCCACACCAGCACACCCAAGACAACATGCACCAGGGTGCGGCGCAGCACGCTCACGGGCGCACGGCCTAAAACCCAACGCCCCAGCCAGGGCATGAACACGGCCATGCACACGATGGGCAGCAAGCCATTGAGCAGGTGCAGCAACAGTAACCAGGCCGTCACAACAGGTTCCTTGAACGATTTGCACGCATTGTGCCCGGCTTTGATCCAGTTTTTTATAATGCGACACACCATGGCAGTCTGGACACTCGGTTTGAACCACACCACTGCCCCGCTCGATTTGCGGGGACGGTTTGCTTTTGCCGTGGATCAACTGGCCCCAACCTTGCACCGTCTTCGCCATGACCTGGCCGACAAAACCGACCAGAGCACCGAAGCGGCCATTCTTTCGACCTGCAACCGCACCGAAATTTATTGCGCCGCCGACCAGGCCGCCGTGACCGACACCCTGCACTGGCTAGCCCAGACCGGCAGCGTTCAAGCCCACGAACTGGCCTCGCACACCTACATTCTGGAGGGCGACGAGGCCGCCCGTCACGCATTCCGGGTCGCCAGCGGGCTGGACTCGATGGTGCTGGGCGAAGCCCAGATCCTGGGCCAGATGAAGGACGCTGTTCGCGCCGCCGAACAAGCCGGCGCCTTGGGCACCACCCTCAACCAGCTGTTCCAGCGCAGTTTTGCCGTGGCCAAGGAAGTGCGCACCGTCACCGACATTGGCGCGCACTCCATCAGCATGGCCGCCGCCTCGGTACGCCTGGCCAGCCAGCTGTTTGAAGACCTCAAGGACATCAAGGTCCTGTTTGTCGGCGCGGGCGAGATGATCGAACTCGTCGTCACCCACTTTGCCGCCCGTCAGCCACGCAGCATGGCCATTGCCAACCGCTCCATGGAGCGCGGCGAGAAACTGGCCACCCGTTTTGGCGCCGAAGTCATGCGCCTGGCTGAGCTTCCCGAGCGCTTGCACGAATTTGACGCTGTCATCAGCTGTACCGCCAGCACCCTGCCCCTGATCGGCCTGGGGGCGGTGGAACGCGCCCTCAAAAAGCGCAAGCACCGCCCCATGTTCATGGTGGACTTGGCGGTGCCCCGCGACATCGAGCCCGAAGTCAAATCACTGGAAGATGTCTACCTCTACACCGTGGACGACCTGGCCAGCGTCGTTCAAGCCGGTCAGGCACAGCGCCAGGCTGCGGTGGCCGAGGCTGAGGTCATCATTGACGCGGGCGTGCAAAGCTTCATGCACTGGCTCACGCAGCGCGGCACGGTGCCCCTGATCCAGGAGCTGCTGCAACAAACCGAGCAGTGGCGTGAAGCCGAACTGGCCCGTGCCCGCAAGCTATTGGCCAAAGGCGATGACCCCGAGCAGGCGCTGGAAGCACTTTCACGTGGCCTGATGCAGAAAATGCTGCACGGTGCCATGGCCGAGCTGCGCAGCGCCGACCCCGAGCACCGCGAGCAAACCATGCAAGCCGTGCAACGGCTGTTTCTGCGCAAAGAGCGTTAGCGATACCGGGCTTCGCACACTTCGCCTTCTGTCATCGCGAGCGCAGTGAAGCGATCTTGACCCGGCCAGTCTGAAAGACTGCCACGCTTCGCTCGCAGTGACGACCTCTCCTATCGCCATGAAACCCTTCCTGATCCACCAACTCGAACGCTACGCCGATCGCCTGGCTGAGCTGGACTTTTTGCTCTCGCGCCAGGACATCATGGCCGACATGACGCAGTTCATGAAGCTCTCGCGCGAGCATGCCGATGTCTCGGCTGTCGCCAGCCGCTATGCCCGCTACAAGCAGCGCCAGAGCGACCTGCTGGCAGCTCGGGAGATGCAGGCTGAGCTGCCCGAGGCCGACGACATGCACGCACTCGCTGGCGAAGAAGTCACTCACGCCGAGCAAGACATCGCCACGCTTGAAGCCGAACTGCAGCGCATGCTGTTGCCCAAGGATCCGCAAGACGCTCGCAATGCTTACCTCGAAATTCGCGCAGGCACCGGCGGTGACGAATCCGCCCTGTTCGCCGGCGACCTGCTGCGCATGTACACCCGCTATGCCCAAAACCAGGGCTGGAAGGTGGAGCTGATGTCCGAGTCACCCAGCGAGCTGGGCGGCTACAAGGAAGTGGTGCTGCGCATCGAGGGTGATGGTGTCTTCGGCAAGCTACGCTTCGAATCGGGCGGTCACCGTGTGCAACGCGTGCCCGCTACCGAAACACAAGGACGCATCCACACCAGCGCCTGTACCGTGGCCGTGCTGGCCGAACCCGACGAAGCCGAGGCCGTGCAGATCAACCCGGCTGACCTGCGCATCGACACCTTCCGCGCCAGTGGCGCAGGGGGCCAGCACATCAACAAGACCGACTCGGCGGTGCGCATCACCCACCTGCCCACCGGCATTGTGGCCGAATGCCAGGACGACCGCAGCCAGCACCGCAACAAAGCCAAGGCCCTGCAGGTGCTGGCCGCCCGCATCGAAGAAAAAGCCCGCAGCGAGCAAGCGGCCAAGGATGCGGCCATGCGCAAAGGCCTGATCGGCAGCGGCGATCGCTCCGACCGCATCCGCACCTACAACTTTCCGCAAGGCCGCCTGACCGACCACCGCATCAACCTCACGCTTTACAAACTGACCATCATCATGGAAGGGGAGCTGGAAGACGTGATTACAGCCCTGCAAGCTGAACGCCAAGCCGAACAACTGGCCGAGCTGGAAGTGGGAGGCGTAGCATGATCCTGCATGAGAGCCTGCGCCGCGCTCAGACTTTGGGGCTCGAGCGCATCGACGCCCAACTGCTGCACCTGCTGGCATTGAGCCGCCCGCTTGGCGAGCGCGCGTGGCTGCTGGCCCACGACACCGACATCCTGAACGACAGCGTTCTGGGCAAACTGGAACCCCTGCTGCAGCGCCGCCTCGCCGGTGAACCCATGGCCTACATCACCGGCCAGAAGGAATTTTTCGGTCTGGAGCTGCACATCGACGCCCGCGTACTCGACCCGCGACCGGACACCGAAACCCTGGTCGAGTGGGCGCTGGAGTTGCTACCAGACGCCCCCGACCACAGCGTGATCGACCTGGGCACGGGCAGCGGCGCTATTGCCCTGGCCTTGCAGCACGCACGCCCGCTCGCGCTGGTCAGTGCAGTTGACGCCAGCGCGGACGCCTTGGCTGTGGCCCAAGCCAATGCTGTACGCCTGCGCCTGCCGGTGCACTTTGTCCACAGCCACTGGCTTCGCGATGTGGCGGGGGTGTTCGACCTGATCGTGTCCAACCCACCCTATATCCGTGAGGATGACCCGCACCTGGACGCCCTCTCCCACGAGCCCCGCCAGGCCCTGAGCAGTGGCGCGGATGGTCTGGAGGACATTCGCCAGATTCTGGAACAGGCCCCTACCCATCTGGAGGCCGATGGTTGGCTGTTGCTGGAACACGGTTACGATCAGGCTGAGGCTGTTCGCGACCTGATGACTCAGGCGGGTTGGAAAAACGTACATTCGCGACAGGATTTAGCTGGTATCGAACGCTGTACGGGCGGACAAAAGGGATAATCAGCCCATAGATTGAAAAGGACCGCGCCATGAGCGACACCCAGCAACGCATCGACCAACTCGTCAAAAACAACAACATCCTGCTGTTCATGAAGGGCAGCGCCAGCTTTCCCATGTGCGGCTTCTCGGGCCGTGCAATTCAAATTCTGAAAGCCTGCGGCGTCGATCCCAAATCGATTACCACCGTCAACGTGCTCGACGACGCCGAAATCCGCCAGGGCATCAAGGAATACAGCAACTGGCCAACCATCCCCCAGCTCTACATCAAGGGCGAATTCATTGGGGGTTCGGACATCATGATGGACATGTACGAATCCGGCGAGCTGCAACAAGTCATCAACGGCCAGGCCTGACCTCCTGCACGCGCAGAAAAAAGCCACCGCATGCGGTGGCTTTTTTCATGCCCGGCTCAAGCCGGCGATGGGCTTCAAGTCGCCTTCAAGCCGCCAGACGGGTGCGAACATGGGCGACCACCTCTGCCGCAGCCACTTTCGAGGCCTCGGCATCGCGGCGATGCTGGTACTCGACCATACCGTCCTTGAGTCCTTTGTCTCCGATGGTGATGCGGTGCGGCACACCAATCAATTCCCAGTCAGCAAACATGGCACCGGGGCGCTCGCCACGGTCGTCCAGAATCACATCTACCCCAGCTGACAACAGCTCGTTGTAAATGCGCTCGGCCTCCGCTTTGACGGCTTCGCTGCGGTCCATGCCAATCGGGCACACCACCGCCGTGAACGGCGCAATCGCGTCGGGCCAGATGATGCCGCGCTCGTCGTGGTTTTGCTCAATCGCTGCGGCGGGCAGGCGCGTCACGCCAATGCCGTAGCAACCCATTTCCATGAATTGTGGCTTGCCGTCTTCGCCCAGGAAGGTGGCATTCATGCCTTTGGAATATTTGGTCCCCAGGTAGAACACATGGCCGATTTCGATACCGCGCTCGATGGCCAGCTCACCCTTGCCGTCAGGCGACTTGTCGCCCGCCACCACGTTGCGGATATCAGCCACCATGTCAGGCTCAGGCAGGTCGCGGCCCCAGTTCACGCCGGTCATGTGGAAGTCCATCTCGTTGGCGCCGCAAATCCAGTCGGCCATGAGGGCCACATCACGATCGGCCACGATCTTGAGCGGCTTCTTGAGTCCAACCGGACCCAGGTAGCCGGGCTTGCAGCCAAAGTGCTCTTCAATTTCGGGCAGCGTGGCAAAGCGGAAACCGCCCTCCATGCCCGGCAGCTTGCCCACTTTGACTTCGTTCATGTCGTGGTCACCACGCACCAGCAGCAGCCAGACGGTGGACTTCTTGATCACGCCGTCCTCGTCCAGCTCATCTGTGGCCAGCACCAGGGATTTGACGGTGGTGGACAGCGACACATTCAGCAAGGCCGCCACATCTTCACAGGTGCTCTTGCCGGGCGTTGGCGTTTTGGCCATCGCCTGACCCGCTGCGGCACGCGGACCCACAGGTGCCAGTGCTTCGGCTTTTTCAATGTTGGCGGCGTAGTCGCTGTTCGGGCAGTACACGATGGCGTCTTCGCCGGTGGCAGCGATCACCTGAAACTCTTCAGACAGGTCACCGCCAATGGCACCACTGTCGGCCGCCACGGCGCGGTAGCGCAGGCCAAAGCGGTCAAAAATCTTGCGGTACGCCTGTGCCATGTTCTGGTAGCTGGCTTTGGCACCGGCCTGGTCCTTGTCGAAGCTGTAGGCGTCCTTCATGATGAATTCGCGCCCGCGCATCAGGCCAAAACGCGGACGACGCTCGTCGCGGAACTTGGTCTGGATCTGGTAGAAATTTTTGGGTAGTTGCTTGTAGCTGCGAATTTCCTGGCGGGCCACATCGGTCACCACCTCTTCGCTGGTGGGCTGCACCACAAAGTCGCGACCATGGCGGTCCTGAATGCGCAGCAATTCAGGGCCCATCTTGTCAAACCGACCCGTCTCTTGCCACAACTCGGCGGGCTGGACCACGGGCATGGTCATTTCAATGGCACCCGCGCGATTCATCTCTTCGCGCACGATGGCTTCGACCTTGCGGATCACGCGCAAGCCCATGGGCATGTAGTTGTAGATGCCAGCGCCCAGTTTTTTGATCATGCCAGCGCGGGTCATGAGCTTGTGGCTCACGATCTCGGCGTCAGCGGGGGCTTCCTTGAGGGTGGAAATCAGAAATTGGGAGGCTTTCATGGGCTTGAAGTTCTGGCAAATCTGGCACGAATTTGGCGGGCTGCGCCTTGCGCGTGCATAATGGTTGCAGTTTAAGAATTTGGGGTTGATTATGCTTGACCGTGAAGGGTTCAGACCCAACGTCGGCATCATTCTGCTCAACCAGAGAAACCAGGTATTTTGGGGCAAGCGCATCCGCACCCACAGCTGGCAGTTTCCGCAAGGCGGCATTGACCGCGGCGAAAGCCCTGAACAAGCCATGTTCCGGGAACTGCACGAAGAAGTGGGCCTGCATCCGGAGCATGTTCGCATTGTGGCCCGTACCCGTGACTGGTTGCGCTATGAAGTGCCAGAGCGCTACGTTCGCCGCGAAGCGCGGGGGTTCTATCGTGGCCAAAAACAAATCTGGTATTTGCTGCAAATGATGGTCCCCGACCATCATCTGAACCTGCGTGCCACCAGCCACCCTGAATTCGACGCCTGGCGCTGGAACGATTACTGGGTCCCGCTGGATGTGGTGGTGGAGTTCAAACGCGGCGTTTACGAAATGGCGCTGACGGAGCTGGTTCGATTCTTGCCACGTCAGGACCGACACAACCGCTATTTGCGGGGAAACAGCCGCTCGACCCAGGGCCGAGAAGACACTTCTCGCTCCGAACAGCGTTCGATGCTCCCGCCCATGCACATGGAATTACCGCCCGGAGCCAGTTTTGACCCAGACCCGCAAGGGTAAGGCGCGCTCAAACTAGCGGCTGAGGATCAGGTTATCGCGGTGCACCATCTCAGGCTCTGCGGTATAGCCCAACAGGCTTTCAAACTCGTGAGAAGGCTTGCGGCACAGCAACCGCGCCTCGGCAGCGGCGTAATTGGCCAGACCCCGGGCCACTTCAGCGCCCTGGTCATCCCGAATGGCGATCACGTCCCCGCGGGAAAAGTCGCCTTCGACAGACGTCATGCCAATCGGCAGCAGACTCTTGCCTTCGGTACGCAGTTTGTGTGCGGCACCCGCATCCACCGTGACCGAGCCCCGCAATTGCAGATGATCGGCCATCCACTGCTTGCGCGCTTGCTGTTTGGCCGTTTGCGCCACAAGCATGGTGCCAATGTTCTCGCCCTGTGCCACGCGCAGCAAGGCATCTGGCGCACGACCCCAGGCGATCAGGGTTGACGCGCCAGAGCCGGCCGCACGCTTGGCAGCCAGGATTTTGGTAAGCATGCCGCCCTTGCCAATGCTGGAGCCGGCTCCCCCAGCCATGGCTTCGAGAGCCAGATCACCTGCACGGGCTTCATGCACAAACTTGGCAGCAGGGTCTTTGCGGGGGTCGGCGGTATACAGGCCTTTTTGATCGGTCAGGATGATCAACAAATCAGCTTCGACCAAATTGGCCACCAGGGCCCCCAAAGTGTCGTTGTCGCCAAACTTGATTTCGTCGTTGACCACCGTGTCGTTCTCGTTGATCACAGGCAGCACGCGGTGCTGCAACAGTGTCAGCAAGGTCGAGCGTGCATTGAGGTAACGCTCGCGGTCAGCCAGGTCGGCATGGGTAAGCAGCACCTGCGCGCTGCCCATACCATGGGCGCGCAGCTGGGTTTCGTACATCTGCGCCAGGCCCATTTGCCCCACAGCGGCTGCCGCCTGCAGTGCGGGCACCTCGCTGGGTCGCGTGGTCCAGCCCAGGCGCTTCATGCCTTCTGCAATGGCGCCGCTGGACACCATGATGACTTCCTTACCCGCCTGCGCCAGCTGCGCCAGCTGGCGGCACCACTCGCCAATGGCGGCTTCGTCCAGGCCTCGACCCTCATTGGTCACCAGGCTGGAACCCACCTTGACCACGATGCGACGCGCATCACGCAGGACAGGGGAAAGTTGTGCAGTCATCGATGCCTCGGTAGAAGATTCTGCGTTTACTCGGGGGTCACGTCGCTGAAGCGGGGATCCATTTCGACCGCACCTTGCTCTTCGATCTGCTGGGTGCGAATGTGCTTGTAGATCTCGCGGATCAAGCCTTCGCAACCTTCGCGGGTCAAGGCCGAAATCTCGAACACCGGGCCTTTGTAGCGCATACGCTTGACAAAGTCCTTGACGCGGGCAGCGCGCTCCTCAAGAGGCACCATGTCCAGCTTGTTGAGCACCAACCAACGTGGTTTGGCGTACAGGCCAGCGTCGTATTTTTTAAGTTCGGCGGCAATGGCTTTGGCCTGCGCCACCGGGTCCACACCCTCGTCAAAAGGCGCAACGTCCACGATGTGCAGCAGCAGCCGAGTGCGCTGCAGGTGCCGCAGGAACTGGTGCCCCAGGCCTGCCCCTTCGGAAGCACCTTCAATCAAGCCCGGAACGTCTGCCACCACGAAGCTTTGTTCGGGGCCCACGCGCACCACGCCCAGATTGGGGTGCAACGTAGTGAAGGGATAGTCGGCGATCTTGGGACGCGCATTGGACACGGCCGCAATAAAGGTGGACTTACCCGCATTGGGCATGCCCAACAGGCCGACATCGGCCAGGACCTTGAGTTCGAGCTTGAGGCTCTTGCGTTCACCCACATGGCCCGGCGTTTTCTGACGCGGCGCGCGGTTGATGGCGCTCTTGAAACGCAGGTTGCCGAAACCACCATCACCGCCTTTGGCGATCATCAGTTTTTCGCCTGCGTGCAGCAGTTCGTACAGCACCTCGCCGGTTTCGGCGTCGGTGATGATGGTGCCCACCGGCATCTTGAGCGTGAT
>NZ_JAYPVP010000008.1:0-38790 GCF_038134685.1 Limnohabitans sp. | reverse complement strand
CAACAACTCAAACAACAAGTCGCCGGTCTCTTCGTCGTAAACCTCGGTGCCCACGGGCAGGTTCAAGACCACGTCGTCGCCCATGGCGCCGAACATGTCCGAGCCCATGCCGTGCTGGCCGCGCTTGGCCTCGTGGCGGCGCGAATAGCGGTAGTCCACCAAAGTGTTGAGGTTGGGGTCGGCCAGGGCAAACACGTGCCCACCACGGCCACCGTCGCCACCGTCGGGGCCGCCAAATTCTTTGTACTTTTCATGACGGAAGGAGACGCAGCCGTTCCCACCGTCACCTGCAGCGATGTCGATATAGGCTTCGTCAACAAACTTCATGATGTATCCAGTTCAAAAAAGCGAAAAGCCCCGACGGGCGGGGCTGCTTCGCTGAAAACGGAACCAGGCTTAAGCGGCCGGGGTCACGTTCACGGTGTGCTTGTTCAGCTCGCCTTTGGTTGCGAACGACACATGGCCGTCCACCAGAGCAAACAGGGTGTGGTCCTTGCCGATACCCACGTTGTTGCCAGCGTGGAATTTGGTGCCACGTTGACGCACGATGATGGAGCCGGCGCTGATCAGTTGACCACCGAAAGCCTTGACACCCAGCATCTTTGGCTTGGAATCACGACCGTTGCGCGTAGAGCCGCCGCCTTTTTTCTGTGCCATGACCTGTTCTCCTTAGGCAGCGATTGCACCGATTTGCAGTTCGGTGTATTGCTGACGATGACCTTGACGCTTCTGGTAGTGCTTACGACGACGCATTTTGAAAATACGCACTTTGTCGTGCTTGCCGTGCGCCACGACCGTGGCTTTGACAGTTGCGCCGGACACCAGGGGCGTACCAACCTTGATTTCAGCGCCGTTACCGACGGCCAGAACCTGGTCAATCACGATTTCCTGGCCAACGTCCGCAGCAATCTGTTCTACTTTGATTTTTTCGCCGGAAGCAACGCGATACTGCTTGCCACCGGTTTTTATGACCGCGTACATATATGACCTCTTCGAATTAGGAGTCTCCCGCAGGGCGAATTCCCCGCAGAGCCTTTGATTCTATCACGCCTGAAAACCAGAGGCAAGCCACCTATAATTCAGCACTCAGCGAGGTGCAGTCTGCCTCGCCCCACAGGAACACCGCCTTGTCCGCCACCATCGAATCCACCGCCGACGTCCTGCAACTGGTCGCCTCAGACATGGCCGAGGTGGATCGCGTGATCAGTGAGCGACTGGACTCGGGCGTGCCCTTGGTGGGCGAAGTCGCGCGTTACATCATCTCGGCCGGCGGTAAACGCCTACGCCCGGTCTTGCTGCTGCTGACCTGCGGCGCCCTGGGCTACACCGGCGCCCAGCGTCACAATCTGGCTGCTGTGGTCGAATTCATCCACACCGCCACCTTGCTGCACGACGATGTGGTGGATGAATCCACCCTGCGCCGCGGTCGCCCGACCGCCAACGAAAGCTTTGGCAACCCGGCCAGCGTGCTGGTGGGCGACTTTTTGTATTCCCGCGCCTTCCAGATGATGGTAGATGCCGACAGCATGCGCGTCATGCAGGTGCTGGCCGACGCCACCAACGTGATCGCCGAAGGCGAAGTGCTGCAGCTCATGAACATGCACGACGCCAGCCTGGAAGAAGAAGGCTACCTGCGTGTGATTCGTTCCAAAACCGCCAAACTGTTTGAAGCCAGCGCCCGTCTTGGTGCCATTCTGGGCGGCCACACCGCCGCCGTCGAAGAGGCATGCGCCACTTATGGCCAAGCCCTGGGTACCGCTTTCCAGGTCATTGACGATGTACTGGACTACGACGGCAACGCCGCCGAAATGGGCAAAAACCTGGGCGACGACCTGCGCGAAGGCAAAGCCACCCTGCCCTTGATTTTGGCCATGCAAAAAGGCACGCCCGAGCAAAGCCAAACCATCCGCGAGGCGATTGAAAACGGCAGCGTCGAGCAGCTGAGCCAGATCGTAGACATTGTTCGCAGCACCGGCGCCCTGCAAGGCACCCGTGAGGCCGCTGCGGCAGAAGCCCAACGCGCCATTGACGCCGCCTTGCGACTGCCCGACAACACCTACCGCCAGGCCATGGTGGCCCTGGCCTCGCAACTGCTGCAACGCCGGACTTGAGCACCAATTGACGCTACAATCTCGGCCTTGGCGGGGTGTAGCTTAGCCTGGTAGAGCGCTACGTTCGGGACGTAGAGGCCGGAGGTTCGAATCCTCTCACCCCGACCAAAAACCGGCTCCAAACCCACTGATCTCTCGGGTCAGTGGGTTTTTTCAATTTAGCGTCACCCCTCATTGACCTGTACCGGCCAGTTCCCTCATGATGTTCGAAAAAAACATCAGGGAGAGAACATGGCCGACCCCCAATTGCAGGTGGGCGAAGACGCGCCCGCCGTCCTGTATTTGCAAAAAATTCTGGAGCAGGCGGCTCAGCTGCTGGCCTCGGATGTACATGTCGAGCCCTACGAACACCAATTGCGTGTCCGCGTAAGGGTCGACGGCGTTCTTCGCGAAATCGACACGCCTCCCCTGCCTTTGAAAGACCGGCTGGCCTCGCGCATCAAAGTGCTGGCGCGCTTGGACATTGCAGAAAAACGCCTCCCCCAGGACGGGCGCATGAAGCTCAGTCTCCCAGGTGGCAAAGAGCTAGATTTGCGCGTGAGCACCCTGCCCACACTGCACGGCGAAAAACTGGTGCTTCGCCTGCTGGACAACCACCACGCCATGCAGCCCCTGGACAGCCTGGGTTACGAACCGCAGCAGTTGCAATGGCTGCGTGATGCGATTGCCAAACCCGAAGGCCTGGTTCTGGTCACGGGTCCTACGGGCGCGGGTAAAACGCAATCGCTTTACGCTTGCTTGCATCAGCTCAACCGAGAGGGCGTCAACATCTCCACGGTAGAAGACCCCTGCGAAATCCCGATGCCCGGAATCAACCAGGTCAATGTGCAGGACAAACCGGGACTGGACTTTGCCACAGTGTTGCGCGCATTCTTGCGCCAGGACCCGGACATTTTGATGGTGGGCGAGATTCGCGATCTGGAAACCGCACACATCGCCATTCAAGCCTCGCAAACCGGACATCTGGTGCTATCCACCCTGCACACCAACGACGCACCATCCACGCTGGCCCGGTTGATGAACATGGGGGTAGCCAGCTACAACATTGCCGCCAGCGTCAAGCTCGTGACCGCTCAGCGCCTGGTACGCAAGCTGTGCTCCTCGTGCCGTGAACCCGCCACCTGGTCCGCCCAGGAATGGGCACAGATGGGAGGCCAGTCCTCCGAAGCGGTCGTGACGGGTTTTCATGCACACACCGAGGGCTGCCCACAGTGCCACCAAGGCTACCGGGGGCGCACCGGCATTTTTGAGGTCATGCCCGTGCACAGCACGTTGCGGGACTTGCTGTTAGCGCAAGCCCCTGCTTCTGCCTTGGCACAGCAGGCCCGAGCAGGCGGCGTGCTGTCGCTGCGTCAGGCGGGTTTGCGCAAGGTCATGCAAGGAATCACCTCTGTGCAAGAAGTCATGAGCTCGACACAGGAGCTGGCATGAACCGCCCAACACCAAGTGCTGCAGCTTGGCCCTGGCGTTGGCAAACCGAGTGGCAGGCACGCACTGCGGATGCACGCCAACTCAAAGGCCACACACCTGGGCGTCAACCCAAAGCCCTGGTCATGGCGCAGCTGCGCCAACAAGGCTTGCTGCCTGTGCGTATTCGCTACCGGCTGCAGCGCACCCAGCCATCCATTCGCGCAAAAGACATCACCAGTCTGACCCGGCAACTGAGCACCTTGATCAAAACGGGCGTCCCCCTCATGCAGGCTCTGGATTTGCTGACACGCACCCAAGCGCCTGGCCCAACGCAACTATTGCTAGGCCAGCTGCAACAGGCCATTGCACAAGGCAGCAGCCTGACTGATGCACTGCGCAGCAGCGGGCAGTTCAGCTCGCTGTACATCAGCATGGTCCAGGCCGGCGAGAGCGCAGGCATTTTGGATGACTGCCTGGAACGTCTGGCCGACACACTCGAGCGCAATGTTTTGCTGGCTGGCAAAGTACGCTCCGCTCTGGCCTATCCAGCGATCGTGATGGTGATCGCCATGCTGGTATTGGGATTGATCATGGTGGCTGTGGTGCCGGTATTTGAGGAAGTGTTTCTGGGCTCAGGCCAGCCCTTGCCGTTACCCACACAAATGATTCTGGGCATCAGTCGCTGGCTGCAAGCATGGTCGCCGGCCCTGCTGCTCTTGCCGCTTGCAGCTTACGCGCTTCACGGGTCCGGAAAGAC
This sequence comes from Limnohabitans sp., assembly GCF_038134685.1. GTDB lineage: Bacteria > Pseudomonadota > Gammaproteobacteria > Burkholderiales > Burkholderiaceae_C > Limnohabitans_A. The sequence goes on along the minus strand of NZ_JAYPVP010000008.1, from coordinate 34,512 downwards.
AGCTGCCTTGATGCAGTCTTTCGAAAAACTCCAGCTACATTTGCCCGGCATGCGCAGCTTGGTGAGCACCGCCGTCATGGCCCGCTGGAGCCAGACACTGGCAGCCTTGCTCGCCGCTGGCGTACCACTGGCTGAAGCGCTGCCCCCGGCCGGGCAGGCCTGCGACCACAGTGTCTATCAACAACTCAGTGCCAAGTGGAGTCAACAAGTCGCCCAAGGCACCCGCCTGAGCGAAGCATTGGCACAACACGGACACGTACCTGCATTGATGGTGCAAATGGTGCACACCGGCGAGGAAACCGGCGCCATGGCCCTGCTGCTGTCACGCATCGGGCAGCTGATGGATGCCCAACTGCAAGAACACATCCGCACGCTCAGCACCCTGATGGAGCCCTTGATCATTGTGGTCCTAGGCCTGGTCATTGGAGGCATTCTGGTGGCGCTGTACTTGCCCATCTTCAGGATGGGACAATTGTTCTGATGAACGACAACCTTGTGTGGGCGCTGGCCGGTTTGCTGGGCCTGATTTTTGGCAGCTTTCTGAACGTGGTGATTTACCGATTGCCTCGCATGGTGCTGCACGAACACGAACACGAACACGAACAAGACAAGGACAAAAAAGCCCCCACGCTCTCACTGAGTTTCCCACGCTCACACTGCCCCCACTGTAGCCATACCTTGTCGGCATGGGAGTTGGTCCCGGTGCTCGGTTTCGTGGCGCTGCGTGGCCGTTGCCGCCAGTGTCACACCCCTATCAGCTGGGCGTACCCCTTGACCGAATTGCTCAATGCCGGGTTATGGGTCTTGTGCATCGTTCACTTTGGCCCCACACCCCAGGGTTGGAGCGCAGCGGTTTACGCCTCGGCATTACTGGCTTTGACACGGATTGATCTACAAACCACTTTGCTGCCCGACGCCATCACTTTGCCTTTGCTGTGGGGCGGCCTGGCCGCCTCCAGTCTGGGCTGGACGCCAGCAAGCCTGAACGATGCCGTGTGGGGCGCCATGTTGGGCTATGGTCTGTTCTGGGCGCTGGACTGGCTGTACCTCAAGCTGCGCAACCAGCACGGCCTGGGTGGCGGAGACGCCAAGCTTCTGGCAGCCCTGCTGGCCTGGCTGGGTTGGCCCGCGCTGGTCAGCGTGCTGTTGCTGGCCAGCCTGAGTGCCCTGCTGGTGGTGCTGGTGCAATGGCTGCGGTGTCGTTTGCAACCTCAGGCCCAAATTCCCTTTGGTCCCTACCTGGCCGTGGCAGGCCTGGTACTGATGCTCTACAAGCCCACGCTCTGGCTGTGAGACACTTGATCGCATGAATGCACCGACTACATTGCGCATCGGCCTGACCGGCGGCATTGGCAGCGGCAAGAGCACCGTATCGGCCATGTTGTCGAGCTTGGGGGCCGTGGTCATTGATGCTGACGCCATCTCGCGGCAATTGACCGCTCCTGGGGGCGCCGCCCTACCCTCTATTGCCCAGACTTTTGGCTCGCAAATGATCGATCCCCATGGCGCTATGGACCGCCAGGCCATGCGCGCCCTGGTGTTTGGCAACCCGAATGCTCGCCAACAGCTCGAAGCCATCATTCATCCTCTGGTCACCCAAACCATCCGCCAACAAGCGCAAGCCGCCGCCGAAGCCGGGGCACGCGTGGTCGTTCTGGACATCCCCTTGCTGGTCGAGGCCGGCGATCGCTGGCGCAAGGAAGTCGACAAGGTGCTGGTCGTCGACTGCAGCACAGAAACACAAATTGCACGCGTCATGCAACGCAGCGGCCTGCAACGCGAAGAGGTGCAACGCATCATTGACCAACAGGCCAGCCGAGCCCAGCGAGCTCAGGTGGCCGATGTGATCCTGCTCAATGAGGGCTTGGACATGAGCGCCTTGCAAGCCGAAGTCAAAAAAGTGGCCCGTCAGTTCGGGCTATGATGGAGGCCTGAGGAACACGCTGCGTGATACTTTACGAATTCCCCTTCAACGAGCGCATCCGCACTTACCTGCGGCTTGAGCACCTGTTTGCACGCTTTGGCCAGCTGGTGCCACGTAGCGAACCGGTGGACCACCACTTTGCGCTGACCACCCTGTTCGAAATCATGGACGTGGGCAGTCGCTCCGAGCTCAAAAGCGATGTACTCAAGGACCTGGACCGCCAAAAACAGCTCTACAACAGCTACCGTGGCAACCCGGCCATTTCCGAGCAGGCGCTTGACCAGGTCATTGCCCAACTCGATGCACACTTTGAAGCCATCAACGAGCAAGTCGGCAAACTCAGCCTGCCCGCGCAGGACAGTGAGTTCCTGAGCGCCCTGCGCAGCCGCAGCAGCATCCCAGGGGGCACCTGCGAGTTCGACCTGCCTGGCTACCACGCCTGGCAACACCTGCCTGCCGAACGCCGCCGCGAAGACATGCTGCGCTGGAGCGCCAGCTTTGTCCCCCTGTCGCAAGCCATTCACAGCCTGATGCAAATGCTGCGAGAGTCCAGCAAGTTCCAGAAAATGATGGCTGTGGCCGGTCAGGTGCAGCAAAACCTGCCCCAAGGGCGCACCTTCCAACTGCTGCGCTTGCGCATTGACCCCACCCTGGAGGCTGTGCCCGAAATCAGCGGCAACCGATTACTGGTCGTGATTCGCATGATGCGTACGCAAGAAGGTCGCCTGGCCCCCATTGCCGAAGACGTGCCGTTTGAAATGTCTCTGTGCGCATGAGCGCCGCATCACAGCCCCCCATCACTGTCCGCATCGTGAACTGCCCGGCCTGCGGCGGCGACAGTGTGTATGGCAGCAGCAACCCTTATCGTCCGTTTTGCTGCGCACGCTGCAAGGGCATCGACTTTGGTGCCTGGGCCAGCGAGTCGTTTCGTTTGCCCGAAGACACCCCACCGGACGCCGAATTTGGCGACCCCAAACTGATCCCGTAAATCAGCTGTGGGTCGCGGCCTGAAAGCCGCGTTCATCGGCCAACCAGGCCAACACCGGCACAGTGCCTGGAAGGACTGGCACCACCGCTACCGGCAGCTGTTGCCAGGCAAACGACTGGGCCTCGCGCATCTGCAGCTCACCCTTCCACTGACGTACCTTGCAAAAGTGCAGGCGCACCAAGGCGTGCGGGTAGTCCACCATCTGGATTTTCCAAAGTTCCACCGGACCAATGGTGATGCCCAACTCTTCCTGCAACTCACGGCGCAGCGCCTGCTCCACCGTTTCACCGGCTTCAAGCTTGCCGCCAGGAAACTCCCAGTAGCCCTCGTAGACCTTGCCTGCCGGGCGCGAAGTCAGCAAAAAAGCCCCGTCCTTTTGCAGCAGCACGCCTACTGCGACCTCGGTCACGGGGCGGTCTGCGCCGCCTTCTCGCGCCTGTTGTCCATCAGCCACCAAGGTGTTGCTCATCAGGCCAGACGCCCCATGAAATCACGCGCAAACTGGTAGGCCACACGGCCACTGCGCGATCCGCGCTCCAAAGCCCACAACAGCGCTGCAGGGCGCGCTTCTTCGATCTGTGCGGTGCTTGCACCCAATGCACCCAACCACTGGTTCGCAATGGTGAGGTACTCGTCCTGCGAGAAGGGGTAAAAGCTGATCCACAGGCCAAAGCGCTCGGACAGCGAAATTTTTTCTTCCACACCTTCACCCGGGTGCACTTCGCCATCGGGCGTATGCTTGTAGGTCAGGTTCTCGCTCATGTACTCGGGCAGCAAGTGGCGGCGGTTGCTGGTGGCGCACACCAGCACATTGGGTGTGGCTGCAGCGACCGAGCCATCCAGAATGGATTTGAGCGCCTTGTAGCCAGGCTCGCCATCTTCAAAGCTCAGGTCGTCGCAATAGACCATGAATTTTTCGGGCCGGTTGGCCACCACCTCGATGATGTCTGGCAAGTCGGTCAGGTCGTCCTTGTCGACCTCGATCAGACGCAGGCCTTGCGGTGCAAACTGGTTGAGACAGGCCTTGATGAGCGACGATTTGCCGGTACCGCGTGCGCCAGTGAGCAGCACATTGTTGGCCGGACGACCCTGCACAAACTGCTCGATGTTGCGCTGCATCTTCTCTTTTTGGTCGTCGATTTCCTTGAGCTCATCAAGCGACAGCGCGGCCACATGGCGCACGGGTTCGAGCACGCCATGACCACTGGAACGCTTGCGGTAGCGCCATGCCACGGCCTGGCTCCAGTCAGGGGCCGACAAAGGCTGAGGCAAGACCGATTCAATGCGGTCCACCAGCTGGCTGACTTTTTCCAGCAATTGTTCCAGTGCAGTACTCATGACCGGTAGTCAGCGTTGATGGTGACGTACTCATGGCTCAGGTCGCAGGTCCAGACCGTGTGACTGGCCGCACCACGGCCCAAGCCCACGCGCACCGTGATCTCGGACTGTTTCATCACGCGCTGACCGTCCTCTTCTTTGTACTGCGGGTGACGGCCACCGAGCGTCGCCACATGCACATCGTCCAGGTGCAGCTCGATCAAGCCCTGGTCCAGGTCTTCAATGCCTGCATAACCCACCGCAGCCAGAATGCGGCCGAGGTTCGGGTCGCTGGCGAAGAATGCGGTTTTCACCAAGGGCGAGTGCGCAATCGCATAGGCGACCTGTGCGCACTCTTGCGCATCACGACCACCTTCGACCGCAATGGTGATGAACTTGGTGGCTCCCTCGCCATCACGGACGATGGCGTGCGCCAGTTGGCGGGCCACTTGCAGCATGGCCTGCATCAGCGCTTGACCTTGGGCACTGCCCCAGGAGGTGATGGGCGTATGTGCAGCCTTGTGCGTGGCCATGACCACGAAGGAGTCGTTGGTAGATGTATCGCCGTCGACCGTGACGCAGTTGAACGAGCCATCGGCCAAAGTCTTGGCCAGGTCAGTCATCAACTCAGGCGCAATGGCAGCATCGGTGGCCAGATAACCCAGCATGGTGGCCATGTTCGGGCGGATCATGCCCGCGCCTTTGCTGATGCCGGTCACGGTCACGGTCACGCCGTCAATCTGCACCTGCACGCTGGCGGCCTTGGGCACCGTGTCGGTGGTCATGATGCCTTCGGCCGCCACAGCCCACGCATCTGCCTGGGCCAATTCAATGGCTTTGGGCATGGCTGCAATGATTTTGTCCACCGGCAGCGGCTCCATGATCACACCCGTTGAGAACGGCAACACCTGCTGCGCGCTGCAGCCCAGTAGCTTGGCCATGGCCTCGCTGGTCTGGCGGGCATGGGCCAGGCCCGAAGCACCGGTTCCTGCATTGGCGTTGCCCGTGTTGATCACGATGGCACGCACACCTTGGCCCGCGGCCAAATGCTCACGACACACCTGCACCGGTGCGGCACAAAAACGGTTCTTGGTGAACACGCCCGCCACGCTGGTGCCTTCGTCGAGCAAAAACACCGTCAGGTCCTTGCGGTTGGCTTTGCGAACGCCCGCTTCGGTGATGCCAATGCGCACGCCAGCGACAGCATGGATGTCTTGCAGATTGGGGGCAGAAAGATGAACAGCCATGAAAGTCTTTCAGTCAATGAACGAAGAAAAACGGGCCGAAGCCCGTTGTGTGTGGTACCTTGCTTTAGCTGAGTTTGCCATGGCAAAACTTGAACTTCTTGCCGCTGCCGCAAGGGCAAGGATCGTTGCGCCCCACATGGCCCCAAGCGGCCTTTTGGGCCTCATCGACCGATGTCACTTGGGCCTGGCCGGTTTCGTCCGGCGCACTGTAAGTCATGTTGGCGATGTGCTCAGCACGTTCTTCAATGGCGTGCGCGGCTTGATCGATTTGCTCGGGCGACTCGATGCGCACCGTCATCAAGATGCGGGTCACCTCGTTGCGAACCGCGTCCAGCAGCATACCGAACAACTCGAAGGCTTCGCGCTTGTATTCCTGTTTCGGCTGCTTTTGGGCGTAGCCACGCAGATGAATACCCTGGCGCAAGTAGTCCAAAGCACTCAGGTGATCGCGCCAGTGGGTGTCGATGCTTTGTAACAACACCATCTTCTGAAAGGAGGTGAAGTTGGCTTCGCCAACGGCATCAAGCTTGGCTTGGAACTGGGCATTTGCAGCCTCGTTAACCTGCTCGAGGATGTCGTCATCGGTCAGATTGTCCGAGGCAGCCAGACGCGCCTGCAACTGCACCGGCACTTGCCACTCCTCGGCCAGCACCTTCTCCAAAGCAGGCAAGTCCCACTGCTCTTCCACCGACTCGGCAGGCACGTATTGGCGCACCAGATCGGTAAAGCAACCTTCACGCAAAGAAGCCATCTGCGCATTCAGATCGCTGGCGTCCAGAATGTCATTGCGCTGCTGGTAAATGACTTTGCGCTGGTCGTTGGAAACGTCGTCGTACTCCAGCAGCTGCTTGCGGATGTCGAAGTTGTGCGACTCCACCTTGCGCTGCGCGCTTTCGATGCTGCGTGTGACGATACCGGCTTCGATGGCTTCGCCCTCAGGCATCTTCAGGCGGTCCATGATGGCGCGCACGCGGTCGCCCGCAAAGATGCGCATCAGCGGATCGTCCAGGCTCAGATAGAAGCGGGAAGAACCGGGGTCACCCTGGCGGCCCGAACGGCCACGCAGCTGGTTGTCGATACGGCGGGACTCGTGGCGCTCGGTCGCAATGATGCGCAAGCCGCCCAGCTCCTTGACCTTGGCATGGTCTTGCTGCCACTGCTCGCGCAGTTGCGCCACACGCGCTTCGCGTTGCTCAGGCGTGAGGGCTTCATCAGCTTCAACCGCCTGGATGTCTTTTTCGATGTTGCCACCCAGCACGATATCGGTACCGCGACCGGCCATATTGGTGGCAATGGTGATCATGCCAGCGCGACCCGCTTGGGCCACGATGTCAGCCTCGCGGGCGTGCTGCTTGGCGTTGAGCACCTGGTGTGGCAACTTGGCTTGCGTGAGCAACTGGGAGATCAGCTCGGAGTTTTCAATTGAGCTGGTACCCACCAGCACAGGCTGGCCACGCTCATGGCACTCGCGAATGTCGTCAATCGCAGCTTTGTATTTTTCCTGCGCGGTTTTGTAGACGCGGTCAAGCTGGTCAGCACGCAGGTTCTTGCGGTGCGGTGGAATGACCACGGTCTCCAGGCCATAGATTTCCTGGAATTCGTAGGCTTCGGTATCAGCCGTGCCGGTCATGCCGGACAACTTGCCGTACAGACGGAAATAGTTCTGGAAGGTGATGGAGGCGAGGGTCTGGTTTTCGGCCTGGATCTGCACGCCTTCCTTGGCTTCCACAGCCTGGTGCAAACCATCGCTCCAGCGACGACCAGCCATCAAGCGACCGGTGAATTCGTCCACGATCACGATCTCGCCGTCTTGCAGCACATAGTGCTGGTCGCGGTGATACAGATGCTGGGCACGCAGTGCTGCATTGAGGTGATGCATCAGCGTGATGTTGGCGGGCTCGTACAGGCTGGCCCCTTCGGGAATCAGGCCCAGCTGCGACAGCACTTGCTCGGCTTTTTCGTGGCCTTGCTCGGTCAGGAACACCTGGCGGGACTTTTCGTCCACTGTAAAGTCGCCACGCACAATGATGCCCTGGCCCGTACGCGGGTCTTCTTCACCTTCCTGCTTGGTCAGCAGCGGCACCACCTGCTTGATGGCCAGGTACATCGAAGTGTGGTCTTCAGCCTGACCGCTGATGATGAGCGGTGTGCGTGCCTCGTCGATCAGGATGGAGTCCACCTCGTCCACGATGGCGTAGTTAAGCACGCGCTGCACGCGGTCATGGGCTTCGTAGACCATGTTATCGCGCAGGTAGTCAAAACCGTATTCGTTGTTGGTGCCGTAGGTGATGTCTGCGGCGTAAGCAGCCTGCTTGTCTTCGCGGGACATATTGGGCAGGTTCACGCCCACCGACAAACCCAGGAAGTTGTACAGACGCCCCATCCACTGCGCGTCGCGCCCCGCCAGGTAGTCGTTGACGGTGACGACGTGCACACCCTTGCCACTCAGGGCATTGAGGTACACCGGCAGCGTGGCGGTCAGGGTCTTGCCTTCACCCGTACGCATTTCGGCAATCTTGCCCTGGTGCAGGGTAATCCCGCCAATCAGCTGCACATCAAAGTGGCGCATCTTCATGACGCGCTTGGCACCTTCGCGCACCACGGCAAACGCCTCGGGCAGCAGCGCATCGAGCGACTCGCCCGCCTGTACCCGGTCACGGAACGCCTGGGTCTTGCCACGCAACTCGTCGTCGCTCAAGCCTTCCAGACTGGATTCGAGGGCATTGATCCGTTCAACGGTCTTGCGGTATTGCTTGAGGAGGCGGTCGTTGCGACTGCCAAAGAGTTTGGTGAGGACGTTCAGAGACATGGCCGGCATTTTACCGGCTGGCCATGGCCAAATCGGCCCCACCCGCCCCTTCCGGGATAATTGAGTCCCTCTATGGAACGACGCCATTTCGCCATCAGCCTCGAACAAGCCGCCCAGGACTCACCTGCCCTGGCTCGGCTGACCGAACGCGTGCGCCTGTCCAGCGACTGCCTGGTGGCCATTCGGCCCATGCTGCCCCCCACACTGCGCACTCTGGTTCAGGCCGGCCCGTTTGACGAAGGGGTGTGGCATTTGCTGACGCCATCCAATGCGGCAGCCGCCAAAATCAGGCAATTTGTACCGGCCATTGTGGCCAAGCTGCAAGACAAAGGGTTGCCCGTCAAAGAGGTACGGGTCAAGGTGCACTTAACCACACGTTAAAACCGTACAACAGACGTAAAAAAACGCACCATGCATTACAAGGTGCGTTTGTAAATGGTGCCGGATGTCGGATTCGAACTGACGACCTACCGCTTACAAGGCGGGTGCTCTACCAACTGAGCTAATCCGGCACGGATGAGATTTTAAACGCGTTCAACTGCGGTCTTTGAAACTGCAGGTGAAATTTCTTATTTAATTCTGCGCAATCCCGGGCGCTGGGGAGCAGTGGGTGGTGGAGACTCGCTGTCCTCGACCGAGGCTCGAGCCTGCTCTGCGCCCTTGCCCCCTGCATCGACTTCGCTGATCGGAAAGGCCATGCCTTGTCCGTTTTCACGGGCATAGATGGCCAACACACGATCGACGGGCACCACAATCTCCCGGGGCTGTCCGCCAAAGCGGGCCTTGAAAGAGATGTAGTCGTTGTCCATCTGCAATGCGCTGGTGGCATCCATGCTGACATTGAGCACAATCTCGCCGTCTTTGACGAACTCCATGGGCACGCGCACCGAAGCATCCACCTTGACGGCCACATAGGGCGTCAGGCCGTTGTCGCCACACCATTCATAAATGGCGCGTAACAAATAAGGCTTGGTGGATGGGTAATCGGTCGAGTGGATCATGAGCGGCGCGCACAGTTACTTGCGCATCACCTTTTCAGACGGCGTCAGTGCTTCGATATAAGCCGGACGCGAGAAGATGCGTTCGGCGTACTTGAGCAGGGGCGCAGCGTTCTTGGACAACTCGATACCGTAGTAGTCCAAGCGCCAGAGCAGCGGAGCAATGGCCACATCCAGCATGGAAAAGTTATCGCCCAGCATGTATTTGTTCTTCAAAAACACAGGGGCCAGTTGGGTCAGGCGATCGCGGATATGCGAACGGGCTTTTTCAAGCGCCTTGTCATTGCCTTTGAGGGCGCGGTTTTCCAGGGTGGAAACGTGAGCGAACAGCTCTTTTTCGAAGTTCAGCAGGAACAGGCGCACGCGGGCGCGGTCCACCGGGTCACCAGGCATGAGCTGGGGGTGTGGGAAGCGCTCGTCAATGTACTCGTTGATGATGTTCGACTCGTACAAAATCAGGTCACGCTCAACCAGAATCGGAACTTGGCCATAAGGGTTCATCACGTTGATGTCTTCGGGCTTGTTGTACAAGTCCACATCACGGATTTCGAAGTCCATGCCTTTTTCGAACAATACAAAACGGCAACGGTGAGAGAACGGACAGGTCGTTCCGGAATAAAGCACCATCATGGCAACAGGCTCCTCTAAAAATCAAAAAGAGTGGGGCAGCCACGGGGCTGACCCACTCTGCTCAGGCCGGCGTGACGCCAGCCTAAATCGGGTTTACTTGATGTCTTTCCAGAACGCAGCGTTCAGGCGCCAAGCAATAAAGGTGAACACCGCCAGGAACAACAGCACCCACACGCCAATGCGCACACGGGTGTTTTGTGCCGGCTCGGCCATCCATTGCATGTAGCTTACCAGATCGGCCATCGCATCATCGTACTGGGCGGGCGTCATCAAGCCTGGCTTGACTTGTTCCCAGCCCTTGAAGACGTGCACTTTGTGACCGTGCTCTTCGATCTCTTCGTAGACAGGTTTACGCTCACCCTGCAGCTCCCACAGCACATGGGGCATGCCCACGTTGGTGAAAACCAGGTTGTTCCAGCCGGTGGGACGGTTGTCATCACGGTAGAACGTACGCAGATAGGTGTAGAGGTAATCAGCCCCTGTGCCACCATGACCGGCTTTGGCACGGGCAATCACGGTCAGGTCAGGCGGATTGGCACCGAACCATTCTTTAGCCTGCTTCGGATCAATGGCGGCTTTCATGGTGTCGCCGATCTTGTCCGAGGTGAACAGCAAGTTGTCCTTGATCTGTTGCTCGCTCAGGCCAATGTCCTTGAGGCGGTTGATCCGCATGAAGGCGGCCGAGTGGCAGTTCAGGCAGTAGTTGGCAAACAGCTTGGCGCCGTGTTGCAAGGCGCCAAGGTCATTGGTGCGATTGGGCGCTTTGTCCCAGGCAATGCCACCACCGCCTGCGGCTTGGACGCCTGCGGTCATACCCAGGGCCACGAGCAAGCCCAGTGCGAATTTTTTGAAATTGTTCATGATCATCACACTCCGCTAACTCAGTGAGGCTTGAAGGTCACGCGATCGGGGACCTGCTTGGGTGTGCCCAGCTTGCTCCACCATGGCATCAACAGGAAGAAGCCAAAATAGAACAGGGAGCCCACTTGGGACACGCGCTCGCCAATGGGCGACGGCGGCTGAACACCAAGGTAACCCAGGATCAGGAAGTTGATCACAAACACGGCATACAGGTATTTGTGCCAATCAGGACGGTAGCGGATCGACTTGACCGGGCTGTTGTCCAGCCAGGGCAGGAAGAACAGGATCACCACAGCGCCACCCATCACCACCACACCCCAGAACTTGGCGTCGATCGACAACATCATGGCAGAAATCACCACGGCTGCGCCAATGACGGCCATCTTCAACACCTGAGGCAGTTTGCCCTTGACCACGGCAAGCACGGCGCCAACGACCACACAGGCAATCAGGGCGTACATCATCTCGCTGGTGATGGCACGCAGCATCGAATAGAACGGCGTGAAGTACCAGACGGGCGCGATATGCAAAGGCGTGGTCAGCGGATCAGCCGGAATGAAGTTGTTGTATTCGAGGAAGTAACCACCGAACTCGGGGGCAAAGAACACGATGGCGGTAAATGCCATCAGGAACAAGCCTACGCCGAACACGTCATGCACTGAGTAGTAAGGGTGGAAAGGAATGCCGTCCAGAGGTTTGCCGTTCGCGTCTTTGGGTGCGTTCGGGCCTTTGATCTCCACACCATCAGGGTTGTTGGAGCCCACTTCGTGCAAAGCAATGATGTGTGCAACCACAAGACCCAGCAGGACCAGAGGCACAGCAATCACGTGGAAGCTGAAGAAGCGGTTGAGCGTAGCGTCTCCCACCACGTAATCGCCACGGATCAGCAGCGCCAGATCAGGACCGATGAAGGGAATGGCGGAGAACAGGTTCACGATCACCTGGGCGCCCCAGTAGGACATCTGGCCCCAAGGCAGCAGATAGCCCATGAAGGCTTCGGCCATCAGGGCCAGGAAAATCGCGCAACCGAAGATCCAGACCAGCTCGCGCGGCTTGCGGTAACTGCCGTACATCAGGCCACGGAACATATGCAGATACACCACCACAAAGAAGGCTGAAGCGCCAGTGGAGTGCATGTAGCGAATCAGCCAGCCCCAGGGCACATCGCGCATGATGTACTCGACCGAGGCAAAAGCCACAGCCGCGTCAGGCTTGTAATGCATGACCAGGAAAATGCCTGTGACGATCTGGATGACCAGCACCAGCAGCGACAGGGAACCGAAGATGTACCAGAAGTTGAAGTTCTTGGGCGCGTAGTACTCGCTCATGTGCTCCTTGTAGAGCTTCGACAGCGGGAAACGGTTGTCGATCCAGTTGAGGAGTTTTTCGCCTGCGGGCGCGTTCGGAGAAATTTCTTTGAATTCAGCCATGTCAGTCTCCATCAGGCCTTTTTGTCTTCACCAATGAGCAGCTTGGTGTCAGACAGGTACATGTGGGGGGGCACTTCCAGGTTGTCTGGCGCGGGCTTGTTCTTGAACACACGACCTGCCAGATCGAAGGTGGAGCCGTGGCAAGCACACAGGAAACCGCCTTGCCAGTCATCCGGCAGCGAAGGCTGAGGTCCGGTTGCAAATTTGTCGCCAGGAGAGCATCCCAGGTGGGTACAGATGCCCACTGCGACCATCACTTCAGGCTTGATGGACCGGTGACCGTTCTTTGCATACTCGGGGGTGGGGTAAGCCGTGCGGCTCGAGGTGGGATCGGCAAGTTGACCCTCCACTTTTTTGAGCGACTCCAGCTGCTCGGGTGAGCGCTTCATGATCCATACAGGCTTGCCGCGCCATTCGACGGTGAGTTTTTCACCTTCTTTGAGAGCGGAAATATCCACTTCCACGGCGGCACCAGCCGCTTTGGCACGTTCGGAAGGCTGGAAGGAGCTGACAAACGGGGTGGCTACGAAGCCGGCGCCTACGGCACCCGCGCATCCGGAGGCAATGAGCCAAGTCCGCTTGCTGCTGTCGACTGGGGTATCACTCATGGTAATCCTCTATGAGTCTTTTGATTAGGGTCAACCCGTGATTGTAATGGAGACTCCTGTACGGCCTTCTTACAAAACTGCTGTTTTTTGCACCAGGTCATGGCGGGATTCGATATCATCCAGACCACTTAACAAGGAGGAACTTTAGATGTCATTCGCACAAGAATTCAAAAACTTCGCCATGAAAGGCAATGTGGTCGATCTGGCCGTTGGCGTGATCATTGGCGGCGCCTTCGGGAAAATCGTCGGCTCCATGGTGGACGACATCATCATGCCCATGGTCAGCCTGGTCTTTGGCAAGCTCGACTTCAGCAACTACTACCTACCCTTGGCCGGGCAGGACACCAGCCTGGCCCTGGTTGAAGCCAAGAAACAAGGCGCCGTCCTGGCCTTTGGCAGTTTCTTCAGCATTGCGCTGAATTTCGCCATCCTGGCGTTCGTGATCTTTGTGATGATCCGTCAGATCAACCGCATGAAGTCTCAACCGGAAGCGGCCCCTGCAGAGCCCGCACCGACGCCGGAAGACATTGCCCTGCTGCGCGAAATTCGCGACAGCCTCAAGCAACGCGGCTGATCACACGGCCGCGTCTCGCGCATCGGCCATTTGCATGGCCATGCGCAATGCCTGCTGCAAGCTGGACGGGTCGGCCACACCCCGCCCGGCAATATCAAAAGCCGTGCCGTGATCCGGACTGGTCCGAATCAGGGGCAGACCAAGCGTCACATTCACGCCCTGCTCTACCCCCAGGTATTTCACCGGAATCAAGCCCTGGTCGTGGTACATGGCCAGCACCACATCGAACTCGCCCGGATGTTGCTCTGTATCGCGGGCCCGCATGAACACGGTGTCAGGCGCATAGGGCCCTGTCGCCAACAGGCCTTCGGATCGGGCCTGCGCAATCGCCGGCATCAAAACGGTTTGCTCTTCATCGCCAAACAAACCACCCTCGCCTGCATGCGGGTTGACACCTGCCACCGCCATCCGGGGTGAGTGCCCCAAGATCGGTGAAAGTGCTTCGTGGGTGATACGCAAGGTTTCCAACACGCTGGCCGTAGTGATTGCATCCAGCGCCTTGCGCAAAGACATGTGAATCGTCACCAGCACCGTGCGCAACTGCGGGTTGGCCAGCATCATGCGCACGGGCATCTGCTCAAGCGGTACGCCTGCATGGCGCGCTGCCTCGTCCTGCAACAACTCGGTGTGCCCCGGGTAGCGGTCGTAGGGTGCGCCAGCAGCATGCAAGGCCTCCTTATGCAAAGGCGCAGTGACGACGCCCCGCGCCTGACCGTTCAATGCCGCGCGTGTGGCGGCCAGCACCGCTTCGCCTGCCAAACGCCCCGCCCCTGCATGCACTTGCCCATATGGCCACTGTGGCGCAGGCGCGCCTGTCTGCCAGACCTGCAACTCGTCTGACGCGCACGGACGCCACTGGGCCAGCGAAGTCAAGGCTCTCACTTTCAGATGGCGTGTCTCCTGCGACAACATCACCGCCCGCGCCATGACACCAGCATCCCCCACCACACAGCACCGCTGAGGACAGGCCGATTCGCGTACCCAGGTTTTGGCGACAATTTCGGGACCAATCCCGCAAGCATCACCCAAGGTGATCAAAACAGGTTTCATGCTGGGTTGTCGATCTCGATGAATTCATGTTCCAGCCCCAACTGAGCTGCAATCGTGCGCCCCACGGCTGGCGCTCCGTAGCGTTCCGTGGCGTGGTGTCCACAGGCCATGAACGCCACGCCCATTTCGCGAGCCAGATGCGCCTGGGGCTCGGAAATTTCACCGGTGATGTACAGGTCGGCTCCTGCAGCCATCGCCGCCTCCATATAGCCCTGCGCCCCACCGGTACACCAGGCTACCCGGCGCACAGGACGCCCATCACCAGGCACACATACAGGCGCTTTGCCCAAGATTTGCTGCACATGCGCAGGCCAGGCACCGAGCTCGACCAAAGCGCTCGGCGCATCACCTACAAAGCCGAGGTCTTGATCCCCAAAACGGGCATCCGCGCGCAAGCCCAACTGAATGCCCAGCTGCGCGTTGTTGCCCAGTTCCGGGTGTGCATCCAGCGGAAGGTGGTAGGCCCACAAGTGCACACCCTGCGCCAGCAAGAGACGCAAGCGCTCGCGCAGCCAGCCCGTGATACGTCCATCCTGTCCGCGCCAAAACAGACCATGGTGCACCAGCAGTGCATCGGCATTTTGGGCAAGGGCTGCTTCAATAAAGGCCTTGCTGGCCGTCACACCCGAAACCAGTTTGCGCACAGGCCGGTCGCCCTGCACCTGCAGACCGTTGGGGCCATAGTCTTTGAAGCGTTCGGGCTGCAGCAGCTCATCGAGTGCGCGCCCCAGGGTTTGGGCGTCCGTCATGTAGTGTTCCTCTTGCGTCTATTGTGGCGCAAGCAACACTGTCCCGCTCAGTCTTGCGATGGCGTTTGCTCGGGCAGACTCTCTTCGGGTGCCTTGCTGTAGTTGTTGAAAAAGCGCGCAGCCCAAATCCCCAACTCGTAAAGCAAACACATGGGAATGGCCAGCGAGAGCTGAGAAACCACATCCGGCGGCGTCACGATCGCCGCAATCACAAAGGCCAGCACAATGAAGTAACCGCGGAATGCCTTGAGTTTTTCAACATTCACAATGCCCAGCCGCGCCAGCACCACCACGGCAACGGGCACCTCGAAGGCCAGTCCAAAAGCCAGGAACATCGACAGCACAAAGCTGAGATACGCCTCGATATCAGGCGCAGCTGTGATGCTTTTGGGCGCAAAGCTCTGGATGAACTTGAACACCTGCCCGAACACGAAAAAGTAGCAAAACGCCACGCCAATGAAAAACAGCACCGTGCTGGAGATGACCAAGGGCACCACCAGTCGTTTTTCATGGGAGTACAAACCAGGCGCCACAAATGCCCAGACCTGATAGAGCACCACAGGCAAGGCCAACAAAAAGGCTGCCATCAACAAGATCTTGAGCGGGACCATGAAAGGCGAGATGACCGAGGTGGCAATCAAGGTTGCCCCTTCGGGCAAATTGGCCACCAGAGGCTGCGCCAGGATGTCGTAAAGCTGTCCAGGCCCAGGATAGAGAGCCAAAATAACCACAGCAACGCCTACGGCAATCAAGGCACGCATCAGCCGGTCACGCAACTCGATCAGATGCGCCACAAAAGGCTGCTCGGGGCCCAGCGACGGTTCGTCGCGCTTGGATTCGGAATCAGACATGTTTCAATGCTTCAGCCGCGCAAGCCCGGCGGACGGTAACGCGCCACACGGGCCGCGCCGGACTGGGCGCGCGTACGCACCCCGTTGCGCGCCTTGTACCACTGGGGCGTGGCACCGCGTTTGAGGCGCCAGTTTTTGCGTGGAGCCTGGTAAGCGGGGGCAGGGTCTTTCCACTGCGGTCCGTCGCTGTTGAGACCTGCCGTGGCCTCGGCCCAGTTTTTCTCAAAATCGGCCGTGGTGGTTTGAACGGATTGTTCGACATCGCGGGCCGCGGACTCCACAGAGTCCTTCATTTTGCGCAGCTCATCCAGGTCCATGGACCGGTTGACCTCGGCTTTGACGTCTGCCACATAGCGCTGGGCCTTGCCCAGCAACGTTCCCATGGTTCGGGCCACGCGGGGCAGCTTCTCAGGCCCAATCACCACCAGCGCAACCACGCCGATGAGGGCCATTTTGGACAAACCAAGGTCAAGCACTGCGCATCAACCCTGCATCAGGACTTGGTTTTGGCTTCGACGTCGATGGTCGTTTTTTCGGCAGCTTTGCCGGCTTCTACCTGTGCGGCCGGCTTGTCGTCGGCAGAGCCGTCTTTCATGCCATCCTTGAAGCCCTTGACGGCACCACCCAGGTCAGACCCGATGTTCTTGAGTTTTTTGGTGCCGAACACCATGACCACGATCAGCAGAACGATCAGCCAGTGCCAAATGGAAAAGGAACCCATGTGTTTCTCCTAACAATGCCCGGATTCTAAGTGCGATCGCCCACATTTGAGCGAACACCCTCGCCAGTATGGGGTTTGCCCCCGTTTCAGTTTTCGATTCAACCCTTGAGCCAGGGGCGTGGACCGCCCATGACATGCATGTGCAGGTGGTGCACCTCCTGGCCGCCTTCGGTGCCCGTGTTGAGCACGATTCGGTAACCCCCTTCAGGATAAGGGTTGCACCCTTCCTGCATGGCCAGCTTGGGAGCCAGGGTCATCATGTGCGCCATCAAGTTGCCGTGTTCAGCACCCACATGCGCCATGGACGGGATATGCAATTTCGGAATGATGAGAAAGTGAACCGGCGCCCAAGGCGCGATGTCATGGAAAGCAAAAACATGGTCGTCTTCGTGGACCTTGCGCGACGGGATTTTGCCCGCCACGATCTTGCAGAAAATGCAGTTAGAGTCCGCTGCGCTCATTTCATAGACCTTCATCAATTTCGACCATGGCGCGTGCCGCATTGAGCCGCACCATGCCCAGCACGATCCGGTAGAGAAACCAGATCGAAATGCCACACCAGGCCAACCAGCCCGGCAATAAAAACAGGAACCACAGCGGCAAAGTCACTGCGTAGAGCACCGCTGCCCACAACACCGTGCGGATGCGAAAATCGAAATGACTCGCCATCCAGGGCTCGCGCACATCGCCTTTTTTCACCAGGTCCATGACCAGCGCCACCACAAGAAGCACGGGACCGACTTGAGCCCCTGGAATGATGGCACTCACCGCCACGATGAGATGCAGGATATAGCTGACCCAGCTGATGGTGCGGTTGCTGTCATTGATCAAACTGTCATCCATCGCCACCTCCCTGTGGTTTGATAACTTTACTCGCCTGACGCTTCGCGGGCCTGCGCCTTGCGCAAGGCTTTTTCTTCCAGCCCACTCAAGCCCTCACGACGAGCCAGCTCATTGACCACATCGGCAGGCGTCAGGCCATAGTGCGCCAGCGCGATCATGCTGTGAAACCACAGATCAGCCACTTCGTACACCAGTTTGGAGGCATCGCCACCGTGATCCACGTCCTTGGCGGCCATCACGGTCTCGGTGGCTTCTTCGCCGATTTTCTTGAGGAAGGCGTCAGGCCCCTTGTGCAGCAGGCGGGCCACATAGCTTTTTTCGGGGTCGCCGCCGTTGGCCGGTTTGCGGCTTTCGACCACGGCGGCCAGACGGTCGAGGATGTCCTGATTGCTCATGGGGTTCACTTGTAAATCGTTTCGGGGTCCTTGAGGACCGGATCCAATGCCTGCCATTGTCCATCCTGCAGGCTCTGGAAAAAGCAGCTGTGACGACCGGTGTGGCAGGCGATCCCCGGCTCGTGGCCCAGCTGGGTCACCTTGAGCAGCACCACATCGTTGTCGCAGTCCAGCCGGATGTCGTGCACCTGCTGCACATGGCCCGACTCTTCGCCCTTGAACCACAGCTTGTTGCGGGAACGGCTGAAGTACACGGCACGCTTCAATTCAGCGGTTTTCCGCAAGGCCTCGCGGTTCATCCAGGCGAACATCAGCACATCGCCTGTGGCGTTTTCCTGGGCAATGACAGGCACCAGGCCTTTGTCGTCCCATTTGATGGTGTCGAGCCAATCCATAGTGCTCCTCACAGTCGGACGGTGATGCCACGCTCGCGCATGCGCTCTTTGGCTTGCTGCACCGTGTATTCGCCATAGTGGAAGATGCTGGCAGCCAGCACGGCATCGGCACCACCCATGCTCACGCCGTCGGCCAGGTGGTCCAGGTTGCCCACACCGCCGGAAGCGATGACGGGTACGCTCACGGCGTCGGCCACGGCGCGGGTCAGCTGCAGGTCAAAGCCGCTCTTGGTGCCATCGCGGTCCATGCTGGTGAGCAAAATTTCACCCGCACCGTACTCGGCCATTTGCGTAGCCCAGGCCACGGCATCCAGCCCCACATTTTTGCGACCACCGTGGCTGTAGACATCCCAGCCGGGGCCCATGGCTTGACCACTGGGTCCGATGCGTTGCTCGTCTTCAGGTGTACGGCGTTTGGCGTCGATGGCCACCACGATGCACTGCGCCCCGTATTTGTTGGAGGCATCGCGAATCACCTGTGGATTGGCAATGGCTGCCGAGTTGAAACTGGTCTTGTCTGCCCCGGCGTTGAGCAGGCGGCGCACGTCTTCAACCGTACGTACGCCTCCGCCCACCGTCAGAGGAATGAACACCTGCGAAGCCACCGCCTCGATGATGTGCAGGATCACATCGCGCCCATCGCTGGTGGCGGTGATATCGAGAAAAGTGAGTTCGTCAGCGCCTTGCTCGTTGTAGCGGGCGGCAATTTCGACCGGGTCGCCTGCGTCACGCAGTTCGACAAAGTTGACGCCCTTGACCACGCGACCACCGGTCACGTCCAGGCAGGGGATGATGCGTTTGGCAAGCATGAGAGTCTTTTCAAAATCAGTTGACGCGCAGGCGCTGCGCGCCTTGCCAGAAGTCGCCGGGCGGCACAACGATAGGTTCGTACACTTGCGCGGCTTCGACGCAGAGCATGTATTGCCAGCCGTCGGCAGGCATGTCTTTGAGGCTTGCACACTTGTCAGCGCCGGGGTTCCAGACCACAGTGTGCGCCCAGTCCATGTCCTGTTCGATCGACAGCGAGTGCGAACCATCGAGCAATTCATAGCCTTGCGGCGCGGCGGAATAGACGCGGTCAAACTCGCCCGCAAAGCACAGATCGGGTGCAGCGGTGCCATGCCGGTCAGTCACCGCATCCCATTCGGCGCGGCCACCCAGGCCCAGCAGCCTGGCCTGCGCCACGTCACTGACCGCGAAATAGCTGTGCAGTGCGCCGGTGAATTCCAGCGGCGTCGTGTCGGTATTGCGCACAGCCAGCTCGATCTGCAACGCGCCAGGCGTCAGCTCGATCAGCAGACGCGCTTCAAAAGCCTGGTCCCACCACTGGCGCGTGGCAGCGCTGTCATGCAGACTCAGCGCCATATGGGCCTGGCCTGCATCCAGCTTCGGCTCGTGGACGGCCCAGGTCAGGTTGCGGGCAAAGCCGTGCTTGGGCAGGTCGCCGCGCATATTGAACTGTGGAAAACACACCGGAATACCGCCGCGAATGGCCGCTTGACCATCCATGATGCTTTTTGGACTCAGGTACAGGCGCTCACGTCCACCCGCCACCCACGAAAGCACGTGTGCGCCATGATGGGCCACCACAACACGGTCACCCCCCGGCAGCGCCAGCTCGGTTGCAGGCAAGCCTGCAAACTGAACATCGCGACAGCTGGCCGGTGCAGTCATGGTCAGCCGTTCAGTTCATCAGCGCGACGCTGGGCCGCTTCAAAATCAAGGTCGCCGGAGTAAATGGCACGCCCACAAATCACGCCCTCCACGCCTTCGTCCTCCACCGCGCACAGCTGTTCGATGTCGTTCATGTTCGACAGCCCACCCGAAGCGATGACGGGAATGGACAGGGCCTGCGCCAGCTTGACGGTAGCGTCCACGTTGATGCCGCTGAGCATGCCATCGCGACCAATGTCGGTGTAGATGATGGACTCCACGCCCCAACCCTCGAACTTTTGCGCCAGGTCCACCACTTCGTGACCTGTCAGCTTGCTCCAGCCATCTGTGGCCACTTTGCCGTCCTTGGCGTCCAGGCCCACGATAATGTGGCCTGCGAACGCGGTGCAGGCGTCCTTGAGAAAGCCAGGGTTCTTCACAGCAGCGGTACCGATGATCACGTACTGCAAACCGGCGTCGATGTATTTCTCGATGGTGTCCAGGTCGCGGATGCCACCGCCCAACTGCACAGGAATGTCCGAGCCAACCTCTTGCAGGATGGCCTTGATGGCGCCAAAGTTTTGCGGTTTGCCGGCAAAAGCGCCATTGAGGTCCACCAAATGCAGGCGTCGCGCGCCTTTGTCCAGCCAGTTGCGAGCCATCGCAGCGGGGTCTTCTCCAAAAGTGGTGGCCTGGTCCATATCGCCTTGCTTGAGGCGAACGCAGTGGCCGTCTTTGAGGTCAATGGCGGGGATCAGAATCATGGCAAGTCAGAAAATCAAAATGAAGAAACAAACAGCAATCAGGGTTGCCAGTGGAGGAAGTTGCGAAACAGGGCCAGACCTTGGTCTGCGCTTTTTTCAGGATGAAACTGTGTAGCAAACAGGTTGTCTTTGGCAATGGCACAGGCAAAGCGGCCACCGTAATCGGTTTGCGCGGCGCTGTGCGCCGGGTTGGCCACTTTGGCATAAAAGCTGTGTACAAAATAGTACCAGCTGCCGTCGGGAATGCCCTGCCACAAGGCATGTGCAGGGGCGTCCTGCCAGACCTGGTTCCAGCCCATTTGCGGCACTTTGTAACGGGTGCCGTCGGGTTGCAACTTTCCCGCCAGATCAAACTTGATGACATCGCCCGCAATCAAACCCAGGCCGGGCGTATCACCTTCGGCACTGTGGTCAAGCAACATCTGCATACCCACGCACACGCCAAACAGGGGTTTGCTGGCGGCGGCTTCAAGCACTGCGTCCAGCAAGCCGGACTCGCGCAGCTCGCGCATGCAGTCGGGCATGGCCCCCTGCCCCGGCAAGACCACACGGTGGGCATCGCGCACGACCTGCGGGTCAGACGTGACCGTCACTTCGGCATGGTCTACGCTGGAGGCCGCATGCATCACCGCTTGCGCCACACTGCGCAGGTTGCCCATGCCGTAATCAACGACGGCGACGCGGTTCACACTCATGATCAGAGGCTACCCTTGGTCGAAGGAATCATGCCTGCTGCACGCGGATCGAGTTCCAGTGCGGCCCGCAGCGTACGGCCAAAGGCCTTGAAGATGGTTTCACACTGGTGGTGCGCGTTAAAACCCTTGAGGTTGTCAATGTGCAGCGTCACAGCGGCGTGGTTCACGAAGCCCTGAAAGAACTCGTACACCAGCTGCGTATCCAGCTCGCCAATCATGCCGGAGGTGAATTTCACGTCCATGTGCAAGCTGGGGCGACCCGAAAAATCCACCACCACGCGGCTCAATGCCTCGTCCAGCGGCACATAAGCGTGGCCGTAGCGGCGAATGCCCTTCTTGTCGCCCACGGCTTTGGCAAAGGCCTGGCCCAGCGTGATGCCAATGTCTTCCACGGTGTGGTGACCATCAATGTGCAAGTCGCCCTCGCACTGGATATCGAGGTCGATCAAACCGTGACGCGCGATCTGGTCGAGCATGTGATCCAGAAAACCAATGCCTGTGGCCAACTTGGCCTGGCCCGTGCCATCCAGATTCACGGCAACACGAATGTTCGTTTCGACCGTCTTGCGGTTGACTTCAGCGGTCCGGTTCATAGGGATTCCTTTACAGCTGCGAGCATCAGGGTGTTTTCATCAGGAGTGCCCACCGTCAGGCGCAGGCAATTGTCCAGCAATGGATGCATTTTAGAAATGTTCTTGACGAGCACTTTGCGGGCCCTCATGCCCTCAAAGGCTTTGGCTGCATCCGGCACACGCACCAGAATCATGTTGGCTTCGCTGGGGAAAGGCTGTACACCGGGCAGTGCCGCCAACTCACGCAGCAATCGGGCACGCTCTTCGCGCAGGGTTTTGGCCTGCGCCGCGAACACATCAGTGTGCTCCAGCGCAAACAGCGCGCATTCGTAATTGAGCACACTGATGTTGTACGGTGGCCGCACCTTGTCAATTTCAGCAATCAAGGCTTTGGGGCCCATCATGTAACCCAGGCGAACGCCCGCCAGACCAAACTTGGACAGCGTACGCATGAGCAGCACATGCGAATGTTGACCCAGGCGGTCAATGTAACTTTTGCTTGCGAAGGGCTGATAGGCCTCGTCGATCACCACCAGACCGCCCTGCTTGCCTTGGGCCTCGATGATGCGTTCGATCGCCGCGTCGTTCCACAAGTTGCCGGTGGGGTTGTTGGGGTAGGCCAGGTAGACGATGGACGGCTTGTGCTCGGCAATGGCGGAGAGCATCGCGGCCTCGTCCAGCTCAAAGTCGGCAGTGAGCGGAACGCCGTGGAAGGCCAGGCCTTGCAGCTGAGCGCTCATGGCGTACATCACAAAACCAGGTACGGGTGCGAGGATGGAGGCACCAGGCACATCGCAGGCCATGGCCAGCAGCGAAATCAGCTCGTCCGAGCCGTTGCCCAGCATGATGTCGCAGCCTTCGGGCATGCCCGCGTACTGCGCCAGCGCGGCGCGCAGATCATTCACACGGCCATCGGGGTAACGATTCAGGGCCAGTTGCCCCAAACGCTCGCCCAGCGCCTTTTGCAATTCGGGCGGCAGGCTGAAGGGGTTTTCCATCGCGTCGAGCTTGACCATGCCGACCGAGTCCTGGATCGCGTAGGCATGCATGGACTGCACGTCCTGGCGGATGCGTTGCATGAGTTTCGGGTTCACGGTCATGTCGACTCTCGCATGGGAGGAACAGGGTTCAGACGCATTTCGGCAGCGCGGGCGTGGCCCTGCAAGCCTTCGCCATAAGCCAGCTCGGCAGCAATGCGACCCAGCGGCTGGGCTCCGGCCTCGCTCACTTCGATCAGGCTCGATCGCTTCTGGAAGTCGTAGACACCCAAGGGCGACGAAAAACGCGCCGTGCCGCTGGTGGGCAGCACATGGTTGGGGCCTGCGCAGTAGTCGCCCAACGATTCGCTGGTGTAGGCCCCCAGAAAAATCGCACCCGCGTGGCGCAGCAACGGCTCCCAACGATGCGGGTCGTTACTGGAGACTTCGAGGTGCTCAGGCGCGATGCGATTACTGATGGCGCAGGCCTCTTCCATGTTGCGCGTCAGGATCAACGCGCCCCGGTCGTGCAGGCTCTTGGCGATGATTTCGCGGCGCGGCATGGTGGGCAGCAGGCGATCAATCGCAGCCTGCACCGCGTCGATGTAGGCCGCATCAGGGCACAACAGGATGCTTTGCGCCAGCTCGTCGTGCTCGGCCTGGCTGAACAAGTCCATAGCCACCCACTCGGCCGGTGTGCTGCCGTCGGCCAGCACCAGAATTTCACTCGGCCCGGCGATCATGTCGATGCCCACGGTGCCGAACACGCGCTTTTTGGCGCTGGCCACATAGGCATTGCCCGGGCCGGTGATCTTGTCCACCTTGGGGATGGTTGCGGTGCCGTAAGCCAGCGCGGCCACGGCCTGCGCACCGCCCACGGTGAAGGCGCGGCTGACGCCCGCCACACAGGCAGCCGCCAGCACCAGCGGGTTGCGCACGCCAGCTGGCGTAGGCACCACCATGATGATCTCCTGCACACCCGCCACGTGGGCAGGAATCGCATTCATCAACACCGACGATGGATAAGCTGCCTTGCCCCCCGGCACGTAAATGCCCACACGGTCCAGCGGCGTGACCTTCTGCCCCAGTAGCGTGCCGTCTTCGTCACGGTAGCTCCAGCTCTCGCCAGAGGCTTTCTTTTGCGCTTCGTGGTACTGGCGCACGCGTTTGGCGGCGGCTTGAAGCGCCTCGCGCTGCACAGCAGGCAAACTGTCCAGGGCAGACTGCAACTCGGCTTGGCTGATTTCCAGCGCCTTCACGTCGCCAGCCTGTACACCGTCAAACAGCTGCGTGTAGTCCAGCACAGCGGCATCGCCGCGTTTTTGAACATCTGCAAGGATGTCGGCCACACGTTGTTCAATGGCAGCATCGGTGTCTGCCGACCAATGCAGGCGCTGCGCAAACGCGGCCTCAAAACCGGCGTCGGCCGTGTTCAGTCGCAAAGGGCGGGCTTGCAAAGTCATCGTCAGTCTTTCTTCACGGCACCAGCAAAGGCGTCGATGATGGCGCGGATCGGGGCTTGCTTGAGTTTGAGCGCCGCCTGGTTGACCACCAGACGCGAACTGATGTCCATGATGCGCTCGACTTCAACCAGGTGGTTGGCCTTGAGCGTGCTGCCGGTGGACACCAGGTCCACGATGGCGTCGGCCAGACCGGTGAGTGGTGCCAACTCCATGCTGCCATAGAGCTTGATCAGGTCAACGTGCACGCCTTTTTCAGCGAAAAAATCGCGGGCAATGCTGGTGTACTTGGTAGCCACGCGCAAACGCGAGCCGGTGCGCACCTGGGCGGCATAGTCGTAGTCGGCGCGCACGGCCACACTCATGCGGCATTTGGCAATGCGCAAGTCCAGCGGCTGGTACAAACCTTGTCCACCATGTTCAATGAGCGTATCCAGACCCGTCACACCCAGATCAGCACCGCCGTACTCCACATAGGTGGGCACATCGGTGGCGCGCACCAGCACCACACGCACTTCGGGTTTGTTGGTCGGCAAAATCAGTTTGCGTGACTTTTCCGGATCTTCCAGCACCTCGATACCCGCAGCTTTGAGCAGCGGCAAGGTTTCGTCAAAGATGCGCCCCTTGGACAGGGCCAGGGTGATGGTGCTCATTTCACTCTTTCAATGTCGGCGCCCAGCGCACGCAGTTTGTTTTCCATGCGGTCATAACCACGATCCAGGTGATAGATGCGGTCCACCAGGGTCTCGCCTTCGGCCACCAGACCGGCAATCACCAGGCTGGCCGAAGCGCGCAAATCGGTGGCCATGACGGTGGCACCCGAGAGCTGCTTGACGCCCTCGACCATGGCCACACGGCCATCAATCTGAATATTCGCACCCAGACGCACCAGCTCGTTGACGTGCATGAAGCGGTTTTCAAAAATGGTTTCGGTCACCTTGCTGCCGCCTTCGGCAATGCAGTTCAGCGCCATGAACTGCGCCTGCATATCGGTGGGAAAGCCCGGGTACTCGGTGGTGCGGAAACTTTGCGCCTTCAAGCGTCCCTGGCTGCGCACGCGAATGAAACCTTCGCCCGCTTCGATCTGGGCGCCTGCCGCTTGCAACTTTTCCACCACAGCTTCGAGGTGTTCGGCACGACCGTGGCGCAAGACCACATCGCCCCCTGTCGCAGCCACAGCGCACAAAAAGGTGCCTGCCTCAATGCGGTCGGCCACCACCTGATGCTGGCAACCATGCAAACGCTCCACCCCCTGGATGTGAATTTTGCTGGTGCCGTGGCCTTCGATTTTGGCGCCCATCTTGATGAGCATCTCGGCCAAGTCCGGAATCTCCGGCTCTTGCGCCGCGTTTTCCAAAATGGTTTCGCCCTCGGCCAAGGCTGCAGCCATCAAAAAGTTTTCGGTACCCGTCACCGTCACCATGTCGGTGGTGATGCGTGCACCCTTCAGGCGTGTGCGACCCGCAGGCAAGCTGGCCAGCATGTAGCCGTGCTCCACGCTGATGTCGGCACCCATGGCCTGCAAGCCCTTGATGTGCTGGTCCACAGGACGCGAACCAATGGCACAACCACCGGGCAGCGAAACTTTGGCCTTGCCAAAACGCGCCAGCAGGGGGCCAAGCGCCAGCACCGATGCACGCATGGTTTTGACCAGCTCGTAAGGTGCCTCGGGGTTGTTCAGACTGCCTGCATCCAGTGCGACCGAGCCGTCTTCGCGGTGCTCAGCCGTGACGCCCATGTTGCGAATCAGCTTGAGCATGGTGGATACGTCTTGCAGGCGCGGCACATTGGCAAGCGTCACCGGCTCGGCACTGAGCAAGGCGGCACACAACTCGGGCAATGCTGCATTCTTGGCGCCTGCCACATCGATCGTGCCTTGCAGGGAACGACCGCCGCGAATCAGAAGTTTGTCCATGTGTGCTTCAGCTTTGTTGTTTGGCCCATTCGGCGGGCGTGTAGGTTTTCATGGACAGGGCATGCACTTCGTCCGTCTGGATTTTGGTGCCCAGCGTGGCGTACACGCGCTGATGACGCGCAATCGCGCGCAGGCCCTCGAACTCGGGCGAGACGATCACGGCGCTCCAGTGGCGACCATCGCCATCGACTTCAAGGTGGTCGCAGCGCAAACCTGCTGCGATGATGGCGTGGAGTTGTTCAGCGTTCATGCTCATTTCAGTTGCGGATTTTGTAGCCCGTGCGCAGCAAGGTCAGCGCGATGGTGCTGACCAGCACAAAGGCCAGCCCTACCACTGACAGACTGGTCCAGGGCGACACATCACTTTGACCGAAGAAGCCATAACGGAAACCATCGATCATGTAAAAAAACGGGTTCAGGTGGGACAGCTGCTGCCAAAACGGCGGCAGCGAATGGATGGAATAAAACACACCCGACAAAAACGTCATGGGCATGATGATGAAGTTCTGGAAAGCGGCCATCTGGTCAAACTTTTCAGCCCACAAGCCAGCAATCAAGCCCAGAGCCCCCAGCATGGCCGCGCCCAACACGGCGAACACCAAAATCCACAGCGGATACACAAACTCGATGTGCACCATCCAGCCTGTGATGACAAACACGCCCAGGCCTACCGCCAGCCCGCGCACCACCGACGAGCCCACATAAGCCACAAACCAGCTCCAGTGCGACAAGGGGGTGAGCAGCACGAACACCAGGTTGCCCATGATCTTGCTCTGGATCAGGCTGGACGAGCTGTTGGCAAATGCGTTTTGCAACACGCTCATCATCATCAGGCCCGGCAGCAAGAATGCCGTGTAGGGCACCTGGTCATAGACCTTGACGTGATCCTGCAGCACATGGCCAAAGATCAGCATGTACAGCACCGAAGTCAGCACCGGTGCAGCCACCGTCTGGAAACTGACCTTCCAGAAGCGCAGGATTTCTTTGTAGAAAAGGGTTTGCCAGCCTGTCATTTCGAGGCCTCCGATTGACCGCGGTTCATGACTTCCAGGAACACGTCTTCCAGGTCGGCCTGGCGAATTTCGACATCCTCAGCCACCAAGCCCGCCGAACGAACCGCAGCCAGATGGTTTTCGATTTCGATGGCGTTGTGCACCGGCAGCTGCACGATCCGCCCCGTCACGCGTGCCAGCGCAGCCAAGGCATCGGGCAAGACACCATCCATCTTGAAACGCAGCACTTGCGCTGACGCAGAACGCAACAAGTCAGAGGTGCGCTCCAGCGCCACCACACGACCTTGTTTGAGCATGGCAATACGGCCGCACAACGCCTCGGCTTCTTCGAGGTAATGGGTGGTCAGCAAGACGGTGTGGCCTTGCTTGTTGAGTTTGGCAATGAATTGCCACAAGGTTTGGCGCAACTCCACATCCACGCCCGCTGTCGGCTCATCGAGCACGATCACGCGGGGCTTGTGCACCAAGGCCTGGGCCACCAGCACACGTCGCTTCATGCCGCCTGAGAGCTGGCGCATATTGCTGTTGGCTTTGTCGCTCAACCCCAGGTTGTGCAACAGTTCATCGATCCATGCATCGTTTTTGGCCACGCCAAAATAGCCCGACTGAATGCGTAACGCTTCGCGCACGGTAAAGAAAGGGTCAAACACCAGCTCTTGAGGCACCACCCCCAACAGGCGACGAGCCTGGGCAAAGTCAGCCTGAACATCGTGGCCATGCACCTGCACACTGCCTGAGCTCGCACGCGCCAGACCCGCCAGAATGCTGATCAGGGTGGTTTTGCCAGCCCCATTGGGACCCAGCAAGCCAAAAAACTCGCCCTCTTCCACCCTCAGATTGATGCCATCGAGGGCTTTGAATGTGCCTTGTCCAGCCTGGCGTGCAGGATAAAGCTTGCTAACGTCTTGAAACAGGAGTGCGCTCATGGGAGATCTGTATTTTAAGGGCTGAGACCCTTGCTCCCCTCACCCCAAAGGCGCGAAGGGCCCAAAAGACGGGAACGGGATCAATGCCCCAGCAGGCCTTGAACCCCGTACACATGCGCCAGCGATTGCAGACGTTCGGGCATGTTGCGCACTTCCAAAACCCGGCCAGCGGCCTGCGCCTGCCGGCGGCATGCCAGCAACACCGCCAAAGCGGACGAGTCAAAAGCCTGCAAGTCCTGCGCATCGAGCTGCAGCACACCCGCACTTGCATCGATCTGAGCGCTCAGATCGCGCAGGCATCTCTCGGCCTGGGCATGCATCAAGGTGGCGGGCAGACGGATCATGGTTTATTTGGCTGCAGCGCTGACGTTGCCGGCGTTGCGTTTGTTTTGTTCGTTGAGGTTGGCAATCAGCGCGTCAATGCCATTGGCGTTGATGACGCTGCTGAACTGGGTGCGGTAGTTTTCCACCAGCCACACGCCCAGCACGTTCATGTCAAACACCAACCAGCCCGAAGCGGCATCGGCACTCTTTTCCAGTCTGTAATCCATCTGGATGGGGTCACCCTTGCCACGCACCTCGGTCTGCACGACCAGGTTGCTGTCTTGTTGACCGGGTCGAACAGGTTTAACCACCACCGTTTGCTCGCCCAGCTGGCTCAGCGCGCCGGCATAAGTGCGGACCAACAAAAGTTTGAAAGCATCTTGCAGCTGCGTACGCTGGGGTTCAGTGGCTTTGCGCCATGCCGGTCCCACAGCCAGCGCCGTCATGCGGCGGAAATTCACATACTGCATCAGCTCGCTGTCGACCAGCTGCATGATGCGGTTGGTATCACCGCTGCGCAAGGTTCTGTCGGCCTTGATGGTGTTTAGCGTCTTGGTGGTGATGCGCGCAATGAAGGCATCCGGCGTTTCAGGCGCCGCCCAGGCCAGTGGCATTTGTACAGCAGCCAAGGCCAAAGCCGCTGCTGATAACCATTGACGACGTGTAGAGGTGAATTGCATAGTGTTCATGGCACTCACTGTAGAGGCTTCCCGCATCGCTTGGATATCAGGATGTAAGCAAATTTTTATTGGAGATCGGGGTCACTGTAATCAAAATTGCTGGGTGGGTTGCCATCGTAGATGTCGTTGCGGCGCTTTTGCAAATAGGCATCGCGCACAAAACTGTAGGGATCCAGGGCAGCTTCTTTGACGACATCGACAGCCTGCAACAAGCCGGCGCGCGTATCGGTGGCGTGCAAAACGGTCAGGCTGTTACGGGTGGACACATCTGACACCTGCTGGACCAGATCGCCTTTTGCATCCAGCGGCAAAGCCGCTGTGTCTCGCAAGGTCGACGGCCCGAAAACAGGCAGCACCACATAAGGACCAGATGGCACACCCCAATGTCCCAGGGTCTGGCCAAAATCTTCCTTGCGCTTCGGCAGACGCATTTCGGTAGCCACATCCAGCAAGCCCCCCAAACCAAAGGTGGTGTTGATCACCACACGCATGGCGGTCTCGACAGCGGCCTGCCCTTTGAACTGCAGCAGACTGTTGGTGGCCGTCCAGACATCACCCAGGTTGCCAAAGAAATTGTTGACACCCGTGCGCACGGGCGAGGGCACCACATTCACATACGCTTTGGCCAAGGGCTTGAGCGCGACTTGATCCAACTTGTCATTGAAGCTATAGACCGAACGGTTCATGCCTTCCCAAGGATCACGCGCATCAGCGGCTTTGCCAGGCGCAGTGGCACAGCCGGACAGCACAGCAAGCGTCAATACTGCGCAAAGGATGCGCAACCCGTTCTTCATTTGGCCGCTCCTGGTGCCGGATCAGCAGCCTTGCTGTAGAGGAACTGGCTGATCAGGTTTTCCAGAATCACGGCCGATTGAGTGGTGCCGATCTGATCGCCTTGTGCAAGGTTCTTTTCATCGGCGCCAGGCACGATGCCCACATA
Source organism: Limnohabitans sp. (assembly GCF_038134685.1). Taxonomy (GTDB): domain Bacteria; phylum Pseudomonadota; class Gammaproteobacteria; order Burkholderiales; family Burkholderiaceae_C; genus Limnohabitans_A. Next base: position 4,203 of record NZ_JAYPVP010000008.1, on the reverse strand, counting down.
CTGCTCGCCCAGCAAACCACTGGTCAAAATTTTGAGCGAGCTGTCTTTCGGGAAAGGGTGCTGGTTTTGCATGTCCAGTTTCACAAGCGCCTGAAAGGACTCATTGTCAAAGTCGATGCCTGCCACGCGGCCCACAACAACCCCTGCGCTCTTGACCGCAGCACCGGGCTTGAGGCCTCCAATGTTGTCAAACTTGGCCGTCACGCTATAGGTGGACTGCCAGTTCCACTGCAGCAAATTAGCGGACTTGAGGGCCAGAAACAGCACAGCCAACAGGCCCAGCACCACAAACAAACCTACCCACACATCTTTTTTAGAACGTTGCATCTCTGCCTCCTGCCCAGCCGATTCAAATGCTGAACATCATCGCTGTGAGGATGAAATCCAGCCCCAGCACCGATAACGAAGAAATCACCACACTGCGCGTGGTCGCGTTGGCCACACCCTCGGGCGTGGGTTGAGCCACAAAACCTTGCAGCAAAGCAATGAAGGTCACAGCCACAGCAAAGACCACGCTTTTGATCATGCCGTTACCCACGTCCTTGAAGACATCCACACCACCTTGCATCTGACTCCAGAACGAACCCGCATCCACGCCGATCAGCAACACGCCGACAGCGTAGCCGCCCACAATACCCACGGCACTGAACACCGCCGTCAAAATGGGCAAGGCAATCACACCCCCCCAGAAACGCGGCGCCAGTATGCGCTTGACCGGATCCACGGCCATCATCTCCAGCGCAGTCAACTGCTCGCCCGCACGCATCAAGCCGATTTCCGCAGTCAGCGAAGCGCCCGCACGGCCAGCGTACAGCAGCGCAGCCACCACAGGGCCCAATTCACGCACCAGGCTGAGCGCCACCAGCAAACCCAGCGCCTCGGCAGAGCCATAACGCTGCAAGGTGTAGTAACCCTGCAGGCCCAGCACAAAACCCACAAACAGGCCTGAGACCGTGATGATGGCCAGAGAGTAATTGCCAAGGAAATGCACCTGGTCCCGCACCAGACCAAAGCGTCGCATGCTGCCTGGCAAAGATGCCAGCAAACGCAGAAGCAGCCTTGCGCCGTAGCCCCAGCTTTGCAGGAGGTTGCTGGTTTTCTCGCCCAGTTGTGCCAAGACATCCAATACGTTCATGCCTGCACTCCAAAATCGTCAGCCACCGTGGGCGCGGGGTAATGGAATGCCACAGGCCCGTCAGACAGCGCATGCACAAACTGATGAATCAAGGGGTCGGTGCTGGCCATCAACTCTGCTGGCGTGCCTTGCGCCGCCACCTGACCATTGGCCAAGACCACCACATGGTCGGCAATCTCGAAGGTTTCGTTCACATCGTGTGAGACGATGATGCTGGTCAGTCCCAGGCTGTCGTTCAAGCGGCGAATCAGGCGTGCGGCGGTTCCGAGCGAAATCGGATCCAGCCCTGCAAACGGCTCGTCGTACATGATCAGCTGCGGGTCCAGCGCAATGGCTCGCGCCAAGGCCACACGACGGCTCATGCCCCCGGAAATTTCAGACGGAAGCAGGTCGCGCGCGCCACGCAGGCCCACAGCGTCGAGCTTCATGAGCACAATGTCGCGCACCATGGATTCGGGCAAGCCCGCATGCTCGCGCAGCGGGAAGGCCACGTTGTCAAACACATTCATGTCGGTGAACAGGGCCCCAAACTGGAACAGCATGCCCATGCGACGACGGGCTTCGTAAAGTTGAGCCGTACCCATGTGCCCGACATCGGCACCATCAAACAACACTTTGCCCGCTTGGGCCTTGACCTGCCCGCCAATCAGGCGCAGCACGGTGGTTTTGCCGCCGCCGGAAACGCCCATGAGGGCCGTGACCTTGCCACGCGGCACGCTCAGATTCACATCGCGCAGGATGACGCGATCACCATAGCCAAAGGTGACACGATCGAGTTCAACGAGAGCGCTGGACGGTGGTGTAGACATGAATAAAAAGAGCCGGTATCAACCGGCTCTTGGGGCTCGCAGGTAAACAAAAATGTTTACCTTCGGTTCCTAGGGATTGTACTAGGAATTAGCGCGGCAGGCTGGTTGCGCCCATCAGGAACTCGTCCACCGCACGTGCGGCCTGGCGACCCTCGCGGATGGCCCAGACCACCAGGGACTGGCCACGGCGCATGTCGCCCGCAGCAAAGACCTTGGGCACGTTGGTGGCGTAGCCGCCGGTGAAGTCGGTCGTGGCCTTGGCGTTGCCACGGGCGTCCTTGTCGATGCCGAACGAGTCGAGCACGGTGGCGACCGGGTTCACGAAACCCATGGCCAACAGCACCAGGTCGGCCTGGTATTCCTTTTCGGAGCCGGGCACTTCGACCATCTTGCCGTCCTTGAATTCGACCTGCACGGTTTTCAGGCCGGTGACCTTGCCGTTCTTACCGATGAACTCTTTGGTGGAGATGGCGAATTCACGCTTGAGCAGGCCTTTTTCCTCGCTCTCGTCGTGGCTGGAGCTGGTGCGCAGCTTGAGCGGCCAGTAAGGCCACACCAGCGCCTTGTTTTCCTTTTCAGGGGGCATGGGCATCACCTCGAACTGGGTGACGCTGGCCGCGCCGTGACGGGTGCTGGTGCCCACGCAGTCACTGCCGGTGTCGCCGCCGCCAATCACGATGACGTGCTTGCCGTCCGCGCGCAGCTGGCCCTTGAGCTTGTCGCCCGCATTGACCTTGTTTTGCTGCGGCAGGAACTCCATGGCGAAGTGGATGCCGTCCAGATCGCGGCCAGGGGCCGGCAGGTCACGCGACTGCTCGGAACCACCGGTCAACAGCACGGCGTCAAAGTCTTTCTTGAGCTGTTCGGCACTGATGCTTTCCTTGGCCCAGTTGGTGACCTTGGAATCCTTGGGCCATTCGCCCACCACCACGCCGGTGCGGATGGTCACGCCTTCGGCTTCGAGCTGCTTGACGCGGCGGTCGATATGCGCCTTGTCCAGCTTGAAGTCGGGGATACCGTAACGCAGCAGGCCGCCAACGCGGTCGTTCTTTTCGAACAGGGTCACATCGTGGCCAGCGCGGGCCAGCTGCTGCGAAGCGGCCAGGCCAGCGGGGCCGGCGCCGATCACAGCAACTTTCTTGCCCGTCTTGACCTTGGCAATCTGCGGCTGCACCCAGCCGTTGTCCCAGGCGCGGTCGATGATGGCGTGCTCAATGGACTTGATGCCGATGGCGTCGCCATTGAAGTTCACCACGCAAGCGGCCTCGCAAGGTGCGGGGCAGATGCGGCCGGTGAACTCGGGGAAGTTGTTGGTGCTGTGCAGCACGTCAATCGCGTTCTTCCAGTCACCGTGGTAGACCAGGTCGTTGAAGTCCGGAATGATGTTGTTGACCGGGCAGCCGTTGTTGCAAAACGGCGTTCCGCAGTCCATGCAGCGCGCGCCTTGCGTTTTGGCTTGCTCGTCGGTCAAACCGATCACAAATTCGCCGTAATTCTTCAAGCGCTCGGCGACGGGCTTGTAGCCCTCTTCGATGCGCTCAAATTCCATGAAGCCGGTGACTTTTCCCATGATGCTTCCTTATTTCTTTGTTCGTTCGTGATCAGGCGGCGACAGGCTTGGCGGCCTGGGCTGCTTTCTTCGCGTTGATTTCGCCCAGGGCGCGCTTGTATTCGTTGGGGAACACCTTCACGAACTTGGCACGGGCCGTGGCCCAGTTGTCCAGCAGCTCACGGGCGCGCTGGCTGCCGGTCCACTTGTGGTGGTCTTCCAGCAGCTTCTTGAGTTGCGCCTCGTCGGTCTGGTCGCGGTGCCACACTTTGCGGTCGATCTGAGCTTCCTGCTCGGCGGTTGACAGCACTTTTTCCATGCTGACCATGGCAGTGTTGCAGCGCGAAGCGAACTGACCGTCTTCGTCGTACACATAAGCGATGCCACCGCTCATGCCGGCGCCGAAGTTGCGGCCGGTCTTGCCCAGCACAGCCACGGTGCCGCCGGTCATGTATTCGCAACCGTGGTCGCCCGTGCCTTCCACCACCGCGGTGGCGCCCGACAGACGCACAGCAAAACGCTCGCCGCCCACGCCCGCGAAGTAAGCCTCGCCGCCGGTCGCACCGTACATCACGGTGTTACCCACGATGATGTTTTGCGCGGCCACGCCACGGAAGTCCAGGCTGGGGCGCACCACCACACGGCCGCCAGACAGACCTTTGCCGGTGTAGTCGTTGGCGTCGCCAATCAGGTAGAGCGTGATGCCCTTG
>NZ_JAYPVP010000007.1:0-96444 GCF_038134685.1 Limnohabitans sp. | reverse complement strand
TCGTCTACCCCGCTGCGATCAGCGAAGCCTTGTATTGTAACACGCTTTTTGGCGTGCTGTCGAATTTTTTCATTTCGACTCGCCAACTTTCAAGTTTGCACTTTTGATCAGCGAAGCCCTCTATTATGACATAACTTTTGGAGTTGATGCCAGCGACTTGAAAATTTTTAGCATCCTGTCGGCTTGCGAAGTTTTCAGATCTGAGGGTTTTCGCTAGTCACCAGTGGCCAGCGAAGCCTTGAATTATGGCACACCTTTCGCCCTTTTGGCAAGAGCACTCAAAAATTCTTGTGTCTGGCTTGTCGATAATGCGACCATGTCTTTACTTACCCTGCTTGAGGCCAGCTTGGCCTATGGCCATGTGCCTCTGCTGGACCGCGCCAGCTTCGCCCTCGAGACGCGTGAGCGCGTAGGACTGATTGGCCGCAATGGCACGGGCAAATCGTCTTTGCTGAAAATTCTGGCTGGGATCGAGAAAGCGGATGACGGCGAGCTGCATGTCCAGCAAGATGTACGACTGGCCTACGTCCCCCAAGAACCCCTCCTGAATCCTGAGCACTCCATACATGAAGCCGTTCGCGAAGGCTTGGCTTCCACACTGGCTTTACTTGCAGCGTATGAACTGGGCGAAGGAGATTTGAATGCACTACAGAGCCAAATCGAAGCCGCTGAAGGCTGGACACTGGAACAACGCATTGATGAAACACTCCAGCGATTACACCTTGATTCAGCCGCACGCATAACGCAACTGTCTGGCGGCAATCGTAAGCGCGTAGCGCTTGCTCGCGCACTGGTTTCGCGTCCCGATGTTCTGTTGCTGGACGAGCCCACCAACCACCTGGACATGGACAGCATTGCATGGCTGGAGGATTTACTGCTGACCTACAAAGGCAGCGTGATCACCATCAGTCATGACCGCGCCTTCCTGGACCGTATCACCACACGTATCGTTGAACTCGACCGCGGCAAGCTCACCGCATATCCAGGCAACTTCGCCAAGTACCAATCACTCAAAGAAGAACAATTGGCCCAGGAAGCCATCATTCATGCCAAGGCCGACAAACTACTGGCACAAGAAGAAGTATGGATACGCAAAGGCGTGGAGGCACGACGCACCCGCGCACAGGGACGTATCAACCGCTTGATGGTGCTGCGCGAAACACGCGCTCACCGCCGAGAAGCTTTGGGCAGCGTTCGCATGGAAGTGGCAAGTGGCGCGCCCAGCGGAAAGATCGTCGCCGACCTGGAGCGCATCACCAAAAGCTTTGATAAGCCCGATGGATCCACGCGCACCATCGTGCGCGACTTCAGCGCCACTTTGCTGCGAGGTGACAAGATCGGCTTGATAGGGCCCAACGGGGCTGGCAAGACCACCTTGCTGAAACTGATTCTGGGCGAGCTTGAAGCCGACAGCGGCACCATTCGCCGAGGCACCAAGCTGAGCGTGGCCTACTTTGACCAGATGCGAGAGCAAATCAATCTGGATGCCACACTCGAGGACTTCATCAGCCCCGGCAGCGAATGGATCGAGATTGGAAACAAACGCACTCACGTCAAAAGCTACCTGGGCGATTTTCTGTTTTCGCCCGCCCGCGCCAACGCTCCCGTGCGCTCACTCTCGGGCGGGGAGCGCAACCGTCTGCTGTTGGCACGTCTGTTCGCACGTCCTGCCAACGTGTTGGTACTCGACGAACCGACCAACGATCTGGACATTGACACGTTAGAGCTTCTTGAAGACCTGCTTCAGCAATATGCAGGCACTGTCTTCCTGGTGAGCCACGACCGTCGCTTTCTGGACAACGTGGTGACCAGCACCTTGGTAGCCGAGGGAGATGGGGTTTGGCGTGAATACGAGGGCAGCGTTGAAGACTGGCTCACCCAATCGGCCCGCGCACGCCCAGCACGTGCAACGACCCCACCCGCCCCCATCACAGTCAAAGAAGGTGCCCCTGCAAATGGGAGCACTCCCATGGCCCAACCCAAACGCAAGCTCAGTTACAAGGAGCAGCGTGAGCTCGACAGCCTGCCCGCCCAGATCGAGGCACTGGAAACCGAACAGGCCGATCTCGAAAATGCCTTGGCCGACGGTTCGCTTTACGCCAATGATCCCGCATTGGCCGCCCAAAAAGCCTCACGCCTCATGCAAGTTGAGGAGCAGTGGATGACGTCCATGGAGCGACTCCAGGTTTTGCAGGCGGTTTAAGCAATCCCATAGCCCAAAACCACACCGACCAAAGCCCGTACATGACCGCCTCCGAACTGTCTGCCCTGCTGCTTTTGGCTACTGCCACCAGCTTTACCCCGGGACCCAACACCACGTTATCAACCGCTTTGGCGGCCAATCGGGGACTGCGTGGCGCCATGCATTTTGTGCTGGCGGTGCCAGTGGGTTGGGGTCTGCTGTTCACACTCAGCGCGGTTGGTCTCGGCTCGCTGGTCATGGCACTGCCCACATTGCGCTGGGCTATTGTGCTGGGCGGCGTGGGCTACATGCTCTGGCTGGCACGGCGGCTGTGGGGCAGCGGCCAGCTGAGCCCGTCCGATCGCAGTCGGATGGACGTGAGCTTTGTGCAGGGCGTGTTGCTACAGTTTTTAAACATCAAGGCCTGGATGCTGGCCCTGTCTGTGGTGGCCGGCTGGGTCGCAGGCCATGCAAATGCTGTCGAGCGCTACTTTGTGGTTTTGCCCCTGATGCTGTTTTTTGCCTTCAGCAGCAATCTCAGTTACGCGCTGGTCGGCTCGGTGCTGCGCCACTGGCTGGCGCAAGGCCAAAGGCTCTTGGCTTTCAACCGGTGCATGGCGGTGGTGCTGACTGCCACTGCCGGCTGGGTCGTCTGGAGCCTGAAGGCCACGGCATGATCCAATAGACCCATTGCAGACCGAAAGAACAACATGAGCTTCACCCTCGCCCAACGCGCCCACAAAATGAATCCCTCGGTGATCCGCGAGATCCTCAAGGTCACCGAAAAGCCCGGCATCATCAGTTTTGCCGGGGGCCTGCCCTCGCCCGACACCTTCCCGATCGATGCGATGCGCGAAGCCTGCGAGCGTGTGCTCAAACTCGACGGTCGCGCCGCCCTGCAATACGCCGCCAGCGAAGGCCTACCTCAGCTGCGCGAATGGGTCGCCAATGACCTAAAAAAGCAGGGCATGCAAGTGAGCCCCGACCAGGTCTTGATCACCACCGGCAGCCAGCAGGGCCTGGACCTGGTGGCCAAGGTGCTGATCGACGCAGGCAGCAAGATCCTGGTGGAAACACCCACCTACCTGGGCGCGCTGCAAGCCTTCATGCCGATGGAGCCCGATGTCGTGAGCGTGGACAGCGACGATGAGGGCGTGGACGCCACGGACCTGCGCAGCAAAACGCGTGATGCACGCTTCATTTACCTGCTGCCCAACTTCCAGAACCCGACTGGCCGCACCATGAGCGAGGCACGCCGCGCCGCTGTCGCTCAGGTGGCGCTGGACACCGGCCTGCCAGTCATCGAAGACAACCCCTACGGTGACCTCTGGTTTGACCAGACGCCCGCCGCCTCGCTCAGCTCGCGCCTTCCCGAACAAAGCCTCTACCTGGGCTCGTTCTCCAAAATTCTGGCTCCCGGCCTGCGCCTGGGCTATCTGGTGGCGCCCAAGGCGCTGTACCCCAAACTGCTGCAGGCCAAGCAGGCGGCCGACCTGCACACCCCTAGCTTCAACCAGCGCGTGGTGGCTGAGGTGCTCAAGGATGGCTTCATTGACCGCCATGTGCCCACCATCCGCGCCCTCTACAAGCGCCAGTGCGAAGCCATGCTGCAAGCGCTGGAGCGCGAAATGGCGGGCCTGGACGTGACCTGGAACCGCCCCGCAGGCGGCATGTTCCTGTGGGCACAACTGCCCAAGGGCATGGACGCCGTGAAGCTGCTGCCACACGCCGTGGACAAGAACGTGGCCTTTGTGCCTGGTTCGGCCTTCTACGCCGCCAACCCGATGCACGAAACCCTGCGCCTGTCTTTTGTGACCTCCACCGTCGAGCAAATTCAGACCGGCGTGGCCGCGCTGGCGCAAACCATCCGCGAACACCTGCCGCGCTGACATCCCCTGGGCGACAGGTGCCGACCGGCACCCATCAGACAATCGCGTCCTATGGGAACGCTTTACCTGATCCGCCACGGACAAGCCTCGTTTGGCGAAGACGACTACGACCGCCTGAGCCCGCTGGGCCACCAGCAGGCGCAGCGCCTGGGCGAGTACCTGCGCCAGCGCTTTGAACGCGAAGGGGTGCAGATCGGCACCGTGCTCATGGGCAGCCTGCGGCGCCACCGTGAAACCTGGGAAGGCATGGCCCGAGGCGCCGCCTGGACCCACACCCCGCAGGTCTGGCCAGGTCTGAACGAATACGACAGCCAGGCGCTGATCGAAGCCATCCACCCCGAACCACTGGCCAAGCCCGACACACCCGAGCTGTACCGCCACCACTTTCGCCTGCTGCGCGATGCGCTCAAGGCCTGGATGGACGGCCGCACCGCCCCCAAGGGCATGCCCAGCTACGCCGACTTTGTGGGCGGCATCGAAGCGGCGCTCGACCATGTGCGCCAGCAATCCTCGGGCAACGCACTCATCGTCTCCAGTGGCGGGCCCATTTCAACCGCCGTGGGCCTGGTGCTGAGTACCCCGCCAGAAACCACAATCGAGCTGAACCTGCGCATCCGCAACACGGCACTGACCGAATTCGCTTTCACGCCCAAGCGCCATATGCTGCTGACCTACAACATGCTGCCGCACCTGGACAGCGCCGAACACCAAGACTGGGTGACTTACGCCTGAACGATCAACGCAAGGTATCGGCGGGCAAACGTTCGATTTCGGCCAGCAAAGCCGCAAGCGCCCGGCCCGCTGCCTGTACCAGCGACTGGCCTTTGTCGGCCGTGGCCGCCGCCGCGTTGCCTGCGGCACCTTGGGGGTTGTAGTCCTGCATCTGCCAAGCCAGCTTGGCGCTTTTGCCGTTGCCCAGAATCGGGAAGGCCGATGCCCGATCCTGAGAAGTGGAGTGGAAATGTTGCGCTTGGTCCATGCGCACCCACTCGGGTCGCAGCGCCAGCATCATGGATGTTTCCACATCGCCCGCGTGCACACCAAAACGGTGTTCGTCGGCACTGAACAGTGTGTTCAGATCTGCACCCGTTTCATCGAGCAGCGGCAAGTTGAACCAACTCACGCTGTACACCAGCATGCCCAGACGGGCTCGCAAGTCGCGCGCGACTACATCCATCAGACCAACCTGTCCACCGTGACTGTTGAACAAGACCAGTTTTTTCACGCCTGCTGCCGCCACCGATTCGGCAATGTCTGTCCACAAACGAATGATGGTTTCCGCTTTGAGAGAGAGCGTTCCTGCAAACGCTTTGTGTTCCGGGCTGTAGCCCACAACCTGCGCAGGCAAGAACACGGCTTTGCAATCCTCGGACAGGTGCGGCAAACACGCTTGCACAATGCCCTGAGCCAAATCAGCATCGACCGATAAAGGCAAATGCGGACCATGCTGCTCGATCGCAGCAACAGGCAACACCGCCACCAGACGCGAGGCATCGATCGCGGCAAAGTCAGTGGTGGCCCAATCGGCCCAGAAATGGGAGGGAATTTTCATGATGCCTTGCATCTTAATGGAGAGCGCCCTCTGGAACTGCAAATCCTTGTTGCCCACCGGACTCCTCGCTGGGTGTACATTTCCAGTTGGTTCAATTGAGCACTTTTTATTTCCACATGAAGCTGAGCACGCTTTTCTCCCGCACACTCAAGAGCTTGTTCTTCGGGGTGGTGCTTGCCCTGAGCCTGGGCGCACAGAGTCAATCCCTGCTCACCCAGGCCATCAATGCTGCGCCCAGCCATGCAACTGAGCAGGTACGTGCCAGTCTCAAAATCAATGCACCCGATGGCATTTCGCCTGGGAAAACCTTCTGGATAGGCGTCTTGCTGGAGCACCAACCCGATTGGCATACGTATTGGCAAAACCCCGGAGACTCGGGTTTGCCCACCACCATCGAATGGAAGCTGCCCGCAGGCCTGAAAGTCGGCCAACTGCAATGGCCACTGCCCAAAAAAATTCCCATTGCACCCTTGGCCAACTATGGGTACGAGGGTGTCGTCCTGCTTGCTGTCCCGGTACAGGTGGATGCTGGTTTCCAAGCCACATCGTCTGTACCGCTGGCCGCTCATGTGCAGTGGCTGGCCTGCAGACAGGAATGCATTCCCCAGGAAGCGCACTTGCAGTTGAACTGGCGCCCTGCAAGCATCAACTCGCCCAACCGATTTGATTGGGCCCGGCAGCTCAGTCCTGTCGCGTCCAATGCCAAAGTGCAAACCCAGGTGATGCCCAATGGCAAAGCGGTACGCGTCACGGTAGATCAACTGCCCAAAGCCTGGTTGAACCGGAAACTGAGCTTGTTGCCCATCACCCCTGGTGTGCTTCAAAACGCCGCCGTGCAGGACAAAGACTGGACGCAGCAATGGCAAGGCGATCAATGGCAAGCCCTCATGCCTGTTTCGGAAGACCGAAGCGAGAACCCTTCACGCATGGCCTGGGTTCTGGCCCATGGGACAGACACTGCACCACAAGGTCCAGCCATCACCATAGAGGGTCCTGTCACCGGCAGCTGGCCAATGGTTCAATCTGTTGCCGTTTCGCCCGAGCTCGAGCGCGCTCTGCGTGAAAACGCTCAGGGACAAACTCCTGCAACCACGCAGCCTGTGACCATGACTTGGCTTCTGGCCCTGTTGGGGGCCTTTGCAGGAGGCTTGATCCTCAACCTCATGCCCTGTGTATTCCCGGTGCTGGCCATCAAGGTCATGGGCTTTGCCCGACCTGCCGAGCACCCCGGCGCGCATGCCCGCGCCGGCCTCGCCTACACCGCCGGAGTGGTGCTGTCCTTTGTCGCACTCGGGGGCTTGCTGCTGGCGTTGCGTGCCACGGGCGAACAGCTGGGCTGGGGCTTTCAGCTGCAAAGCCCACCCGTCGTCATCGGTCTGGCGGTACTGTTCACCTTGCTGGCCTTGAACCTGGCGGGTGTCTTCGAGTTCGGCATGTTCCTGCCCGACCACCTGGCCAATGTGCAAAGCGCACACGGCACGCTCAATGCGGCTTTGTCAGGCGTACTGGCGGTGGCCATTGCATCACCCTGCACAGCCCCCTTCATGGGGGCCTCTCTGGGCTTGGCGATCGCCTGGCCTACAACATTGGCACTGCCGATTTTTGCGGCCATGGGCCTAGGAATGGCGCTTCCCTATTTGCTGGCCAGCTTGTGGCCACGACTGGTTAACGCCCTGCCTCGCCCTGGTGCCTGGATGGAAACGTTCCGCCAAGCCATGGCTTTCCCGATGTGGGCCACCGTCATCTGGCTGGCATGGGTGCTTGGCCAACAAACCAACACGGATACTGTCGCCACGCTGCTGGTGCTGTTGCTGGGTTTGGGCTTGTTGATGTGGTCCTGGTCCAAGCCCCAGCGTACGCGCATGGCCGCCAGTGCATTGGCTGCCTTGCTGATCGGCATCAGCGGGCAAATGTTGTGGAGCCAGACACAGCTTGCGCATCCCAACGCGCCATCCGCTGCGACACAAACATCTGAGTGGCAACCATGGAGCCCCGAGGCGGTTCAAATTGCCGCAAGCAACAAACAAGCCGTTTTTGTGGACTTCACAGCCGCTTGGTGCGTGACCTGCCAATACAACAAGAAAACCACCTTGGCCAATCAAAGTCTGCTGGCCGACTTCAAAGCCCACAACGTCCAACTCCTGCGCGCAGACTGGACGCGTCGTGACAGCACCATCACGCGCGAACTCAATGCACTGGGTCGCAGCGGCGTGCCTGTATACGTGCTGTACGCGCCCGGCAAAGCCCCTCGACTGTTTTCGGAATTACCCTCGGTAGACGAGATCCGCAGCGCCCTGACCCAACTTTGATCAAATGTCGCAGGCCACAAGCCTGCGACAATCAGGGCATGAGCACATTTGCCCCCCTCCAAAACGACACGTTCCTGCGCGCCTGTCTGCGCCAGGCCACTGATCACACCCCCGTCTGGCTGATGCGCCAGGCTGGCCGCTATTTGCCTGAATACTGCGCCACACGCGCCAAGGCTGGCAGCTTCATGGGCCTGGCCACCAACGTGGATTACGCCACCGAAGTCACCCTGCAGCCACTGGAGCGTTACCCGCTGGACGCTGCCATTTTGTTCAGCGACATCCTGACCGTACCCGATGCCATGGGCCTGGGCCTGTCGTTCGCACAGGGCGAAGGTCCCAAGTTTGCCAAGAACGTGCGTGACGAAGCAGCGGTCGCCGAACTGGCCGTGCCCGACATGGACAAACTGCGCTATGTGTTCGATGCCGTGACCAGCATCCGCAAGGCCTTGAACGGCCGCGTGCCGCTGATCGGCTTTTCGGGCAGCCCCTGGACGCTGGCTTGCTACATGGTCGAAGGCGCCGGTTCGGATGACTACCGCGCCGTCAAAAGCCTGATGTACAGCCGCCCGGACCTGATGCATCGCATTCTGGAGATCAACGCCGACGCGGTAGCGCTGTACCTCAACACCCAGATCGATGCAGGCGCACAGGCCGTGATGATTTTCGACAGCTGGGGAGGCGTACTGGCCGATGGTGCTTTCCAGGAATTCAGCCTCGCCTACACCCGCAGGGTGCTGGCCCAGCTCAAGCGCAGCCACGATGGCGCCATCATCCCGCGCATCGTGTTCACCAAGGGCGGCGGTTTGTGGCTGAGCGATATGGGCTCGCTCGATTGTGAAGTGCTGGGTCTGGACTGGACCATGAACCTGGGCAAGGCCCGCGCATGCGTCGGCGGTGAGGTCGGTGGTCCAGGCAAAGCATTGCAAGGCAATATCGACCCGAACGTGCTGTTTGCCCAACCCGAGCAAATTGCACAGCAGGTGCGCCGTGTGCTCGACAGTTTTGGCAAACCCCACACCGATGCCAGCACCACCGGCCCGACCCATATTTTTAACCTGGGCCACGGCATCAGCCAGTACACACCTCCCGAACATGTCTCGGCGCTGGTCGAGGCAGTGCACAGCCATTCCCGCTTCTTGCGCCAGCAGGCCTGACCGCTTAGCATAAAAACAAGCTGAAAAGACTGGTTTTTTTGCATCAAAAACGTCTTTCTCAGCTTGACTTATGCACAAAAACAGGGAATTCCCTTAAGCCTCGCATCAGCGTCATCAACCGGTTCACACCTCAAGGAGAACATTCGTAAGTTATTGATTTGATTGAATGTTCAGAATCTGCATCGTGAATAGGCATTTTGATCAGAGGCTGAATTGGCAAGGGTTTGCCGATGGCCGCCCGGGGTTTTCAACAAAGTTATCCACAGGTTTTTTGGATGACCTCCAAAACCCGTAAAAATCAACGACTTAGCGCAATTTTCAAGAAAAAACCTGATCGCAAGAAGCTCCAGAATTGATCCAAAACGGTGAAACCATGAACACCCCGATCTGTTGGGTGGATGTTGAAGTGCAGACCCCGGCGCACAGCCAGATTGGGTCATTGCTCACCTATACACACAGTGAAGCCTTGCCTCCGGGCTCGCTGGTGCGTGTCCCTCTGGGCACGCGGGAAGTGCTGGGGGTCGTGACCCAATGGCATCTGCAAGCCCCCCCCGGACTGGACCCCAGCAAGACCCGGGCCGTGACGCATGTGATGGCTCTCCCGCCCCTGAGCCTGGACTGGCTGGATCTGGTTGGATTTGCAGCCCGCTACTACCAGCGATCCATTGGCGAAGTGGCCGCGCAAGCGCTGCCGCCCAGCTTGCACAAGCTCAACCCGGAGCAGCTGGACAGAAGGCTCAAGCGACTCCCCTCCAGCGTTGCTCTGGTTTTGCAACCAGCCCCGCCAGCAAGCGACCAACAAAGGGCTGCCTTGCGCGACATTGCGCAATCAGCGGGGCCGTTCTTGCTGTTCGGCAACACTGGCAGCGGAAAAACCGAGGTGTACTTGCAAGCCATTGCCCACAGCTTGCAAGATGACCCTGCCGCACAGGCACTGCTGCTGGTGCCTGAAATCAACCTCACCCCGCAGTTGCTTGAGCGCGTGCAAGCGCGTTTTGGTACAGAAGCCGTCGTGGCCATGCACAGTGGATTGACGCCCGCGCAGCGCCTGAGCGCCTGGCTGCAGGCGCATCAGGGAACGGCTCGCATCGTGCTGGGTACGCGAATGGCCATTTTCGCCAGCCTTCCTCACTTACGCATGATCGTGGTCGACGAAGAACACGACCCCAGCTACAAGCAACAAGAAGGCGCCCGCTACTCAGCCCGCGATTTGGCCATTTACAGAGGCAAGCGACAAAACGCCAAAGTCATTCTCGGCTCCGCCACCCCTTCACTGGAGAGCTGGCACCTCAGCCGGCCAGAGACCGAAGGTGGACGCTACATGCGACTGCACATGCCTGCACGCGTAGGCCAAGGCGCCATGCCCATCATTCGCCGCGTGGACATGAACCACCAGCCACGCAACACCCGGATTTCAGCACCGCTGATGCAAGCCCTGCAAGAACGCCTGGCGCGGGGGGAGCAAAGCCTTTTGCTGCTCAATCGTCGGGGCTATGCACCTGTACTGCAATGCTCCGATTGCGGCTGGAAAAGCGATTGCCCTCAATGCAGTGCTTTTCGGGTGTTCCACAAAAGCGACCGCAGCCTGCGCTGCCACCACTGCGGCCTGACGCAGCGGGTACCGGCCGCCTGCCCCCAGTGTGGCAACCCCGACATCCTGCCCGTGGGCCTGGGCACCGAGCAGCTGCAGGAGCACTTGGCCGAGTTGCTTGGACACCTGCAACGCCCGGACGGTCGCCCGGTGCACATTGCACGCATGGACGCCGACACCACGCAACATGCCGGTCAGCTGCAAGCGCAACTGGAACACATGCACAGCGGTGAAGTGGACATCCTGATCGGCACCCAAATGATTGCAAAGGGCCACGACTTCCGCCGGGTCACCCTGGTCGCGGCACTTAACCCTGACAACGGTTTGTTTTCGAGTGACTTTCGGGCGCCGGAGCGCTTGTTTGCCCTGCTCATGCAGGCGGCAGGACGCGCCGGACGGGATGCCGGTCAAAGCCAACAGGCAGAAATGTGGGTGCAAACCCATCACCCGGATCATGCCGTGTTCCGCCACCTCAAAGCACACGACTATCCTGGCTTCGCGCAAAGCGAACTGCGCGATCGCGAGCAAGCCGGCCTGCCACCCTTTGTGCACCAGGCCCTGTTACGTGCAGACGCTCGCAGCCAGGACATGGCTCAAGCCCTCCTGCTGGCCGCCCAACACAGCCTGCAGCAACACCCCACAGAATGGGGCCTGGGTGCCGAGGCGATGGACGCTGTCACTCTCTATCCGCCAGTGCCCATGAGCATGCAACGCATCGCCAATGTCGAACGGGCGCAAATGCTGCTGGAAAGCCCTTCGCGAGCACACTTGCACCAAGTCTTGTTCGCCTTGCAACAGCTGATGCATCAGCTTCGCAGCGAGCCCCAACACAAAGGCGTGCTGCGCTGGCTGGTGGACGTCGATCCGCAAGCGATCTGATCAAGCCCGCATCCTCGACCTTGGTACTGACCTAGCCTTTGAACACCGCCACTGCCGTGGAGAAAGTCAAAAACGCCATCGCGGTTGTGACCAAAATGATGCGTGCAATACGCCCGTTGTCCGCACCAAAACGCTCGGCCAGCAAGGACACGTTGCTTGCGCTGGGCAGGGACGCCACCAACACCATCACCAAATAGGCAAAAGGACTGATTTGCACACCCAGGTGAATGGCCACAGCCACCACCAGCAAGACCACCAGTGGGTGCAGGAAAAGCTTGATCAGGGCCACCCAGAGGTAGTCTCCTGCAGGCAAGGGACCGTGCGGACGCTCATGGGCCAGCATTTGCGAGCGTGCCAGCACGGCGCCAATGGTGAACAGCGCCACAGGTGAGGCCGCATCGGCCAACAGGCCAACGGTTTTGGCCACTGGCCCGCTCAGCTGCATCTGAGTAGACGAAAACACCGCGCCCAGCAAGATGGCCCAAGGCATGGGATTGCGCACCATGCCAGCCAGCGCGTTGCTCACTGCTTTGGACACGCCGTGCTCCTGCGCTCCATCCAGCCGCGACAGGGCAATGCACAGAGAGGAGGTGATGACCATGTCCACCACAATGGTGACAATGGTAGGACCCGCTGCCGCCTGCCCCAGCAAGGCCACCAACAAGGGCACGCCCATGAACCCTGTATTCGGAAATGCGGCCACCAAAGCGCCCAGGGAGGCATCGTTCCAGCCTATGCGCTTGTTCAGGCTGATGGCAATCGTGAACCCCACCACAATCAGTGCGCACACCAGATAGGTGAAAAACACACCCACATCCAGCAACTGGGCAATCGGCGTCTCGGATCCAAAGCGAAACAACAGGCACGGCAGCGCGAAATAAAGCACAAAGCCGTTGAGCCCGGGTATCGCGGCCAAAGACAGGAACTTGAGCCGCGCAGCCAGGTAACCGCACAGCACCAAGGCGAAGAATGGGAAGGTAACCCGTAATACGTCCAGCATGAGCACGATTGTCCACTCAAAACAGGCTTTTTGCTGTCGCGCACCCGCTATGATTGTCCGCTTTCCCCTCCTCGCTTTGCCCCGCTTGGGCTCGATCGTGATTGCCGGATGTCCCAAGGTCTGAACCTCGCCCAACTCGACGCCGTGAACTATGTTTCCGGCCCGTGCCTCGTGCTGGCAGGAGCAGGCTCAGGCAAAACGCGGGTGATCACGCACAAGATCCAGCGCCTGATCCAGGTCGGGCTGGAGCCCAAACAGATTGCGGCCATCACCTTCACCAACAAGGCCGCCACCGAAATGCGCGAGCGCGCCAAGGGCCTGATCGGCAAGGCCGCCAAGGACGTGGTGATCTGTACCTTCCACGCCCTGGGTGTGCGCATCATGCGCGAGGACGGGCAGGTGCTGGGCCTCAAGCCGCAGTTCTCCATTCTGGACGCCGACGACGTGGTCAGCATCCTCAAGGACTGCGGCGGCACCACCGACGCGGCCACCGCGCGCCAGTGGCAGTGGACCATCAGCCTCTGGAAAAACCAGGGGCTGAGTGCCGCCCAGGCCGAAGCCCTGGCCCCTGACGACAACGCCCGCGTGATCGCGCGGATCATGGCCCGCTACGAAGAGCGCCTGACGGCTTACCAAAGCGTGGACTTTGACGACCTGATCGGCTTGCCGCTCAAACTGCTGGCTGAACACGAGGCGGTGCGTGCCAAGTGGCAAAAGACACTGGGCCATGTGCTGGTGGACGAATACCAGGACACCAACGCCACCCAGTACGAGGTGCTCAAGCACATTGTGGGCGAGCGCGGTCGCTTCACCGCCGTGGGCGACGACGACCAGTCGATCTACGGCTGGCGCGGCGCCACACTCGACAACCTCAAGCGCCTGCCGCAGGACTTCCCGCAACTCAAAGTCATCAAGCTGGAGCAAAACTACCGCTCCACCAGCGCCATCCTGCGCGCGGCCAACAACGTCATCGGGCCCAACCCCAAGCTCTTTCCCAAGACGCTGTTTTCGGAACTGGGCGAGGGCGAGCCGGTGCGCGTGGTGGACGCCGACAACGAGGAACACGAGGCCGAACGCGCCGTGGCGCGCATCCAGTCGATCCGCGCGGGGACCAGCACCGAGGGCGCGGCCAAGCACCGCGAGTTCAAGGACTTCGCCATCCTCTACCGCGCCAACCACATGGCCCGGTCTTTCGAGCAGGCATTGCGCCGTGCGCAAATCCCCTACAAGGTGTCAGGCGGGCAGAGCTTTTTTGACAAGGCCGAAATCAAGGACCTGTGCGCCTGGTTCCGGCTGTGGATCAACAACGACGACGATCCAGCCTTTCTGCGCGCCATCACATCGCCCAAACGCGGCATTGGCCACCAGACCCTGGCGCAGCTGGGCACTTTTGCCACGAAGTACAAGGTCAGCCTGTTTGAAGCCTTGTTTGCCAGCAGCCTGCCCAGCGCGGTATCCAGTCGCGCCGTGCATGGTCTGCACGAATTTGGCCGCTACATCAACGACCTCGAACACCGCGCCCGCCACACCTCGGGCAAGGAAGACGCGATGCGTTTTCTGACCGAGTGGCTCAAGGACATCGGCTACGAGAAACACCTCTACGACAGCGAAGACAACGAGAGCATTGCCAATGCCCGCTGGACCAACGTGCTGGAGTTTTGCGACTGGATGGCCGGTCGCTGCGGCGGCGAGATCGAGGATGCCACCGGCGCGCAGGCCACCGAGCGCAAAAGCCTGCTGGAAGTGGCACAAACCATCTCGCTGATCTCCACCCTCAATGAGCGCGAAGAAGAGCAGAACGTAGTGACCCTGTCCACGCTGCACGCCTCCAAGGGACTGGAGTGGCCCCATGTGATGCTGGTCGGCGTCAACGAAGGTTTGCTGCCCTTCAAATTGGGCGACGACGATCAACCCTCTGGTCAGGCCAATGGGCCCATGAGTGAAGGCATTTTGCAGCGCCTGCAGGAAGAGCGCCGCCTGATGTATGTGGGCATCACCCGCGCCCAGCGCAGTCTGGCTGTGAGCTGGACACGCCGCCGCAAAAAAGGGCGCGAAACCGTGGCGGGCGTCCCCAGCCGCTTCATCGGCGAGATGGCGCTGGACAAAGCCACGGTAAAAGAAGATCCGCGCGAAAAACTCAAGGCCTTGCGTGCCGAGTTTGCGCAACGGGCGGCGCGTACCCCTGCTGCCGAGAATTGAGCCAGCTCGCTAAACTTGCCGGCATGAGCTCGCCGCCATCTCACGACATGCCCTTTCAGCAACGCGCTTGCGTTGTCGGCCTCGTCTTGATATTGCACTTGATGCCTGCTTGGCTCCTGCTGGGGGATGGCCGACCAGACACCCCCCCCTCGCTGGACATGCCCCCTGTCAGCGTGGTGCTGCTTCAATCTGGCGCTTCGGCACCTGCTGCAGACAAGACCATTTCCCCCGCCACAAGCAACGCACCCTCACAGCCCAAGTCTTCAGCAGAGCCTGTCGCATTGCCAACAGCAACCGCCCTCGCACCCGTGACGGCATCACCCGCTTCGACCGCCCCAGCGGCAACACCCTCCCCCCCCTCCGCAACACCCCCAAGCACGTCAATCGCGGCACAAACGCGCACAGGCGCTGACGCCTCTGCCAGCTCGCGAGACAATGCGGCCACATTGGTCAGCGGCAGTTGCGCCAAACCGCAATACCCTGCGGCCTCGCGCCGACTGGAAGAAGAAGGCACAGTCACTTTGCGCTTTCGGGTAGAAGCCGATGGGCAGGTCAGCCAATCCGAGGTGCAAAATTCCTCCGGATTCAAGCGCCTGGACGAAGCTGCTCGTGACGCCCTGTCACGCTGCCGTTTTTCGCCCGCCATGTCCCAAGGGCAAGCCACTGCTTCCTGGGCTACCATCCGTTATTCATGGCGACTGGAGTAAACATGACTGACACAAACCCTTATGGCCTGGCCGCCTTGTGGGCCCAAGGCGACCTGGTGGCCAAAGCCACGCTGCTGGTTTTGCTCATCATGAGCGTGGGCAGCTGGAGCGTGATGCTGCAAAAACTCTGGCAACAAACCCGTCTGAACAGACAAGTCAAACAAGCACAGGACAAGTTCTGGGAAGCGAGTACGCTGCGCCAGGGCGCTGACCTGCTCGACAGCGACAGCCCCTTGCGCCTGATCACCGACAAGGCGCTGGAAAGCGCTCAGCATCACGATGGCCTGATGCGACATGTGGACTTCAACACCTGGGTCACCCTCAATATTCAACGCAGCCTGGGTCAAGTGCAGTCGGGTATGCAAAACGGTCTGGCCTGGCTGGCCACCACCGGCTCCACAGCTCCGTTTGTCGGCCTGTTCGGTACGGTTTGGGGCATTTATCACGCTTTGGTGCGCATTGGCGTGTCGGGTCAGGCCAGCATCGACAAAGTGGCTGGCCCGGTAGGCGAAGCGCTGATCATGACCGCCATTGGTCTGGCTGTGGCTGTGCCTGCCGTGCTGGGCTACAACGGACTGGTGCGCCGCAACAAGGCCTTGATGGAATCCATCCAGTCCTTCAGCGCTGACCTGCACGCTGTGCTGCTGGCCTCCAACACCCGCGAGCCTCGCTGATGGCGATCCACCTGCCCGATCAGGAAGGTGACGAGCTCCTGGGCCAGATCAACACCACCCCTTTGGTGGATGTGATGCTGGTTTTGCTCATCATCTTTTTGATCACCATTCCGGTAGTCACCGCCTCGGTGCCTTTGCAGTTGCCCGAGGAAAACAACCATGCGCAAACGCCCACACCTCAGGCAGTGGTCATTTCGGTCACACCAACGGGGAACCTGTTTTTGGGCGATACACCTGTGAGCTCTGCCGAGTCACTGCGCCAGCAGCTGGCTGCGCGGCAAAAGGGTGGCCGGCCTGTGCAGGTGCTGATTCGGGGCGATGCGCAAAGCAGTTTTGAGCCGATTGGTCAGGTCATGCAGATGGTACAGGGCTTGGGCATCGAGAACGTCAGCTTGCTGAGCCTGCCCAGGACCAAGGAGTCCCGGCCATGATGCAAATTCGACCAACCCACCCTGAGCCTGAGCCCATCCTGGAAATCAACACCACCCCACTGATCGACGTCATGCTGGTGCTGTTGGTCATGCTCATCATCACCATTCCAACGGCTTGGCAAAGCACCGAGCTGAACCTCACCCGGGGCTCGGCACAAAAGGTCCCAACGCCAACAGTTCAATTGCGGATCAACGCGCAGGGGCACTGGTTCTGGAATGGTGCCGAGGTGACTGAGCGAGAGCAACTTTTCAGCAGGCTGCAAGCCGCCGCACGGCAGCAACCCATGCCTGCGATTCAAATTCAACCCGAACCCAAAGCGCCCTACGCGCAGGTACTGGCCGTCCTGGCACAGGCACAGCAATTGGGCTTGACCCAACTGGGTGTGCAGCCGTGATCATCCCTCTCAGCGCAAACCATGGCGCCCCAACAAGTGCGCCAATTCGACTGCCGAGCTGACACCCATTTTGACAAAGAGATTGGCGCGGTGAAACTCCACCGTGCGGGGGGTGATACCCAAGTGGTCTGCAATGTTCTTGTTGTAGTGTCCGGCCAGCAGTTCATCGAGCACTTCGCGCTCACGCTGACTGAGCTGGGCCAAGGCCTCGCTGAGACGTTGCGCTTGCAACGCTTCAACACTCTGCACTGAAGCCAGCGCCGCTTCAACCTTGTCCACCAGCACATTGTTCTGAAAAGGTTTTTCCAGAAAGTCCCAGGCGCCGTTTTTGACAGCCGCCACCGCCATGGTGACATCGCCATGTCCAGTGATGAACAGCACCGGCCAGGGGCAGCCCATGGCTTTGAGCGATTCAAAAACACTCAAGCCGGAGACCGGCTCCATGCGAATGTCCAGCAAGACCACTGCAGCTGGCCAGGCGCTGCCCGGGCTGCGCGCTTGCAAGGATTGCAGGAACACATCGCCTCCAGCCCAGGTGCAGGTGGGGTGCCCACGCGAGTCCAGCAGCCAGGCCAGGGCATCGCGAAAATCCGAATCGTCATCAACAATATGGATGGTAGAGGTCATGGTCATGTTGTTACAGGTGCCACCAACGGCAACCAAAGAATAAAGCAAGCACCACCCAGAACCGGATCGATACCCACTTCAATACGGCCATGATGCGCCTCAATCACGGATCGGCAGATGGCCAGGCCCATACCCATGCCACCTTCTTTGCCACTGTGAAAAGCACTGAAGATGTGTTCGCGCTGAGCATCGCTCACACCCGGACCGGAGTCACCTACAGAAATGCCCACTTCAGCCACAGACTGTTGTTGCGGCGAACGCACCAGCGCCACCCGTACGGTCGGCGCGCGGTCTGACCCTTGTGTCGCACGCATGGCCCATTCCACCGCATTGCTGCTCACATTGCGCACCGCATGCTCCAGCAAGCCCGGATCGGCATCCACCCAGGCTTCGATGCGCCCCAAGTCCCACTGCCAGCGCACCTGGCGCTCGCGCTGTGTGGGCTTGAGCACTCGCAGCAGATAGCTGCGCAGCTCCAGGGGCTCACGAGTCATTTCACGCCTGCGCGCAAAAGCGTTCACCCGCTGAATGATGCGCCCCGCCTTGTCGGCCAACTTGGCCATACGATCTACCACGGGGGGCATTTCATCGAGCCCAATGCGGCCGCCTTGAAGCCGGTTGAGCAATCCGTTGGCAAACCCACTCAAGGCGCCCAAGGGCTGGTTCAACTCATGGGCCAGCGTGGAGGCCACCTCACCCACCACCACCAATCTCCCCAGCGATTCAAGCTGCTCTTGCTGTTGCTGTGCCAATCGTTCTGCGCGCTTGCGCTCGCTGATGTCCAGCACCGAACTCATCCAGCCCAGGGCCTCGCCTTCGGCATTGCGTAAAGGCGCCTCGTGCACCAGCACATCGATCAAATACCCGTTGCGATGTTGAAACTGCACCTCTACCCCCTGCGCCTCGGTGCCCTGCGCCATCAACTCACGGTGTACCAGCTCGAGCTCATCGCTCTGGTTCGCCGGCCAATACGGCAGTGGGGCACTGCGCCCCACCAGCTCCTGCGCTGAATACCCCACCAGGCGGCAAAAAGACGGATTGACGTAGAGCAATCGCCCCTCCATGTCCCAGGCACGCAAACCGGTGGTCACTGCGTTTTCCATGGCCTGCCGCAAAGCAACCTGGGCTTGCAATTCACGTTCGACACGCTGACGCTTGACGATATCTCTCCACAGCGCCAGCACAGCACCCAACATGCCCAGCAAAAACAGCAATGCGACCCCAAAGAACAAACGGGGCAACCAAGGTGTGCGCGTTTTCAGGGCATCCACATACAAAGCAATCTGGGTGCCTGGCAACTCCAGTTGCGCATAGTAGGAACCATCGCGCGG
Organism: Limnohabitans sp.; assembly: GCF_038134685.1. Taxonomy (GTDB): domain Bacteria; phylum Pseudomonadota; class Gammaproteobacteria; order Burkholderiales; family Burkholderiaceae_C; genus Limnohabitans_A. The sequence goes on along the minus strand of NZ_JAYPVP010000007.1, from coordinate 77,524 downwards.
ACGCGGCGAAGGCGTCTCGTCATTTGCCCAGACCACTTGGTCATCAACACGCTCGAGCCGGTGGTTTTGCATGAACCAGGCAGGCACCGCCGCTTTCAAAGCCTGGTCCAGCGAAAGACTGGCCACATAAGTACCCACAAACAGCCCTCGCTCAAACAAGGGCACCGACAGCCACAATCGATCCGTACGCTGCCCTTGCGCATCCAGCAAAGGGCCAGCGTAGCTTGGACGACGCAAGCCACGCGCGGTGTCCTGCATCACCGCCAGGGCGGCAGCATTTTCCGGATCCAGGGCAGCATCCGCACGCAAAGCCTTCGCCATCGGCGCAGCACTTGAATCCCAAGGCACCCAGCCGTGCTGCAGCAGTACATCTGGCTGGTGGTAAAGCGTCCCGCCGCGCAGCGGATCTGGAGCTGGCAGGTCTGTCACCGACCCTTGACGAGTCTGGCGCTCTCGGGCGTGGTACGCAAGGGCCAGCAGGTCTTCTTCGAGGCGACGCAAATGAAAGCGTACCATGCGCTCGAGCCACTGCCCATCGGCCACCCGCTGGCGCTCAGCCTCTTCCCGCTCAAAGGTTTGCAAGTACAACACCAGCGCCACAATCGAGGCGGCCGCCAGCAACACCAGGCCCAGCAACCAGCTCAGCAAGCGGCGATTGCGCCGCTCGGTGCGTTCATTGCTCGATTGCAGCAATGCAAAATCAAAGCGGTCTGTAGAAGTGTCGGTCATGGCCGGAGGCAAATGCAGCGATCGAGTGTCATTTGCCGATAGCATAACGACATGGTTAACCCTTTGTCCCAGGCGCCCCAGCACTCCCGATGGTCATCGGTCGTGGGATTACACGTTTTGTCCATTTTGATCCTTCTGTTTCTTTTGGGGGCTGGATACGTACCTGCGGCCATGGCCCAAGCCCAAAAAACTGGTGAGCCAGTACGCATCCGTTTTTCGCATGTGGTGGCCGAAAACACACCCAAGGGCCAGACAGCCTTGCGCTTTAAGGCCTTGCTTGAGGAGCGCACCCAAGGGCGCATGCGCGTGGACATTTACCCCAACGCCCAGCTCTACAGCGACCGCGATGAAATGGAGGCCATGCAGTTGGGCGCCGTAGAAATTCTGGCGCCCTCGCTGTCCAAATTCGGGCGCTTGGGCTTTCCCGAGTTTGAACTGTTTGATCTTCCCTTCCTGTTTTCCACTCAGGCCGATGTCCGCCGCATCACCGAAGGCGGACTGGGTCAAGCCCTGCTGCAACGGCTGCAGCGCCAGCACATGGTGGGCCTGGGATTCCTTGACAATGGTTTCAAACACATGAGCGCCAACCGGCCGCTGCTGGAGCCAGCCGACTACCTGGGTCTGCGCATGAGGGTGCAATCGTCACGCACCATTGCGCGCCAAATGCGTGCTTTGGGTGCCCGTCCAGTGGATCTGCCCTTCAGCGAGACCCGTCGCGCCTTGGGTACGGGCGTGGTCGATGGCACGGAAAACCCCGTCTCCAATTTCTGGACTCAGCACATGCACGAAGTGCAGTCCGACCTGACGCTCACAGGCCACGGGTTTATCGGTTATGCGATTGTGATCCATGCTCCATTTTGGCGAAATCTGAGTGAACTCCAACGTCAACACATGACATCTGCCATGAAAGAAGCCCTAGCCTGGGGCAACAGCGTCGCTGCAGGTCAGAATGAACAAGCTCTGCACGCCTTGCGGGCTTCAGGCTCCACTCGTATTCATGAACTGACCCCCGGGCAACACCTGCGCCTGCGAACTGCCGTACAACCCGCTTGGGACGATCTGGCGCGACGGATCGGACAAAACTGGCTGGACTCGGTGCGTCAAGCCTTGAATTCACCTTGACCTCGGGCAAAGACAGGCAGCATAGGGTTTACCCGACTGAGGAACACCACAGTTGTTGTCATCTGGCGCCTTGCGTATTGTTTGACCCGTTCGAAATAGTTTGAACAGCTGAATTACGGAGACACTCGAATGAAAATCAAACTCGTCGTCGCTGCTGCTCTGATGGCCGCAGGCCTGAGCGCACAAGCTGCCCCCATCATCATCAAATACAGCCACGTGGTGGCTGATGTGACACCCAAGGGCCAGGCCGCACTTAAATTCAAGGAAGTGGCCGAAAAGAAACTCCCCGGCAAAGTAGAAGTGCAGGTTTTCCCCAACAGCCAGCTGTTTGGCGATGGCAAGGAAATGGAAGCGCTGCTGCTGGGCGATGTACAGATCCTGGCCCCCTCATTGGCCAAGTTTGGCAAATACACGCCCAAGTTGCAGATTTTTGACCTGCCCTTCCTGTTCAAGGACATCCATGCTGTGGACCGCTTCCAGAACAGCAAGGAAGGCCAAGAGCTGCTGAAGTCAATGGAGAAAAAAGGCATCATTGGTTTTGGCTATTTGCACAATGGCATGAAACAGCTGTCGGCCAACAAGCCACTGGGTACGCCTGAAGACGCCAAGGGACTGAAGTTCCGCATCCAGCCTTCCGACGTTCTGGAAGCCCAATTCAAGGCCGTGGGTGGCAACCCCCAGAAAATTGCATTTGCCGAGGTGTACCAAGCCCTTCAAACCGGTGTGGTTGATGGCGCCGAGAACCCCTGGGCCAACATCTACTCCAAAAAGTTCCACGAAGTGCAGAAATACATCATGGAATCCAACCACGGTGTGGTCGACTACATGGTGATCGCCAACGCCAAGTGGTGGAACGGCCTGCCAGCAGACGTACAAAAAGGTCTGTCGGAAGCCATGAAAGAATCCATTGTGGCTGGTAACAAGGTCGCACTGGAAGAAGACACCACTTTCCGCGCCAAAGTCATTGCCGACAAGAAAGCACGTGTATTGCCCATGAGCGAAGACCATCTGAACCAGTGGCGCACCGCCATGAAACCGGTCTGGAAAAAGTTTGAAGCTGAAATCGGCAAGGACCTGATCGACGCCGCTCTCAAGGCCAACAAGTAACTGCTTTTGGCCTGAAGTCCTGGCCCGCTGCTGTGTGCAGCGGGCCTTTTTTTGAACCAGGTGTTCTTATGAAAATCATCGACCGACTCGAAGAGTGGATCATCTCCCTCATGCTTCTGGCCATGACCGGCCTGACCTTTGTGCAGGTGGTCTTGCGCTATGTGTTTGACTCCGGCCTGAGCTGGGCGCAGGAGCTCACTGGCGTCTGTTTTGCCTTCATGATTTTTGTTGGCATTTCTTACGGCGTACGCGTGGGGGCTCACATTGGTGTGGATGCCGTGGTGCGCAAGCTCTCCCCTTCGGCTCGCCGCTCGGTTTCCGTTGTGGCTGTGGCGCTGAGTTTGCTTTATGTGGGCTTTGTGCTGACCGGCGCGACCCAGTACGTCGCCAAGATGATGGATGTGGGTATCGAATTCGACGACATGCCCATTGAACGCTGGAAGGGTTTGATCATCATGCCCATTGGCTATGCCCTCATGGGCTTTCGCTTCCTGCAAATTCTTTTCAACCTGATCACCGGCAAAACGGACAGCCTGCACCTGGCCGACGAAGCTGCTGATGCCATGAAGCTCAAGGCTGAGGGAGACGCCGCATGAACACCATCGTCCTGTTTACCATTTTGTTTGCCTGCATGTTGATGGGCTTGCCGATTGCCATCAGCCTGGGGCTGTCGAGCCTGGTCACCATCTTTTTCTTCTCGCAGGATTCGCTCGCTTCGATGTCCATCAAGCTGTTCGAAACCAGTGAGCACTACACCCTGCTGGCCATTCCCTTCTTTGTGCTGGCGGGTAACTTCATGTCCACGGGTGGCGTGGCCAAGCGCATGGTGAACTTTGCCATTGCAGCTGTGGGTCACTTGCGCGGCGGCCTGGCCATTGCATCCATTCTGGCGTGCATGCTCTTTGCCGCTGTGTCCGGCTCCAGCCCGGCAACCGTGGTTGCCATCGGCTCGATCGTGATCGCTGGCATGGTCAAGAACGGCTATGGCAAAGACTTTGCGGCTGGCGTGATCTGCAATGCTGGCACGCTGGGCATCCTGATTCCGCCCTCCATCGTGATGGTGGTCTACGCCGCCGTGACCGAAGTGTCTGTGGGCCGTTTGTTCATGGCCGGTGTCATACCCGGCATCATGCTCGGCTTGATGCTGATGGTTGCTGTATGGTGGCGTGCAGGCAAGATGAACATCACCCCCCCGCCCAAAGCTTCTTTTGCTGAAGTGGTTCGCACCTTCCGCGAGTCCATGTGGGGTCTGGCACTGCTGGTCATCATCATGGGCGGTATTTATGGCGGCATATTCACTCCGACCGAAGCTGCTGCCGTGTCAGCGGTATACGCCCTGTTTGTGGCTTTGTTCATCTACAAGGATCTGAGCTTCAAACACCTGCCCGAGGTGTTCCTGGAGTCGGCCAAAACCACGGTGATGCTGATGTTCATCGTTGGCAACGCCTTGCTGTTTGCCCATGTGCTCACAACCGAGCGTATCCCGCAGGCCATTGCTGAACAAATCATGTCCGCAGGCATGTCCCCCTGGGTGTTCTTGCTGGTGGTCAACCTGATCTTGCTGGTGGCCGGCAACTTCATGGAGCCTACTGGCATCATCCTGATTCTGGCGCCCATCCTGTTCCCGATTTCCCAGCAACTGGGCATCGACCCGATTCACCTGGGCGTGATCATGGTGGTGAACATGGAAATTGGCATGGTCACACCACCCGTGGGGCTGAACCTGTTCGTGACCAGCGGTGTGACCGGCATGAGCCTGATGGAAGTGACCCGCGCAGCGCTCCCATGGCTGTCTGTGTTACTGGTGTTCCTGGTGATCATCACTTATGTACCCGCGATCAGCCTGGCACTGCCTAACATGATCTTTGGCGCTTGATGTGATGATCAGCCATCTGGATCATCTGGTCCTGACCACGGCCCGCGAGGCCGCCTGCGTGGACTTCTACACCCGCGTGCTGGGCATGCGGCTGGAGACCTTCGTGGGCGGCACGCCACCCGTGCAACGCCGGGCTTTTGTGTTCGGGCAGCAGAAGATCAACCTGCATGTGCAGGGAGCAGAATTTGAGCCCAAGGCGCACCTGCCTGTGCCGGGTGCGCTGGATTTGTGCTTCCTGCTCTCGGGCCCTTTGCAAGCCACAATGGACCATCTGCAAAGCTGCAATTGGCCCATCGTGGAAGGGCCCGTGCTGCGCACGGGGGCAACCGGCAAAATCCGCTCGGTGTATGTGCGCGACCCCGACTTCAATCTGATTGAGTTGTCGGAACGAGTGCCGGCCTGACCTCGCCATAGTGGGCCGCAATGGCCTCGACCAGCATCTGCGCATAACGAGGCAGTCGCGCCGCGTCGCGGTACAGGATGTAGCGCTTGCGCACGCTCCAGGCATCTGTGAGGCTCACCAAGTCCAGGTCCAGGTAGGCCTGACAACGCTGCGCCACGCTGGCGGGCACGATGCCGATGCCCACGCCAGCGTTGATCATGCGGCACATCACATCAAAGCTGTGCACCTGAATACGCAGTTTGAGCGTTTCGCCCAAATCGCTGGTGACCTGGTGCAAAAACTCGTTAAGCGTGCTGCCCACATGCATACCCACCTGGTTGTGCGCCAGCGTCTCCACAAAAGGGACTGACTTGTGCTGCGCCAAGGAATGGCCCTTGGGCACGACCAACACCAGGTGATCGGTGCTGAAATGCACGCGCTGCAAGCCCTCAATGTCCAGGGGACCCGACACAATGCCCAGATCGGCCTGCCCCTCCAGCACCCCGCGGCCCACCTCCCGGCTGGCCATTTCCTTGAGCTCCACATTCACGCGCGGGTAGGCTGCCAGAAACGGCGCCAGGATTTCCGGTAAAAAGTCGGATACGGCTGTTGTGTTTGCAAACAACCGCACGTGTCCGCGCAGGCCTTCTTCGTATTCCTGCAAATCCGTCTGGAGCTGATGCACCTGCCGCAACACGCCGCGTGCATGGTGCAAAAACGCCTCGCCCGCCGGCGTCAGGCGCACACCACGAGCCTGTCGGTAAAACAGCGCCTGCCCGGACTGGCCCTCAAGGGATTTGATGCGCACACTGGCTGCAGGCAAGGACATGTGTTGCAGCTGGGCAGCGCGGGTCAGGCTGCCTTCGTCAGCGGTACAGACAAAAAGCCGAAGGTCAGTCAGGTCAAAGTGCATGGTGGTCAGGTCAGGGCTTGAGACTTTTGAATTTTAAAAGACTCGATTCCGAATTCAGCGATTGTGCATAGAGGCTGAAGGCCTGATCATTCGTGTCACACCGTGACTGAAACCGTCTTAAGAAGACCACCAACATCACAAAGGATGCCTCCAATGTCTACGCCTAGCGCCCGTACCGTCGACGCCGAAACCTTGAGCAATTTGCAAGCCTGGACTGGCCGCAGCGAAACCTTGCATGATGACATCACCGCCGCCCCGGTGCGCGGTTTCTCGGCCACGCTGGACCGCGAAGACCCGGCCCCGGTGTCCGGTAGCGTGCTACCACCGCTGGGCCATTGGCTGTTCTTTTTGCCGCAGCACCTGCAGCGCGAGATTGGCCCTGACGGCCACGCCAAACGTGGCGGCTTTCTGCCTCCGGTACCGTTGCCGCGCCGCATGTGGGCTGGCGGCCGCCTGACCTGGAACCCGGCCAACCCTCTGCGCGTGGGTGATGCTGCGCAACGCATCTCGCGCATCGAATCGGTCACGCACAAGGCAGGCCGTACCGGCGATCTGATTTTTGTGCTGGTCAAGCACGAAGTGCACAACGCGCAAGGCCTGTCCCTGACCGAAGAGCACGACATTGTTTACCGTGCCGCCGCACAGCCGGGTGACCCGGTGCCCGCGCCCGTGGCTGCTGAAACAGGTGCGCCCTGGCAACGCGAAGTCGTACCCGACGATGTGCTCTTGTTCCGTTACTCCGCTTTGACCTTCAATGGCCACCGTATCCATTACGACCGCCAGTACGTCACGCAGGTGGAAGGCTACCCCGGCCTGATCGTGCACGGCCCCCTGATCGCCACGCTGCTAGTGGACCTGGTGCGCCGCAATGCGCCGGGCGCTTTCGTCAAAGGCTTCCAGTTCAAGGCCGTGCGCCCTACTTTTGACCTGCACCCATTCCGACTGAACGCACAGCCCGCAGAGGACGGCAAGACCATCCGCGTCTGGGCCAGCGACCACGAGGGCTGGCTCACCATGCAAGGCAGCGTCGAGCTGGCCTGACCCCCATACTTCTCCAAACACTCCAGAAATTTTTCACATGCAACACACTCCAGACGCCTACCAGGACATTCGCGACGCTGTGCGCGACCTTTGTGCCCAGTTCCCTGACGAGTACCACCGCAAGGTGGATGAAGCACGCGGCTATCCTGAAGAATTTGTCGACGCCCTCACCAAAGCAGGCTGGATGGCCGCTTTGATTCCACAGGAATACGGCGGCTCAGGCCTGTCCATGGCCGAAGCTTCGGTCATCATGGAAGAGATCAACCGCAGTGGCGGCAACTCGGGCGCATGCCACGGCCAGATGTATGTGATGAACGCCATCGTGCGTGGCGGCTCGCAGGCGCAAAAGGAAAAATTCCTGCCTCGCATCGCCAGCGGCGAGTTGCGCATACAGTCGATGGGTGTGACCGAGCCGACCACAGGTAGCGACACCACCAAGCTCAAGACCAGTGCGGTCAAGAAGGATGGCCGCTGGGTCATCAACGGCCAGAAGGTCTGGATCTCTCGCATCCAGCACAGCGACCTGATGATCCTGCTGGCTCGCACCACGCCGGTGAACCAGGTCAAGAAAAAATCCGAAGGCCTGTCCTGCTTCCTGATCGATCTGAAGACCGCCATCGGCAACGGCCTGACCGTGCGCCCGATCCTGAACATGGTCAACCACGAGACCAACGAACTGTTCTTTGACAACCTCGAGATCTCCGAAGACGCCTTGTTGGGCGAAGAGGGCAAGGGTTTCAAAACGTTGCTCGACGGCCTGAACGCCGAGCGCACCCTGATCGCAGCCGAATGCATTGGCGATGGCTACTGGTTCATTGACCGCGCCACGAAGTATGCGAACGAACGCGTGGTGTTCGGCCGCCCCATCGGCCAGAACCAGGGCGTGCAGTTCCCGATTGCCGACGCCTTCATTGAGCTTGAAGCCGCCAACCTGATGCGCTGGAAAGCCTGCGAAAAAATCGATGCGATGCAGAACGCCGGCGCCGAAGCCAACATGGCCAAGTACCTCGCCGCCAAGGCATCATGGGAGGCCGCTAATGTGTGCCTGCAAACCCACGGCGGTTTTGGCTTTGCCTGCGAGTACGACATCGAGCGCAAGTTCCGCGAGACGCGCCTGTACCAAGTGGCGCCCATCTCCACCAACATGATTTACAGCTATGTGGCCGAGCACATTCTCGGTTTGCCCAAGTCCTATTGAAGCAGGAGCAGCCCATGACACGCCCTCTTGATGGCATCACTGTGGTCTCACTGGAGCACGCGATTGCCGCGCCTTTTTGCACCCGCCAGCTGGCCGACCTGGGCGCACGCGTGATCAAGGTCGAGCGTCCTGGCAGTGGCGACTTTGCCCGCGCCTACGACACACGCGTGCGTGGCGAGGCTTCGCACTTTGTATGGACCAACCGCTCCAAGGAAAGCCTGACGCTGGACCTCAAGCAAGCAGATGCCATGGCCGTGCTCAAGGACTTGCTGAAAGACGCTGACGTGCTGGTGCAAAACCTGGCGCCGGGTGCTGCGGCACGCATGGGTTTGTCATATGAAGCGCTCAGCGCCAGCCATCCCAGGCTGATCGTGTGCGACATCTCGGGCTATGGTGAAGACGGCCCCTACCGCGACAAGAAGGCCTACGACCTGCTCATCCAGAGCGAAGCGGGCATGTTGTCCATCACCGGCACCCCCGATGAACCCTCCAAAGCCGGCAACTCGATGGCCGACATTGCCGCAGGCATGTACGCCTATACCAACATCCTGTCGGCCCTGCTGCTGCGTGAGCGCACCGGTCAAGGCAGCCACATTGATGTGTCCATGCTCGAAGCGCTGGGCGAATGGATGGGCTACCCGCTGTACTACGCCTTTGAGGGTGCACCGCCGCCACCGCGCACCGCCGCGTCGCACGCCAGCATCTACCCCTATGGCCCCTTTGCTGCAGGCGATGGTGGCACCATCATGCTCGGCCTTCAAAACGAGCGCGAATGGAAGGTGTTTTGCGCGGTGGTACTGAAGAACGCCGCGCTCGCCGCCGACCCGCGCTTTGACACCAACGCCAAACGAAACGACAACCGTGCCGAGCTCAAGGCCCTGATACTGGCCGAATTTGCACCGCTGAGCACTGCACAAGTGATTGAACGCCTGGACGAGGCGCAAATTGCCAACGCCCGCATGAACGACATGGCGGGCGTGTGGGCCCACCCTCAACTGCAGGCGCGCCAACGCTGGCAAACCGTGGGCTCGCCTGCTGGCGAGATTCCGGCTTTGCTACCCCCGGGGCGCAACAACCGCTTTGACTACCGCATGGACCCCATTCCCAAAGTGGGCGAACACACCGAGTCGATTTTGCGCAGCCTGGGTCGCAGCGATGCCGACATTGCCGCGCTGCACGCAGACCATTCCATTTGAGATCACCCCCTATGCACACACCCACTCAAGCCCTGGCCACCTTTGCCGCTCAGCTGCAGTTTGAAGACCTGCCGGGTCCGGTGGTGTCCAAAATCGAAGACCTCTTGGTGGACTGGTTTGGTTCTGCCGTCGCTGGCCACGGTTCGCGCCCGGTCAGCAGCATCACCCGCTTCGCCTTGCGCATGGGGCCGAGCGCAGGACTTTCGGAAGTCATCACCACCGGTGACACCACCAGCCCCTACCTGGCGGCCATGGCCAATGCGGCGGCCTCACACGTGGCCGAACAAGACGATGTGCATAACGGTTCGGTGTTCCACCCGGCCACAGTGGTGTTTCCGGCTGCCTTGGCCACCGCGCAGGCGCTGGGTGCCAGCGGTCGCGAACTCCTGACCGCTTGTGTAGTCGGCTACGAAGTCGGTATTCGTGTGGGTGAGTTCTTGGGCCGATCTCACTACAAGGTATTTCACACCACAGGTACAGCCGGGACGCTGGCTGCGGCTGCCGCAGTGGGACACCTGCTCAAACTCAATCCGCAGCAAATGTTGCATGCGTTCGGTTCTGCCGGAACGCAATCCGCCGGTTTGTGGGAATTCTTGCGCACTGCGGCTGACAGCAAGCAACTTCACACATCACATGCCGCAGCAGCAGGCCTGATGGCAGCCTATCTGGCACAGGACCATTTCACAGGTGCGGCCGATATTTTGTGCGGCCCACAGGGCATGGCTGCGGGCATGTCCAGCGATGCCGACCCGGCCAAACTGACCGATGGTCTGGGCAGCCGCTGGACGACAACAGAAGTGTCCTTCAAGTACCACGCTTCCTGCCGCCACACGCACCCAGCGGCTGATGCCCTTCTGAGCGTGATGCAGGCCCATGGCCTCAGCCATGCCGACCTGGCCCAGGTGGTGACGCATGTGCACCAGGGCGCCATCGATGTGCTGGGCCCGGTCGTGGACCCTTCCACGGTGCATCAAAGCAAGTTCTCCATGGGCACCGTACTGGCGCTGGTGGCGCAATACGGCCATGCGGGCTTGACGGAATTCGATCAGCATTTCAAGGACGCGGCCACGCAAGCACTGTGCGCGCGCGTAAGCATGGTGCTCGACCCTGAAGTGGACAGTGCCTACCCGCGTCGATGGATTGGCAAAGTGACCGTCACCACCACAGATGGCCGTGTTCTGCATGGCCGCGTGGATGAACCCAAGGGTGACCCTGGCAACACCCTCTCGCGCGAAGAACTCACCGCCAAAGCCCTGCGCTTGGCCGACTTCAGCCAAGGCGCCAGTCCTGCCGAAATGCAGCAGGCGCTGGATCGCCTGTGGAACGTCGCGCAGTGGCCACGCGTAGGCACCCTGCTGACACAGGTGCAAGCATGAGTACGCCTGTGCAGCCCTCTGGCTTGGCTTCGGCACGCAGCTTCCTGTTTGTGCCCGGTCAACGCCCGGAGCGTTTCGGCAAGGCCCTGGCCTCGGGAGCGGATGCTGTCATTCTTGATCTGGAAGATGCAGTCCCCCTGACCAGCAAGGACGATGCCCGCACTGCCATCGCCATGGCATGGACAAACTTGACTGGCCCGGAGCGTGCTCGCTTGCTGGTGCGCATCAACCCTGCGGGGACACCCTGGCATGCGCAGGATCTGGCTTTGCTGCAACAGCTGGTGGGCTTGGGGGCGGTGATGCTGCCCAAAGCCGAGTCGAGCCGTGCGATTGCAGACATTGCCCGAGTCTGTCCCGGCTTGCCTGTGTTGCCTTTGCTGGAAAGCGCAGAGGGTTTTGCACAACTCGATGACATTGCACGTGCCCCACAAGTGCTGCGCCTGGGCCTCGGACACATCGACCTGCAAGCCGATATCGGCATGGCGTGCGGCCCCGATGAAGCCGAACTGGCCCCGGCCCGCTGGGCCCTGGTCACAGTCACCCGTCGTGCACGACTGGCACCGGCGGTTGATGGCGTGACCACCGCGACCAACGATGCGTCGGCCTTGCTGCGTGACACACAACGCAGTCGCCGCTTTGGCTTTGGCGCCAAACTGTGCATCCACCCCAACCAGGTAGCAGGCGTGCACCAAGGCTTTGCGCCAACCGAGACCGAGCGCGACTGGGCCGAACGCGTGCTCGCCGCCGAAGCCGAAGCTGGTGGTGGCGCTTTCAGCGTCGACGGCAAGATGGTCGATGCCCCCGTGTTGGCCCTGGCTCGCCAATGGCTGGCTCGCGCAGCAAGCCCGGTGTGAGCGCCCGGACCCTGACCGAAAGCAGCGGCGAACAAGCGCACCGCCGCCGCGTGACGGCAGCCATTGGCCTGGCCGGCTTCACCAGTTTTTCCTTGATGTACGGCACGCAGCCTGTGCTGCCCCAGATGGCAGAGCACTTTGCACTGAGCCCCGCACAGGCCAGCCTGAGCGTATCTGCTGGCACCTTTGCAATGGCACTGGCGCTGATTCCGATGAGCCTGATCAGCGACCGTTTTGGCCGTGCGCCATTGATGCGCACGGGCCTGTTGGTGGCCGTGGTGTTTTCAGTGCTTTCCGGTTTGATGAGCGACTACGACTGGCTGCTCTGGTGCCGACTGGGTGTGGGCTTTGCCGTGGCCACGGTCCCCGCTGCTGGCCTGGCACACCTGGGCGATGAGCTGGCACCTGTGCGTCGCGCCAAAGCCATTGGCGTGTACATCGCGGCCAACGCTGTAGGCGGCATGGCGGGGCGTATCGTGGCAGCCCTGGTGACCCAATGGTTGCATTGGCGTGCCGGCATTCTGGCCCAAGGGCTCATGGGTATGCTGGCAGTATGGTTGTTTTGGCGATTGTTGCCTCCCGCACGGCACTTTGTACCCCGACGGCCAGCCCCTGCGCGCTTGCTGCGCAACCTGCGCTGTTTGCTGGCCGACCCTGTGTTGCCCTGGTTGTTTGTGCTGCCTTTTTTGACCATGGGCGCGTTTGTCGGTGTGTACAACTATGTGGGTTTCCTGCTGTCAGGACCTGCGTTTGGCTGGGGGCCCGCCGCTGTGGGCAGCTTGTTCTTGATTTACGCCGTGGGCTCGGCATCTTCCACCTGGGCGGGGCGTCAGGTGCTGACGCATGGCGGGCAGACGCTGATGATGCGCATGTGCGCGGTGATGATTGGCGGACTCCTCATCACGCTGTGGCCCCACGCCGTATGGGTGATCGCTGGCCTTGCCATGTTCACCTTCGGATTTTTTGTCATCCACGCACGCGCCAGCGCTGCGATTGCCGAACGTGCGGGTATCCGCCGTGGATTGGCATCTGCGTTGTACCTGTCGAGCTATTACCTGGGTGGCAGCGTGGTGGGCAGCAGCGTGGGTTGGCCCTGGGGGCACGGCGGCTGGCCCAGTGTAGTGGTCGCATTGACGGCATGCATGGCTGCCGCCTGGGGCACCCTCAAGTTGGCCGGCTTTCGCCGATAGCCCTCATTTGTAGCTGCGCGCGTCCTCAATCACCTTGCCGTCATTGGGCAAGCTACCGGGGACAACCGACCTCACGTCAGCGCGCAGTTTTGTGACATCTCTTACAGCTTCTGCCACCTTCAGTGCCAGTGCATCCGACGGACTTGCGGTTTCGACCTGCAACACCATCTGATCGTTGGCCATCTCCCCGGTCACCACCAGGCGCGCCTTGATGATCTCGGGAAACCGTTTCACCACCTCGTTGATCTGCCCTGGATGCACAAACATGCCTCGCACCTTGGTCGTCTGATCGGCGCGGCCCATCCAACCCTTGATGCGCGTGTTGGTGCGACCCGTAGGGCAGGCACCAGGCAACACGGCAGACAAGTCGCCTGTGCCAAAACGAATCAATGGGTAATCGGGGTTGAGAACCGTCACCACCACTTCACCCACCTCACCTTCCGGCAAAGGCTCACCTGTGCCAGGGCGCACGATTTCAACAATCACGCCTTCATCCAGCACCAGGCCTTCGCGCGCTGCCGTTTCGTAAGCAATCAAGCCGACATCGGCCGTGGCATAGCACTGGTAGGCCTGCACACCCTGTTGCATAAACCAGTCACGCAGAGAAGGGGGGCACGCCTCGCCCGACACCAAGGCCTTGGTGATCGACAGCTTTTGACCCGCTTCGGCTGCTTTTTCAATCAGGATTTTCAGGAAACTGGGCGTACCGGAATACGCATGGGGTCGCAAATCAGCAACGGCCGCAAGTTGCTGCTCCGTGTTGCCCACACCACCAGGAATGACGGCGCAGCCCAAAGCGTGCGCCCCGCTTTCCATGATCCAGGCGCCCGGCGTCAGGTGGTAGCTGAAACAGTTGTGCACCAGATCGCCCGACTCAAAACCGGCAGCAGCCATCGCGCGGCCTGCACGCCAATAATCTGCAGCATGCCCCTCGGGTTCGTAAATCGGACCGGGGGATTGGTACACACGCTTGACACCTGCGCTACGCACCATGCCTTTCCAGCCAATGCTGGAGAAGCCACCAAAAGGATCTTTGGCGCGTTGTGCCTGCTGGCGCTCCAGCAATTCGTATTTCCGCGTCACGGGCAATTGCGCCAAGGCGCGGCGACTTGTGATGCTGGCTGCGTCTACGCCTTTGAGAATTTCGGCAAAAGCCGCACTGTTTTTCTGCGCGTTGGCGACTTGTGCAGGCAAAGCAGCCATCAAGGCTGCTTCACGCTCCTGCGTACCACGTGTTTCCAGAGCGTCAAAGTGCTTCATGGCGTGTCAAAGTGATGAAGTGTTTTGGGGAAATTGCCGCAGCAAACCACATCAAGCCAACCAGCGCTTGCGACGCTTGTAGCTCTTGACATCCTTGAAGCTCTTGCGCTCGCCACCACCCACGCCGAGGTAAAACTCCTTGACGTCTTCGTTGGTTCGCAGGTCTTCGGCAGCGCCGTCCATGACGATACGGCCTGACTCCATGATGTAGCCGTAGTCTGCGTACTTGAGGGCCATATTGGTGTTTTGCTCGGCCAGCAGGAAAGTCACTTTTTCCTTGCTGTTGAGGTCTTTCACAATCTCGAACACCTCTTCAACGATCTGCGGCGCCAGACCCATGGAAGGCTCATCGAGCAACACCACGTTCGGGTTGGTCATCAGGGCTCGCCCAATCGCGCACATCTGCTGCTCGCCACCTGATGTGTAGGCCGCTTGTGACGTACGGCGCGTTTTCAAACGCGGGAAATAGGTGTAGACCTTGTCAAGGTTGGCTGCGATTTCGCCCTTGTCGGTACGGGTGTAACTGCCCGTGAGCAAATTTTCCTCAATGGTCAGGTGAGCAAAACAGTGACGGCCCTCCATGACCTGAACAACGCCGCGATTGACGAGATCTGCGGGCGAGAGATTTTCGATGCGCTCACCCCGAAGCTCAATGGAGCCTTTCGTCACTTCTCCACGCTCTCCTTTGAGCAAGTTGGAGATGGCTCGCAAGGTGGTGGTTTTGCCTGCGCCGTTACCGCCCAGCAAGGCTACGATGCCCTGCTCGGGCACTTGCAATGACACGCCCTTGAGAACAAGGATCACGTGGTTGTAAATGACTTCGATACCGTTGACGTTGAGAACGATTTTTTTAGTGTCCATGATGAACCTTGTCTTTGGTGACCAGATGAAAGCCTCGCTAGCGACGCTTTCATCTGGCGGCTACCGACAACGTCAGCAGCCACCATCTTCACCGCGAGGGCCAAAGGCCCGTGGCAGTCCATGACTGGATCGCCACGTGGATTGAACCGCTCGCGATGACGGAGTCCCAATCAGGACTGGCAATCTGCAGGCGTACGGCGTTGCAGTTTCTTTTCTGCAGCGTACTTGTCTGCTGCAGCCTTGACCATCGGCTTGATGATGGATTCTTCAGCCTGGTACCAGTCGCTGCTGAACTCCCACTTGCTGCCGTTCCATGTATGGATACGAGCCCAGTTGGCACCCATGTGGTCCTGGCAGCTGGTGGAGACGGGACGCATCACGCCCTTGAAGCCCAATGCATCGAGCTTGGCCTGGGTCAAATCCAGGTTCTCATAGCCCCAACGTGCTTGCTCGCCGGTCATGACCTTGCCTTTGCCGAAGCGCTCCTGTGCAGCACGCACGCCTTCCACAGCGAACATGGCACTCATGGCCCCGCGCACGTAAAGCACCTGGCCCACTTCGTCTTTTGGACCCGTACCTTGACCTTTGCCATGAACCTTCTGCAGGATTTCCTTCACGAAAGCCGCATTGGGCTCAGCGCCGTGTTGCATCGTGATCGCGTTGTAGCCTTTGGCACCTTCGCCGATATCTTTGACATCGGGTTCAGCGCCAGCCCACCAGACGCCGTAAATCTTGTCACGCGGATATCCCGTGGCCTGAGCCTCCTTGATCAAGGTGGAGTTCATCACACCCCAACCCCAGTTGACCACGTAGTCAGGACGGTCGCGACGAATCTGCAGCCAGGTGGACTTTTGCTCCACACCAGGGTGTGTCACGGGCAACAGGCTCAGCTTGAAGCCGTGCATATTGGCACGCTCCTGCAAAATTGGGATCGCTTCCTTGCCAAAAGGGCTGTCGTGGTAAACCAGCGCGATGTGCTTGCCTTTGAGCTTGTCGGTACCGCCCAGCTTTTTGGCAATATCTTGCACGATCACATCGCCGGCCACCCAGTAGGTGCCTGCGATCGGGAAATTCCACTTGAAGACGCCGCCATCTTGAGATTCACTGCGACCATAACCGGCCGTGATCAGTGGAATCTTGTCGTTGGGCGCTTTTTCCGTCAAAGCAAAAGTGATACCGGTGGACAAAGGCTGAAACACGGTTGCGCCTTTGCCTTTCAAGCGCTCATAACACTCGACGCCACGATCGGTGGCATAACCCGTTTCACACTCTTCAAAGCTGACCTTCACGCCGTTGATGCCGCCACGGGCATTGACCAGCTTGAGGTAATCGACATAGCCGTTGGCGAAAGGTACGCCGTTCGGTGCGTAAGCACCCGTACGATAGACCAGCACCGGGAAAAACTGTTCCTTGGCCTGCGCACTGGCCACAGAGGGCACCAGAGCGCTGGACAGGCCGGCAGCAGCCACCACCGTGGCAAGAGCGAGTTGACGAAGCTTCATGGTTGTCTCCTAAAGTTGATGTGAAGCACGAGGGGAAAATCAATGCGGGAATGGCCACAGGCGAAGCTTTTGCTTGCCGATAGACCAGAGCTTGGCCAGACCATGAGGTTCAACAATCAAGAACCAGACAATCAAGGCGCCAAAGATCATGTATTCGGTGTGCGAGACGGTCGCCGTAGAAATGTCGACGCCGACCATCGCACCCAGAGCTGGAAGCACCTGGTTCAAGAAGATGGGCAACACCACAATGAAGGCTGCACCGAAGAAGCTGCCCATGATGGAACCCATGCCGCCGATGATGACCATGAACAACAGCTGGAAGGATCGATCAATCGAGAACGCAGCAGGCTCCCAGGAGCCTAAGTGCACAAAGCCCCACAGCGCACCTGCTACACCCACGATGAAAGAGCTGACCGCGAAAGCGCTGAGCTTGGCATACATGGGGCGGATGCCAATGACGGCTGCAGCCACGTCCATATCGCGAATGGCCATCCACTCGCGACCAATAGCGCTGCGCACCAGATTTTTGGCCAGCAGCCCAAAGACCACCAGGAAACCCAGACAGAACAGGTACTTTTCAACGGGCGTATTGATTGTCCAGCCCAACACGGCAAGGTCAGACACCGACACCGAACCAGAAGGGTTGTTGTTGGTAAACCAGCCAATCCTCAGAAAGGCCCAATCACAAAAAAACTGCGCTGCAAGAGTAGCCACGGCCAAATACAAGCCCTTGACGCGCAGACTCGGGATACCAAAAAAGATACCAACTACCGTGGCAAAGAAGCCGCCAGACAGCAGCGCAACGATCAGCGGCATACCCTCCACACGCACATAAGTGTTGTAGGCCATGTAGGCCCCCACCGCCATGAAGGCACCCGAACCCAGAGAGATTTGACCGCAATACCCCACCAGAATATTCACCCCCAGCGCCGCGAGCGACAGGATCAGGAAGGGAATCAGGATGGCGCGAAACAGGTATTCATCCACCAGGAAAGGGACACCAATGGCCGCAAAGGCAACGATGGCCACAATCGCCCAGCGGTCTTGGGCAATGGCAAAAATCTGCTGATCGGCCCGGTAGGAGGTCTTGAACTGACCATTTTCTCTGTAAAACATTTCAATGACTCCTTAGACGCGATCGATGATCTTTTCGCCAAACAGACCTTGAGGTCTGAACAGCAAAAACACCAGCGCGAGCATGTAGGCAAACCAAATCTCGATGCCGCCGCCCACCAGAGGGCCCAAATAAACCTCTGAGAGTTTTTCACCCACACCGATGATCAGGCCGCCGATGATGGCGCCGGGCACCGAAGTCAGGCCGCCCAAAATGATGACGGGCAAGGCGCGCAGGGCCACCGTGGTCAGCGAGAACTGCACCCCCAGCTTGGAGCCCCAGATGATGCCGGCCACCAAGGCAGTGATGCCCGCCACACACCAAACGATGACCCAAATACGGTTGAGCGGAATGCCAATCGACTGTGCGGCCTGGTGATCATCCGCCACGGCACGCAGAGCGCGGCCTGTGCCTGTTTTCTGAAAAAACACCGACAAGGCAGCCACGAGCACGGCGGCAACCAGGGCAGCAACCACATCCTCCTGACTGATCAGGACACCGCCCTCAAACAGGCTGTCGAGAATAAACACAGGATCTTTGGGCATGCCGACATCAATCTTGTAGATATCGCTACCAAAGAGGGTCTGACCAAAGCCATCGATAAAGTAGGTGATCCCCAACGTGGCCATGAGCAGCGTCACACCTTCCTGGTTGACCAAGTGCCGCAGCACCAGTCTTTCGATAACCCAGGCAAGTAAAAACATGAAAACCACCGACACGGCAAAAGCCATGAGGTTAGCCAGCGCCTTGCTTTCCAAACCGGTCCAGGCCGGGATCCATTCAGCAAAGCGCGCCATGCAAAGCGCCGCAACCAGAACCATCGCACCTTGCGCGAAGTTGAAGACGCCCGAGGCCTTGAAGATCAGCACAAAGCCGAGCGCCACCAGGGAATACAGCATGCCGGCCATCAGACCGCCAAACAGAGTTTCAAGAAAGAATGCCATTTGCTTTTCCTTTGTGCGTTCAGTGACCTGTACCCAGATAGGCACTGATCACGTCTTCGTTGTTACGCACTTCGTCGGGGGTGCCGTCACCGATCTTCTTGCCGTAGTCCAGCACCACCACACGGTCGGAGATATCCATCACCACACCCATGTCGTGCTCGATCAGCACGATCGTGGTACCGAACTCGTCGTTCACATCCAGGATGAAGCGACTCATGTCCTGTTTTTCTTCCAGGTTCATGCCAGCCATCGGCTCGTCGAGCAGCAACACCTGCGGCTCCATCGCCAGGGCGCGGCCCAGGTCCACACGCTTTTGAAGGCCATAGGGCAGCTGGCCCACGGGGGTTTTGCGAAACGCCTGGATTTCGAGAAAGTCGATGATGTGCTCGACCTTCTCGCGATGCTCTTCTTCTTCGCGCTGGGCCGGACCGATGCGCAGGGCCTGCATGAAGATATTGCTTTTGATCTTCAGGTTGCGCCCCGACATGATGTTGTCGATCACGCTCATACCCTTGAACAGCGCCAGATTCTGGAAGGTGCGGGCAATGCCCATCTCGGCCACCTGTCGGCTGTTCATGTGACCAAAGGTCTGCCCACGAAAAGTGATGGAGCCTTCGGAAGGGGTATAGACGCCGTTGATACAGTTGAGCATCGAGCTCTTGCCAGCGCCGTTGGGGCCAATGATCGAACGGATCTCGTGCTCCTTGACGTTGAACGAGATGTCGGTCAGCGCCTTGACGCCGCCAAACCGCAAGCTGATGTTTTGAACGTCAAGGATGACGTCGCCAATGACTTTGCTCATGCTGCCGCCTTCACTGGGGTGAATGTTTTCGCGTCGGAAATTTTGAGGGTGGCGCTCACGCTGCCGCTGCGGCCATCTTCGAACTTGACCACGGTCTCGATGAACTGCTCGGTCTTGCCGCCATACAGGCCGTCAATCAGCGGCTGATATTTCTCGGCAATGAAGCCGCGGCGCACCTTGTTGGTACGGGTGAGTTCGCCATCGTCGGCGTCCAGCTCTTTGTGCAAGACCAGGAAGCGGCTGACCTGGCTGCCGGCCAGCATGCTGTCTTCGGCCAGATCGGCATTGACCTTTTCCACACACTCCTTGATCAGCTCATACACCTCGGCTTTACCAGCCAGGTCGGTGTAACCAGCGTAGGGCAGGTTGCGGCGCTCGGCCCAGTTACCCACGGCGTCGAAGTCAATGTTGATCATCACGCAGACTTTTTCGCGGCCGTCGCCATAGGCCACAACTTCCTTGATGTGCGGGAAGAACTTGAGTTTGTTCTCGACGTACTTGGGAGCGAACATGGCGCCATCGTGTGCACCGCCGGAAATCCGACCCACGTCCTTGACGCGGTCAATGATCTTGAGGTGCCCCTGGCTGTCAATGAAGCCGGCATCACTGGTGTGGTACCAGCCATCGGCGGTGAGCACCTCTTCGGTGGCCTTCGGGTTCTTGTAGTACTCCTTGAGCAGGCCGGGCGACTTGACCAAAATCTCGCCGTTGTCAGCCAGCTTGATCTCCACGCCCTTGCACGGCACACCCACCGTGTCTGCATAGGCCTGGTTGTCGGGCTGCAGACACACAAACACAGCCGTCTCGGTAGAACCATAGAGCTGCTTGAGGTTGATGCCAATCGAGCGGTAGAAGGTGAACAGGTCCGGTCCAATGGCTTCACCTGCGGTGTAAGCGACGCGCACACGGCTCATGCCCAGGTTGTTGCGCAACGGTCCGTACACCATCAGGTTGCCCAATTGGTAGTGCAAACGGTCGAGCAAGCCAACCTGCTCACCATCCATCAGCTTGGGGCCGACCTGACGCGCCACCTTCATGAAATGGTGGAACATGTTTCGCTTGAGGGTGCCCGCATCTTCCATGCGGATCATGACGCTGGTCAGCATGCCTTCGAACACGCGGGGCGGCGCAAAGTAGTAGGTCGGACCGACTTCCTTGAGGTCAATGTTGACCGTGGCGCTGGACTCGGGGCAGTTGACCACATAGCCGCACACCAGCCACTGGGCGTAGCTGAAAATGTTTTGTCCAATCCAGGCCGGCGGCAGGTAAGCCAGCACGTCTTCCTTGTCGGTCAGGCGGTCAAACTCGGCGCCTGCATCGGCGCGGTCGATCAAAGAGCTGTGGGTGTGCACCACGCCTTTGGGGTTGCCCGTGGTACCCGATGTGAAGAACATCGCCGCCACATCCGCAGACACGGCTTTTTCGGCTTCGGCGTGGAAGAACTGGGGATGCTGCTGAGCAAACACCTGACCAGCGGCGAGCAATTCATCAAACGAGCCCAAGCCGTCTTCAGTGTAGTTGCGCAGACCACGCGGATCGTCATAGAAGATGTGTTGCAGCTGGGGGCATTGCTCGCGAATTTCGAGCATCTTGTCCACTTGCTCCTGGTCTTCAACCACCGCAAAGCGCACTTCTGCGTTGTTGATCGGGAACACGCATTCGGCAGCGACGGCGTCCTGGTACAGCGCAATAGGAATGGCACCCAGTGACTGAGCCGCCAGCATGGTGGCGTAAAGACGAGGACGGTTAGCGCCCACGACAATCAGGTGCTCACCGCGGTGCAAGCCCGCCTGGTGCAAACCACAAGCCGTGTGCTCCACCATCTGCGCCAATGCTTTCCAGCTGATGGTTTGCCAAATGCCGTACTCCTTTTCGCGCAGCGCTGGCGCGTCTGGACGCTGGGCCGCATGGGCCAGCAGCAGGCGGGGGAACGTGGTTGCATTCACAGCTTGTATCTCCTGTGTCACGCTATTGAGGCGTTTTTGATCTTGAATCCATGCTACGCCCCACTTTGACGTCAAGTTGTCATTTCGACGACAATCTAGGGGTCATAACTGTTCGGACTTTCCCTAGGTTCGGGATGGAAACTTTGTATCAACGACGCAGATCGCCCTCTGATGAGGAGTTGATCGGCATTCCTTGGCTGCATCTGCTCAGCCCACAAGAGCGTGAGCGTGCGCTGGCCGAACTGCGCGTGGGTGACGCCGCCGTGGGCGACTATGTCTGTCGGGTGGGCCGTCCAGTCAACTACTGGTTTGGCGTGGTGTCAGGCCTTCTGAAAATGAGCAACGACAGCGCCGACGGCCAGACCATGACCTTTACCGGCGTGCCTCCAGGCGGCTGGTTTGGCGAGGGCACCGTCATCAAACGCGAGAACTACCGCTACAACATCCAGGCCCTGCGCAAAAGCGTGGTGGCCGGTTTGCCGGTGGACACTTTTCATTGGCTGCTTGACCACTCCCTGGGCTTTAACCGCTTTGTGATGAACCAGCTCAACGAGCGCCTGGGTCAGTTCATTGCCGCTCGCGAAATTGACCGCCTAAGCAACCCCGAAATCAAGGTCGCCCGCAGCCTGGCGCAGTTGTTCAACCCGGTGTTGTTTTCTGGCGTGGGCGAGGTGCTGCGCATCACCCAACAAGAGCTGGCCTACCTGGTCGGCCTGTCCCGCCAACGCGTTAACGAAGCCCTGCGCACTTTGGAAGACCAACAACTCATCCGCATTGAATACGGCGGCCTGCGCATTCTTGACCTGGAGCAGCTGCGCCGCAGCGTATTCCGCCAACCTGATTGACCCCCATGACCACTCCCCCCACATTTCGCCGCGCCCCCCGCCCCGAGGGCAAATGCACTACCGCAGCAGCACCCACCGACACGATGCGCCTGAACAAACGCATGGCCGAACTGCGCCTGTGCTCGCGCCGCGAGGCCGATGCCTGGATCGAGCAAGGCTGGGTGCAGGTGAACGGCAAGGTGGCCGAGATGGGCCAACAAGTCACGCTATCCGACCGCATCACTGTCGACAAAGCCGCCGAGCAAAAGCAGCAACAGCAAGTCACCATCCTGCTGCACAAACCCATGGGCTACGTCAGCGGCCAGGCCGAGGACGGCCACCAGCCCGCAGTGACCTTGATCCAGGCACGCAACCATTGGCAAGGCGACCTGTCCCGCACCCGCTTCAACCCCGGCCAGCTGCGTGGCCTGGCCCCAGCCGGGCGTCTGGACATCGACTCCACAGGCCTGCTGGTGCTCACCCAGGACGGCCGCGTGGCCCGCCAGCTGATCGGCGAAGACTCGGAGATGGAAAAAGAGTACCTGGTGCGCGTGGCCTACACCGGCCACGAAAACACCGCTGCGGCATCAGCCGCCTCGGCCACCTACGGCGGCAAAGCCACGCAGCTGAGCGCCATTGGCGACCACGACCGCGTCAGCACCAATGTGCAGGCCGTCTTTCCTGCCGCGCAACTCGAGCGCCTGCGCCACGGCCTGAGCCTGGACGGCAAGCCCCTCAAACCTGCCAAAGTGGACTGGCAAAACCCCGAGCAGCTGCGCTTTGTGCTGACCGAAGGCAAAAAGCGCCAAATCCGCCGCATGTGCGAACAAGTTGGCCTCAAGGTGGTCGGCCTCAAACGCATCCGCATGGGCCGCGTGACGCTGGGGCAGCTACCGGCGGGGCAGTGGCGCTATTTGGCGCCCCACGAGAAGTTTTAAGCCCTCTTGAATCCCTTCAAAACGCCCCCACCTCCGGTGGCGTTTTGGTTTTTGACTTTCTGATTTCACCCGTATGAGCAAACAAACCCATGCCTTTCAGGCCGAAGTGGCCCAACTGCTGCACCTGGTCACCCACTCGCTGTATTCCAACAAGGAAATTTTTCTGCGCGAGCTGATCTCCAACGCCTCGGACGCCTGCGACAAGCTGCGCTTTGAAGCGCTGAACAATTCGGCACTCTATGAAGACGCACCCGAGTTGCAGGTGCGTCTGTCCTACGACCAGGCCGCCAAGACGCTGACCATCACCGACAACGGCATCGGCATGAGCGCGCAAGAGGCGATTGACCACCTGGGCACGATCGCCAAGAGCGGCACCAAGGACTTCATGAGCAAGCTCAGTGGCGACCAGAAGCAGGATGCCCAGCTGATCGGCCAGTTCGGCGTGGGCTTTTACTCGGGCTTCATCGTGGCCGACAAGATCACCGTCGAATCGCGCCGTGCGGGTCTGAAGGCCGAAGAAGGCGTGCGCTGGATCAGCGGCGGCTCGGGCGACTTCGAGGTGGAAACCATCACCCGCGCCGAGCGCGGCACCAGCGTGATCCTGCACCTGCGCGAAGATGCCCTGCAGTACGCCAACGCCTGGAAGCTCAAGGAAATCGTCGGCAAATATTCCGACCACATCAGCCTGCCCATCCGCCTGGAAAAGGAAGAGTGGAAAGACGGCGAGCTGATCGACCCCAACAACGAAGAGGGCGGCCGCAAGCCCGGCGGCATGGTCAAGACCGGCGAGTGGGACACCATCAACCAGGCCAGCGCCCTGTGGACCCGCGCCAAGAAAGACATCACGCCCGAGCAGTATCAGGATTTTTACAAGCAGATCAGCCGCGACTTTGAAGACGCTCTGAGCTGGAGCCACAACCGTGTGGAGGGCAGCACCGAATACACCCAGCTGCTCTACATCCCGTCCAAGGCGTCCATGGACCTGTTCAACCGCGACAAGAAGGCTGGCATCAAGCTTTACGTCAAGCGCGTTTTCATCATGGACGATGCTGAAGCGCTCATGCCCACCTACCTGCGCTGGGTCAAGGGCGTGGTGGACTCGGCCGACCTGCCGCTCAACGTCAGCCGCGAGCTGCTGCAGGAAAGCCGCGATGTGAAGGCGATCCGCGACGGCAACACGCGCCGTGTGCTGTCCATGCTCGAAGACCTGGCCAAGCACGACCGTGAACCCGAAGCCCAGGATGGCGTCACCGATGTGCTCAGCGAAGAAGACAAGGCCAAGCTGGGCCAGTACACGAAGTTCTACGCCGAGTTCGGCGCCGTGCTCAAGGAAGGCCTGGGCGAAGACTTCGGCAACCAGGAACGCATCGCCAAGCTGCTGCGCTTTGCCTCGACCACCAGCGACACCGTGACCGTGAGCCTGGCCGACTACAAGGCCCGCATGAAGGACGGCCAGGAAGCGATTTACTACATCACCGCCGACACGCTGGCCGCTGCCAAGAACAGCCCGCAGCTCGAAGTCTTCAAGAAGAAAGGCATCGAGGTGCTGCTCATGACCGACCGGGTGGATGAGTGGGCGCTATCCTTCCTGCACCAGTTCGACGGCACGCCGCTGCAATCTGTGGCCAAAGGCGCGGTCGATCTGGGCAAGCTGCAGGACGAGGCCGAGAAGAAGGCCGAAGAGGAAGCCGCCGAAGCCTTCAAGCCGGTGCTGGCCAAGCTGAAAGAAGCCCTGAAAGACAAGGCCGAAGACGTGCGCGTGACCAGCCGCCTCGTCGATTCACCGGCTTGCCTGGTGGTCAAGGACGATGGCGGCATGAGCCTGCAGCTGGCACGCATGCTCAAGGCCGCTGGCCAGCAGGCCCCCGACATCAAGCCTGTGCTCGAAGTCAACCCCGAACACGCGCTGGTCAAAAAGCTCGACGGTTCGGTCCACTTCCACGACCTGGCGCATATCCTGTTTGACCAGGCGGTGCTGGCCGAAGGTGGGTTGCCGGAAGACCCGGCCGCTTATGTGAAGCGGGTCAACGCCTTGTTGGGTTAAACACCCACCTCCATCACGTCCCAGCAGGCGCCCATGGTGTGGTAATCCACCTTGCCTGCGGGCGACTTGGTGTCTTCCAGCTTGCGTCCGTCATTGCCGACGATGCGAAACCAGGCGCCGTATCGGTGGTCCACCAGATGCTGCCAGCTCCAGGCCCAGAGCTGGTGGTACTGGGTTCGGAAAACATCATTGCCCGTGACACGCCATAGCCTCCACGCGCTGGCCAGCGACTCAGCCTGCACCCAAAAATATTTATCGCTGTCGCACGGCGTTCGATCGGGTGCGAAGCCGTAGATCAGCCCGCCATGCGTACAGTCCCATCCGTGCAGCCACGCCGCTTGCTGCAACTCGATGGCACGCTCCAGATAACGCGCATCCGGCGCGTGCTGATGCGCGATCAGCAGCAACTTTGCCCATTCCGTCTGGTGCCCGGTCTGAAAGCCCCAAGGCTTGAAGATGTCACCGGGCTTGTCGCGGTTGTGATCCCAGTCGATAGACCAGTCGCTGCGGTAGTGCTCCCAAACCAGGCCATCGGCTTGTGCGGCCAGATCAAAGGCAAAACGCTCAATCAGACTTTGCGCACGATTCAGGTAACGCGCCTCGCCCGTGCTGGCATAGGCCGCCAGACAGGCCTCGCACATGTGCATGTTGGCGTTCTGGCCACGGTAGTCAGACAGCACGCCGTCTGCACTCAGCTCATCGGCATAGGCCTGATCGGCTACGCGGTAAAAGGCATCGCCCATGCGGTCAAAGGCCAGCGCCACATCAGCCGCACTGCACAAACCCACAGCATGCGCATGGCTGTAAGCGAGCAGCACAAAGGCTTGCCCATAAGCCATGATGCGGCCGTCTTCCACCTCGCCATCTTGCAAAGTCCAAACGTACAAGCCAGCCTGCGGTCCTGCTTGAACGCGAAAACGCTCCAGGTGCGCCAACGCATGCACGGCCCAGTCATGCCACTGCACTTGACCGGTCTGGCGGTGCGCCATGCAGGCGTTGAACACCCAGCGCGTGGCACTCACCAGATGACGGTGACTGCGGTTGTAGACCGTGCCATCGTCTTTGAGGTAGTGGAAGAAACCGCCTGCGGGGTCCCAGGCGTGGCGCTCGTAAAACGCCAGGGTCTGGGCCACATGCGCCTGCAAAAAGGTCCGGCTCTCAAAGTCGGGATACGCAGGCGCGGGAGTATGCATCAGCCCACCCGCATACCGCTGGCACGGTCAAACAAATGCGCCTGGTCGGCCGACCACTGCAGGTGCACCGTCTCGCCGACGCGAGCGTGCAACACGCCGGGCACGCGGGCAGTGAGTTTGCCCACAGCGGTGTCCACCGTGGCATAGGTTTCTGGTCCGGTGGGCTCGATCATGCTCAGCTGCCCCGGCACGCCTTGGTCGGCAAAGCTGATGGCCTCGGGGCGCAGACCATAGACCAGGTCGTTAGCGCTGTGCTGCGCAGCTGCCGCACGCTGTGCATCAGCCAGTTGCAGCGCGACGCCTTGAGCGTTCACGCCATGGCCAGTGCTTTGCACATCCACCATGTTCATGGCGGGCGAGCCAATGAACTCGGCCACAAAGCGGTTGGCCGGGCGGGTGTATATCTCTGCCGGCGTGCCGAACTGCTGCACCAGGCCATCTTTCATGACCGCGATGCGGTCGCCCAGCGTCATGGCTTCAACCTGGTCGTGCGTCACATAGACCGTGGTGGTTTTGGTGCGCTGGTGCAGCTGCTTGATCTCGGCGCGCATTTCCACGCGCAGCTTGGCGTCCAGGTTGGACAGGGGTTCGTCAAACAAAAACAGCTTGGGGTCGCGCGCCAGGGCCCGAC
This sequence comes from Limnohabitans sp., assembly GCF_038134685.1. GTDB lineage: Bacteria > Pseudomonadota > Gammaproteobacteria > Burkholderiales > Burkholderiaceae_C > Limnohabitans_A. The sequence continues at coordinate 50,481 of NZ_JAYPVP010000007.1, read as the reverse complement.
CCATGGCCACACGCTGACGCTGACCGCCAGACAGCTGGCCCGGCTTGCGGTCCAGCAAATGTCCGATTTGCAGCATCGCGGCCACGCGTTGTACGGCGGCTTCGCGCTCGGCTTTAGGCACCTTACGGATTTCCAAACCAAAGGCAATGTTTTGCGCGACGCTCATGTTGGGGTAGAGCGCGTAGCTCTGGAACACCATGGCAATGTCGCGATCCTTGCTGGGCAGGTAGGTCACGTCGCGGTCACCAATCAGAATGTTGCCGCTGGTCGGATGGTCCAGGCCCGCGATCATGTTGAGCAAGGTGGACTTGCCGCAACCGGAAGGTCCGACCAGGATCAAAAACTCGCCCGCCTCGATCTCCAGGTCGATGCCCTTGAGAATGTGCGTGGTCTGGTTGAAGGTTTTGTGAATGCCTTGAATGGAGAGTGCGCCCATGGTGTTTATCCTTTCACTGCGCCAGCCGTCAGACCGCGCACAAAATACTTGCCTGCCACCACATACACAAACAGCGTGGGCAAAGCGGCGATCAACGCGGCGGCCATGTCCACGTTGTATTCCTTGACCGAACTGGAGGTGTTGGCCAGGTTGTTCAGGCCCACGGTGATGGGCTTGCTGTCGGCGCCGGAGAAGACCACACCGTACAAAAAGTCGTTCCAGATGTTGGTGAACTGCCAGATCAGTGTGACCACCAGAATCGGCGTGGACAGGGGAATCACGATGCGCCAGAAAATTTGCCAGAAGCTGGCCCCATCGAGCTGCGCTGCCTTGATCAGCTCATCGGGCAGGCCCACGTAGTAGTTGCGGAAAAACAGCGTGGTACTGGGAATGCCAGCCACAATGTGTACCGCCATCAAGCCCCACACCGAGCTGGCGATGCCCAGCCAGCCGAGCACCTGACTCATGGGCAGCAAGACTACTTGCATCGGCATGAACACGCCAAACAGCATGAAGGCAAACAGGGTTTCGCTGCCCCGGAATTTCCACTTGGACAGCACATAGCCGTTGATGGAGCCCAGCAAAGTGGACACCAAGACAGCGGGCACCACCATCAGCACCGAGTTCCAGAAGAAGGGCTGCAAGCCATTGCACTCCACACCCGTGCACGCCGTGCTCCAGGCCTTGGACCAGGAAGAGAGTGTGGGCGCCGTCGGCAAGCTCAGCAAATTGCCGCTGCGCACCTGGTCTGCATCCTTGAGTGAAGTCACGACCATGACATACAGCGGCGCCAGGAACCACAGCGCGAACAACAGCAAGATGCCCCAGAGCACCAGTCGGTGAAGGTTAATCCGGTTCATCGCTTGGTCCTCAATTCAGAATACAGATAAGGCACCACAATGGCCGCCACTGTGGCCAACATGACCGTGGCACTGGCCGCACCCACACCAATCTGGCCACGGGTGAACGCTGTGGCGTACATGAAGGTGGCGGGCAAATCTGTGGCGTAGCCAGGGCCACCTGCAGTCAGGGCCATGACCAGGTCGAAGCTCTTGATGGCCAAATGCGCCACCACCATCAGCGTGCTGAAAAACACAGGGCGCAGACTGGGCAAGATGATGCTCCAGTAAATGCGCGGCAGGCTGGCACCATCGACTTGGGCAGCCTTGATGATGGACTCATCAATTCCGCGCAAACCCGCCAGGAACAGGGCCATGACAAAGCCCGCGCTTTGCCACACACCCGCAATCACAATGCAATAAATGGCGGTTTCGCCACGCACCAACCAGTCAAAGGTAAAGCTTTCGAAACCCCACTGGTGCATCAGGTGCTCCAGGCCCAGACCCGGATTCAACATCCACTTCCAGGCCGTGCCGGTCACGATCATCGACACCGCCATGGGGTACAGGTACACCGTGCGCAACACACCTTCAGCGCGTACTTTCTGGTCCAGCAAGATGGCCAGCAACACGCCAATGACCATGGCACCGCCAATGAACAGCACGCCAAAGATGCCCATGTTGGTCATGGCCACGCGAAAGCGATCGCTCTCGAGCAGGGCCGCGTACTGCTGCAAACCCACAAACTCGTAGTTTGGCAGGATGCGCGAGGCCGACATCGACAGGTAGCCGTTCCAGGCCATCAAGCCATAAATGAACAGCAGCGAGATGATGAAACTGGGGGCCACCACGATACGGGGCAGCCAGTCCACCGGGGTACGGTGCTTTGAAGACATACGGGGTTTCCGTCAGAAAAAAACCGGACCCGGCTTGTGGCCAGGTCCGGTCAGGACCACAGGAGGATTACTTGGTCTTGGCTGCAGCGGCGATCTTGGCCTGTGCATCCTTGGTGGACATCTTGTCGTCGTTCCAGAACTGGCTCACCACGTCCTGGATGGCGCCGGCAGCGGCCGAGGGAATGGCCATGCCGTGGGCCACGGAGGGCACCAGCGAACCGCTCTTGGCGGTATCCACGAAGTCCTTGGCCGACAGCTTGGCGCAGTCGTCAAACTTGGCCAGGTCCATGCCCAGGCGCACCGGGATGGAGCCCTTGTTCAGGTTGAAGGTTTCCTGGAAAGCGGGCGACATGATGGCAGCGGCCAGGTCGTTCTGGGCCTTGATGTTGGCATCGTTTTTCAGCTTGAACATGGCAAACGAGTCCACGTTGAAGGTGAAGGACTTGGCGGTACCCGGAGCAGCGCTGCAACCGAAGTCAGCGCCCGGCTTCTTGCCAGCAGCCTGGAATTCGCCTTTGGCCCAGTCACCCATCAGCTGCATACCAGCTTCACCCTTGATGACCATGGCGGTGGCCAGGTTCCAGTCGCGGCCAGGAGCATTCTTGTCGGTGTAGCCCTTGACCTTCTTGAAGGTGTCGAGCACTTTGGTCATGGTCGCACCGGTCAGGCTGGCCTGGTCCAGTTGTACCAGGGCCTTTTTGTAGAAGTCGGCACCGCCCACACCCAGAGCCACGCTCTCGAAGGTGGTGAAGTCTTGCCAATTCTGGCCACCGTGGGCCACGGCAATCAGGCCGGCTTTCTTCAGTTTTTCAGCAGCAACAAAGAATTCGTCCCAGTTGGTCGGCACTTTGGCGCCAGCCTTCTTGAATGCTTCGTTGCTGGTCCACAGCCAGTTGACGCGGTGCACGTTCACGGGGGCAGCAATGTAGTTGCCCTTGTATTTCATGACGTTGGCCACCACGGGGGGCAGCACGCTGTCCCACTTCTCGGCCTTGGCCACGCCATCGATGTTGGCCAGCACGCCTTCAGCGGCCCACTCTTGCAGAGCTGGGCCTTTGATCTGGGCTGCGGCAGGGGCATTGCCCGAGACCACGCGGCTCTTGAGCACGGTCATGGCGTTGTCACCGCCACCGCCGGCAACAGCGAAGTCTTTCCAGGTGTGGCCTTGGCCTTGCAGGGTGGCTTTCAGGGCCGAAGCGGCTTTGGCTTCGCCGCCGCTGGTCCACCAGTGCAGCACTTCAACTTCACCGGCGTGAACGGCACCAGCAGCCAAAGCGGCTGTGGCCAGCGCAGCGCGGGCGATCAGGGTCTTGGACAATGTTTTCATTTGTGTCTCCAATTGAGCGGCTGTTACAGCCAGGTTGAATGGACGAAACGCATTTTCGGATTCGCGGAAGCGATGTTAATTTTTCTTTAATAAATTAATATAAGGTTAAACCCTAGGTAAGTTTCGGCATCAAATCAGCCAGGGTAGAGCCCAGTCTATAAATCTTCCTTTAAGCTTGCAGACATGAAACTCCTGTTGGCTGAAGACGATGCGGTACTGGCAGATGCCCTGATCACCCAGTTGCAAAGTGCCGGTTTTGAGGTGGAGCACGCCCCCAACGGCGCGGTGGCTGACTTTTTGCTGGCCCGCAACCCGCCCGATATCGCTGTGTTGGACTTGGGCCTGCCCATGCTCGATGGTTTGAGCGTGCTGCAAAACGTGCGCAAGTCACACCCCACCCTGCCCGTTTTGTTGTTAACGGCCAAGGACTCGCTGGACGATCGCGTCGCTGGCCTGCAAGCGGGTGCAGACGATTACGTGACCAAGCCTTTTGACTTTCCCGAGTTGCTGGCCCGACTGCACGCCCTGTTGCGCCGCAGTCAACCCAAGGCCATGCATGAACAGTGGGGGGGCCTGTCGCTAGATGCCTCTACCCGCAAGGCCCTGCTGGGTTCGACGCCCATCGACCTCAGTGGCCGCGAATGGGATTTGCTGGACCTGCTGGTCAAGCAACGCGACAAGGTGGTCACAAAAGACCAGATCGTGCAAGCCTGGAATGGCGAGGGTGCCGAGGTGGGCGGGGGCAACGCCATTGAGGTGTATATCCACAAGCTGCGCCGCAAGCTCGATGGCAGCGGCTTGCAAATCCGCACTGTGCGCGGCCTGGGCTACCTGATGGAAGCCGATGCCTCCCGTTAAAGACTCTGCCACGCAGAACAACGTCGGCATCTCGCTGGCGCGCCAGCTGCTGCTGTGGGTATTGCTCCCGCAACTGGTGCTGTGGCTGGCTGGGGGCATTGCCTCGTATCAACTCGCATCACGCTACGCCGAGCGAGCCATTGACTCGAGCTTGCTGCAGGCCAGCCGCTCCTTGGCCCGGCAGCTCAAGCCGATTGGCAGCGGCTTGCTGATCGACTTTCCCCGCGCCGCGCAAGACATTCTGGAGGCAGACCCCAGCGACCGTTACTACTACATGGTCAGTTCGCCACCGGGTAAATTCATTTTGGGCAACCAGCTGCTGCCCTCACCGAGCGTCTTTGGCGAGCCCAACATCAACGCGCCCTACTCCGAAGACATTCATCTTCAGCGCAATGCCTCTGCCAAAAACAGTTCAGCCGAAAGCGAACCCATGCGCATGGTCTCGCTGTATCTGCACATTGGCGAAAAGGATGACAACCCGCAAAGCCTGCTGGTCCAAGTGGCACGCAGCAGCGCCAACCGACAAGAACTGGCCCAGCGCATTTTGGTGGACATGCTGCTGCCTCTGTCGAGCCTGATGCTGCTGATGACTCTCATTGTCTGGTTGGGCATTCGTGCCGGTCTGGCTCCTTTGGCTCGTTTGCTGCAGCAGGTCGAAGGCCGCGCCCCGATGGATTTAGCCCCTCTGCAGTTGTCATCGGCCCCCAAGGAGTTGTGGTCGCTGGTGCGTGCACTCAATACCCTGCTGCAAACCGTTCGCGACAACGTGGCACAACAAAAACGCTTCATTGGCGACGCGGCCCACCAACTGCGCACCCCGCTGGCCGGACTCAAAAGTCAGACCGAAATCGCCATGGAAACGACCCAAGACCCTGAGTTGCGCAAGCGCCTGGGCCGAGTGCATGAGAGTGCGGTGCGCAGCGCCCATGTGGTCACGCAATTGTTGACGCTGGCACGCGCAGAGCCCGAGTCCACACTGACCCATGACCTGCAAGATGTCAACCTGACCGCCCTGGCTCAGGATGTCACGGCAGCCCTGGTGCCTCGCGCCCTCAAAGCTCATATTGACTTGGGCATGGAGGCAGAAGCCAACGCACAAGCGCTGCACATCCAGGGTAACGCCCTGCTGCTGCGTGAAGCCTTGATGAACGTGATCGACAATGCTCTGCACTACGCGGGCGCACATGCGCAGGTCACGGTGCGCACGTTCTGCCACCCGGAAACTCTGGGCCTGGAAGTCGAAGACGATGGACCAGGCATTGACAGTGGACAACTGGACCGCGTGTTTGAGCGCTTTGTTCGCGCCACTGATATCGGCTCCGGTTGTGGCCTGGGCTTGCCCATCGTCAAGGAAATCATTGAGCGGCATGGCGGGCAGGTCCACCTGCTGGCCGTTCGGCCGCACGGCTTAAAGGTACGCATGCTATGGCCGCGAACCAAGCTGCAGAAAGAACCCGCTTTGTAACTCGTTGACAAACAGGCTTGTTAAGCTAGGGATCTCTTCCAACCTGCACCATGAACACCACCGCACACACCAGCTTCAGCCTGATTGGCGACATCGGCGGCACCAACGCACGCTTTGCGCTGCTGCGAGGCGACCAGCAAGCCATGGAGCACGAGCTGATTTTGCCCACTGCTCAGTTTGCCGATCTGGCCGCAGCACTGGGAGAGTACCTGCACCGCGTAGGCCAGCCCTTGGTGCACGAAGCGTGCATCGCCATTGCCAATCCCATCACCGGCGACTGGCTGCAGATGACCAACACGCATTGGGCGTTCTCCATTGAGGAGACACGCCAACAACTTGGCCTGCAGCAACTGCGCATGCTCAACGACTGGGAAGCCATGGCCATGTCCGGGCCCGTGCTGCATGCGACCGACCTTCACCAAGTAGGCCCCGGCGAACCGGTCGAAGGTGCACCCAAGGGTTTCATTGGACCAGGCACAGGCCTGGGCGTTTCCTCACTGGTTCGTGCGCGTGATGGGCAATGGGTGGCCTGCGCTGGCGAAGGCGGTCACGTCACACTGGCACCCACCTGCAAGCGCGAGCTCGACATCCTGGGTGTGCTGTGGCAAACCTACCCGCACGTCTCTGCCGAACGCGTGGTCTCGGGCATGGGGCTGGAAAATCTTTACAAAGCCATTTGCCAACTCGATGGCCGCGAGGCCGAACCGCTGACAGCGGCCGACATCACGGCCCGCGCCTTGCAAGCCAAGGACGTGGCTTGCGAAGAAGCGCTGGACCGCATGTGCCGCTTTCTGGGCAGCACCGCCGGCAACCTGGCCGTCACCTTGGGGACTTTGGGTGGCATTTATGTGGGTGGAGGCATTGTGGGTAAGCTCGGCGACTATTTCGAGCACTCAGGCTTTCGCGCTGCCTTTGAAGCCAAGGGCCGCTTCGAAGCCTATATGCAGCGCATTCCCACTTACGTGATTCGCGCTGCTCAGCCCGCCTTGCTGGGTGCAGCCATGGGGCTGAACCTGCGCGTCAAACACTGAGCTCTACAGAGCCTAAACGACCAGCGCCGGCTCCTGCATTTGCTCGATCTGTTCTTCGAGCATTTGCACCTGGCTGCGCCAGTAGTCAGGTGTACCAAACCAGGGAAAGTTGATCGGAAAGATCGGGTCGCCCCAACGGCGCGACAGCCAAGCGCTGTAATGGATCAGCCGCAGCGTGCGCAAGGGCTCGATCAGCGCCAATTCAGCTCGGTCAAAGTCACGCACTTGTTCATAGCCATCGATCAAGACTGACAACTGCGCCGTGCGCTGACGCCGATCGCCGGAGAGCAACATCCACAAGTCCTGCACAGCAGGGCCCATACGTGCATCGTCCAGGTCCACAAAATGCGGGCCGCCGCCCGGCAAGTCTGTTGGGGTCCACAAAATATTGCCGGGGTGGCAGTCGCCGTGCAGGCGAATGGGCTGCGCTGTGCTGCTGGCAAAGGCCGCTTGCACCAACGCCAAGGCTTGCTCAAAAGCGTGGTGCCAGGCGTGTTCAACTTCCAATGGAATCATCTGATGCGTCTGCAGCCATTGCGCGGGCTCCATGGCAAAGCTGTGCACATCCAGCATGGGCCGGCAGGCAAATGCATGCGCAGCGCCCACCGTGTGGATGCGCCCCAAAAAGCGTCCGATCCACTCCAGCACCTCAAAGTCATCCAGCTCGGGGCTGCGCCCGCCACGCACAGGGGACACTGAAAAATGAAAGCCCTCGGCCTGGTGCAACGTCTGTCCCTGCAGCTTGAGCGGGGCCACCACCGGCACTTCTTGCGTCTGCAAGTCCCAAGCGAAATCGTGCTCTTCCTGAATTTGTGCAGCACTCCATCGCCCTGGCCGGTAGAACTTGACGACCACGGCCTCTTGGTCTTGCACAGGCTCGTCCAGCTGGACGCGGTAGACCCGATTTTCGTAAGAGCCCAGCGCCAGCAAGCGCCCATCGCCATGAACGCCTACAGTATCGAGCGCATCGAGCACCAACGCGGGCTCAAGCGTGGCAAAAGAAGGCATCAGTAGGTATATACACCCTGGCCGGTCTTGCGGCCCAGACGACCCGCAGCCACCATTTCTTTCATAAGCGGACATGCGCGGTACTTGCTGTCGCCAAACTCCTTGAGGAAGACTTCCATCACGGCCAGACAGACGTCGATACCGATCATGTCTGCCAGCGCCAGCGGACCGATGGGCTGGTTGGTGCCCAGCTTCATGCCGGCGTCGATGTCTTCGGGCGAGGCCAGGCCTTCGGCCAGCACATAAAACGCCTCGTTGATCATGGGCACCAGAATGCGGTTGACCACAAAGCCAGGCGCGTTCTTCACGGTAATCGGCGTCTTGCCCAAAGCCGTGGCCAGTGCGTGAACCGCGTCGTGCGTGGCATCGCTGGTTTGCAGACCACGAATGATTTCCACCAGCGCCATCATGGGCACCGGGTTGAAAAAGTGCATGCCGATGAAGCGGTCTGCACGGCCGGTCGTCGCGGCCAGCTTGGTGATGGAAATGGAAGAGGTGTTGGACGCGATGATGGTCTCGGGCGCCAGCAGCTGGTCAAGTTGCTGCAGGATCTTGACCTTGATCTGCTCGTTTTCGGTGGCAGCCTCAATCACCAGCTGTGTGTCTTTGAGGTCTTCGTATTGGGTGCTGCCCTTGATGCGGGAAAGTGCAGCGGCCTTGTCAGCTTCGCTGATTTTTTCTTTCTTGATCAGACGATCCAGGCTACTGGCCACAGTGGCCAGGCCCTTGGCCACGGCAGCTTCGGAAATATCCACCATCACCACGTTCACGCCCGACACAGCACACGCCTGTGCAATGCCATTGCCCATGGTGCCTGCGCCCACAATACCTACGGTTTGAATGCTCATGTTCGTCCTCGAATGTCTGAAATAAATGGCTACGGATCCATCTTAGCCGCTGTCCACGCCGCCCTTGCTGACAGGCTGTCACCCACTCAACTCCTGAAACGCTTGCGGGTCAGGGCAAGTGCAACCCAAAACGACACACCCGCGAAAACCGTCAGCACAAGGCCGTGGCGTAGCGCATGTTCGGGCCAGCGGTCCAGGAACAAGGGCCGCACCAGATCCACCGCCGCCGACAGCGGGAGCCAATCGGCAAGCAAGCGCACAAGTGGCGGCAACTGATCACGCGGGAAAAAGATGCCGGAAAGGAACATCATGGGCGTCAGAAACAGGGTGAAGTAGTAAGTAAAAAAGTCATAGCCCTTGGCCAGCGCGTTGAAGATCAGCGCCATGCAGCTGAAGGTGATGCCCACGCCCAGCAGCACGGGCCAGGCCACCAGCAGTTTGGGGCTGTGGCTGATGCCCAGGGCCAGCATCACGCCCAGGATGGCGGTCACGGTGAACAGCGATTTGAAAGCGGCCCAGAGCATTTCGGCCAGCACCACGTCGTCCAGGCGCACCGGGGCGTTCATGATGCCGTCCCAGGTTTTTTGCACATGCATGCGCGAAAACGCCGAGTACAGCGCCTCAAAGGTCGCCGCATTCATGGCGCTCATGCAGATGCTGCCGCTGGCCAAGAAGAGGATGTAGGGCACTTTCTCGCCGCCCAGCTCGATCTGCCCGACCAACGAGCCCAGGCCGTAGCCAAAGGCGACCAGCCACATCAGCGGTTCGGCGATGTTGCCCACCAGGCTGGGGATGGCGAGCTTTTGCCACACCAGGAAGTTGCGTCGAAACACCGGCCACCAACGCATGGACAGGCGCGGCGCGGCCCATAGATTGTTCTGGATTTGGCTCATGATCAGCCTTCCTCCCGGATCTGGCGCCCGGTCAGTTTCAGGAACAGGTCTTCCAGGTTGGAAGGACGGTGCAGGGTGCGCAGCTGTGGCCAGGCCTGCAGGGCGGCCAGCAGGGGTTGGTTGTCGCGGGTGTAGAAGAAGATGGTCTCGCCGCTGACCTCGATGCGGCTGGCCAGCGCCTGCAGGCTGGCCTCTTGCGCCAGGGGCACGGCGCCCTGGCCAAAGACCTCGACCACTTCGGGCTCCAGGTGCTCGGCGATCAGGTCACGCGGCTTGCCCTCGGCGATCTTGCGGCCGTGGTCGAGCACCAGCAGGCGGTTGCACAACCGCTCGGCCTCGTCCATGAAGTGGGTGGTCAGCAAAATCGATTTGCCTTGTTGCAGCAGCACCTGCAGGCGCTCCCACATGAGGTGACGGGCCTGCGGGTCCAGCCCGGTGGTGGGCTCATCTAGCAGCAGCAAGTCGGGCGCGTTGATCAAAGCACGAGCCAAACTCAGCCGCCGCTTCATGCCGCCTGACAGCTGCCCCGGCTTGGCATCCGCTTTGTGTGAGAGCGCGGCGTACTCCAGCAGTTGTGGAATGCGCTCGCGGATCACCCGGTCAGGCAGGCCGAAGTAGCGGCCAAAAACCAGGAGGTTTTCTGCCGCGGTGAAGTCCGGATCCAGCGTATCCATCTGTGCCACCACGCCCAGGCGGGCCTTGATGGTCAGGGCATCGCCAGGCATGTGCCGGTCACCAAAGTAGGTGATGGCACCGCCATCCGGTTCGGACAGGCCCAGACACATGCGGATGGTGGTGGTCTTGCCCGCCCCGTTGGGGCCGATCACGCCCAGGCATTCGCCGGGCTCGATGTGGAAACTCAGGTCATTGACCACCGTCTGGTCGCCATAGCGTTTGGCCAGGTGGTTGACCGATAACAAAGTCGGATTCATGCCCTGATTGTGCCTTGGACCGATAAAATTCAGGATCTCCTGATATCGCCTTGGCGTCTGCTTCATGTCCAGTTCTTTTTCTGACCGCCTGGCGGTTGTGCCCCAATACCTGATCCCCAAACAGACCCTGACAGCTTTTGCGGGCTGGGTCGCTGGTCAACAATGGGGCTCCACGACCACGGCGATCATCAATCGCTTTGTGCGTCGCTACAACGTGAACATGGCCGAAGCGGCCAACCCGGACACCGCCAGCTACCCCAGCTTCAATGCGTTCTTCACGCGTCCTCTGCGTGCAAACGCGCGCCCTCTCGCGGACAGCGACTTTGTCAGCCCGGTGGACGGGGCCATCAGCCAGTGCGGCGTCATTGACGGGGATCGTATTTTCCAGGCCAAGGGCCACAGCTACACAGCGCAGACGCTGGTCGGTGGCGATGCTGCTCTGGCCGCTGCATTCACCAACGGCACCTTTGCGACCCTGTACCTGAGCCCGCGCGACTACCACCGCATCCACATGCCCTGCGCCGGTCGCTTGACGCGCATGATCCATGTGCCGGGCGATCTGTTTTCGGTCAACCCGACCACCGCCCGCGGTGTGCCTGGCCTGTTTGCACGCAACGAACGCGTGGTGTGCGTGTTCGAGGGCGAGTTCGGTCCGTTTGTCATGGTGCTGGTGGGCGCCACGATTGTGGGCAGTATGGCCACCGTGTGGCACGGCGTAGTCAACCCGCCGCGTCCGGGACAGGTGCGCGAGTGGACTTACGAGATGGGTAACATCAACCTGGACAAGGGCGAGGAGATGGGCCGTTTCCTGCTGGGCTCGACGGTTGTCTTGCTGATGCCACAAGGCACGTGGCAACTGCCCACAGACTGGACACCTGCCCGCCCCATCCGCATGGGTGAAGCCATGGGCCAGCGCCCCTGAAGCTGGGGCGCTACAGCGCTTAAATTTCGATCTTCGAGCCCAGCTCCACCACCGAGTTGCTGGGCAGGTTCAGGAACTCGGCAGCCGGGCTGGCGTTGAGGTGCATCTGCGCAAACAGCTTTTCGCGCCAGGGCGTCATGCCGCCGCCGACGGTAGGCACCACAATATCGCGCGACAAGAAGTAACTGGTGCTCATCAAGTCCAGCGGATAGCTCAGGCCCTGCACCCCCTCCAGTGCCTTGGGCAAATCCACATCGTCCTTGAAACCATAGTGCACCAGCACCTGCCAGCTGTCGTGGCCCAAAGGCTGGATTTCCAGGCGTCCATCCCGATCAATCCAGGGCACTTCGTGGTGGCGGACCGTCACAAACAGGTTTTGTTCATGCAGCACCTTGTTGTGCTTGAGGTTATGCAACAAGGCATTGGGCACCACCCCTGGTTCTGCGGTCAGGAACACGGCCGAACCCGCAACACGGGTGGGCGGCTCCACAAAAACCGCTTCCAGAAAATCGCCTAATTTGAGTGAGTCAGACTGCAAGGACTGGTTGAGCAAACGCCGCCCCTCTTTCCAGGTCAGCATCAACATGAAGATGGACCCACCGATGAACAGCGGGAACCAGCCCCCCTCAAACAGCTTGAGCATGTTCGATGACCAGAACGCCAAATCCACAACAAAGAAAAACCCTGTGGCACCCACGCACAATGCCAGTGGCATCTTCCATCCATAACGGATGACGTAGAAGGTCAACACCGTGGTGATCATCATGTCTGTACACACCGCAATGCCGTAGGCCGACGCCAGGTTGCTGGAGGATTTGAACATCAGCACCGCCAGCACAATCGCCACAAACAAACCCCAATTTACAAAAGGCATGTAAATCTGACCTGTTTCGTGCTCGCTGGTGTGCTGCACATGCAAACGCGGCAGGTAACCCAGTTGAATCACCTGCTTGGTGACGCTAAACGCACCGGAAATCAGCGCCTGTGAGGCAATCACCGTGGCCAGCGTGGCCAGGCCCACCATCGGCATCAAAGCCCACTCAGGCATCATCAGGAAAAACGGATTTTTAACCGCTTCGGGATTGGACAGCAACAAGGCCCCTTGCCCAAAGTAGTTGATGATCAGGCTAGGCATCACCACGGCGAACCAGGCCAGTCGGATCGGCTTTTTGCCAAAGTGACCCATGTCTGCGTACAAGGCCTCGGCCCCTGTCACACACAACACCACAGCACCCAGAATGACAAAGGTCGTGCCCGGGTTATGCCAGATGAAGCCCAGGGCATGGTGCGGACTCAAGGCCCACAAAATGGCTGGATACTGGACGATCTGCGCCACACCACTGACGGCCAGGGCCGCAAACCAGATCAGGGTGATGGGCCCGAAAAACTTGCCGATGCCGGCCGTGCCCCGCTTTTGCACCCAAAACAGGGCCAGCAAAATCAGCAGGGTCAGCGGGATCACCATCTTCTTGAAGTTGGGAGAAATGACCTCCAGACCCTCAACTGCAGACAGCACCGAAATGGCAGGGGTGATGACGCCATCGCCATAAAACAGGCAGGTGCCAAACACGCCGATGAACAACAAGCGCCGGCGCAAAGCGGGCCGGTCCTTGACCGACTGAGAGGCCAGCGCCAACATCGCCACCAGGCCACCCTCGCCATGGTTGTCTGCGCGCAGCACCAGCAGCACATACTTGACCGACACAATCGTGGTCAAGGTCCAGACAAACAGCGACAGCACACCAAACACATTGGCAGGGGTGAAATCGACATGGCCAGAACCAAACACCTCTTTGACGGCATACAGCACGCTGGTGCCGATGTCACCGTACACCACGCCAATGGCGCCCAAAGTCAGTGCAGCTAAGTTTGAACGGGAAGAAGACACAAATCAGGGGCTCCTTGCGCAAAACAGGAGCCGAAGTCAGACATGGCGCTATTGTGCGCCTGTCCAGAAAGATTTAAACCGGTTAGGAGAAAATGTTGCAGCGCAGCAACTTAATCCGCTCCCGCATCAAACGTCAAAGTTCTCCGCTTCTGGATCTGTTGCTTCGAGCTCGTAGCTGGCAGCGAGCATGGCCAGACGTCCGACCACCCCGTACATGTAAAAACGATTAGGCACGCTGACACCGGGCTTGACGCCCGGCTGAGGTAAGTGAGCACTCTCTTCGAATGCCAGGGGTACAAAACTGGCCCCTGGAGCATTGAGGTTTTCGTCCACGCCACGGTCCGCGTGCACGCGGTAGAAACCGCCAACCACATAGCGGTCCATCATGTAGACCACTGGCTCGGCCACAGCATCGTTCATCAACTCGTGGGTGATGACCCCCTCCTGGATGATCACATCGCTCACGGTTTGGCCATCCTTGATGACGTTCATCTTGTTGCGCGTCTTGCGGTTGAGCTGATCCAAGTCGGTCACATCGCGCACCGTCATGATGCCCATGCCGTAAGTCCCGTTGTCGGCTTTGACCACGACGAAAGGCTTTTCGTTGATGCCGTATTCCTTGTATTTGCGCTTGATCTTGGTGAGCAAGGCGTCCACATTGCTGCGCAGGCACTCCATGCCTGTGCCTTCGGCAAAGTTGACTTCACCGCACTGGTTGAACATGGGGTTGATCAGCCATGGGTCGATGCCCAGCATCTTGCCAAAGCGCTTGGTCACCTCTTCGTAGCTCTGGAAATGGGTACTCTTGCGACGTACGCTCCAACCTGCATGCAAAGGCGGCAAAAGGTACTGCTCGTGCAGATCTTCCAGAATGCCCGGGGCCCCTGCGGACAAGTCGTTGTTCAGCAAGATGGTGCAGGGGTCGAAGTGCTGCAAGCCCAGGCGGTGGCGCGTGCGCTGCACGGGTTCGAGCAGCACCGTCTCGCCGCCTGGCAAAGCGATTTCAGTCGGCTCCTTGATCTCGGGGTTGATCGAGCCGATGCGCACATTCAGGCCCGCCATGTGAAAGATACGCTGCAGCTGCAGCACATTGCTCAGGTAGAAGGTGTTGCGTGTGTGGTTCTCGGGAATGATCAGCAGGTTTTTGGCCTCAGGGCAAATCTTCTCGATAGCTGCCTGCGCTGCCTGCACCGCCAAGGGCAACATTTCGTTGGTCAGGTTATTCCAGCCACCGGGAAAGAGGTTGGTGTCCACCGGCGCGAGCTTGAAACCGGCATTGCGAATGTCCACCGACGAGTAAATGGGCGGGGTGTGCTCCATCCACTCCAGACGGAACCAGCGCTCGATGGCAGGCATCGAATCCAGGATGCGTTGCTCAAGCTCGTTGATGGGGCCCGTGAGCGCCGTGACCAGATGCGGAACCATATCAACTCCTCACTTCACCCTCGCCCAGCACCACGTACTTGAGCGAAGTCAGACCTTCGATACCCACGGGTCCGCGGGCGTGGAATTTGTCAGTGCTGATGCCGATCTCGGCACCAAGCCCATATTCAAAACCGTCGGCGAAACGGGTGCTGGCGTTGACCATCACGCTCGACGAGTCCACCTCGCGCAAAAAGCGCTGGGCGTGCATGTGGTCACGCGTGAGGATGGCTTCGGTGTGGTGGCTGCTGTAGTGGTTGATGTGGGCAATCGCCTCGTCCAGACCCGCCACCACCTTGACGCTGATGATGGGCGCCAGGTATTCCTCGAACCAGTCCTGCTCGGTGGCGTCCTTCAGGTTCGCCCCCGGCACATTGGCCAGGATCTGCTTCGCTTCAGGACAGCAGCGCATTTCCACGCCCTTGCCCGCGTAAACGGCGCCGATCCTGGGCAGGAACTCGGCCGCCACACCGCGTGCCACCAGCAGGCTTTCGCTGGCGTTGCAAGGGCTGTATTTTTGCGTCTTGGCGTTGTCGGCCACCTTGATCGCCATGGCGATGTCGCAGGGATCATCCACATAGGTGTGGCAGTTGCCGTCCAGGTGTTTGATGACCGGCACCTTGGCCTCGGCGCTGATGCGCTCGATCAAGCCCTTGCCGCCACGCGGAATGATCACATCCACAAACTGGGGCATCGCAATGAGTTGCCCCACAGCCGCACGGTCGGTGGTTTGCACCAGTTGCACCGCGTTTTGCGGCAGACCCGCTTGCGCCAGTGCCTGCTGCACCAGCAAGGCCAGGGCCTTGTTCGATTCAATGGCTTCAGAGCCACCACGCAAAATGCAGGCATTACCGCTCTTGATCGACAGGCTGGCCGCTTCGATGGTCACGTTAGGACGGCTCTCGAAAATCATGCCGAACACGCCAATAGGCACCCGCATCTGACCCACGCGAATGCCGCTGGGTTGCTGTTTCATGCCGATGATTTCGCCAATCACGTCGGGCATGGCGGCCAACTGCTCGCAGCCCAAGGCACAGGTTTCAATGACCTTGGGCGCGAGCTTGAGACGATCCACCATGGGCTCAGCCAGGCCGGCAGCGCGTGCACGCTCCAGGTCTTTGGCGTTGTCGGCCTGCAGACTGTCTGTGTTGGCACGCAGCAAATCGGCCAGCGCAAGCAGCGCCCGGTTTTTCAGGGCCGCAGAGGCTTTGGCCATGGCTGCGCTGGCCTCTTTGGCCTGCGCGCCCAAAGCCGCCATGTATTGAGCTGTATCGAGAGCATTCATGAGATTCATTTTCTCACACCCCCTGCCGGAGGTCTGCCACTCAACGGACAGCGCACAGATGTGCAAGACGCAAAGCCAATCGCTCCAGCGCTTGCCATGCGTCGGCAGGCCAACCAGGTGTTTTCAGACCCTTGACCACGCCATCGACCTGGTGCGCCGCCTGCAACAAGCCTTGCAGGCGCGCCACGGACAAGCGTGGCATCACCCGCTCGAATTGGCGCTCACGCACGCCCCAGACCCGCTGCTCACGCAGCGCCATGGGCATGGGCTTGCCTGCAACCACTGCGTCTTTGACGCGTTTGAGGGCGCGAATGTCTTCGCCCAAGGTGTAGTGCACCAGCACCGGCGTTTCGCCCTCAGCCTGCAGGCCTTCGAGCATGCGATGCACGCGCAGGATATTGCCCGACAGCACCGCCTCGGAAAGCTTGAACACGTCATAGCGGGCCACGTTGAGGACCGCAGCTTCAATAGCTTGCAGTGTCAGCTCACCCGGTGGGTGCAACAGTGCCAGCTTCTGGATTTCCTGATGGGCGGCCAGCAAATTGCCTTCCACCCGGTCTGCAAAAAATTGCAAGGCCTGTTGCCCCTGCTCGCCCGATTGCACATACTGGCCTTGCTGCTGCAAACGCTGGGCGATCCACGCGGGCAAGGCATTGCGCTCCACAGTGTCCACGGCAATGGATACCGCCGATTGCTCCAGCGCCGCAAACCAGGCGCTCTTGCGCGTGGCTGCGTCCAGCCGGGGCAGTGTGATCAGGGTCAGTGTGTCTTCCTGCTGCGGCGCGCCTTCGGCCAGATTTTGCAGGGCGGCGCTGCCGTCCTTGCCAGGTTTGCCCGACGGGATGCGAATTTCAACCAATTGCTTGTCTGCAAAAAGGCTGAGCGCCCCCCCAGCGGCCAGCACCTCGCTCCAGTCAAAATGCGCGCCTTGCACGGTGTACACCGTGCGTTCGGTGTAACCCTGCGTTCGTGCCAGATTGCGAATGGCGTCGGCAACCTCTTGCATCAGCAAAGGCTCATCCCCATGCAATACATACAGGTGACGCAAACCTTTTTGCAAATGCGCAGGCAATTGAGCGACAGTCAGCTGCATGCTCAACGCCTCAGCCGCGGCGGCGCACAGCCGCCAGACGACGCATGATCTGGCCGACAATGTCCGACTGCATGCTGCGGTAAGTCAGGCCCTCTTCAATCTCTTTGGACAGTGCCGCGCTTTCCGCGTAACTGAGATCACGCTCCATTTGCAGCGTCACTGGCTCCAGCCACTCCACGCCCTGGGCATCGCGCAGGCGAAAACCAACACTCAGTCGCAGCTGCACCTCTCGGACCTGACCGGAAGCGTTAACACCCACAATCACCCGCTGGCGGTTTTGAGAAAGGATGTCCAGCGTGGCATCGGCCTCGCGCATGCGCTTGGGGTCTTCGATCAACTCCAGCTTGCCTGTGCCCAACAAGTGTCTGCGCAACTCCACGCCCAACGGGTCTTGCGGAAAATTGACAAACAGTTTGCGAAAAGCAAAGTCACCCCCTTCGCGCAGTTTGAAGCCGCAGCCACTTAAGGCCACAGCTGCCAAACCCCAAAGAAAGTGGCGACGAGCGCTTTGCATCAGACCACCACGTTAACCAAACGACCCGGCACCACAATGACTTTTTTGGCTGCTGCGCCATTGGCGGCCTTGGCAAAGGCTTCACTGGCCAGTGCAGCAGCTTCAATTGCAGCCTTGTCAGCGCTGGCAGGCACCAGAACGGCGCCACGCAGCTTGCCGTTGACCTGCAGCATGAGTTCGATCTCGTCGCGCTGCAGGGCAGACTCGTCGACACCCGCCCAGGCCACATCGAGCAGGTCACCGCAGCAGGCGGCGTAGCCCAGATCGGTCCACAGCTCATCGGTGATGTGCGGACAGGCCGGGTAGAGCACGCGCAGCAGGATCGAGAAGCCCTCGGCCAGCGCGGCGGCATCTTCGGCGCTGTCAGACAGTTGCACGTCTTCGAGCGTGTTGAGCATCTTCATCACCGCCGAGACGACGGTGTTGTACTGCATGCGCTCGTAGTCGTAATTGGCCTGCTTGAGCACGGTGTGGATGTCCAGACGCAGCGCCTTGGCGGCCTTGCCGAATTCCACAGGTTGGCTGCGATCCACCGCAATGCCCTTCTTGAGCAAGGCTTCATTCTTGGCCGCGAAGTTCCACACGCGGCGCAGGAAGCGGTAGCTGCCTTCCACCGCCGCGTCATTCCACTCCAGCGTGGCTTCGGGCGGCGCGGTGAACATGGTGTACAGGCGGGCGGTGTCGGCGCCGTATTTTTCGATCAGGTCCTGCGGGTCCACGCCGTTGTTCTTGGACTTGGACA
Organism: Limnohabitans sp.; assembly: GCF_038134685.1. Taxonomy (GTDB): domain Bacteria; phylum Pseudomonadota; class Gammaproteobacteria; order Burkholderiales; family Burkholderiaceae_C; genus Limnohabitans_A. The sequence goes on along the minus strand of NZ_JAYPVP010000007.1, from coordinate 32,082 downwards.
TGGTACCCACGCCTTCGTAGTCGATGGGCGTGCCCACAGGCAGACGGCCGTCGCCACTCTCGGCTTCGTTCTTGAGCTTGGCACCCACGATCTTGCCGTCATCACCCAGCACATGCTCGACATCGTGTGGCCAGAAGTAGTCCTTGCCGCCCTTGGCGGTGCGGCGCGAGTAGATGTGGTTGAGCACCATGCCCTGGGTGAGCAGCTTGCTGAAGGGCTCATCGACCTTGACCAGGCCCAGATCGCGCATGACCTTGGTCCAGAAGCGCGCGTACAGCAGGTGCAGGATGGCGTGCTCGATGCCGCCGATGTATTGGTCCATGCCGCTGCCGCCAGTGGCATTGTTTTGGTCCCGCATCCAGTAATCCGCACCCTCGGCCACCATCTTGTCGGGATTGGTCGGATCGCAATAGCGCATGAAGTACCAGGACGAATCCACAAAGGTATCCATGGTGTCGGTCTCGCGGCGGGCAGGTTTGCCGCACACCGGACAGGTCACGCCCGCGTGGAAGCCTTCGTGCTTGTGCAGCGGGTTGCCAGAGCCGTCAGGAATGCAGTCTTGCGGCAGCACCACCGGCAGGTCTTTTTCGGGCACCGGCACCGCACCGTGCTCGTCGCAATGGATGATCGGGATCGGCGTGCCCCAGTAGCGCTGGCGGCTGATGCCCCAGTCGCGCAGACGCCAGGTGGTTTTCTTCTCGCCCAGGCCTTTGGCAGCGAGCAGCTCGGCCACCTTGTTGACAGCGGCTTTCTGGTTCAGGCCATCGAGTTCGCCGGAGTTGACGCACACGCAGTTTTGCTTGTCGCCGTACCACTCTTGCCAGGCACTGGCATCGAAAGCCTGGTCCTTGACGGACACGACTTGCTTGATCGGCAGCTGGTACTTGAGGGCGAACGCAAAGTCACGCTCGTCGTGTGCAGGCACGCCCATCACGGCGCCATCGCCGTAGCTCATCAGCACATAGTTGCCAACCCAGACCTCGACCTTTGCGCCCGTCAAAGGGTGCGTGACGAACAAGCCGGTGGGCATGCCCTTTTTCTCTTGCGTGGCCAGCTCGGCCTCGGTGGTGCCACCGGTCTTGCACTCTTCCAGGAAGGCAGCCAAGGTCGGGTTGCTGGCCGCGGCATGCAGCGCCAGCGGGTGCTCGGCCGCCACGGCGCAAAACGTCACGCCCATGATGGTGTCGGCGCGCGTCGTGAAGACGTACATCTTGCCGTCACCGATCAATTGACCAGCGGCATCCTTGATGTCGTGCGTGAACGCAAAGCGCACGCCCTCGCTCTTGCCGATCCAGTTTTCCTGCATCAGACGGACTTTGTCGGGCCAACCGTCCAGCGTCGCCTTCTCGTTTCCGATCTGCACATGGTCCAGCAGCTCTTGGGCGTAGGCCGTGATGTTGAGGTAGTAGCCAGGAATCTCGCGCTTTTCCACCAGTGCACCGGTGCGCCAGCCACGGCCGTCAATGACCTGCTCGTTGGCCAGCACGGTCTGGTCCACTGGGTCCCAGTTGACGACTTGCGTCTTGCGGTAGGCGATGCCCTTTTCGAGCATCTTGAGGAACAGCCACTGGTTCCACTTGTAATAGTCGGGGTTGCAGGTGGCGACTTCACGCGACCAGTCGATGGCCAAGCCCATCGCCTGCATCTGCTTTTTCATGTAGGCGATGTTGTCGTACGTCCACTGGGCCGGCGGCACCTTGTTCTTGAGTGCGGCGTTTTCGGCGGGCAGGCCAAAGGCGTCCCAGCCCATGGGCATCAGCACGTTGTAGCCGCGCATGCGCAGCTGGCGCGTGAGCATGTCGTTGATGGTGTAGTTGCGCACGTGGCCCATGTGCAGCTTGCCACTGGGGTAGGGCAGCATGGAGCAGGCGTAGAACTTGGGCTTGCTGGCGTCTTCAGTGACGCGGTAAGCATCTTTGGAGGCCCAGCGGGCCTGTACGGCGGCTTCGATGGCCTGATGGTTGTACTTGTCTTGCATGATGCCCCGATTGTAGAAGGTGGGCGACCCCATTCACGGCGCTTTCAGGGCTTGAGGGCCGGACTGGTCAGGAAACCGATCTGTCCCAGACCGTTTTGTTGCAACACATCCATCACCCGAACAATCTGCTCATATTTCACACTGGCATCGGCGGCCAAACGCACAGACGGCGATTCACCCCGGGAAGCGAGAGTCCACTGCTTGAGCTGCCCTGGCAAATCGGCCCAGGCCACAGCTTCACGGTTGAGCCACAACGTACCATCTGCCTTGATGCCAATGTCCAGCACAGGCGCCGTTTGCACGGCACTCGACGCTTGGGCAGAGGGCAACTCCAAATGCAAGGCTCGACCCAACCAGGGCGCAGTGACCATGAAAATCACGAGCAGCACCAGCATCACGTCCACCATGGGCGTAACGTTGATTTCTTTCATCGGGGCCGCCGGGGCCTGGCGCCTCAAACGTCCGAAAGCCATTCAAGCCTCCTCGGTCGCCAGCAATTCCAGCACATCGTGCGCAAAACCTTCGAGCTCGGCTTCAATGGCTGATGCACGGCGCCCGAGAAAGTTATAGGCCAGCACAGCGGGCAAAGCCACTGCCAAACCCATGGCGGTCATGACCAGTGCTTCACCCACCGGACCGGCGACCTGGTCCAGCGTCAAATCAGTGGCCTGGCCCAATCCGGTCAGTGCATGGTAGATCCCCCAGACCGTGCCCAACAAGCCCACAAATGGAGCGGTCGCCCCCACGGAAGCCAGCACAGTCTGCCCCCACTGCAAGCGATGACTGCATTGCGCAAGTGCATCGCGCAACGCACGCGTCAACCGCGCACGCACACGGCCCACCACCACCAACGTTCCGCTGACGGGCAATACCGTAGATTGCAACAACAGTCCCACCGCCGGGTCCCAATGGGTGGCCTGGATACGTCCCGCATCAAAGTCTGCTGAAGCCCAAAAAGCTGAAACAGCCTTGGGCACGGCACGGGCAGTGCGTGTCAGCAGCCAGCCCTTCCACACAATCACGACCCAGCTCGCCACCGACATGAGCAGCAAAGTCACCGCCAACATCCGGCTCAGCAGGTCTGCAGTCAGCCAGAAGTTCCACATGGTCCAGGCCTCAGTTCAGCCCCAGCACGTCGAACATGTCGAACAGGCCGCGGTCTTGCCCCGCCAGGAAGCGCACGGCACGCAAACTGCCCTGAGCATAGGTGGCGCGACTCGACGATTTGTGGGTCACCTCGATGCGCTCACCTGTGCCGGCAAACAGCACAGTGTGGTCTCCCACAATATCACCGCCGCGGATGGTGGAGAAGCCAATGGTGGACGGGTCACGTTCGCCGGTGTGGCCATAGCGCTCGTACACCGCACACTCTTTGAGGTCGCGGCCAATCGCGTCTGCAATCACCTCGCCCATTTTCAGCGCGGTGCCACTGGGAGCGTCGACCTTGTGACGGTGATGAGCCTCGATGATTTCAATGTCGTAGCCAGTAGCCAGCGCCTTGGCCGCCATTTGCAGCAACTTAAGCGTCACGTTCACACCCACACTCATGTTGGGCGCCATGACGATGGCGATGTGCTTGGCGATCTCTGCGATCTCGGCTTTTTGCGCCTCGGTAAAGCCGGTGGTACCAATCACGGCCTTGACGCCAAGCTCGCGGCACACCCTCAGATGGGCCAACGTTCCTTCGGGTCGGGTGAAGTCAATCAAAAATTTTGAATCCTGCAGTCCCGCACGCAAATCGCCCTGCACCTTCACACCAGAAGCTTGCCCCAACCAGGCTGACGCGTCCTGCCCCACAGCAGCACTCGTGGGCAAGTCCAGTGCGCCCGACAAACGGCAATCGTCCGCCTCGGCAATGGCTTCGATCAGCATGTGCCCCATACGCCCTGAGGCGCCGGCAACAGCAACAGCATGGCGAGCAGGATTGTTGGGTTCGGAATTCATGCAGAGGACTTCAAAAGAAAACAGGAAAAAGGTCAGCGACCAGGCGCTTCCAGTGGCGGATATTGCGACGGCAGCGGCGGCGGGACCGCCGGCGTCTGCGCCTTTTCAGGCACGGCATAAGCCTTCAGCTGCTCAGGCGACGCCTGAAGGGCTGGCACTTTGACGGCTTTACGCTCGCCCTCCAGGCGCTGCACAAACTCCTGCTCACTGGGCAACTCGTCAGACTCGACCTTGTCGAGCACGTCCCCCTGGAACCAGACGGTGAGTTTGAACTGTTGGGGCTCCACATTCTGGCGTCGAATGCTGAAAGCGTAATCCCAGCGCTCACCTCGGAACAAGCTCGTGATCAAGGGCGTGCCCAGAATATCGCGTACTTGCGCCTTGGGCATTCCGGGACGCAAGGCCTGACGCTGTTCTTTGGAGACAAAGTTGCCTTGAACCACCTCGGGCACATAAGTCTTGAACGTGTCACGCCCCACCCAGCTTTGCACGCTGCTGCACGCGCCCAACGACGCACACAGCGCCAGCATGGCCAGCCTGGCCAAAACCGGACGGAAAGTCATTGAATTTGTCATGGCTGTACGGACACCTTTATGATCGGGCCATTGTAGCGGCACAGCGTTTTGCACTGGGCCGTCCATTTGTGACCTTTTGTTGCCCATGCCCCAGATCGACGACCTCAAAAGCTCTGGCCTCAAGGCCACTGGCCCCCGCCTGAAAATACTCGAGGTGTTTCAGCACGGGCCCCAGCGTCACATGACGGCAGAAGACGTGTTTCGCCATCTCATGCACGAAAACACCGACATTGGTCTGGCCACGGTGTACCGCGTGTTGACCCAGTTCGAGCAGGCCGGACTGCTTAGCCGCAACCATTTTGAAGGCGGCAAAGCGGTCTACGAGCTCAACGAAGGACAGCACCACGACCATCTGGTGTGCCTGGACTGTGGGCAGGTAGAAGAGTTTTTCGACGCCGAAATCGAAAAGCGCCAGCAAGCTGTGGCCAAACTCAAAGGCTTTGAGATCGCGGACCATGCCCTGAGCATTTACGCGCACTGCACACGAAAGACCTGCCCCAACAAACGTTGAGACCGCTCAATCCATCGCACGGCGCTGGCGCTCGATGAACTCCTGGTAAGTGTCGATACCGCGCATTTGCAAAATGGTGTTGCGCACCGCAGCCTCCACCAACACGGCGATGTTGCGGCCCGCCACCACCTGAATCACCACCTTGCGCACGGGAATGCCCAGGACCTCTTGCGTCAAAGGTGCGCTGGGTAAACGCTCATAGTCGCGCTCCAGCGTTTCCTTGCGCACCAGGTGCACGATCAGCTTCAGGCGCATTTTGCGCCGCACCGCTGTTTCACCAAAGATGGCCCGGATGTCCAACAAACCAATGCCACGGACCTCCAGCAGATTCTGGAGCAGATCAGGACAACGCCCCTCGATGGTGGTCTGGTTGATGCGGTACAAATCCACTGCATCGTCAGCCACCAGGCCGTTGCCACGCGAGATCAATTCAAGACCAAGCTCACTCTTGCCCAGACCTGACTCACCGGTGATCAGGACCCCCATGCCCAAAATATCCATGAACACGCCGTGCATGGTGGTGCGGTCCGCGAAGTGCTTGGACAAATAGGCCCGCAACACATCAATCACAAAGGCCGATGATTCGTGGGTGGCGAACATCGGGATTTGCGCCCGCTCGCACATGGACAACAGGGACTCGGGTGCAGACTGCCCATCTGCCAAGACAAGCACCGGAGGCTCCAGCGTCACGATACGGGCGATCCGCCTTGCACAGTCCTCTGCGCTGCCGTTGCTCAGGTAAGCCACCTCGCGCTCACCCAGGATCTGCACCCGGTAGGGGTGGATGTAATTCAAATACCCCACGAGGTCAGCACCCGAGCGGGCCATGCGGATGGCCACCTCGTCAAAACGCCTCTCGGAAGCGCCTTGGCCGGCGATCCACTGCCATTTCAGACTGCCACGGTGGTCCTCGAACAACAGGTCTGCACTGATGACCGAGGGCTTCATGGCATCAAGCGGCTTGTGTAGATTGCCAACCCGAAATCAGGCCATGCAGCGCATCGCGGTTATCGCTGCACTTGATACGATCGCGCAGGCTGGCGTCGCTGAGCAGTTCGGCAATTTCGGACAGGATCTCAAGGTGCTTCTGGGTTGCAGCCTCGGGCACCAGCAAGAAAATCAACAGCTGAACCGGTTGCTCGTCCGGCGCATCAAAGCCAATGGGCTGCAAGAGCTGGAATACGGCAGCCATGGGCGCTTTCAAGCCCTTGATGCGGCCATGCGGAATCGCCACGCCGTGACCGAGCCCGGTCGAACCCAAGCGTTCACGTGCAAAAAGGCTATCAGTGACCAGCGCACGCGACAAACCATGCAGGCTTTCAAAAAGCAAACCCGCTTCTTCAAACGCACGTTTCTTGCTGGTGACCTCAACGGACACCAGAACTTGGTCGACAGGCAGGATGGATGCAAGACGATTCATGATCGGGCGCATTATGCACCCGGGAAACCCTTATGCATCTTGAGACAGATTAATGAATACTTTTATTTTCTTCGGTTAACAAAAAACCGCCCGAAGGCGGTTATTCAATGGGGTCAAGCCGTTTACATCATGCGCTTGGGCGCATCGTGATGATGATCGGTCAATTTGTTTTTGTGTTTGACCACCTGGCGATCGAGCTTGTCCATCAACTCATCCACCGCGGCATACAGGTCTTCGTGGGCACTCTCGGCAAACAGATCGTTGCCTTTGACATGGATGTTGCATTCGGCTTTTTGCCGCTTTTCTTTCTCCTTTTGCTTTTCAACACTCAACAGCACTTTGACGTCCACCACCTGGTCAAAGTGGCGGGTGATGCGATCGAGTTTGCCCGTGACATAACTGCGCAGTGCATCGGTGACTTCAAGATGGTGTCCACTGATCGTCAGGTTCATAAGGCTGGCCTCCTGTCATGCAAGGTAATGAATGCCCGAATCGGGCGCTTAACGCATCGCGTTGAGTTCACTATGCGCCGGCTGGAAATGAAAAGCAAGGCGGCTCAAGGTAAACCCCGAATCGCCGCGGTTTTGCATGGGCAACTGAACAAAGCCGTGTTAACGTCGAAAAGATCAGGTTCGGTGCGGGGCTTCATGCACATGAACTCTGGCAGCCATCCAGATGGTAGACAAGCTGACCATCACGCCCACAACGCCCGCGACCCAATAATGGGTCAGATGCCCTTGTGCGTCACGCCCAATGATCAAGCCCCCAGCGATGGCCGCCAGCCCCATGGCTGCTGACTGCACCGAAGCGTTGAGCGTCATGAATGTGCCGCGTAAATGGGGCACCGAGGCCGAGCTGATCAAGGCCATGCCCGGAATCATGCGTCCACTCATCGCGATGAACAAGCAGGTCGAAATCACCACCAGGGCCCACACCGGCAACCCCGCTGACACCGTGGTCAACAGCAACGGAACGCACACCACGGCAGCCAGTCGCCTGAAGGTCTGCGCCTTGCCCAAACGATCGGTCAAGTGCCCAAAGTAGCGTGCCGACACCAGCGTGCCCGCACCACCCACAAGATAAATCCACGGGATTTGCTCTGGGCGCATGCCCGCGTTGGACTGCAGGTAAATGGTGATGTAGGGAATGACCGTAAAGCCCGCAAACATCATCAACCCGGACAAAGCAAAGGCCTTGAGGTGATTGGCATCCGCCAGCACCCGCCCAAGCCCGACCCAGGCTGAGGTGCGGTGTGGGTGATGCAAGTGACCATCGATCACCGGCAGGGTCCGCTGAGCCACGACAATCAAGCCGAGCACGAGCAGAGCAATCGCAAAAAAGGGCACATGCCAGCTCCAGTGCGCCGCCAAAAACAGACCCAGCGGCACACCTGCCACCGTTGACACCGAGAACGAGGTCATGACCACCCCCATCGCCCGCCCCCGGCGTTCAAAAGGCACCAGATCCGCCACAATGGTCTGGGACAAGGCCGACAGCACGCCACCAAATACACCGGCAGCCACCCGCGCCAGCATCAACCACGCGTAGGTTGGCGCGAGGCCACAGGCCAGCGTCGCCAGGCCAAACAAGCTGTACATAACCAGCAGCAAACGTTTCCGGTCGAACTGATCCACATACATGGCGGCTATCAGGCCTGAAGCCCCTGCCGACAACGTGTAGGCCGAGACCAAGAGACCAAACTGGGCATTGCTGATGCCCAGTAATTGGGTAAATTGCGGCCCCAACGGCATCATGATCATGAAATCCAGAATATGGGTGAACTGAACGCCAGCCAGCGTCAGCAGTACCCAGCGCTCGCGGCTGGGCGTCAGGGCCTGAGTCATGGAATATTCCTTTGAAGGGCAAGAATCTAACAGCTTGTGCGCCTGACTGCCGACACCCAGTGCAGATCACTGCCCACATACCCGACCAAAGTGCCATAATTCGTGCACTTTCCCATTTCCGGAGAATTGTCGTCATGGACAGCTACCCTAGTCGGTAGCTTTCGGATGAACTGAGCATCTGCCCTTCGTCTGAAAGCTACGCCCCACCCAGCCCCTTTTGGACCTTTGGCAACTGGCCTGCGCAGGAGACGCCATGCTCAATATCTTTACCCTCGTCAACGGACGCCTCTTTCAGGAAGAAATCGAATCCCTGGAAGAGCTCTCACGCTTTCAGCCGATCTGGGTGGACCTGGAGTCCCCCACGGTGGAAGAAAAGCGCTGGATCAAACAGTACTACGGCCTGTCCATCCCCGAAGACGCGATGGACGAGGACATCGAAGAGTCCGCCCGTTTCTACGAAGAAGACAACGGCGAGCTGCACATTCGCTCTGACTTTTTGATCGCGGACGAGTTCGAACCCACCACCGTACGTTGCGCTTTCATCCTGAACCAACACAACACCAACTTGCGCAGCCAGGGCGTGTTGTTCTCGATCCACGACGAGGACATTCCGGTGTTTCGCCTGCTGCGCATGCGCGCCCGTCGCGCCCCCGGCCTGATCGAAGACGCCAAGGAAGTGCTGCTCAAACTGTTTGATGCTGACGCCGAATACTCTGCCGACACGCTCGAAGGCATCTACGATCACCTGGAAAAGGCTGGCAAACAAGTGCTCTCGGGTGATGTGACCGACGCTCTGGCTGGTGAGGTGCTGGGCGCCATTGCCCGCCAGGAAGACTTGAACGGCCGCATCCGCCGCAACGCCATGGACACGCGCCGCGCTGTCAGCTTCATGATGCGCTCCAAAATGCTCAATGCCGAGCAATTTGAAGAAGCCCGCCAAATCCTGCGCGACATCGACTCGCTGGACTCCCACACCGCCTTCCTGTTCGACAAGATCAACTTCCTGATGGATGCCACCGTCGGTTTCATCAACATCAACCAGAACAAGATCATCAAGATCTTCTCGGTGGCCAGCGTGGCTTTGCTGCCACCGACCTTGATCGCCAGCATCTACGGCATGAACTTCAAGTTCATGCCCGAGCTGGACTGGAGCCTGGGCTATCCCTACGCGCTGGGCCTGATGCTGGCCAGTGCCTTGGGGCCCATGTGGTACTTCCGCCGTCGCGGCTGGCTCAAGTAAGCTGTCGCAACCACTGCGACAGCACAGCCACACTGTAGTGGCTGGCCACCTCGGTCACAAAGCGACCAAAGTCAGTGTGCGCATCGTCATCGGCTCGGTCCGAGATGGTACGTAGCGCTGCGAACGGCACGCCGTAATCAAAGCACACTTGCGCGACTGCAGCGCCCTCCATCTCCACGGCCAGAGCTTGCGGCAAGGCCTGCTGCAGGGCGCGGCACTCGGCCGAACTGCTCACGAAACGATCTCCTGTTGTCACCAAGCCCTGGTGGCATTGAGCACGCTGCAGCGCAAACGCCTGCACACTTTGCGCCTGCACGTGCCGGCCCACATCTGCCAGAACATCACGGGCTGCATGCGCAAGCTGAGAAGACAATGCCACATCCGTTTCGAACACCGTGCGGCCATAAAGTGGCACCTCATGCCGTGCAAACAAGGGCGAGGCATCCATGTCATGCTGTACAAAACCATTGGCCACGACCACATCGCCCACACGCACTTCCTGGCCAATGCCGCCGGCCACACCGGTAAAAACAATTTGATTGACCCCGAAGCGCTCAATCAGAGCAGTCGCCGTGGTCGCGGCCGCCACTTTGCCCACACGGGAAAGCACTGCCACCACCTCCTGTCCCTGCCAGCGTCCGCACCAGAAAGTGCGTCCGGCCACTTGCTGTCGCCGCTCATCGGGCATCGCCTCAAGCATGCCTGCCAGCTCTTCGTGCAGGGCACCCATGATGCCAATCACCATTCGTGTTCTCCAGACAAGATAAAGGCGACCCGCAGGTCGCCTTGGCAAGTGTAGAACAGCCCAGGATCAGCTGGCACTGCGCAACTCACGACGCAGGATCTTGCCCACGGGTGTTTTGGGCAGTTCATTGCGAAACTCCACAATGCGCGGCTGCTTGTAGGCCGTGAGGTTTTCCTTGCAATGCGCCAGCACCGCCCCTTCAGTCAAGGCGGGATCCTTTCGCACCACCACCAGCTTCACGGCCTCGCCCATGCGTTCGTCAGGCACGCCAACAGCGGCACACTCCAACACACCGGGGCACGAAGACACCACATCCTCGACCTCATTGGGATAAACATTGAAACCGCTGACCAAAATCATATCCTTTTTACGGTCCACGATCTTGAAAAAGCCGTTCTCGTCCAACGTGCCAATATCGCCTGACTTGAAGTAGCCATCAGAGGTCATCACGCGGGCAGTCTCGTCGGGACGCTGCCAGTACCCCGCCATGACTTGCGGACCTTTGATGACGATTTCACCCGCCTGTCCGACTTGTGTGATGTCATTTCCCGCATCGTCGATCAGCTTCATCCAGGTGCTTGGAATGGGAACACCAATCGTGCCTGTGAACGAAGTGTTGGTCGGCACATTGCAGCACGCCGAAGGACTGGTCTCTGATAGACCATAGCCCTCGGTGATGGGGCAGCCAGTCTTCTCCAGCCACAGCTTGGCCACACTGTGTGTCACAGCCATACCACCGCCCAGTGATATCTTCAGGTTGGACCAATTGACCTTGTCGAAGTCCGGATGGTTGGCCAGCCCGTTGAACAGCGTGTTGACCGCCGGGAAGCTATGGAAGGTGTGCTTGGACAATTCCTTGAGCACCGCAGGAAAATCGCGCGGGTTCGGAATCAGGATGTTCTTCCCGCCCACCCGCATGAACAGCATCATGTTCACCGTGAAGGCAAAGATGTGATAGAGCGGCAAAGCGCACACAGCTGTAGGCTGCTCATGGACCGGCACCTTTTTCATGACCGGATCATTCCAGGCTTCGGACTGCAGCACATTGGCAATCACATTGCGATGCAAAAGCACCGCACCTTTGGACACTCCGGTGGTGCCGCCGGTGTACTGAAGAACCGCAATGTCATCCGGCCCGATGTCAGGCTTGTCCAGATTCAATTTGGCGCCCTGAGCCAGCGCATCGTTGTATCGCACGGCACCGGGCAACTCAAACGCCGGCACCAGCGCCTTGACCTTGCGCACCACATGGTTGACCAATGCGCCCTTGAGCATACCCAAACGATCGCCCATGGCGGCCAGAACCACGTGCTCCACACCTGTTTGCGCAATGCACTTTTGCAGCGTCGCAGCAAAGTTCTCAATGATGATGATGGCGCGTGCACCCGAGTCCTTGAGCTGATGCTCCAACTCACGCGCGGTGTAGAGCGGGTTGACGTTCACCACCACCATACCCGCACGCAAAATGGCTGCCACGACCACCGGGTACTGCGGCACATTGGGCATCATGACCGCAACACGATCCCCCCGTTGCAGGCCCAAGGACTGCAGGTAGGCAGCCATGGCCCGGCTCTCTTGATCGGTCTGCGCGAAGGTGACCGATTTGCCCATAAAGCTGTAGGCCGTCCGGTCTGAATATCGCTCGAAACTCTCTTCCATCAAGCCCACCAGCGAGCGGTACTGGTCCGGATTGATGTAAGCAGGAACGCCTTCGGGATAATTCTTGAGCCAGGTACGTTCTTGGGTCATAGCAGAGTCTCCTTGATGGTCGCCAGTCTATCTCAAGACTGACAGATTTCTGACGCCAGAAAATCCGGGTTTACACTGAAATCGGGACACCTTTGTACCTACAAAAAAGGCCCAGCTAATGCTGGGCCAAAACTCTTTGGAAAATACGGGAAAAGCTTAGAAAGCGTACTTCACGCCAACTTCAACTGCATCGTCTTTTTTGTTGGTCTTATCCAGGCGACTGATGTCCAGATAAGCGGTCATGTTTTTATAGACCTCATAGCCAAAGCCCAGGCCGAACTCGTTGCGGCTGGCGGCGGTGCCTGCCTTGACTTTCTGGGCAGAAACGCCCACATCAAAAGCGCCCATCTTGTGAGTAAACGCCACGCCTGTGTACTTGGTTTTAACGTCGCTGGTGCTGGTGGTCTGGGCGTGCATGCCTGTCAACTTGGAGTCGCCAAACTTGTACACCATAGCCACGCCCAGGGACTTCTTGTCCGCGTTGTCACCAGTAGTAGAGTCATCGGTCTTGTATTTGGCGATGTCGCTGTAACCAGCCGTCAGGGACAGCTGGTCAGACAGTTTGTACATCGCAGCAATGGCCATGCCCGTGTCGGTATTGGTACCGGATTTGGAGAACGTACCGTCGATAGCCAAGGTCAGGTTGCCGACTTTCTTCAGGTACTGCACATGCTTACCATCGTTAGAAGAGGCAGGCTCAGTCATGAAACCACCGGTGTCACCGTGGCCAATGCCCAATGCTTCCACCACATTGTCTTCATAGAAGCTATCGAACTGGCCCACCATGAAGGTACCCAAGTCCTTGTGTGCAAAACCCAGCTTGACGTCATCGGTCTTGACGGTGTTGTTGTCCACGATCGGGTCGTAGTCCACTTCAATTTCGCCAAATACGGTGACATCGCTGTTGAGCTTATGCGATGCCTTGATCTCGACCTGGTTCATGCCCTTGCCCAGAAAGTCTTTACCGGCCACGCCCGAGCTGTCCTTTTTGCTCAGGTGGTAAGCGCCCAGTTCAACGTTTAGTTCGAACTTGGTGTCCTTGCCAGCGCTCAGTTCACCCGCCTGTGCGGTAGCGGCCAACACGGCCAAAGCGATCATGCTCATTGACTTCTTCATGAATTACTCCTGTAGATTGAAGACAGCTGCTGCATTTGCAACTGTCTCCATTCTTGAAAGTCAATGTGACACCGAGACTGTGTCCAAATGAAGTTTATGTGACGTTGGCTCATTGCAACGTCACACCTTTTTCATATTCGGCACTCGGAGGGAATTTATTTGTGCTCCACCATCACCGGGCGAATGGTGAACACTTCGGGGCGCTTTGTATCCACACTCACATGCACCCAATGGTTGTTGGGGCTGCCAAAGGTTTGCAGCCGCGTGAAGTTCGGCAACAGGTTCAGGGGCTGATGCAGAGGCTTATCCAACTTGAAAACGTGTGTATCGCCGTGCACGAACAACACTTGACCTTTGAATTTCTGCGTTTGAGAAATGACGGTTTCCATTAGGTCTTTGTAGCCAGACTCGGCACGGTTCCAGCCTGTGGCCTTGGCTTCGTCATGCTCTTCCGTCTCGGGCAAATCAAACCCCGGATCAGCCTGCAGTGTGATAACTACGCCTTTGGCTTTCTGCGCCAGTGCCTGTTCAAACGCACCAGTGATCCAACGATTCACCGCCACGTTGCGAACAGCGTATTCGGCGTTATCCGCCTCGCAATCAGCCCAGGTTCGTGCGCTTTTTTTCGTGCAGTCTTTTTGGTCAAGCACACGGTTGTTATTACTGCCAGGGACATTGACCTGCACAAAAACGATGGCGTCTCTCGTAAAGCGTGTGTTCTCAACGAAGGGGGCATCTTGGTGCTCCAATTTCATTTTGCGTTGGCCAAAGCTAACGGGCTGCTCGAACATCACTTTGCGCAGGGTGTCCAGACGCTCCAGGTTATTCCAGCCACCATTGTTTTTTCGGTGACAGTCGGTCCACTCGTTGTCGCCAGGCACATACACCACCGGTGCCTTCATGCCATTGAACGTGTTTTTGGCCTGCGCAAAGACCTCGTTGGTACAGGCTGAGCTGCCATCTTTAATGTCACCATCAAAGATCGAGAATGCAACGTCCGACGAATCGATGCTTTGGATGACCGATTGGGTCCAAGCCGCATCCTTGTTTTTGGCGTAAGGCATATCACCCCACAAACCAAATGTGAACGTACCCGCAAACGAGGCGGTGCAAGCCATCGAAACAACAACAGCAACTGACTTCGGCATAAACATGAAGACTCCTGAATGGATAGGGAGTCGCCATTGTTCGACGTATAAATGTCAGTGGTGTGTCGCCAACCCTCTTACGCAGCACACAGCGAGTCAACAAAAAGGGGCCAAAAGGCCCCTTGATTTGGGTCGGAATGGCTCAGCCCTTCAGGGCCACCAACACCTCATCAAGCATCTTCTTGGCGTCGCCAAACAACATGCGGTTGTTTTCTTTGTAGAACAGCGGGTTGTCCACACCGGCATAACCGCTCGCCATGGAACGCTTCATCACGATGCTGGTGCGGGCCTTCCAGACTTCGAGCACCGGCATGCCGGCGATCGGGCTGGTCGGGTCGTCCTGAGCGGCGGGGTTGACGATGTCGTTGGCGCCAATCACCATGGCAACATCGGTGTCGCCAAAGTCTTCGTTGATCTCGTCCATCTCCAGCACGATGTCGTACGGCACCTTGGCCTCGGCCAACAGCACGTTCATGTGGCCTGGCATGCGGCCGGCCACCGGGTGGATACCAAAGCGCACGGTCACGCCCTTGTCGCGCAAGGTTTTGACGATCTCGTTGACGGTGTGCTGCGCTTGGGCCACCGCCATGCCGTAGCCCGGGACGATGATCACGCTCTTGGCTTCACGCAGGAGCTCGGCGGTGTCAAGAGCGCTGACAGGCACCACTTCGCCTTGCGGCTCAGCAGCAGCGCCATCGGCCTTGGGTGCGGCAGGCGCGCCACCACCAAAACCACCCGCGATCACACTGATGAAATTCCGGTTCATCGCGTTGCACATGATGTAAGAGAGGATCGCACCCGAAGACCCCACGAGCGCACCCGTGACGATCAGCAGGTCATTGCTCAGCATGAAGCCGGTGGCCGCAGCAGCCCAGCCCGAGTAGCTGTTGAGCATGGACACCACCACCGGCATGTCAGCACCACCAATGGCCATCACCATGTGGATACCGAACAGCAGTGCAATCACCGTCATCACCAGCAAGGCGGGCATGCCGCTTTGCACATCGTGCGCATTGACAAATTCACGGCCAAAGTAAATGACGACCAGCAGAGCCAGCAGGTTGAGCCAATGGCGAGCCGGCAACAGCAGCGGCTTTCCACCGATCTTGCCGTTGAGCTTGCCAAAGGCGATCAGCGAGCCCGAGAAAGTGACCGCGCCGATCAGGATGCCGACGTAAATCTCGACTTCGTGGATCACTTTTTCAGCGCCGGTGAACTGGACCGAGGTGTCCACATAGCTGGCAAAGCCCACCAAGCAGGCGGCCAGACCGACCAGGCTGTGCATGAGCGCGACCAGCTCGGGCATCTGGGTCATCTTGACGGTTTTAGCCGCGTACACACCAATACCACCGCCAACGACCAAGGCCGCAATGATCCAGGGAACCCCTGCAGCGGCCACCCGTGGGCCGACAATGGTGGCAATGACGGCCAGCGTCATGCCAATGACACCATACAGATTGCCGCGGCGCGAGGTTTCCGGGTTGGACAAGCCCCCCAGGCTGAGGATGAAGAGAATGGCAGCGCCGAGGTAGGCGACTGTGGCCAGGCTTGAAGTCATGAGCGTCTCTTTTCTTTCTTATTTTCTAAACATATCCAGCATGCGGCGGGTCACTGCGAAGCCACCGAACATGTTGATGGCTGTGAGCACGATGCCAGCAAAGGCCAGCCACTGGATCAGCCCGTCAGGACGACCGTTGGTGCCCGCTTCGGGGGGCAGGATCTGCACCAGTGCACCGATGACGATGATGCTGGAGATGGCGTTGGTCACGCTCATGAGCGGTGTGTGCAGCGCCGGCGTCACATTCCACACAACCATATAGCCAATGAAACAAGCCAGTACAAACACGGTGAAGTGCCCCAGGAAAGCCGCAGGCGCAAATGCCCCCATGGTCCAGAACACCACGGCGCCGATTCCGAACACCACAGCCAGCGTCTTGAGGGACATAGGACCACTGCTGCCGTGTCCATGACCACCCTTTTTCTCGGCCACCGCAGCAGCAGGCTTGGCGGCCGGTTTCGGTGCCGGCGCAGCCAGTGGCGGCGCGGGCCAGGTGATCTCACCGTCCTTGATGACCGTCAGGCCCCGGATCGCGTCATCTTCCATGTTGACGTTGATGACGCCGTCCTTGGTCTTGCACAGCTCCTCCGTCAAACGGAACAGGTTGGTGCCGTACAGGGTGGACGACTGACGTGCCATGCGCGAGGCCAGGTCGGTGTAGCCGACGATGGTCACGCCGTGCTTCACGACCGCCTTGCCGGGTTCGGTCAGTTCGCAGTTGCCGCCTTGCTCGGCAGCCATGTCCACGATCACGCTGCCGGGCTTCATGGACTGCACCATCTCGGCGGTGATCAGGCGCGGCGCAGGCTTGCCGGGGATCAGCGCGGTGGTGATGATGATGTCGCACTCTTTGGCCTGCTGCGCGTACATGGCGCGCTGCGCGGCCTGGAAGCCTTCGCTCATGACCTTGGCGTAACCGCCGCCGCCCGAGCCTTCCTCTTCGTAATCAACCTTGACGAACTCACCACCGAGCGACACCACTTGGTCGGCCACTTCGGCGCGGGTGTCGTTAGCGCGCACGATGGCGCCCAGGCTGGCGGCCGCGCCGATGGCGGCAAGCCCCGCCACGCCAGCACCGGCAATGAAGACCTTGGCCGGGGGCACCTTGCCCGCGGCCGTGATCTGGCCGTTGAAGAAACGGCCAAAGGCGTTGGCCGCTTCAACGACCGCGCGGTAACCGCTCACACCGGCCATGGAGGTCAGCGCATCCATTTTTTGCGCGCGGCTGAGGGTACGAGGCAGCGCGTCAATGGCCAGCACAGTGACTTTTTGAGCAGCCAGCTGCTGCATCAACTCAGGGTTCTGGGCCGGCCAGACAAAACCAATCAAGGTCTGACCAGGGCGCATTTGCCCCACTTCTTCGGACGTAGGCGGCCGCACCTTGAAGACGATGTCACAGCCACTCCAAAGCGCAGCCGCATCAGCAGCAATACTGGCGCCAACGTCGACATAAGCCGCATCAGACAGATCAGCCAATTCACCGGCACCTTTTTCAATCACCACCTCAAAGCCGAGCTTGACCAGCTTGGTCACGACATCGGGAACAGTGGCTACCCGTTTTTCACCGGGGAATATCTCGCGCGGAACGCCAATGCGCATGGAGCGTCTCCTGTTGTTGATAGATCGGGCCGCTTGAAGCCCTAGAACATTCAAATATAAGCGATTACAAATATATAAAAGCTTACACAGTGACTTTTTAGCAAAAATCCTTCGACTTCACACTCAGCATTTGCCCCATGCAAGGTCGATAATCGAGCCCATGGATTTGCGTTGGAAACCGAACGTCACTGTCGCCGCCATCATTGAACATGATGGCCGCTACCTTTTGGTCGAAGAACACACCGCCGATGGCCTGCGCCTGAACAACCCCGCAGGTCACCTCGACCCGGGCGAGTCGCCGATGGACGGCTGCCAACGCGAGGCGTTGGAGGAAACGGGCCACAGTTTTGAACCTCTGGCCCTGGTCGGCATCTACCTGTCCCGCTCCATCCACACCACCACCGAAGCAGACATCACCTATCTGCGTTTTGCGTTTTGCGGCACGCTGGGCGAACACGATCCAACACGCGAGCTGGACACCGGCATCGTGCGCACCGTCTGGATGACCCCGCAGGAAGTGCGCGAAAGCACGGCTCGCCACCGTAGCCCACTGGTATTGCAGTGCATAGAAGACCACCTACGTGGCCAGCGCTTCCCCTTGTCCCTGATTCACACCGACCCCTCGGTCAACCAGATCGCATGAACGCTGACTTGATTCAATGGGTTGTCACCGGTGCGGCCGCACTGGGCGCCGGCGTGCTCAATGCCATTGCTGGCGGCGGCAGTTTCCTGACCTTTCCAGCCTTGGTGTTTGCCGGCGTGCCGGTTTTGCAGGCCAACGCCACCAGCGCCATGGCCGTGAGCCCGGGCTACCTGGGCAGCGTGCTGGGCTTCAAGGAAGAAATCCGTAGCCTGCCCCGGCGCGACGTCTGGACAGGCGTCATCATTTCCGGCTTGGGCGGCCTGATTGGCGCGGCCTTGCTGATGCTCACTCCTGCCAAACTGTTTTCAGGGCTGGTGCCTTGGTTGCTGCTGGTAGCGACAGCCTTGTTCTGGATCGGCCCATCCATTGCCCGGTTCAGCCAAAACAGTCAGCTCGAGCGTGCCCGCATTCCAGGCTTGCTCTTGGTGTCAATTTATGGTGGTTACTTCAACGGCGGATTGGGCATTTTGCTGATGGCGCTGTATACCCTGACCGGCCTGCACCACTTGCACACCGTCAATGCACTCAAAAACCTCAACTCCTTTGTGCTGTCCTTGCTGTCGGTGGCCGCCTTTGCCTTGGCTGGCGCCATTGTCTGGCCACAGGCCATCTGGATGATGGTTCTGGCCACGATCGGCGGCTGGCTAGGAGCACGCTGGGCCAAGCGCTTGCCAATGGCTTATGTTCGGGCACTGGTGCTGCTGACCGGCGTGGTGATGACGGTGGTGTTTTTCGTTCGCCAATAAAAGCTTACTGAAACGGCACCACTTGACCTGCCGCCACTTGGTCCAGGCGCTCTTTTTCGGCCATGACCTTGGCAACATAGCCGCCATCTTCGGCCAAGTCATAACCGCCCAGGTAAAACTTCAGCCCCTCTGCCAATGAGCCGCCCTTGAGGCGAATCATCTCCTGGAGCACCGCCACACCCACCCGCATGTTGATGACCGGGTCAAACGCAGCCATACGTCCACCGTACTGGCGGTATTTTTCTTCATGGATGTTGGTCATGACCTGCATCAGCCCCTGCGCCCCCACATGGCTCTGCACATAGGGATGGAAATTGGACTCGATGGCCGCAACCGCCAAAATCAGGTTAGGCGAAAGCTTGGATGACTTGCCCAGCACCTGGGCCTCGGCCACCAGGGCCGCAAGGGGCTCAGGCGCCACGCGGTATTTGTTGGCCAGCCATTGCGCCACCGCAGCCTGATCCTTGGGCAGATCCTTGAGCTCCACCGCTACAGCTCGTTCGGCCGTGTTCTGCGGCAACCAGGACACCAGCACTTCTTTGTTGCGTAGCCACTGCAGGCCTTGCTCCTGCACGGTGTCCCAGAGCCCGGGGCGGATCAGCAGCGTCAAGGCCAGCACGCTCACCCCCACCCCCAGCATCGCCAGCGAGCTGTGTGAGATGATGAAAAATCCCCGGCCCACATCCTTGAGCATGACGCGCAGGTGTTGGCACCAGGTGCATGAAGCCGTCATGGGGTCCTTTCCGGGCAGGGCTTGATTATAAATTTCGCCCCAGACCAACAAGGCGCGAGCGGGGATAATCCCTGCATGTCCAGCAAAACCCGTGTCGTCGTCGGTCTGTCCGGCGGCGTTGATTCCGCCGTTAGCGCCCACCTGCTCAAGCAGCAGGGCTACGAGGTCGTGGGCATCTTCATGAAGAACTGGGAAGATGACGACGACAGCGAATACTGCTCCTCCAACATCGATTTTGTCGATGCCGCCGCCGTGGCCGACGTGATCGGCATCGAGATCGAGCACGTCAACTTCGCGGCCGACTACAAGGACCGTGTGTTCTCCGAATTCGTGCGCGAATACCAAGCCGGGCGCACGCCCAACCCCGACATCCTGTGCAACGCTGAAATCAAGTTCAAGTCTTTTCTGGACCACGCCATGCGGCTGGGTGCGGAAAAGATCGCCACCGGCCACTATGCGCGGGTACGACTGAACGAATCCAGCGGTCGCCACGAACTGCTCAAAGGCCTGGACCCTTCCAAGGACCAGAGCTACTTTTTGCACCGCCTGAACCAGGCCCAGCTGAGCAAAACGCTGTTCCCGGTGGGCGAGCTGCACAAGACCGAGGTGCGCCGCATCGCCGAGGAGATTGGCCTGCCCAACGCGAAGAAAAAGGATTCGACTGGTATCTGCTTCATTGGCGAGCGGCCATTCCGCGAATTTCTGAACCGCTACATCAGCAAGGAACCCGGCCCGATCAAGGACCCCACCGGCCGCACGATTGGCAAACATGTGGGCCTGAGCTTTTATACCCTGGGCCAGCGTCAAGGCTTGGGCATTGGCGGCATCAAAGCCAAAGGGGCACAAAAAGGGCAAGGCGAGCACGAGCCCTGGTTTGTAGCCCGCAAGGACATTGAAAAGAACACCCTTTGGGTGGTGCAAGGTCACGACCACCCCTGGCTGCTCTCGCAAGGCCTGCTGGCGCTTGATGCCAGCTGGTGTGCAGGCGAGCCGCCCACACCGGGCACCTACGCCGCCAAAACCCGCTACCGTCAGAACGACGCCCCTTGCACCCTGAGTGCAGCTGCCAATGGCCAGACCGCACCCGGCTTTGGTCTGCACTTTCCCGAGCCGCAATGGGCCGTGACACCGGGCCAAAGCGCCGTGCTGTACGACGGCGACGTCTGCCTGGGTGGCGGCGTGATCGATGCTGCTATTGCGATGGCCCACTGAGTTTTGCAAGGAGCCTGTTCATGAAAATCGCCGCCATCCAGATGGTTTCCGGCCAGGACGCAGCCGCCAACCTGGCGCAGGCCCTGGAGTTGATTGCACAGGCCGCCCAAGCGGGTGCCGAACTGGTCGGTCTGCCCGAATATTTCTGCCTGATTGGCCAGCACGACGGCGACAAACTCGCCATTCAGGAGCCGCTGGGTCACGGCCCACTGCAAGACGCCCTGAGCGCCGCCGCCAAACAGCACGGCATCTGGCTGGCGGGCGGCACCTTGCCGATTTCCGCCAGCACCCCCGACCATGTGTTCAACACCACCCTGGTCTGGAACCCGCAGGGCCTGCAGGTGGCGCGTTACGACAAGATCCACCTCTTTGCCTTTGACAACGGACGTGAAAACTATGACGAGTCCCGCGTGCTCGAAGCCGGGCGCACGCCCACCGTGTTCGAGCTGCCCTCGCGCGATGGCCACACGTGGCGCGTAGCCTTGTCAGTCTGCTACGACATGCGCTTTCCGGAGCTGTACCGCAAGCTACAGCCGGACTTGATCATGGCGCCCAGCGCCTTCACCCACACCACCGGCCAGGCCCATTGGGAGGTGCTGCTGCGCGCCCGCGCCATCGAAAACTTGGCCTACCTCATGGCCCCGGCTCAAGGCGGACTGCACCCCAGCGGCCGCCGCACCTGGGGCCAGACCCTGGCCATCGACCCCTGGGGCGTGGTGCTCGCCCAGCAGGCCGAAAGCCCCGGCGTGGTGCTGGCCGACTGCGACTGGCAAAGGGTGCAGCAAGTGCGCGAGCAACTGCCTGCGCTCAGGCATCGGGTGTTTTAAGGTGCGGGGCAGTTGAATCTGCCACCTAAGTGGTCAAGGCCTTGGCATGTAACCTTCAGCCCGAGGGTCTGTTTCAATGACGGAACGATGGTCTGCGCTTATCCATGAACGAGGCTAGACCCTCTTTGAAATCGTCTTCACGAAAGCATTCGTGAAATGCTTGCATTTCCTCGACGAGGCCGCGATCCAGAGGCAGGTCATCGCTATTTCGAACGCAGGCCTTGATGCGCTGAGCCACCGGAGCAGAAAAGCTGGCGATTTTCTCGGCAATTTTCATCGCCTCGGCCTGAAGCTCTACGTCATCGACCACGCGAGAAACAAGGCCTGCCTGCAAAGCCACATCCGCCGTGAGCGATCTCGCGGTCAGCAACATGTCCAGGCTCAGCGCCTTGCCGATGGCCCGGGTGAGCCGTTGCGTGCCACCTGCACCCGGCATGGCAGCCAGTGTAATTTCGGGATGGCCAAATTTTGCAGACTTGCCGGCCACCACTACATCGCACATTTCTACGAGCTCGCAGCCACCGCCTAAAGCCATACCGTTCACCGCCACCACAATTGGTTTGCGCGCGCGTGCTAGGTAAGACACGCAGCCCGCAAACGCCTGCTCCCGGACTTGCTCTGGCGTCAGTTGTGACATCTCTGAGATGTCGGCACCAGCACAAAAGTGCTTTGCTGCCGAGGAAATCAAGACCGCTTTGACCCTGGAATCTTCATCGCAGGCTTTCACCGCATCATCGATTTCTTTGCAAAGCTCAATGCTCAGCGCATTGAGCGTGGCTGTGTTGCAAAGCTGCAAGTGCGCGACATGTGTCTCAAGGTGAAGATTCAGGTTGATGCTCATGATGTGACAAATGAGAGAACTATGCTCACCCCTCGCGGTGTATCCCCGCGTGTATCCGCTGCACGATTTTCCACACCCCCCAAAGCACCAGCGGAATCGACAAACCCGCCACCATCTCGGGGTTCAGAGGCAAGCCCAGTTTGGCGAGTGCCTTGGCAGCGTACAGCACCAGGCTGACCACGTAGTAGCTGATGGCCGCAATGGACAGTCCTTCCACCGTGGACTGCAGCTTGAGCTGCATGTCCTGGCCGCGTGTGAGTTTCTCCAGCAGCTGCTGGTTTTGCGTTTCGGTCGCAATGTCCACCCGGGTGCGCAGCAAGGCGCTGGTGCGGGTGATCCGCTCTGCCAGTAAAGCCAGGCGTTGGGCTGTGGCCGCCACGGTGGCCATGGCCGGACCCAGACGGCGCTGCATGAATTCGCCCACGGTTTGCGTGCCGTGCACGGGCCGCTCGCGCAGCTCGCCCAGACGCTCGCGCACCACCGCGTCATACGCGCGGGTCGCCGAGAAGCGGTAACCGTGTTCAGCCGTGGTGCGTTCCACGCGGGCGGCCAGCGCCACCAGATCGTCCAGCAACTCTTGGTCGCTGCCCTCTTTGGCATCCAGCCGGGCGGCGATATCGGCCAATTTGTTTTCAGCCTGGGCCAGTTCTGCTGACAGCTGTTTGGCGACAGGCAAGCCGCGCAGCGCCATGAGGCGATAGGTTTCAAATTCCAGTACGCGCTGCGAAATGCGCCCTGCTCGGCCTTCGGGCGTTTTGCCGCCGGTCACCACCAGCATGCGCTCGAACCCGTCTTCCCCGATGCGGAAATGCGTGAGCAGGCAAGAGTGCGATTGCCCGCTGACCGTGTTGCCCATGTGTGAGCCAATCACCATGCCTTCGCCCAGCCAGTTCTGCGCCAGGGTCAGCATGTCCTCGTCGCCCATGCCCTCGGCCATCATGGCCATTTGAATCGCGGCCACAGTCTTGCCAGGCAAACCACGCAGCCATTCGGTGCCGGTGGCCACATGGCTGGCCAGCTCGGGCAGTGTTGCACCCCAACCCGCATGCGCAGGCAAAGGCTGGACGATGGAGTAGCGGGTGAATTCGGTGTGGCGCTCCCACTTGACGGTAAAACCGTCACACCGCAAACGCAGGAAATTGCCTTGCAATTGCTGCCAGCTCAGGTCGGCATGGCCAGGCAACCGCTGCAATTGCGCCAGCTCCTGCTCACGCGTGATCCCTTCGTTGAGCAAGGCCACATAGGTGATGAGTGCCGGCAAACGCACACGCGCTGACGGACGGGCATGCACCTCGTTGTGCAGCACGCGGCGCTGCGCATCGTCAGCAGGCAAAAAGCGGGAGTCGATCTCGTTCATGCGCTCATTCTCCCACTGCAGGGCTTACTTCAAGCGTGCACCGGTGCTGTCAAACACCTGGGTTTCGATCGCAATGCCCTGGCCCACGCTTTGGGTCACGGTGCAGTACTGTTCAAAGCTCTCCAGCACACGGTCCAGATGCTCCAACCCTGCGCTGGGCACGCCCAGCGTCAAGGTGGCCGTGATCTTGAGAACGCGCAGGCGGTTGTCTGCATTGCGCCCCACTTCAGCCTGCACTTTGCAATGGATGGGTTCGGGCGCCTGCTTGAACTTGCGCAAAGCAAACAGCAAAGAATCCGACAAGCAGTTACCCACCGCCGCACACAACAGCTGCACGGGAGACGGCCCCAAGCCAGTACCCAGCGGTGCCGGCTCGTCTGTGGTCACCACCGGCATATCGCCGCCGAAGTGCACATCAAAACGATAGTCGTGCTGCTGCACGAGTTCAATTTGAATGGTTTTGTCGCTCATCGGTTTTCCTTGCAGATTCAGGGTTTGGGGGCAGGCCCGGGCTCGGGCTGCAACAAGTCGCCACTGCGCAAGCCCCAGAAGGTCCAGCGCACCAAGGCGGTGATGACCACACTGGCCAGCACCAAAGCCACCAGCCCCACCCACTGCGGCAGCCAACTCGCCTGCCCCACGCGCAAGCTCAGCGAAGCGAATGCGGCCAAGGGGAACGACAGGCTCCACATGCCCATGCCAAAGGGCTGGTCAAAGCACTTGGGCAGCTGGGACATGGCCCACAGCACAAAGCCCAGCGCCAGCACCCAGCACAACATGGCAGGCACCGCACCGGCCTGCCAGATGATCAGGTCAGCGCCAATCACCGAAGGCGGTGCAATCAACACAAATACGCTCGGACGCAGGCGGTCGGGCCACCAGCCCAGGCGTTGCACTCGCAGCACCAGCAACACCAGCACGACGGGCCACAGCGCAATGCCCAGCATGGCCTGTGCCCAAGCCCAGTCGGCATGACCCAAAGCCACGCCTGCCAAAGGCAGCAGCACATTACCCACTACCGGAATCAGCAAGCCTGGCGTGACGCCGACCCAGCGCGCTGTGTGCATACGCACCCAACGCACCAGCACAGCCACCGTGAGTGCCGCCTGCGCGGCAGCACCGATTTGCCAAAGCACATTCCAATGCGGCGCCACACCTGTGAGGCTCACGCCCACAGTGGCCAGCAAGATCATCGACACCGGCACCGTGGCAATGAACACGTAGCGCACCGGATGCATCCACTTGTGATGCGCCAGATGCGGCCAGCGCAACACACGCACCACCGTCAAGCCCAGCAGCACCACAAACCACAGTGCCGCAAAAGCCCCAATCAGTTGTGACACCAGCAAGCCACTGTCACCAAACAGCGGGGCCGCTTGTCGCCAAGCCAAAGACAGGCCGGACAGACCCATGACCGGGATGAACCAGGTCAGGCCCAAATGCTCCAAAGACGCCGGAGCGCGCGGCGGCTGAGCCGCGGGCACTGCACAACTCAAGTCAACCTCTTAGCAGCAGCCGCCTGTACCGCAGGCATTGCCGTCTTTAACACCCAGCTTGCGCAGGATGACTCCCATGGGACAGAAGTTGGTCAGCCCAAACTGAAACAAGTTCAGGCCTACAAAAGCCGTAAATGCCAGAAACCACTTGTTCACAAACAAAGGGCTGCCTTCGACGCCCAGCGCCAGCGACAGCATGATGAACAGGCCAGCAAATACACGGATATAACGTTCAACAGTCATGGTTTTCTCCTTTTAATCAGCTTCAAAAAATTAAACAGTTTCGTAACGCTTGCGATAGAGCGCGTAGTACAGCACCGGAATCACCACCAGCGTGAGCATGGTGGACACCAGAATACCGAAGATGAGCGAGATGGCCAGACCGTTAAAGATCGGGTCGTCCAGAATGAAGAAGGCGCCAATCATCGCTGCCAGGCCCGTCAGCGCAATCGGCTGGGCACGCACCGCAGCAGACTGCACCACTGCGTCTTTAAAGGCCATGCCGGTCTTGACCTGGAGCTCAATAAAGTCCACCAGCAAGATGGAGTTGCGCACGATGATGCCCGCCAGCGCAATCATGCCGATCATGCTGGTCGCCGTGAACTGCGATTGCAGCAGCGCGTGGCCGGGCATCACGCCAATGATGGTGAGCGGAATCGGCGCCATGATCACTAACGGCGTGGAGTAGCTCTTGAACTGCGCCACCACCAACAGGTAAATCAGGATCAGCCCCACGCCATAGGCAGCGCCCATGTCCCGGAAGGTTTCATACGTCACCTGCCACTCGCCGTCCCATTTGAGTGCGTATTGACGGAAAGCATCACTCGGCTGGCGAATCCAGTACTCACCCAGCTCGCCGGTGTCCGGCAGGGCAGCGGCTTTCAGGTTGGGGCGGATCGCAAACAGGCCGTACAGCGGCGAATCCAGCTTACCCGCCATGTCTCCAAACACATAGCTCACAGGCTGCAGGTCCTTGGTGAACAAGGGCTTGTCAATCACACCTTTGTCCACACGCACCAGCTCCGACAGCGGCACCAGCCGACCGTTGGCTGCACGCATCGGCAAGGCCAGCAAGGCATCCAGGCCAACCTGCGCATTTTGCGGTAGCTGCAGACGCACCGGAACGGGCAGCTTGGACTGGCCATCGTGCAGATAGGCTGCATCCATGCCCGACAAGGCGCCATTGACGGTTTGCGCGATCATGGCCACCGGAATGCCCAGCGCTTCGGCGCGTTGGCGGCGCACCGTCAGGTGAGCACGCGGAGCGTCTTCCTTGAGGCTTGTGTCCACACCCACAATGTCATCGGTCTGGTCAAAGGCCTTGGCCACGCGAGCCGCCAGCGCCTGGCGGCCAGCTTCATCGGGGCCATAGATCTCGGCCACCAAGGGGCTCATCACCGGCGGGCCAGGAGGCACTTCAACCACTTTGACGCGAGCACCGTGGGCTGCACCAATTTTTTCCAGCTCGGGGCGCAGGCGCTGCGCAATCGCGTGGCTCTTGTCGCTGCGGTGGTGCTTGTCGACCAGGTTGACCTGCAAATCGCCCTGTTCGGCATCGGCACGCATGTAGTACTGGCGCACCAGCCCGTTGAAGGTGATGGGGCTGGCCGTGCCGGCGTAGCCTTGCACATCGGTCACCTCGGGTTGCTTGGCCAGGAAAGCGCCCATTTCGTGCAAGGCCGAGGCGGTGCCTTCCAGCGGGGTTCCCGCAGGCATTTCCACCACCACCTGGAACTCGCTCTTGTTGTCAAAGGGCAGCATCTTGAGCACCACCCATTGCACCAGCGTCAGCCCCACCGACAGCATGAGCGCCACCAGAATGCCCACCAGCAACATCCAACGCTTGCGGGCGCTGCTCAGGAACGGCGTGAGGACTCGTGCAAAAAAGGTTTGGAGTTTGGCGGCCAGCCCTTTGGGCTCAGCGTCGTGCGCATGGCTGTGGCCATGGTTCTTCATGAGCTTGAGCGCCAGCCAGGGCGTCACAGTAAAAGCAATGGCCAGCGACAACGCCATGCCCAGACTGGAGTTGATCGGGATCGGGCTCATGTACGGCCCCATCAGGCCACTCACAAAAGCCATGGGCAGCAAAGCGGCAATCACGGTCAAGGTTGCCAAAATGGTCGGGCCACCCACTTCATCCACCGCACCGGGAATGATTTCACGCAAAGCTTTGCCCGGAAAGAGCTGCTGATGGCGGTGAATGTTCTCCACCACCACAATCGCATCGTCCACCAAAATGCCGATCGAGAAAATCAGTGCAAACAGGCTCACGCGGTTGAGCGTGAAGCCCCACGCCCAGCTTGCAAACAGCGTGGCCGTCAAAGTCAGGATCACCGCGCCGCCCACAATCACCGCCTCGCGGCGGCCCAGGGCCAGGCCCACCAGCAAAATCACCGAGCCTGTGGCGAACGCCAGCTTCTGGATCAGCTTGTTGGCTTTTTCGGCAGCGGTCTGGCCGTAGTCGCGCGTCACACTCACATTCACACCCGCCGGGATGACGGTGTTGTGCAGCACATCGAGTTGGGCACGCGCAGCCGAGGCCACATCGACCGCGTTTTCTCCCGGCTTTTTGGTCACTGTCAGGGTCACAGCGGGATACACCTTGCCGGTGTTGTCTGCCACTTTCTCGCCCTTGGTTTCTACTTGCGATGCCGCGCCTGGCGTGAACCAGACATAACGTTGCGGCAGTTGCGGGCCGGCATCAATCCGAGCCACCTCACGCAGGAACACCGGGCGGCCATTGCTCACACCCACCACCAGGTCACCAACATCGTTCTCGGATTGGAGGAACTCACCGGTTTCCACCGTCAACATCTGACCATTGTCCGGCTGGATGACCGAACCCGAAGGCATGCCAAAGTTGGCCGCTGCGATCGTATTTTTCAGGCTGAGCAAGTCCACGCCGCGCTCGCGCAAACGTGTAGGGTCGATCCATACCTGCACCGCCCGGCCAGGCCCTCCAATGGTCTGCACTTCACGCGCACCCTTGACCTGCTTGAGCTCCATCTCCAGCGTGCGCGCCACGCGTTCGAGGTCGCCAGCAGAGGCTTCGTTGTCGTTCCACAGCGTCACTGCCAACACGGGTACATCGTCAATGCCTTTGGGCTTGACGATCGGAGCCATGGTGCCAAGGTCTCGTGGCAACCAGTCCTGGTTGGCGTTGAGCACGTCATACAAACGCACCAGTGCTTCGGTACGAGGTACGCCGACCTTGAACTGCACGGTCAAGACAGCCACACCGGGACGGGCCACTGAATAGGTGTGCTCAATGCCCTGGATTTGGCTGAGCACCTGCTCGGCTGGACGGGCCACCATGCGCTGCACACTCTCGCTGCTGGCACCCGGGAAGGGAATCAGCACGTTGGCCATGGTCACGTTGATTTGCGGCTCTTCCTCACGCGGCGTCACCAGCACGGCAAACAGGCCCAGCAGCAAAGCCACCAGCGCCAGCAAGGGCGTGATCGCATTGGACTGGAAGGCGGCAGCCAGACGCCCGGAGACGCCCATTGTGTTGTCTTGTTCTTGTTGCATGGCCGACCCTTAATTGTTGGCCGCCTGTGCGCCAGCCAGCCCGGCCTTGACAGCATCCACGGCCACCGCATCGCCAGCTTTCAAGCCCGCCAGCACTTCAACGCCAGCGGCACCATGGTCTGCGCCCAGACGTACGGCCTTGAGGGCAAAGCCATCGGCCGTGGCCACATAAACACCGGTCACCTCACCACGCTTGAGCACAGCAGCAGCAGGCACCACCATGCGCTGCGCGGCACCGGAGACAAAACGTACCCGTGACGATTGGCCAGGAATCATTTGAGCTGCCGCATCAGCGGGCACATCCAGCTTCCAGGTCATGGTCTGGCTGACAGGGTCAGCTGCGCCTACGGGTTGCTGTCCAGCAGGCTTGACCCAACGTCCGCCTTGCGCGTCAGTCACTTGCACCAACACCTGCTGGGCGGCTTTGGCATTGGTCGCCTGTGAAGCCGGCACCTGCACCACCACACGCAGAGGCTGGGGTGCGTACACCGTGGCAATGGGTGCGCCCGGCACGGCCAAGTCACCTGCTTGCGCATGGGTTTCGAACACATAGCCGTCAAACGGCGCCGTCACTTTGGTAAAGGATTGAGCCAATTGAGCTTGACGTGCACCGGCACCCGCACCTGCGCGACCAGCCTCGGCAGCCTTGAATTGGGTTTGAGCCATGTCCAGTGCCGCCTGACTCACAAAGCCTTTGGCCTGCAGCTCTTGGGTGCGCTTGTAGTTGGCCTGGGCGTTGGCAAACTCGGCATCGGCCTGCGCCAGCTGGGCGCCTGAACGCTGTACCAGGGTTTGGGTGTCGCGGTCATCAATGATGGCCAACACCTGACCAGCGCGTACACGTTCGCCTACCTTGACCAAGAGCTGCATGACCCGCCCACTGGCCTGGGCCGAAACCGTGCTGTGCTTGACCGGCTCGACCACGCCATCAATTTCGTAGCCCGCGGACACAGCCTCTGCGGCCATTTTCTTGACAGGCACTTGCGGGCCTGCCCATACAGGACTGGCCATCAGGGCGGCGGCTACAACAGCGGACAGGTACACGGTGTTCATTTTCATTGCTCGCATGGAATTTCTCCTTGGGCTGGATTCTATCTTATACCCCCTAGGGTATGCAAGCCCATACAAAAAAGCCCGTCAAGCGCTGGGTTTGACGGGCTGTCAGACGCATCAGAGCGGGTCAGAACGGGATATCGTCGTCCATGTCGTCAAAGCCACCGGGCGCTGGACGAGCAGCAGCGGGCGCGGGGCGAGCTGCGGGTGCCGCAGGACGCGCTGCCGGGGCGCTGCGCGGGGCGTCATAGCCATCGCCGCCGTCTGAAGGCGCACCCATGCCCTGGCGTCCACCCAGCATTTGCATGGTCTCGGCACGGATCTCGGTGGCGTACTTTTCAACACCATCCTTGTCGGTGTATTTGCGGGTACGCAAGCTGCCCTCAACGTAGACCTGGCTGCCTTTTTTCAGGTACTGCCCTGCGATTTCGGCCAGTTTGCCGAAAAAGCTGATGCGATGCCACTCGGTGGCCTCGCGCATTTCGCCACTTTGCTTGTCTTTGTAGCGGTCGGTGGTGGCCACATTGATGTTCGTGACGGCATCGCCCGAGGGCATGTAGCGGGTTTCGGGGTCACGCCCCAGATTACCAACGATGATGACTTTATTGACCGATGCCATGAAAACTCCTCGAATAAGCCCCGATTATGCGGGTTTTGCAGCGCCAGCGGACCGCTCGGGCAGTGCCAGCCCCCAGACCACCGCCAGCCACAGCAACAAGGCAGCGGCCGTGCTCAAAAACAGCACATGCGGGCCACCTGACTTGACCAACAAACCTCCCAGTCCCCCGCCGACAAAAAAGCCCAGCGACT
The DNA here is from genome assembly GCF_038134685.1 of Limnohabitans sp. Taxonomy (GTDB): domain Bacteria; phylum Pseudomonadota; class Gammaproteobacteria; order Burkholderiales; family Burkholderiaceae_C; genus Limnohabitans_A. Next base: position 1,406 of record NZ_JAYPVP010000007.1, on the reverse strand, counting down.
GCAAGGTGTTGTACACCCCCATGGCGGCACCACGCATCTGGGTCGGCGCCATGCGCGTGACCAAACTGGGCTGGGACGCCTCCATGATGTTGAAGCCCACAAAAAACACAAACACCAACAGCCCCATGGGCCACAGGCCCGCGGCGCCCTGCACCTGCCAGAGCAGACCCATCTGCACAAGCGCCATCAGGGCAATCGCCACACGCAGCAGCTTGCCCAGATGACCACGTCGCTCCAGGGCAAACAGGCCCCCCATCAAGATGAAAGACAAGCCCACGGCAGGCAAGTAAACCTGCCAATGCATGTCCTTGGGCAAGCCCGCCTGCACCAGCAAGGCCGGTACAGCCATCCACATGGACAGCTGGACCGCATGCAACACAAACACCCCGAAGTTCAGGCGCAGCAGCCCCGGGTGTCTGAACACATCACGCAAGCCTTGGCGCTGCTGGTGGACCTGCTGCGCAGGCTCCGCCGGCACCGCACGCCATACCACCAGCACACCCACCAGGGCCAAGGTCCCGGTCAAGGCAAACAGGCCCGCCAAACCCACCCAGGCGTTGAGCACAGGCGCCGCCACCAATGACACGGCAAACATCAGCCCGATACTGGCCCCCACCAAAGCCATGGCCTTGGTACGGACCTCGTCGCGGGTCAAATCGGCCAGCAAAGCGCTGACAGCAGCCGAAATGGCGCCAGCACCCTGCAGGCTGCGCCCCCAGACCAGGGCCTCCAAAGTCGTTGCAGAGGCCGCCCAAAAGCTGCCCGCAGCAAACACCAGCAAGCCCAGCACAATGATGCGTTTGCGCCCAAAACGGTCAGAGGCCATGCCCAAAGGCAGCTGCAGCAGCGCCTGGGTCAGGCCATAAATACCCATGGCCAAGCCCAGTAGCGCCGGATCGTCCCCGCCGGGGTACTTGCGCGCCTCGAGAGCGAACACTGGCAAGACCAAAAACAGGCCCAGCATGCGCAAGGCAAAAATCGAGGCCAGCGAGGCGCTGGCGCGGCGCTCGCTGGACGTCATGGCAGTGGATGCGGCTCGTGCCAAAAAATTCCCCTGTATCAACACTTGAATGCAAGGGGTCGATTGTCCCTGATCCGGACGCACCCTGTCCAAAACACGCCCCGGCCCCGATAATGAAGGTTTTTGTCAGCTGGCCGCCAAATTGAACAAGCCTCATACCGACCCCGCTCTGCTTTCTTCCGCCGAACACGGTGCATACCTGCCTGTGGCCGCGCGGCAAAGTCATATCTGCGTGCGCGGCGCCCGGACCCACAACCTCAAAAACATCGATCTCGACATTCCGCGCAACCAGCTGGTGGTGATCACCGGGCTGTCGGGCTCGGGCAAGTCGAGTCTGGCCTTTGACACGCTGTATGCCGAAGGCCAGCGCCGCTATGTGGAGAGC
>NZ_JAYPVP010000006.1:69223-101848 GCF_038134685.1 Limnohabitans sp. | reverse complement strand
CCGGACGTGCGCCGCATGCTCATGACCATGCGTGCCTACACCGAAGGCTGCCGTGCCATGGCCACCGTGGCGGCGGCTGCCTACGATGCGGCGCATCACCACCCCGACGCCGAAGTGCGCAAGGACAACCAGGCCTTCTACGAATTCCTGGTGCCGCTGGTCAAGGGCTACAGCACCGAGATGAGCATCGACGTGGCCAGCCTGGGCGTGCAAATCCACGGCGGCATGGGCTTCATCGAGGAAACCGGCTGCGCGCAGTACTACCGCGATGCCAAGATCCTGACCATCTACGAAGGCACGACCGCCATCCAGGCCAATGACCTGGTGGGCCGCAAAACTGCCCGTGATGGCGGCACCGGTGCCAAGAGCATTGCCGCCCAGATCGCCAAGACCGAGGCTGAACTGGCTGCATCTTCCAACGCCGATGCCCAAGCCATGGCCAAGCGCCTCAAAGCTGCACGCGAAGCCTTTGTGGACGTGGTGGACTTCATCGCCGCCAACGGCAAGTCCAACCCCAACGCCGCCTACTCGGGCAGCGTGCCCTACCTGATGCTCACGGGCAACCTGGTGGCCGGCTGGCAGATGGGGCGCGCCTTGCTGGTGGCGCTCGCGCCCGAAGCGCAAGCGCAGGATGCCGCCTTCATGGCTGCCAAGGTCACGACCGCACGCTTTTATGGCGACCACATTCTGAGCAAGGTGCCGGGCATGCGTGACAGCATTGTGGAAGGTGCTGACAGCGTGACGGCACTGCCTTTGGACGCGTTCTGATCAAGGAGGGCGCCATGTCCAAGTTGCCCCCGGTGCTTGCTGCGCAAAAATTTCCGGTCATCGGCTCGCCGCTGTTCATCATCAGTAACCCGAAGATGGTGATCGAGCAGTGCAAGGCGGGCGTGATCGGCTCCATGCCTGCACTCAATGCGCGTCCGGCCTCGCAGCTCGACGAGTGGCTGGCCGAGATCACCGAGACGCTGGCTGCATACAACAAAGCCAATCCTGACAGCCCGGCTTCACCTTTTGCCATCAACCAGATCGTGCACAAGAGCAACGACCGGCTTGAACACGACATGGCCTTGTGTGTGAAATACAAGGTGCCGGTGATCATCACCAGCCTGGGTGCCCGAGAAGACATCAATCAGGCTGCACACAGCTACGGTGGTGTGGTGCTGCACGACATCATCAACAACAAGTTTGCGCACAAGGCCATCGAAAAAGGCGCTGACGGCCTGATCGCGGTGGCAGCAGGTGCAGGCGGTCACGCAGGCACCAAGAGCCCGTTTGCCTTGATCCAGGAAATTCGCCAGTGGTTTGATGGGCCGTTGGCACTTTCGGGCTCGATCGCAACGGGAGATGCTATCTTGGCAGCGCAGGCCATGGGGGCTGACTTCGCCTACATGGGCTCGGCTTTCATCGCTACACATGAAGCGCGTGCGGCCGAGGCCTACAAACAAACCATTGTGGATTGCAACTCCGATGACATCGTGTACAGCAACCTCTTTACAGGCGTCCACGGCAATTACCTGGCGCCATCTATTCGCGCGTCCGGACTTGATCCTGAAAACCTGCCCGAGTCCGACCCGAGCAAAATGAACTTTGGTGGGGATGCCAAGAAGGCCTGGAAAGACATATGGGGGTGTGGGCAGGGGATTGGTGCCATCAAGGCTGTGGTGTCAGTGGCGGAGCGTGTGGCGCAACTCAAACGCGAATACCAGCAAGCACGAGCACGTCTGGCTTTGTGATGAGTGGGCCAGTGATACTTCAAGCCAGGCTTGCACAGCGCCCTTCGGGGCGTTTTTTCTGGATCGATCTGCTCAAGGCAGTGGGGTGCATATTGATCGTGCTGCACCATATGGCTTTTTATGGCCCGATGTCGGATGTGGTGGCCCAAGCCTGGCCTGGACTGATGAGCTGGTTGGCACAGCATGCTCGCCTGGCTGTACAGGTGTTCCTGGTGTGCTCCGGGTTTCTGACGGCACAGGTCATGTTGTCGTTATCTGATGTGACGGTCAGTACTGTGCTGAGGATGTGCAGCCGGCGTTATTTGCGGCTGGTGCTTCCTTTGCTGGCGGCACTGAGTCTGACAGTCTTGCTCAGCGAGATGATCCGTCCATCCTTTCAGCATGACAGTTTGTCTGCAGTGCCTGATGGCTGGCAAGCGCTGACGCATGTGTTGTTGCTGCAGCACCTGCTGGGCGTCGAGGCGCTGTCGGCAGGTGTCTGGTATGTTGCCGTCGATTTTCAGTTGTATCTTTCGGCCCTGCTGGTGGCTTGGCTGGCTCAAAGCCTGGCAAGGCAAGGGTGGGGGAGCGCGCTGCACTGGCAGATGGGGTGGGTGGCCCTGCTGACTGTGTTTTCGCTTGTGTACTGGACCCATCTGCAAGCGTTGGAAGACTTGGCAGTGTTCTTCTGGGGGGCATATGGCATGGGTTGGCTGGCCTGGTATGCACGTACGCGCTGGAGTGTTCTGCAGCGCACCCTTGTCTGGTTGGCACTCGGCACGCTGTGCGCCTTGTTCGATGCGAAAGGGCGTGCACTGACGGCCTGGGGTGTGTCGGTGCTATTGCTGCTGATGCCTGTGCTGGGCTCGGGGCTGCCACAAGCTGCCAACTTCGGAGCCAAATTTGTGCGTTGGCTCTCGCGTATCTCCTACCCTGTGTTTGTCGTTCATTTCGGCGTGACCCTGGTGGTGAACGCCAAAGTGTCTTCGCTGTGGCCCAGCTCCACGATCATGAATGGCCTGGGCATGGTTGCAGCCCTGTTGCTTTCGCTGTGGGCTGGAGACGCGCTGCATCGTCTGACCGAGCGGGGCCCTGTCACATGGCGACGGTGGATGGCCTGGATGACGACGTTCATGGCCAGTACCGGACTGGCCATCTGGCTCGCTTCCTGATCAGGCGTGACCGACGCGCTGGCGAATGTGTGCCAAGGCCTCTTCGACCTGGTCAATCAGGATCAGGCACAGATCACCTTTTGATAATCTGGACAGTGCGGTGTCGATGGCGTTGAACTCGCCCTGGATGGACTCGACATGCGTTGTCCGCATTGCACCTTGCAGCCCTTCTTGCAGTAAAGCGACCACCTCGCCATCCGCACGTCCACGTTGGCATGCATCCTGGTAAAGCAGAACTTCATCGAACGCAGCACCCAGAATACGAGTCTGGTCACGGATGTCTTCGTCGCGTCGGTCACCAGCGCCACTGATCACCACCACGCGTTTGCCTGCAGGCATGTTGTCTACAGCTTGTACCAAGGCTTGCATGGCATCTGGGTTGTGGCCATAGTCGGCGATCAGGGTTGCGCCTTTGTAGTCAAAGACATTGAAACGCCCAGGAACGCCTTGCACATCGCTGATGAAGGTTGACAGGCCTTGTGCAATCGCATCCCACGGTGTGTTCACGGCCCAGGCGGCGCCTACGGCAGCCAGCACATTCTCGGTCTGGAACCCAATCTGGCCATTGCGTGTCAGGGGCACTTGTGACAAAGGAATTCGGACGACCTGCTTGCCTTTTTGGGCCACGATGGAGCCGTTTTCGACATAGACCACCCGTTTGCCTTGGGCGCGGTGCGTCGCCAGAACAGGGTGGTGCGCATCAAGAGCAAAGAAGGTGACATCTCCAGGGCAATGCGGGCCCATGGCTGCCACGGCTGGGTCGGCTGCATTGAGTACGGCCATGCCGTCAGGCTGCACATTGAGTACGATCACGCGTTTGAGCACCGACAGGTCTTCCAGTGTGGTGATGTAGTTCAGGCCCAGATGGTCGCCTGCGCCCATGTTGGTGACTACAGCCACCTGGCAACGGTCAAAGGCCAGACCTTCGCGCAGCAGGCCGCCACGCGCGGTTTCAAACACAGCCGCATCGACCTCTGGGTGCGATAGCACATTGCGTGCACTTCTGGGGCCACTGCAATCGCCGGAATCGGTTTGCCGATCGTTGACATAGACGCCATCGGTATTGGTCATGCCCACGCGCAGGCCATTGGCCTTGAGCAAATGAGCAGTCAGGCGTACGGTGGTGGTTTTGCCGTTGGTTCCCGTGACTGCGATCACGGGCACACGACCATCGTTGCCAGGAGGGAACATGTAGTCAATCACAGCTTGTCCGACATCGCGTCCTTTGCCGTAAGAAGGCGTAAGGTGCATGCGCAGACCTGGAGCTGCGTTGACTTCCACAATGCCGCCGCTTTGTTCCTCAAGGGGACGCTGCATCGATTCACACACGACATCCACACCGCAGATGTCCAATCCGACCATGCGCGCCGCAGCGACGGCACGGGCCGCCACTTCGGGATGGACCTCGTCAGTGACATCGGTCGCGGTGCCGCCGGTGGACAGGTTGGCGTTGTTGCGCAGGATGACGCGTTGACCCTTTTCAGGCACCGATTCAGGCTCCAGGCCTTGAACCTTCAGGCGCGCGACGGCAATGTCATCAAATCGGATTTTCGTCAGCGAGGTGGCGTGGCCTTCACCACGGCGCGGATCGGCATTGACCTGCTCAACCAGTTGACGCACGGTGTGAACGCCATCGCCCACCACCAATGGGGGTTCACGACGTGCTGCTGCCACCAGTTTGTCGCCAACCACCAGCAGGCGGAAGTCCTGACCGGGCAGGAATTTCTCCACCAGCACTTGACCATATTTGTTGGCGGCGTTGTAGGCGATGCCGAAGTGCTCCCGATCGACGATATTCACCGTCACGCCTTTGCCTTGGTTGCCGTCCAGGGGCTTGACGACCACGGGCAGACCAATCTCTTGTGCAAATCGCCAGGCTTCTTCCAGATTTTCGACTGGGCGACCCAGGGGTACGGGCACGCCTGCAGCGTGTAGCACGGCTTTCGTCAAATCCTTGTCTTGTGCTATGGACTCTGCGATGGCACTGGTGGTGTCAGTCTCGGCGGCTTGAATGCGGCGTTGACGGGAGCCCCAGCCCAGCTGAACCATGCTGCCGCGCGTCATGCGCTTGAATGGGATGCCACGGGCGACAGCTGCATCGACAATACATCCGGTAGAGGGACCCAGCCGCTCGTCTTCATCAAGTTCACGCAGTTCGGCCAACGCAGCTTCTACATCGAAAGCGCTGCCGTTCTGGGCGGCCTGGCACAAATCTTGGGCCAAAGCCAAAGCCCTGCGACCCACTGCTTCCTCCGAGTATTGAACGGTCACCTGGTAGGTGCCTTCTTCCTGGGTGGGGGTGGTGCGGCTGAAAGTGACGGGGCAGCCCGCCTGAACCTGCAAAGCCAGTGTGATTTTTTCCAGTGCATGGGCCAGGCATAAGGTCTGCTCAGGCGAGCTTGCGCGTATCAGGCCAATGGCGGGAAAAGTGCGGCGAAGTTGTTGTTCGAGGCCTGCCACCAGCGTGTCGGCAGCATTGCAACTGACGATGGCTTCAACAGCAGTGTGGCGACTCCACAGATTGGGTCCCCTTAGGGCACGGATGCGAGAAACTTGCATAGCTCAGAGATGTGTCTGTAGGTCAGTGGGAGTGGGCATTCTGTCCAAAGCTCTTGATGCCGGCGCGGATCAGGTCAGGGGATGTTTCCAGCGCCCAGGCAGCACAGGCAGCCACCAGGATGTCTTCCTGGCTGAGGCTGCCGTCCTTGAGCAGTCGAGCGACAGCGGGGCGTTGAGTGCTGAGAACTTCGGTCTCATGCTCTCCTTGGGCCAGGACGAGTACATCGTCGCGCCAGAATGCGGTACGCCCGCCTTCAGCCCGGTGAGCGATCAGACGCGGATGCGTTCCGGCTTGTGCATACAAGGTCACAGCGCCATCACTGTATTGGGCCAGTTCAGCCACAGCGTCAATGTCAGCATTGAGAATGCTGGTGCCCGTGGGCAACACGACATCAATCTGCGTGCGGATGTAGCCCGGCATGCGATCGTCCTCTCCTGCGAACAGGTCCTGCAGATTCTGCGTGGAGGGCATGCGAGTGACGATGCCGACCTGGCAGCGGTCGTAGGGCAGGCCCTCTGTCATCAAGTGGCGCACATCGGTTTCGAACACGGCAGCGTCCACATTGCGGTTGATCAGCAGGCGTTGGGCATTTTCAAAGTCCATGCCCCCGGTAGACTGCAGACATCGCTGGTTCAGATACAGGCCGTCGCTGCAGGCGAGGCCCGTGGCCCAGCCCTTGAGATGCAGCAGCCAGGCGACCAGCTGGGCCTTGCGGCTGGTGTCAGCATCGCCCATCATGCCGACCACGGGGATGCGTGCGCTTTCTTTTTCAGGGAAAAGGTGTTGCACGATGGCCTGACCCACATCACGCGCGTTGCCTTGCGCCGGGTTGAGGTGCATCAGCAAGCTAGGACCGGCATTGACCTCCACCACCACGCCGCCCACTTTGTGCAGGGGCTGTGTGATGTCGGGGGTGACGACGTCTACTCCGGCTATGTCCAGGCCAACCACTTTGGCCGCCAGGCAGGCCATGTAAGCGACTTCGGGATGAACAATGTCAGTGATGTCGGTGGTCATGTTGCCGGTGCGCTTGACCAGCACGCTGCGGCCTGTTTCGGGGACCGAATCGGGCGTCATGCCTTGGCGTTTGAGCTCCAGCACTTCAGGGCTGTTTTCGCGCAGGCGAACACTTTCCAGCGGCAGACTGCCATCACTGCCACGACGTGGGTCGGCGTTGATTTGCAGGTCTACCAGTTGCTGCACGGTGTGCCGGCCGTCGCCGGTGACGCTGGCCGTCTCTCCACGACTGGCCGCAACCAGGCGGCCGCCTACCACCAGAAGGCGATGCTCCAAGCCTGTAATGAATTGCTCAACAATGACTTCACTGCCCTGCTGCAGAGCGATATCGTAGGCAGCACGAATATCTGCTTCTTGTGTCAGTTCAAGCGACACACCGCGCGCACGGTTGCCGTCACCAGGTTTAACGCAAACGGGCAGACCAATGTCTTGTGCTCCCAGGCTTGCTGCGGGCTTTCCACGACTTCGCCCTGCGGAACTGGCACTCCACAGGCAGCCAAAAGCTGCTTGGTCATGTCCTTGTCTTTGGAGATGCCTTCGGCGATAGCGCTGGTCCGATCGGTCTCTGCTGTCCAGATCCGGTGTTGCGCGCTGCCATAGCCCAGTTGAACCAGGTTGCCAGCATTGAGGCGAATGTGCGGAATGCGTCGTTGGTTCCAGGCAGCGTCCACAATGGCGCGTGTGCTTGGGCCGACCAGCAGGTCATCGACCAAATCTGTCAGCTCCTGCACATGGGTGGCGATGTTGAAAGAGCGGTCTTCAACGGCAGCCATGATCAATTCACGGGCCATGTGCAAAGCACGCTTGGCCACTGCGGGGTGGGCAGCGCTGATGATGACTTTGTAGACGCCTCTCGGACCAGCCTCGCGTGCACGGCCGTAGCCATCGGGTAAACCGGCCAGGGTGAGCAGTTCCAGTGAAACGTGCTCAAGGATGTGTCCGATCCAGGTCCCGTCTTGCAACCGTTTGAGAAAACCGCCGCGCACGCCGGGGCTACAGCGGTGTTCAATCAGTCCCGGCAGCCAGGCCGAGAGTCGCTCGTTGAACCCGGGCAACAAATTGGAGGGGAAATCTTCAAACTCACCAATGTCCACCAATACTTCCATCACGGGACGGTAGGTCCAGATGCTGGGACCACGCAGGTGGGTCATGCGCAGGAAATCGATCTTTTTGTTACTCATGGGTGTGTGCCGCGGCATACAATGGCCCGCCGCACGGGTCGGCAGCGAGGGAAGTACAAGAGGCAAGTGGGCGCATGGCAGACAATGCAAATGCAAGCCTGCGAATGCTTTGTGCATCCGGCTGGCCTGGCGTTTTGCAGTGATTTAACATGACTCCGACTTTGCCCTCTGTGTTGCGTTCAGGCATCGCCCAAGCCTGGTTGAGCCGCGTTCCTTTGGAGCTGCTGCCAGACGAATCACCTTTGTTCGGTCTTGAGTTGGACCTTGACGGTGAGCTTGTGTTTGCCAGAACAGTGCTCATTTTGACCGAACGTCGGCTTCTGGCGTGTCATGAACACGAAAAAAAGTGGCAACAATGGGTAATCGAGCCTGAGTGGAGCTGGCGTGTTTCTGACCACGCCGGTGTCGGGCGCCTGGAGCTGTTCAACGGTCAGGGGCGTTTGGGCAGTTGGCGCTACACCTTGGGTCAGCAGCCAGCCGTGCAGCGCTGGGTGGCGCAAGCCCGACAGAGTCTGGACAGACAAGGGGAACAAGACACAACATCGCAGGCGCCATTCAGTGGCCCAATTTGTCCGCAGTGCCAGGCTCCTATGCCTGAGGGTGCCATGGTCTGCCCGGCCTGCCAGTCGGAAGACACCCCCCCCTCGACCTGGACGCTTCTCAAACTCTGGCGCTTTGCCCGGCACTACAAATGGCAACTGTTCAGCGGATTTGCATTGACGCTGGCCTCAACGGCAGCCACGCTGGTGCCACCCTACATGACCATGCCCTTGATGGACGAGGTGCTGATTCCCTACCAGAACGGCAAGGAAATTGACCCGAATCTGGTGGCCATGTACCTGGGCGGTTTGCTGCTGGCAGCTATGTTGGCGTGGGTGCTGGGTTGGGCCAAGACCTACATCCTGGCACTGGTGTCCGAGCGTATTGGCGCCGATCTGCGCACCACGACATATGAGCATCTGCTCAAGCTCTCGCTGGAATATTTTGGGGGCAGGCGCACAGGTGACTTGATTGCCCGTATTGGCAGCGAGACGGACCGTATCAATGTGTTCATGTCTTTGCACCTGCTCGACTTTGCAACCGATATCTTGATGATTGTGATGACGGCGGTCATCCTGTTCACCATCCACCCCACACTGGCCCTGGTGACCTTGTTGCCGCTGCCTTTTATCGGATGGCTGATTCACGTGGTGCGTGAGCGCCTGCGCACTGGTTTTGAAAAAATTGATCGGGTTTGGGCCGAGGTGACCAATGTTCTCGCCGACACGATACCGGGCATACGGGTGGTGAAGGCATTTGCTCAAGAGGGGCGCGAGGCCCAGCGCTTTAAAGATGCGAACCGCCACAACCTGCAAGTCAATGACCGGCTCAACAAGGTCTGGTCGCTGTTTGCGCCCACAGTGGCCCTGATGACCGAAATCGGTTTGCTGGTGGTGTGGGGCTTTGGCATCTGGTTGGTCTCGCACGACCGCATCACGGTCGGTGTGCTGACGGCCTTCCTGGCTTACATTGGTCGCTTTTACGCACGGCTCGACTCCATGAGCCGGATCGTGTCGCATACTCAAAAGGCCGCCTCGGGCGCCAAGCGTATCTTTGACATCCTGGACCATGTCTCCAGCGTGCCCGAGCCTGTGGATCCGGTGCCCCTGCCTGCAGTGCAAGGGCATATTGCCTTGCGTCAGGCGCATTTCCGCTATGGCAACCGTGCGGTGATCCGCAACCTGGACCTGACCATTGAGCCCGGCCAGATGATTGGTCTGGTGGGTCACAGCGGCTCAGGCAAGAGCACGCTGGTCAACCTGATTTGCCGTTTCTACGATGTCAGCCAAGGGCAGGTGTTGCTGGACGGAGTGGACATTCGTCGCTTGAAGCTGTCGGACTACCGCAGCCAGATTGGCCTGGTCCTGCAAGAGCCATTCCTGTTTTTTGGCACGATTGCCGAGAACATTGCCTATGGTCGCCCGGATGCCACGCGCGAGCAGATCATTGCGGCCGCACGCGCTGCGCACGCCCACGACTTCATTTTGCGCATGCCCCAGGGTTACGACTCTTTGGTGGGTGAGCGCGGGCAGGGTTTGTCGGGCGGTGAGCGTCAACGCATTTCAATTGCGCGTGCTTTGCTGATCAATCCACGCATCCTGATTCTGGACGAAGCGACCTCTGCAGTGGACACCGAGACCGAAAAAGAAATTCAGAACGCTCTGGATAACCTGGTGCGTGGCCGTACCACGATTGCCATTGCCCACCGCTTGTCCACGCTGCGCAAAGCTGACCGTCTGGTCGTCATGGACAAGGGCGAAGTGGTGGAGGAGGGGACGCACGAAGCCTTGATGCAGGCCGAAGGCGCTTACTGGCGTTTGTACCAAGCCCAGCAACGCAAAGCCGAAGATGGCTTGTTTGAGGAGCAATCATGAGCGCGGTGACTTTGCAACGCGATGCCTGGGGACGTTGGGTCTTGACCTTGGCCGATGGCCAAGAGCATGTGCCCGTTACCGTTGTGCGCGCTTATCCTGTCAGTGCGCCCGAAGAGGGCGTGGCTGTGATGGATGCCGAAGGGCATGAGCTTTGGTGGTGCGATCGGTTGACCGATCAGCCACAAGCCTTGGCGCAGGCCTTGCGAGAGGCTTTGCAGGAACGCGAATTTCTACCTGAAATTTTCCGTCTGGTGAGTGTCAGCAGTTTTGCCACGCCCAGTGAGTGGGTGGTGGAAACCAGTCGTGGTCAGACGCGTCTGACACTCAAAGCCGAAGAGGACATACGCCGCTTGAGCCCGGGTGTGCTGCTGCTCAGCGACAGTCACGGTGTGCAATACCTGATTCGCGAACCGCAGCGCTGGGACCGTCATGCCCGGCGCTTGCTGGACCGCTTCATGTGATCAGGGGCGGCGGCAGCTGGCGTACAGATCCAGCTCGCCCTGGTACAGCGTGGTCTTGACATTGGCCAGGCCCAGCACTGAGTGGAAATAGGCGTCGTGGGTGAAGGGCTGAGTGACTTTGCTGCGCATGCAATCAAGGGGCAGGTTTTGCTGGCGCTGGTAGCTGTCGGACATCCAGGTGATCCAGGGAACACGCTTTTGCTCTTCCGGGGCAATACGGTAGGGAAGACCATGCAGGTAGATGTTGTTCTCGCCCAGTGACTCACCATGGTCTGAGACATACATCATCACCGAGGGTTGTTTTTGTTGCTTGAGCCAACTGATCGTCTGACTCAGGAAGTGGTCGGTGTAAACAATGGTGTTGTCAAAGGCATTGATGACCTGCTGACGCTCGCATTCCTGCAAGGCATTGCTGGTGCATTCAGGGGTGAATTTTTTAAATGCCTTGGGCGTGCGTTTGTAGTAAGCGGGGCCGTGGCTGCCCATTTGGTGCATCACCAGAACCACGCCTTTGGCGCGCTGCTGTGCGGGTAGCTGGGTCAGGCGATCGGCCAGTTTGTCGAGCATGATTTCGTCGTGGCATTCCCCCTCATCGCACCATGGCGAGACCTTGAGCTGTGTGGTGGAGGCGCTGTACACACGGTCGCAGAGGCCTTTGCAGCCGGCCTGGTTATCGATCCACAGCACGGCCAGTCCGGCGCGTTGCAGCACATCCAGCAGGTTTTCGTAGTTGTGTTTTCGGCCGTCGAAGTCTTCACGCCCCAGGTGTGAAAACATGCAAGGCAAGGAGGCTGCAGTGCTGGTGCCACAAGAAGTCACGCCTCGCAGACTGACCACTTTTTCCTGGGCGAGTTTGGGAGTGGTTTGTCGTTCGTAACCGTTGATGCCAAAGTTGCCCATGCGTGCTGTTTCGCCGACCACCAGAACAATGAGAGGCGCTTGCGCGTTGGGGGGGAGTTGTTGCACGGCATCCTGCCCTATGGGCAAGAAGGTTTTTTCGTCACGGCGAAAAGGTTGCGCCACCACTGATGCAACGGCATACAGGCTGTTGAGCGGATTGATCAGATAGCGGATCTGGGTGTGGTTGCGCATGATCGAGGCGAAGTCCTGGAAAATTGCCATCAGGCACAGCACAGCCACCAAGGCAGAAACAATCACCGCGCTCAGTTGCGTCATCAGGGTGCGGCGCCAGCCCAATGCACGCAAGGGCGTGCGCCAGATCAGCCACAAAGGCAGGGCGGCCAACACCAGCAGCGTCAGTACCATGCGCCAGTTGAACAGGTCAGCGGCTTCGCGCGGATCGGTCTGGATCACATTGGTGATCATGCTTGCATCAATGACGATCCCGTAGCTGAGCATGAAATAAGCACCAGAGGCGGCGCTGACCACCAGCAAGCTCAGCACGGGCTTGAGCAAGCGAGACCAGCCTAACATCAAGGTGAGCATCAGTGTGATGGCCCAGATAGCCACGCCCATACCCAGCGCGAACAACAAGCCCCGTGCGCCTTGCACTTCCGGCAAAGCCATCAACTGACGCCACAGCGGCCAGTTGGGCAGGGTGACCAGCCACAGCGTGGTCAGCACAGAGAGCCACAGAGGATGGGTGGCGACGGCAGAGGGATGTCTTTTGGCGTTCATGGGCTGCAATCCAGTTGGGGTGTATTGTCGCCGAGACGCATCTGCGATTCTGAGTCTCTGCTGAAGTCCTCAGGCCGGCCAGCTTGAGCCGTGCTCCGGCACCACCGCGCGCCAGTGCAGTTCGCGCTCGATACGTTGGCGAAGGGCATCTGACGCTTCACGCTCGCCATGCACCACATAGACTTGAGAGGGCGCTTGTGGCATACGGGAGAGCCAGTCCAGCAACTCCTGAGCGTCGGCATGGGCCGAAGCACTTTCCAGCTGTGCAACCTCTGCGCGTACAGGGACATCCTGTCCATGCAGGCGGATGGTGCTGCTGCCATTGGCGAGGCTGGCACCGCGCGTGCCTTCAGACTGATGGCCCGTGAGCACAATGAGGTTGCGATGATCCGGCGCGTAACGCTCAAGGTGGTGCAGGACCCGTCCCCCCGTGGCCATGCCACTGGCTGCCAGAATGATCATGGGACCATGGCGCAGGGCCAAGGCCTTCGATTCTTCCGGGGTTTCGATCATGCGAGCGACATGCCCCATGGCGCGCATGTCTTCGCTATTGAGTTTGTGGGCATCAGGGTGTTTGGCAAACAGTGCAGTGGTGTGCGATGCCATCGGACTGTCCAGAAACACGGGCAGTCCATGAGGCAAGTCTCCCCGTACTTTGTAACGCGCCAGCATGTGCAAAATCATTTGTGCGCGGCCCACTGCAAAAACGGGCACGACGGCCACACCACCACGTGCAGCCACCTTTTTCAACAAGGGCAGCAACTCGGTTTCCAGATTGCTGTCGGGATGCAGGCGATTGCCATAAGTGGACTCGATCAGCACCGTGTCGGCCGCTGGTGGAGCCTCGGGGGGCCGCATCAGCTCGTCATTGGGACGTCCCAAGTCTCCCGAAAAAAGCATGCGGTGACCCGCGACTTCCAGGTACAGGCTGCTGGCACCCAGAATGTGTCCCGCTTCGCTGAAGCGGGCCTTCCAGCCTCGCACAGGCTCAAACCACTGCCCCCATTCGTGGGTCTTGAATTGCGGCATGCAGGCCAGTGCGTCCGTACGTGTGTACAGCGGCTCGGCGGGGTGATGCTTGGAGAAACCATGTCGGTTGGCAAAGCGGGCGTCCTCTTCCTGGATGTGTCCGCTGTCAGGCAGGAGGATGGCGCACAAATCCCGAGTGGCCGCAGTGGCGTGAATGGCTCCTTCATAGCCCTTGCGTACCAGCAGAGGTAAATAGCCACTGTGGTCAAGGTGTGCATGGGTCAGGATAACCGCATTGATTCGAGCCAGGTCAAACTGCGGCTCTGCCCAGTTGCGCAAGCGCAACTGTTTGTAGCCCTGAAACAGACCGCAGTCCACCAGCAATTGTTGTTCCTGGTGCCGCACCAGGTATTTGGAGCCGGTGACCGTGTCGGCTCCACCCAGAAATTGAATTGAAACGCTCATGGCCCCATGGTACGTCGATTCGGGGCGCAGAGTGAGTTGCAGGAGGTCAGGCTCCGAAGAAGTTCTTGAGCTTGTCGGTCCAGCTTTCGCCAGTGGGCTGGTGTTTGTGGCCGCCCTTCTCGAGCGAAGCTTCCAGCTCCTTGAGCAGCTTTTTCTGATGCTCAGTCAGCTTGATGGGTGTCTCCACATTCACATGGCAGTAAAGGTCGCCGGGGTAACTCGAGCGCACGCCCTTGATGCCTTTGCCGCGCAAACGGAACTGCTTGCCGTGCTGGGTGCCTTCTGGAATCTCGATCACGGCTTTACCGCCCAATGTAGGCACTTCGATTTCGCCGCCCAGCGCTGCACGCGTCATGCTGATGGGCACGGCGCAATGGAGGTCGTCGCCATCGCGCTCGAAGATGTCGTGTTTCTTGATCCGGATTTCGATGTACAAGTCGCCCGGTGGACCGCCGTTGGTGCCGGGTTCGCCGTTGCCTGCGCTACGAATGCGCATGCCGTCGTCGATACCAGAGGGAATTTTGACTTCCAGTGTCTTTTGTTTTTTGACCTTGCCTTGGCCATGGCAGCTGGTGCAAGGATCAGGAATGATCTTGCCGGTGCCGCGGCAGTGCGGGCAGGTCTGCTGTACGCTGAAAAAGCCCTGGCGCATTTGCACTGAGCCCGAGCCATGACAGGTGGAGCAGGTCTTGGCGCTGGTGCCGGGTTTGGCGCCAGTACCGTGGCAGGTGTCGCACTCTTCCCAAGAGGGTATGCGCAATTGCGCGTCCTTGCCGTTGGCCGCTTCTTCCAGGGTGATGTCCATGGCGTAGCTGAGGTCAGCACCACGGAAAACCTGGCGTCCACCCCCACCGCGACGACCGCCGCCGAAGATATCGCCAAAGATGTCGCCAAAGGCTTCGCCGAATCCGCCAAAACCCTCTGCGCCGCCGGGACCGCGCATGTTCGGGTCCACGCCAGCATGACCGTACTGGTCGTAGGCTGCGCGTTTCTGAGCGTCAGAAAGCATTTCATAAGCTTCCTTGACCTCTTTGAACTTGGCTTCGGCTTCTTTGGCAGCATCACCCTGGTTACGGTCAGGGTGGTATTTCATCGCCAGCTTGCGATAAGCCTTTTTGATGTCGTCGTCCGAGGCGTTCTTGGGAACGCCCAGGACTTCGTAAAAATCACGTTTGCTAGTCATGAATGGACATCAGTCTTTCTTGACTTCCTTGACTTCGGCGTCGACCACGTCGTCGTCAGCAGGCTTGGTTTGTTCGCCGCCAGCGGCGCCAGCAGCTTGCTGGGCCTGCATGTCGGCGTACATCTTCTCGCCCAGCTTCTGGCTGGCGGTCATCAGGGCTTCGGTCTTGGCGTCGATCGCAGACTTGTCGTCGCCTTTGAGGGCTTCTTCCAAGTCCTTGATGGCAGCCTCGATTTTTTCCTTTTCACCGGCTTCGAGCTTGTCGCCGTACTCGGTCAGGCTCTTCTTGGTGGAGTGCACCAAAGCGTCGCCCTGGTTACGGGCCTGCACGATTTCCAGCTTCTTCTTGTCTTCGGCAGCATTCAGTTCGGCGTCTTTCACCATTTGCTGAATCTCGGCTTCGGACAGACCCGAGTTGGCCTTGATGGTGATCTTGTTTTCCTTGCCGGTGCCCTTGTCCTTGGCGCCCACGTGCAGGATGCCGTTGGCGTCGATGTCAAAAGACACTTCGATCTGGGGCGTGCCGCGCTGTGCAGGCGGGATGCCTTCGAGGTTGAACTCACCCAGCAGCTTGTTGCCGCTGGCCATCTCGCGCTCGCCCTGGAACACCTTGATCGTCACGGCCGGTTGGTTGTCTTCGGCGGTCGAGAAGGTCTGTGCGAACTTGGTCGGGATGGTGGTGTTCTTGGTGATCATCTTGGTCATGACACCGCCCAGGGTTTCGATGCCCAGAGACAGGGGGGTCACGTCCAGCAGCAGCACGTCCTTGCGGTCGCCCGAGAGCACCTGACCCTGGATGGCAGCGCCCACAGCCACGGCTTCGTCGGGGTTGACGTCCTTGCGGGGCTCTTTGCCGAAGAACTCCTTGACCTTGTCCTGCACCTTGGGCATGCGGGTCTGACCGCCCACCAGGATCACGTCGTCGATGTCAGACACATTGATGCCAGCGTCCTTGATGGCGATGCGGCAGGGCGCAATGGAGCGCTCGATCAGGTCTTCCACCAGCGACTCGAACTTGGCACGGGTGAGCTTGACGTTCAGGTGCTTGGGACCGGTCGCGTCGGCGGTGATGTAGGGCAGGTTGACGTCGGTGGCCGAAGACGAAGACAGTTCGATCTTGGCTTTTTCGGCGGCTTCCTTCAGGCGTTGCAGGGCCAGCACATCCTGCTTGAGGTTGACGCCGGATTCCTTTTTGAACTCGTCGATGATGAAGTCGATGATGCGCTGGTCGAAGTCTTCACCGCCCAGGAAGGTGTCGCCGTTGGTGGACAGCACTTCGAACTGCTTTTCGCCATCGACGTCGGCGATCTCGATGATGGACACGTCAAACGTGCCGCCACCCAGGTCGTAGACGGCGATCTTGCGGTCGCCCTTTTCCTGCTTGTCCAGGCCGAAGGCCAGGGCAGCAGCGGTGGGTTCGTTGATGATGCGCTTGACGTCCAGACCCGCAATGCGGCCAGCGTCTTTGGTGGCCTGGCGCTGGGCGTCGTTGAAGTAGGCGGGCACGGTGATGACGGCCTCGGTGACGGCTTCGCCCAGGTAGTCTTCGGCGGTCTTCTTCATCTTGCGCAGCACTTCGGCGCTGATTTGGGGCGGGGCCATCTTGTTGCCACGCACTTCCACCCAGGCATCACCGTTGTCGGCGGCAGCAATGGTGTAGGGCATCAGGTCGATGTCCTTTTGCACTTCTTTTTCGGTGAACTTGCGGCCGATCAGGCGCTTGACGGCGTACAGCGTGTTCTTGGGGTTGGTCACCGCCTGGCGCTTGGCGCTGGCGCCAACGAGGATTTCGCCGTCGTCCTGATAGGCAATGATGGACGGCGTTGTGCGCGCGCCTTCGGCGTTCTCGATCACCTTGGTGGTGTTGCCTTCCATGATGGCCACGCACGAGTTGGTGGTGCCCAGGTCAATACCGATGATTTTTCCCATGATGTGTGCTCCGTGAGGAAATTTGAAACTGTTGAAGAAATGGAGGAGGTGTTCAGGAATTCAAGGGCCTGAACCACCGATCCTTTATTTGGGTGCGGCCACCGTCACCAGGGCCGGACGCAGCACGCGCTCGGCGATCAGGTAGCCTTTTTGCAGCACGCTCACCACGGTGTTGGCTTCCTGCTCGGCAGGCACCATGCTGATGGCCTGGTGCTGGCTCGGGTCGAACTTGGTGCCTGCGGCGGGGGCCACTTCGACCACCTTGTTGCGCTCGAGCGCACTCTTGAGCTGGCGCAGCGTGGCTTCGGAGCCTTCGCGAATCTGTTCGATGCTGGCGTTGGGGATGGCCAGACCGGCTTCGAGGCTGTCGATCACGGGCAGCAGGCTTTCGGCAAAACCTTCGACGGCGAACTTGCGCGACTTGGCAATTTCTTCGTCGGCGCGGCGGCGGGCGTTTTGCACATCGGCCTGGGCGCGCAGGTACAGGTCGGCCAGCTCGGCGTTTTTGGCCTGCAGTTCGGCGAGCTGTGCAGCCAAATCTTGCGTGGCTTCAGTGGCTTGGGATTCAGGGGCTGCCTGTTCGGCAGTGCCGGGGTCAATAGGGGTGTTGTTTTCAGACATGAGTGCTTAAAAAAACAGCAAAACAAGAACTTGCCAACCTAAATAGGGGCAAGTCCCGGACTTTCAAGGGGTATTTTTTGCAGGGCTGCTTGCAGCGCGCCCCGTTGAGAAACCTTGGCGACTTATTCGACAGCCAGCAGCTCGACGTCGAACTTGAGCGTGGCGTTAGGTGGAATCACACCGCCAGCACCGCGGGCGCCATAGCCCAGCTCGGGCGGGATGATCAAGGTGCGTGCACCACCAACCTTCATGCCAGCCACACCTTCGTCCCAACCCCTGATGACCATGCCCGCACCCAGAGCAAAAACAAAGGGGTCGCGGCGGTCCTTGCTGGAATCGAACTTGGCGCCCTGTTGGCCGTCCTTGTAGAGCCAGCCGGTGTAATGCACGACCACGTCCTGGCCGGCTTTGGCTTCGGCGCCTTCTCCAACAGTGGTGTCTTCGTATTGCAGGCCGGAGGCAGTGGTGTTCATGTCGATCCAGTAGGTCAAAAAATGATGACTGATTATGCCAGCGGGGGTGTGTCACCCGGACTTGCGCTTTGCAGCAAGCTCTGGCGCATGCGTCGCTCCAGCAGCTCGTCAAAGTTGTACAACCCTGGCGGGCAGGTCTCCAGCTCATGCAGGGCAAATACCGCCCCTGTACCGAATGCTTCGCGTTTGATGGAGTTGTGGATCAGACGCACGGTTTGATAGGGGAATCCAAAAATGACTTCGTGATGACCCACGATGCCGCCCAGACGCAAGGACGTGATCTGGTCTTGCTCGACCGACAGGGTTTCGGCAATGCGGCGCGCGGTGCCGGAAATTTCCTCTTTGTGTTTGAAGTGCTGCTCCAAAATAGCGACATCGGCAAACGGGGCAATGTTGCGCAACAGTTTGGCCGCCAGGATTAAAAAGTTGATGCCCAGCGTGATGTTGGGCGAGCATAAAACCTGGGTTTGCTGGCCCAGCTTGGCCATGAATTCCAGGTGTTCGGACTGGTGGGCCGAGTTGGCACTGACCAGCATGATGCCGCGTTCGGCCATAGCGGCACCGTACTGATAGACAGCATCAGGATGCGAAAAGTCCACGATGGCGTCGACGGGATGCTGGTCAAGCCAAGCCCCCCAGTCCTGGTCGGAAGGGGTAAAGGGAATGTTCTTGCCCTCAAGGCGAGCAAGTTCCGGGACATGTTTGCGCGCGACCCATTGCAGGTTGCAGCGCGGATCCTCCATGAGGACGTTTGCAACGGCCTGGCCGGCTTTGCCATAGCCCATCAAACCCACGCGAAGTGGTTGTTGTGTGGTGGACGGTGTCTGTTTGTACATGTATCTTTCCTCCTGCCTTAATTATATTTGTTCAAATATAAATGCACCTATGCTCATGAAAATGTGTCATGAAGTAACCCGAACAGTTGCAGGTGCAAAAATGAATGCACAATCAAAGCATTACATCAACGTGTTTCAAAGGAGGAAACCATGAAAAAAACGACGACATCCCTGATCACGCTGGCCTTGATGGGCAGTGTGGTGCTCACAGGGTGCGAAACCATGACCACCCAGCAAAAGGGTGTGGGCGGTGGTGCGGCTATTGGTGCCATTGCCGGCCAGGTCATTGGTAAAGACAAAAAAGCAACTGCCATCGGTGCTGCTTTGGGCGCTTTGGGTGGTTACGTCTGGTCACGCCAGATGGAAGACAAAAAGCGCCAAATGGAAGCCGCTACTGCGGGAACAGGTACTGAAGTGACGCAGACGGCCGATAACCAGCTCAAACTGAGCATTCCCAACGACATTTCATTTGCCTCGGGCAAGTCCGACATTCAGGCGCGTCTGAAACCCATTCTGGACCAGTTCGCGCAAGGGGTGAACCAGCAAGGCTCGATGGAAGTCAAAATTGTTGGCCACACGGACAGCACGGGCAGTGACGCGATCAACAACCCCCTGTCGATGCGCCGTGCTGAAAGCGCTCGTGACTACCTGGTTTCGCGTGGTGTGGCCTCCAGCCGTATCAGCACCGAGGGGCGTGGTTCGCGTGAGCCGATTGCAGACAACGCCACCGAAGCGGGGCGCGCACGCAATCGTCGCATCGACATTTACCTGGCCGAGCGTGGCCGCTGATCGGTTCGCTCAAAGGTAGATTTTTTGCAGCAGCTCCAGCAGTGTTTTGCGCTGGGCTGCTGTCAGGCGGGCTGACCGTTCGATTTCCAGATCGGTGGCCGCCTGTTCGGCTTGCACCATCAGAATTCGGCCTTGTTCGGTGGGATGCAGGCCCATGGCCCGCCCATCCGTAGGGTGGGGATGACGCTCGATCAGGCCGCGCGCTTCAAGTGACTGGACTAGACCCACCAGGTTCGGCGGCAACAAATTCAGCGCAGCGCACAGCTGGCGGGAGGTAACGCCAGGGTTGTGCTGGATGACCGACATCACCGAAAAATCGACCGGTCGCAGGCCAAACTCGGCCATCCGTTCCAGAAATCCTTCGATGATGGTCAGGGCCGCCCGACGAGCGTTATAGCCCAGCAGGGTTTGCAAGTAACGCGTGTCCACCTGATCGACTGCGCTGACCTGTGGCAAGCCTGTTGTCGCGGGCTTGTGACGGCGCGTGGCGTGCTTGGGACTGGATTGAGCCGTGGTAACCATGGGCACAAATTATGCTGCAGCTGCTGTGCACTGCTGCACCAGGATGAAGGTGCGCATCTGAAACTCGGGCAGTACCCACTGGCGCAAGGCTTGGGCCGGAGCCTGCCATCGGCTGGCTGCGTTGGCTGTGTCGGCGTCGACGGCAGCGTCGATACGCAGCCAGGCCCAGTCCAGCAACACCAGCGCACAGGCGCGCAGGTAATCGTCGGCGACACGGTAAGGCAGTTGCGCTTGCTTGGGGGCAGTCTCCACAATCTGTTTCGTCACGGCGCGTAATGTGCTGATGCGGGCAGCTGCGGCTGTTCGTGTGCGTGCATGGGGGGGCATATCGGCTTCGAGGAAGTCGAGCAACGCATTCATGCCCTGGCCACCGTCAGCCAGTACCTTGCGCACCAGCAGGTCGATGGCCTGGATCTCGTTGGTGCCCTCGTAAATCATCGCCACGCGGGCGTCGCGCAGGATCTGTTCGATGCCCCATTCGCGGACATAGCCGTGACCACCAAACACCTGCAGACAATCGCTGCCGCCATGAAAAGCCTGGTGCGTGAACACAGCTTTCATGATGGGGGTGACCAGAGCGCACCAACGCTGCGCAAAAGCTTGTGCTTCGGGGGCGCCGTGCTTGATCTGGTCCAGCTCGATAGCGGTCTTGTAGGCCAGAACGCGACCAGCGTCGATCCAGGCTCGCTGGGTGTCCAGAATGCGGCGCATGGCGGGGTGCTCGGCAATCAGGTCCGCTTCACCCGCGCCTTTGCCCTTGCCGGGTGCACGCATCTGGCGACGCTCTTGCGAATACGCATCGGCTTTTTGCCAAGCCGCGTCCAGCAGGCCAACGCCTTGCAAGGCCACATGCAGACGAGCAGCGTTCATCATGATGAACATCGCATTCAGGCCTTTGCCGGGCTCGCCCACGATCTGGCTGGCCGCTTCGTCAAAGCGCATGACGCAGGTGGGGCTGCCATGCAGGCCCATTTTTTCTTCGATGCGCTCACAGTGCACCGCGCTGCGTGTGCCATCGGCGTAGAACTTGGGCACCAGGAACAGCGACAGCCCCTTGGGGCCGGGCGGCGCATCGGGCAGGCGCGCGAGCACCAGGTGCACGATGTTGTCGGTCAGGTCGTGCTCGCCACCGGAGATGAAGATTTTGGTGCCTGAGAGCAGGTAGCTGCCATCGGGCTGCGGCACCGCCTTGGTCCGGCACAGGCCCAGATCGGAGCCGGCGTGCGGTTCGGTCAGACACATGGTGGCCAGCCATTCGCCGGTGGCCACTTTTTCGAGGTACTGCGCTTTGAGTTCTTCGCTCGCGTGGTGCTTGATGCACTCGTAGGCGCCGTGCAAGAGGCCCGGGGCCATGGTCCAGCCGTGGTTAGCGGCCGAGAGCATCTCGTAGAGCATGGCTTCGAGCACGCTGGGCAGACCCTGACCACCGTCTTCGGTACTCGCTGCCAGCGCTGGCCAGCCAGCTTTCCAGAAGGACTGGTAGGCGTCCTTGAAGCCTGGAGGCATCGTGACGGCACCATCTTTCCACTGCGCGCCGATTTCGTCGCCGTCGCGGTTGAGCGGCGCGATGACTTCACCGACGAACTTGCCCGATTCATCCAGCACCTGTTGCATCAGGTCGGCATCGACATCGGCAAATGCGGGCAGGGCTTGCAGTTGGTCAGCGGCGTTCAAAACACGGGACAGCACAAAATGCATGTCCTCGGTGCGGGGGGTGTAGGTGTTCATGGCAATGTTTATTTCTTGGCTGTGCCGAGGTAGGTGTCGATGACGCGCGGATCCTGAGCCAGTTCGGCGGCCGGGCCGCTCAATCCAATTTCTCCCATTTCCAGCACGTAACCCTGATCCGCCACGGCCAACGCAGCGCGGGCATTTTGTTCAACCAAGACGATGGTCACGCCGGTCTGGCGAAGGGTTTCAATGATCTTGAAGATGTCCTTGACGATGAGCGGGGCCAGCCCGAGACTGGGCTCATCGAGCATCAGCACTGTAGGGCGCGACATGAGTGCGCGACCCACAGCCAGCATCTGGCGCTCGCCCCCGGACAGGGTGCCTGCTTCCTGGGTCCTGCGCTCCTTAAGTCGGGGGAAGAGGTCAAACACATCATCCATACGGCTTTGCCACTGGCTGTTGCCCAGGCGCATCTGACGATAGCCACCCAGCACCAGGTTGTCTTCAACGCTCATGGTGCCGAAGAGTTCACGCTTTTCCGGGACCAGGGCGATACCGAGCATAACGCGCTCTTCAAGCGTCATGTCTTCGATGGACTGGCCTTCAAATTCGATGCGTCCCTTGCCCGGCAGGATCCCCATCAATGTGTTCAGGAAGGTGGATTTTCCAGCACCATTGGGGCCAATGACGGTGATCACGCTGCCGCGCTGAGCCTCAAGGCTCAGGCCGTGCAGCACCTCGGCTTTTCCGTAGCCGGCGCGCAGGTCGGTGACTTTGAGGAGTGGGGTAGACATATCAGTGTTCCGTTCCGAGGTAGGCAGCACGCACGGCCGGGTTGGCTTGCACTTGTGCCGGAGTGCCGCGTGTGAGCAGGGTGCCGAATTCCATCACCACCAGTTGATCGCAAACGTCCATCACCAGGTCCATGTCGTGTTCAACCAGCAGGATGCTCATGCCTTCAGATTGCAACTGGCGCAGCACGGCGATCAGGGCCTGTTTCTCCTTGTGGCGAAGACCGGCAGCAGGCTCGTCGAGCAGCAGCAGGGCAGGGTCGCAGCACAGCGCACGCGCGATTTCCATCAAGCGCTGTGGACCCATGGCCAGGTTGCCGGCTTGTTCGTGCAGGTATTCACCCATGCCAATGCGCTCAAGCTGGCGCTGGGCTTCCTTCATCAGGCGCTGTTCTTCGGCCTGGTTGGTGCGCAGCATGGATGAGACCACGCCACTGTTGCCACGTGTGTAGGCGCCCATGGCCACGTTCTCCAGCACTGTCATGTCGGGGATCATCTTGACGTGCTGGAAAGTGCGGGCCATGCCTTTGCGAGAGATCGCGCGCGAGGGCAGTGCGCTGACATCCTCGCCACAAAATGACACCTGTCCGCTGGTCTTGCCCAATACACCAGTGATCAGATTGAAAGTGGTGGACTTGCCGGCTCCGTTAGGGCCGATGAGCCCGACAATCTGACCGGCAGCAATCTCAAAGCTGATGTCGTTGACGGCGACCAGTCCACCGAACTGTTTGCGGATTTTGTCGACCACCAACACGGGTTCGCCCATGGCGGGTTTGTTGCGCACAGGCAGGTCTTCGGCGTTTTGCCAGTTGACTGGGCGCGGGGCTTTGGGGAAATAGCGCGCCACCACCGACCACAGGCCGTCGGGCAGATACTTGAGTACCAGCACCAGCGCCACGCCAAATACGATGACCTCATAACTGCCGCTGGTACCGATCAGCGCAGGCAGTGCCACCTGCAGGTAGTCGTCGAGCAGCTTGACCAGACCAGCGCCGACAATCGCCCCCCAGACATGACCAACCCCACCGACCACCGCCATGAACAGGTATTCGATACCCATTTTCAGGCCGAATGCCGAGGGGTTGACTGTGCGCTGAAAGTGGGCCAGCAACCAGCCAGCCACCGCAGCGAACAAGGCCGCAATCAGGAAGATGGTGACTTTGTAGCGGAAGGTGCTGATGCCCATGGCCTCGGCCATTTGTGTCCCACCCTTGAGGGAACGGATGGCGCGCCCCGGACGCGAATCCAGCAGATTGATCAGCGCCACAGCACCTGCGATCAGGATGGCCCAGCACAGGACAAAGAACAGACGACCCTGGCCGATGTCGATGCCAAAGGCTGACAGACTCTTGAGTCCCAGCAGACCATCGTATTTGCCCAGGGCATCGAGGTTGCCCATCAGGTAGTACAGCGACAGGCCCCAGGCGATGGTGGCCAGTGGCAGGTAGTGACCGGACATGCGCAGCGTTATGACGCCGACGATGAGTGCACTGACGCCAGTGAAGGCCAAGCCAACGAACACGGTCAGCCATGGCGACATCCCTGTGTTGAGTGTGAGCCACGCTGTGGTGTAGGCGCCCATGCCCACGAAGGCAGCTTGACCAAAGGAGGTCAGGCCACCCACACCCGTCAGCAGCACCAGACCCAGCGACACCAATGCATACAGACCGATGTAGTTGAGCTGGGCAATCCAGAAGTCGGGCAAGGGCAACAGGGCGATAACCGGTACGGCCAGTGCCAGCAGCAAGATGGGAAGGTTTTTCTTTTGCATGATCAGTGTTCCTCGTCGGAGTGGCCGCTGCGCAAGGAGCGCACGAGGAGGATAGGCAGAATCAGAGTGAACACAATCACCTCTTTGAAGGCACTGGCCCAGAAGGCGCCAAAGGCCTCGACGATGCCGACGAACAATGCGCCAACCAGTGCACCTGGGTAACTCGACAGGCCTGCAATCACCGCGGCAACAAAGCCTTTGAGACCGATCAGGAAACCGGAGTCATAGAAAACTGTGGTGGTGGGCCCGATCAGCAGGCCTGACAGTGCCCCTATAAGCGCTGCCATCAAAAAAGTGAGCTGTCCGGAGGTGTGTGTCGAGATGCCCATCAATCGGGCTCCGGTTCGGTTCACTGCGGTGGCGCGTAGCGCCTTGCCACGCAACGACTTTTCAAAGTACAGCCACAACAACACGATCAAGGCGAGCGAGACGGCGAAGATGATGACGGTCTGGCCGGACAGGGTGACCGGGCCAAGCGCGAATCGTTCATCCCAAAATGTGGGGTTGCGAAAACCCTCAGCACCAAAGAACAACAGGCCCAGGCCCGTCATGGCGAAATGCACACCGACCGAAACGATCAGCAGCACCAACGGCGTGGCTGCTTCAAGAGACTGATAGGCGACGCGGTAAACCAGGGGGCCAAACGCAGTGACGATGGCTACGCTTAAAAGGGCCTGCACTCCAAGTGGAAACTGCTGTGGGGCCGCCCAGATGGATACCAATGCAATGGCAACTGGAAACAGCAAGGGCTTGAGCCCGGATTTGAGCGCCCGCGGGATATTCCCATGGTGTCGCCAACGTTCGAGGCTCTCCATCAGTGACGCCATGGTTGCCAGGATCAAGAGCAGCCAGACTGTGCCGGGTGTTTTTCCGCTCTGGAGCATGGCCAGGGTGAGCGCGCCGTAGGCGACGAACTCGCCTTGCGGAATGAAAATGACCCGTGTGACGGTGAACACCAACACAGTGGCAAGACCGAGCAGGGCATAGATTGCACCGTTGGTCATGCCGTCAAGCAGCAAGATGCTGGCGATGGAGAAGTCCATGGAAAGCCTTGTGGGGAAATAGGGAATGCGGACTGCCATGCCGCGTGGCGGCATGGCAGTCCTGAAGTGGCCTTATTCGACCTTGAACTTGCCGTCCACCACTTTGGTCATCACGCCCGTTTCCAGCGTGTAGCCCCAGTGGTCGTCTGCCGTCCAGTTCATCACGCCGTGTGCGAACACGGTACGACCCATGGTTTCCAGGCTGTCACGCAGCGCGCTGCGGAACTGTGGTGTACCAGGCTTGGCCTTTTTCAGCGCAAGGGGAATGGCCTTTTCCATCGCCACCTGGAAGTCGTAGGAGTGACCCGCAAATTGGTTGCGGGTGTTGGCGCCATGCGCAGCTTCGAACTTTTGAACAAAGTCCATCGCCATCTTCTTGGAAGGATGGTTGTCAGCCAGCTGGTCACCCAGCAGTGCCGGGCCGGACACCACGAAAGTTCCTTCAACGGCCTTGCCACCGACGCGCGGCAGGTCCGGTGTGGCGGCTGCGTGTGTCTGATAAATCTTGCCCTTGTAGCCACGATCGACCAGTCCCAGTTGAGGCATGGCTGCGCCGGAGCCCGAGGCCACGACCAGGATGGCGTCCGGATTGGCAGATGTCAATTTGAGGGCTTGGGGTGTCACACTGGTGTCGGCACGTGCAAAGCGCTCGGTGCCCACCAGTTTGATACCGGCTTTGTCCAGCATGGGGCCCACGGCGTCCAGCCATTGCTGGCCATAAGCATCGGTGTAACCCAGAAAGCCCACAGTCTTGACACCTTGCTTTTTCATGTGCTCGACGACGGCATGACCCATCACGGTGTTGGACTGGGGCAGACGGAACAGCCACTTGTCCTTGCCCGGGGGGACGCCTACTGGAGAGCCAGCGACTTGGACGGTTCCGGCTTCGGAAGCGACATCGGTCATGGCGGCGGCCACAGCGGTGATGCATGAGCCAAAAATCAGGTCAACCTTGTCTTCGGTCACAAAGCGGCGCGCGTTGGCGGCACCCTTGCCGGGGTCAGTTGCATCGTCCAGGATGATGAGGTTGACTTTTTCACCGCCGATGGTCTTGGGAAACAGCTGAAGCTGTTTCTGCATCGGGATGCCCAGGCCGGAGCCGGGGCCGGTCAGGGCGAGGCTGACGCCGATGTTGATATCGGCCAGCGCAGCGGTGCTGGCAGTAGCGGTGATGGCCAGGGCCAGCAGGGTCTTCTTCAGTTTCATGGTTTGTCTCCTGTGAGGGTGGGTTGAAGAAAATTAAAAACAACATCTGACTTGTACAGCTTAGCTGCACAAAGCCTTGATGTCTTCGGGAACGGGAATGGCTTTGATGCGGCCCGGATCGTCAGGATGCTGAATGCAGAATGCACGCACCTCGGTGCCTTCGCACAGCACGGTGTCACCGCGCATGACGACATGCTTGTGCACGATCACTTTTTCGCGCCACTCCTGCACGCTGGTATGCACCTGGATGCGCTCGCCATAGGTGGCCGGGCGCATGAACTTGGTGTTGATCTCCAGCAGCGGCGTGCCGATGATGCCGGTGGTCTTGACCAGTTCGCGCCAGGGTTTGACACCGCATTTGACGAAAAAGTTCAAGGACGAGGCGTCCATCCATTTGGAGTAATTCGGGAAAAACACGATGCCTGCGGGATCGCAGTCACCGAACATGATTTCCACTTCGTAAACAACGGTCTTGCTCATGGTTTTCCTTGCTCAGCGCGGGGCCATGCGAAGCGCACCATCGAGGCGAATGGTTTCGCCGTTGAGGTGGTTGTTGCTGACGATGTGACAGGCCAGTTCGGCAAACTCGCTGGGCTTGCCCAAGCGAGACGGGAAAGGAATGCTGGCGGCCAGCGATTGCTGCACCGGCTCGGGCAGTGTTTCCATCAGCGGGGTTTTGAACAGGCCAGGGGCGATGGTGCACACACGGATGCCGTGTTGTGCCAGGTCGCGCGCCATGGGCAGCGTCATGCCGGCCACACCGGCCTTGGAGGCGCTGTAGGCCTGCTGGCCTACCTGGCCGTCAAAGGCGGCGACCGAGGCGGTAAAGACCATCACGCCACGGGCACCATCTTCCATCGGGTCGAGCTTGGCACAGGCGGCGGCGAACAGGCGCGCTGCGTTGTAAGTGCCGATCAGGTTGACGTTGATGACTTTGGCGAAGTCTTCAAGCGGAGCGGCGTTGCCGTCCTTGCCGACCACACGCTTGGCGGTGCCAATGCCCGCAATTTGCATCAGGATGCGGGCCGGGCCGTGGGCGGCAGCAGCAGCTTCAATGGCTTGAGCCATGCTGTCGGGGTCGGAGACGTTGCATTTGACGGCGATGCCGCCAATGTCCTTGGCCACGCGCTCTGCGTTGTCCATGTTCAGGTCAAGCACCGCGACCTTGGCCCCCAAGCGGGCGAGTTCACGGGCGGTGGCTTCGCCAAGGCCGGAGCCGCCGCCAGTGACGAGTGCTGGTGTTCCTTGAATGTTCATCTTATTTCCCTTCAGGGTTTTCAATCAGGAGAGCAATGCCCTGGCCGCCGCCCACGCAGGCACTCGAGA
Source organism: Limnohabitans sp. (assembly GCF_038134685.1). Classification (GTDB taxonomy): domain Bacteria; phylum Pseudomonadota; class Gammaproteobacteria; order Burkholderiales; family Burkholderiaceae_C; genus Limnohabitans_A. The sequence goes on along the minus strand of NZ_JAYPVP010000006.1, from coordinate 74,095 downwards.
TGCCATAGCGCAGGCCCGAGCGTTGGAGTTCACGCGCCAGGGTAATCGTCAGGCGCACGCCGGTACAGGCCAGCGGGTGTCCCAGGGCGATGGCGCCACCGTTGACGTTGAGTTTGGTCAGATCGAGGCCCAATTCGCGGCCTACGGCCAGGGTTTGTGCGCCCTGGGCTTCGTTGATCTCGAAGCGACCGATCTGGTCGAGTGTGAGGCCTGTGCGCTCGAGCAGCAGGCGAATGGCGGGAGCCGGGCCGATGCCCATGATTTCGGGCGGCACGCCCACGGCAGCGGCAGCGACCACGCGGGCCAGCGGTTTTTTGCCCTGCGCCTTGGCATAGGCACCCGAGGTGACCACGCAAGCCGCAGCCGCATCCACCAGGGCCGAACTGTTGCCACCGGTTTGCACACCGCCTTCGTACACGGGCTTGAGCTTGGCCAGCACCTCTACAGGCGAGAGGCGCGGGTGGGTGTCGGTGCTCACCTCGGTCACTTTGCCTTGCAGCTTGATGCCACGGGCTTTGTAGCCTTCGAGCTCGAACTTCTCGGTGACCACGGGCACGATCTCGCCGGCATGAAAACCAGCTTGCTGCGCGGCCACCGCCTTGGCGAACGAGTCGGAGGCGAACTGGTCCACCTCTTCGCGCGTGATCCCATATTTCTTGGCCAGGTTCTCTGCCGTCTGGATCATGTTGATGCCCGCGGCTGGGTCCTTCAGCGCTTCCCACATGTAGTCCTTGAAGCCCACGGGTGCGCCCAGCTTGAAGCCAGTACGGTGGTCAAAGGCGGCAATCGGGTTGCGCGTCATGCTCTCGGTACCCACGACCAGCGCGGCCTCACACACACCCGCTTCAATCTGCTCGCCCGCCTGGCGGAACAGTTCAAAGCCGGTGCCGCAGATGCGCTGCGCCATGATGGCCGGCACGTCCTGAGGCACACCGGCGTACAGGCCGATGTGGCGGGGCAAGAAGAACTGGTCAAAGTCGCCAGGTGCCATGTTGCCGGTGATGACCGAGCCGATCTCGGTTGCGGCGATGCCAGCACGCTTGAGCGCTTCACGCGCAGCCTTGATGCCCAGGTCTGTGGGGGAGATGTGACCCAGAGCGCCGCAGTAATCGACCATGGGCGTGCGCACACCTTCGTGCATCCACACATCGGCAAACGCGTTGAAGAATCCTTTGGAGGCCATTTGCTTGTCTTTCACTTGCTCGGTTTGATGATGTAGTGCAAGGTACCTTCGTGCAGGGCCGCGACCGTGTCGGCACGGTGGGTGAGCACCGAACGCTGGTTGATCGAGCCCTTGTCGGTGATCTCGCCTTTGTCAATCGTCGGTGGCTCGCTTAGCAAGCACAAGCGTGCAATCCGGTTGGCGCTGCCGGTGGCGGTTTTTGCCAATTCGTCAACGATTTCCTGGAACTTGGCCAGCACGGGGGCTGAGGTCAGTACATCGGACAAGGGCGCATCGGCAGGAAGACCGCTCAGGGTACGTACAGCGGGGGTCGGGAAAATCATGGCGCCCACTTCTTTCATGTTGATGCCGGTCAGCACCGCATCCTGGATGTAGGGGGCGCCAGCGGCGATGATCTTGCCGCGCAACGGGCCCACGCTCACGAAGGTGCCGGTGGCCAGTTTGAAGTCTTCGGCAATGCGGCCATCAAACTTCAGGCCCAGGTGTACATCGGTCTCGTCGATCCATTTGACCGCATCGCCGGTCTTGAAGAAGCCTTCTTCGTCGAAAGCCTCTTGCGTCTCGTTGGGCGCGCGCCAGTAGCCCGGCGTGATGTTGGGGCCGCGGTAGCGCACCTCGGTCTTGCCGTCCATGTCCACCAGCTTGAGTTCCAGGCCGGGGGTGGGTACGCCCAGGTCGCCTGCACGCACATTCGGGTTGGTCACGAAGATGCCAAAGGGGCCGGACTCGGTCATGCCCAGGCCGGTGGTCATGACGATACGCTCGCCGATCTCGCGCTCCTGGCTTTCGTACAGGCTGTCCCATACCGGTTGGGCCAGTGCTGCGCCCGCATAGAAGAACATCTGCACACGCGACAGCAGGGTCTTGCGCAGTGCGTCGTCGGTTTTCATGGCGTTGGCAATGGCTTCGAAACCGGTGGGCACATTGAAGTACACCGTGGGCGCGATCTCGCGCAAGTTGCGCAGGGTCTCGTGCATCAGCGCGGGTGTGGGCTTGCCGTCGTCGATGTACATCGTGCCGCCATGGAAGACGACCATGCCGAAGTTGTGGTTGCCGCCAAAGGTGTGGTTCCAGGGCAGCCAGTCCACCAGCACCAGGTCTTGCTCGGCAAGAACCGGCATGGACTGGGCCATCTGCTGCTGGTTGGCGCACCACATGCGGTGGGTGTTGATGACGGCTTTGGGCAGCTTGGTCGAGCCACTGGTGAACAGGAACTTGGCCACGGTGTCCGGGCCGGTGGCGGCCATGGCCTGGTCGACGGCATCCGTCACAGGTGTGGCACACAGTTCAGCAAAGGAGGAGCTCTGACGGCCTTCCACGCAGCCTTCGGCCATGACGATGGCCATGTCATCGCCGACGGTAGCCGCGATGGCTTTGGCGTAGCGCGCATCTTGTGCGAACACCAGGCCGGGCGTGACGGTGCGCAGCACATGCTTGAGCTTGTCGTAGTCCACACTGACCAGTGAGTAGGGAGGAGATACCGGGGTGTAGGGCACGCCCGCGATCAGGCAGCCCAGCGCCATCAGGGCGTGTTCTAGGCTGTTTTCGCTCAGGATGGCCACCGGGCGCTCCGCGTTCAGACCACGGTTGATCAGGCCCTGGGCTATGCTGCGGGCTTTTGCCCAGGTATCGGCGTAGTTCAGGTGTTGCCAGTCGCCAAGGCTGCCGTCAGCGTTCTTGACGCGGCGGGCCATAAAGGTGTGGGTGGGCTTAGCCTTGGCCCACTGCTGGAGGCGGTCCGTCAGGCGCTCTGGAAAGGCCTGGAGGTTTTGCTCGGCACGCAGGTAGTGGGTGCCGGGGGCGCCATCACGCAGGGTGACGCGGGTGACACCAAACTTGAGAGGACGGAATTTGGGGGTATTCATGGTTGTGTCTCCTCCGGTCCTGGGCTCAGTTGGCCTTTTGGACTTTGGCGGCCTTGCCTTCGAGGAAGGCGCGCACGCGGGCTTTGGCTTCAGGGGCCGACTGGGCGATGGAGGCCATCAGTGCCTCGGTCATGAAACCATGGTCAGCCGGTTGCTCGGCAATGCGCGGCAGCGCATGCATCAGCGCGTAGTTGGTCAACGGGGCGTTGGTCGCAATGCGGCTGGCCAGTTCAATTGCTTTGTCCAAGGCGGTGCCGGCGGGGACCAGGTACTGTGCAAAGCCTACGCGCTCGCCGTCAACGGCGTTGTAGACGCGACCCGTCATCATCATGTCGGTCATGCGCGCTGCACCGATCAACTTGGGCACGCGCACCGCACCACCACCACCGACAAAAATGCCGCGCGTGCCTTCCGGCAGGGCGTAAAACGTGGTTTCGTCGGCCACGCGGATGTGCGAGGCACTGGCCAGTTCCAGGCCGCCCCCGACTACCGCGCCATGCAGCGCCGCGATCACCGGCACGCGGCCTTGCTCGACGGCGTTGAGCGCCACATGCCAGCTGCGTGAGTGGTACACGCCTTCGCCCGCGTCGCGCTCCTTGAGTTCGGACAGGTCCAGACCCGCGCAGAAGTGCTCGCCTTCGCCGTCGATCACGGCAGCTTTGGCTTCGGGGGGCAGGTTCTGGAAGGTGTCGCGAATGGCTTCGATCAGCGCGTCGGACAGGGCATTGCGCTTGGCCGGGCGGCGCAGGGTGACGATGGCGACAGCGCCGCGCATTTCCAGAGTCACGCCATTGGCTGCTGCACGTTCGAGGATGGGGTTGCTCATATTGGTTGTCCTTTGGGCTTGACGCAGAAGCACGAAAAGTTATGATTGATAACCATATTGTTGAGCGCAAGATGCACTCTGATGCCTAGGACTTTCCCTAGTCTGGTGTTAACTCGCGCTCTCACCGGAGACACTGCAGCCATGAAACACGAAGACCTGATCGCGATTGACATCCACACCCACGCCGAAGTGAGCTGCTGGAACCCGTTTGATAACTACGGTGAGGAATACGACCGCGCCGCCGACAAATACTTTGGCAGCAACCGCCGACCCACGATTGCCGAGACGGTGGCCTACTACCGCGAGAAAAAAATCGGCCTGGTGATGTTCACGGTGGACAGCGAAGCGCAGCTGGGTCGCCGCCGTATTCCGAACGAAGAAATCGCGCAGGCCGCCCGCGAAAACAGCGACATGATGATGGCCTTTGCCAGCATCGACCCGCACAAGGGCAAGATGGGCGCGCGCGAGGCCGAGCGCCTGATCAAGGAAGAAGGTATCAAGGGCTTCAAGTTCCACCCTACGGTGCAGGGCTTCTTGCCCTACGACCGCATGGCCTGGCCGATCTACGAAGTCATCAACGAATACAAGCTGCCCGCCATCTTCCACACCGGCCACAGCGGCATTGGCTCGGGCATGCGCTGCGGTGGCGGCCTGCGCCTGCAAAACAGCAACCCCATGCTGCTCGAAGACGTGGCCATCGACTGGCCCGACATGCAGATCGTCATGGCGCATCCCAGCTTTCCGTGGCAGGACGAAGCTCTCTCCCTGGCCACGCATAAGCCCAATGTGTGGATTGACCTGAGCGGATGGAGCCCTAAGTACTTCCCCAAACAACTGGTGCAGTACGCCAACACCCTGCTCAAGGACCGCGTGCTCTTTGGCAGCGACTACCCGCTGATCACACCCGAGCGCTGGATGAAGGACTTTGAGGTCGCAGGCTTCAAGCCTGAGGTGATGCCCGGCATCCTCAAAGGCAATGCGGTGCGGCTGCTGGGTTT
>NZ_JAYPVP010000006.1:68410-69213 GCF_038134685.1 Limnohabitans sp. | reverse complement strand
GCGTTTGGGCCCAGGCCGGCAGGGGCCAGTGCAGCAATTCGGCCAGGCGGCAGATGACCCAGCGCGCCTCCAGTTCGCTGACCACATCGGGCGTTGTCAGCAGGCCATGCAGACAGCGCTCTAAAGCCAGGTCTTCGGTGATGCCCAGCTGGAATTGCTGGTTGGCCGCCTGCTCGGTCAGAAGCTGGGCCAGGTCTTCACATAGCTCGTAGCGAGCAGCCATCTCGTCTCTGCCAATGCTGGGCTTGATCTTGCCCACGGGCACATACAGGGCCGCGAAACTGTGTGGGATCAGGATCTGATTGCCGTCATCCATGGCGACGTCAAGCCTTTTTGACGTATTCGCTCTTGAGTTGCATGGGGCCAAAGCCCTCAATCTTGCAGTCGATGTCGTGATCGCCATCGATCAGGCGGATGTTCTTGACCTTGGTGCCGACCTTGACCACCGAGGACGAGCCCTTGATCTTCAGATCCTTGACCAAGGTGACGCTGTCGCCGTCCTGCAGCACATTGCCATTGGCGTCTTTCCAGACCTTGGCCCCCTCTTCCTGGCCTGTAGCTTCGCTGGGGTTCCATTCGTGCCCGCAGCTGGGGCAGATCAACAAGGTGCCATCTTCGTAGGTGAATTCAGACTGGCATTGCGGGCAGGGGGGGAGTGTGGACATACGGAATTTCCTCAATAGATCTTCCGATTGTCCACTCAGAAACCACGCTTTCAGTGCCCTAGAGCTTTTGTCGCCTTGGCAGTAGCGTCAAAACCGCCTTTGGCTTTCCATTCTTGTATGCCGCCAGCGCACCTTGCC
>NZ_JAYPVP010000006.1:34833-68400 GCF_038134685.1 Limnohabitans sp. | reverse complement strand
CAGCAACCACCGCCAGCCGATCACACCGCCACACACCATGACGATGACCTGGCTCCAGACGGTTGAAAAGCTCAACATCATCATTGCGGCAGCCAGGGCAATCCCTGCCCGCAGTCGGTCGGGGCAGAGTGTTCTGGACATGCCCCAGACAGCTTGCGCGACCACGGCGACGGACATGAGTTTGAGACCATGCACGACCCCGGATTGCGTCAGCCAGGACCATTGGGCCAGACCGTGGGCAAACAGCACCAGGGCCAACGCAGAGGGCAAAGTAAACCCTAGCCATGCCGCCAGCGCACCTTGCCATCCGGCGCGGCCCTGACCCAAGGCCATGCCGACCTGACTGCTGGCAGGGCCGGGCAGAAACTGGCACAGCGCCACCAGGTCGGAGTAGTGCTTGTCATCCAGCCAGCGACGGCGTTCTACAAACTCCGTGCGGAAATAAGCCAGGTGAGCCACCGGACCGCCGAACGAGGTCAGGCCCAGCTTGAAGAACGCCCACAGTACCTCTGCGGCCGTGCCCGGGTGGCGGGTCATGGTTGCCTGGCCTCGTACCAGCTACGTGAGCTGTTGACGATGCGCACCACCAGCAGCATGACGGGAACCTCGATCAACACCCCGACTACTGTGGCCAATGCGGCGCCCGAGTGAAAACCGAAGAGGCTGATGGCTGCTGCAACGGCCAGCTCGAAGAAGTTAGATGCGCCGATCAGGGCAGATGGGCAGGCCACCGAATGTTTCTCACCCAGCCGGCGGTTGAGCCAGTAAGCCAGTGCCGAATTGAAGAAAACCTGAATCAGGATCGGCACCGCCAGCAAAGCGATGACCAGTGGCTGAGCCAGGATGGCCTCGCCTTGAAAGGCAAACAGCAGCACCAGCGTAGCGAGCAGGGCCGTGATCGACCAGGGGCCGATTTTTGCCATCGTGTCATCAAGCGCATCTTGCCCTTTGCGCAGCAGCGCTTTGCGCCACCACTGGGCCAGCAGCACCGGGATCACGATGTACAAAATGACTGAAGTGACCAGGGTTGCCCAAGGGACGGTGATCGCGGAGATGCCCAGCAAGAAAGCCACCAGGGGCGCGAATGCAAACACCATGATGGTGTCGTTGAGTGCAACCTGCGAAAGGGTGAACAGTGGGTCGCCGTTTGTCAGTCGGCTCCAGACAAAGACCATGGCCGTGCAGGGCGCAGCCGCGAGCAGGATCAGACCCGCAATGTAGCTGTCAAGTTGGTCTGCAGGCAGCAGCGGCGCGAACCAGTGGCGGATGAAAAGCCAGCCCAGAAAGGCCATGGAGAAGGGCTTGACGAGCCAGTTCACAAACAAGGTCACGCCGATGCCTCGCACATGCTGGCGAACTTCATGCAGGGCGCCGAAGTCCACCTTCACGAGCATCGGGATCACCATCACCCAAATCAGCAGGCCTACTGGAAGGTTGACCTGAGCCACTTCCATTGCACCGATGGCCTGAAAAGCCCCCGGAAAGAGTTGTCCCAGACCGATTCCCAGCACGATGCACAGGAATACCCAGAGGCTCAGGTACCGTTCAAACACACTCATGCTGCATCCTCGTGTTTGGCCAGATCCCTGGCGGTCGCCTGAATGGACAGATGACTCAGGCTGGCAGCAGGCAGGTTGACAAAAATTTCCAGACGCTTGCGGATCATGTGCAGAGTCTGACGAAACGCTTCTCGCTTGTGGTCGTCGCTGGCGTCCCCTTCGGACGGATCGGCGTAACCCCAGTGGGCCGTTGCAGGCTGGCCTGGCCAGTAAGGGCAGACTTCGCCTGCGGCGTTGTCGCAGACTGTGATCACCAAGTCCATCTGCGGTGCATCGGGCTTGGCGAACTCATCCCAGCTTTTGCTGTGCAATCCTTCAATCGAGACCCCGGCATGGGTGAGCGTCTCCAGCGCCAGGGGATTGGGCTTCTGGTTTTCACGCGGGCTGCTGCCTGCCGAATAGGCTTTAAAGCGTCCGCGACCCAAGTGGTTGAGCAGGGCTTCGGCCAGGATGCTGCGTGCAGAGTTGTGGGTGCACAAGAACAAAACGTTCAAGGGTTGGGAGACATCAGTCATGGGTTTCTTTCAACATTCACAAGTGCTTGTGCCTTCATCGAAGCAGGCTTCGGTGCCGGCGCAACAGTTTTCGGTGAGGTAGGCAAGCAGGCTGTTCATTTGGCCGACTTCGAATCGATAAATCAGATTGCGCCCGTTGCGTTCCTGGCTGATCAGGTGTGCACCCATCAGCTCTTTGAGGTGAAACGACAGTGTGGCGTTGGGCACGCCCAGCTGTTCGCCTAATTGCCTGGGCGTAGCGCCTTCCCGCCCCGCCACCACCAGTGTCCGGAACACTTGCAGTCGGTTGGGCTGGGCCAATGCTGCGAGGGCTTTGAGAGCGTCTTTTTCTTCCATATTTCCATTTTCATCGAAATATATGACAAGTCAATGACACGCTTAGCGCTCTGCGATCGATCGTGAAAAGGCTCAGGAAATGTTGGACGCGTTATGCCAGTCAGACAGGCACGCTGCCAAGGCGTCTGAACCTGTCAAGTCCAGGCTCAGTGTCACGCGGTGAGCATCTGCCTGTGTGTCCATCGCCATGTCCCAAAGATGACCTTCATCGACAGGCCCGGGCTCGCCCAGATGTTGCTCCAAATCTGCGAGCAGATCGCGCACTTCGGTTTGCAGCGCCTGGGCGTGTCTGGCCTGGGGGGATGCCAATGCACTCCAGCTTCGCAAGCCAGCTGTATCGAGCTGCTCGTCAAATTCAAGATAGGTCAGTGTCGGCATGGCAGCGATTGTCGCAGGCGTCAGAACACCAATCCATGTCGCACAATGTCGCACATGAATACCGCTGTTGACATTCTCGGCATCACAGGGCCCATCTATCTGGTCATTGCCTTGGGCTATGCCGCGACCCGGGCCGGCTGGTTTGCCCGCGCCGACATGGCCGTGTTCGGCAAATTCACGCTGCAGCTGGCCTTGCCTGCGCTGGTGTTCAATGCCTTGTCGCAACGCAGCGTGGCGGAGATTCTGAATGTGCACTATCTGTTGGCCTACGCCTTGGGATCGCTGCTGGTGATTGCGGGCGGATTGTTTTGGGCGCGCCGCGTCAAGGGTCACAGCCTGAGCTACAGCAGCATGATGGCCATGGGAATGTCCTGCCCCAACAGTGGTTTTGTGGGCTACCCCGTCATTGCGCTCACCTTGGGGCCTGTGGCGGGGGTGGTGCTGGCGCTGAACATGGTGGTGGAAAACCTGTTGTTGATTCCCTTGCTGCTGGCCGTCGCGGATGCGCAAAATCAGGACGGTCAAGCCTGGCAGGCTGTGCTCAAGCAGACGTTTAAAAGTCTGCTCCGCAACCCGTTGATCATTGCGATTGTGCTGGGCTTTGTGGTGTCCCTCAGTGGTGTCTCGTTGCCTGCTCCCGTGTCCCGCACCGTCAATCTGTTCGCGCAGGCCAGCGCTGCGTTGTCCTTGTTCGTGATTGGCGGTTCGCTGGTGGGGTTGAAGGTCGAGGGCTTGCGAGGCACCGTCAGCCAGGTGGCGCTGGGCAAGCTCCTGTTGCATCCGCTGGCCATGACCATCATGGTGCTGTGGCTGGTTCCGGTGCATGACCCTGTCTTGCGTCAGGCCGCCATCATCACCGGGGCTTTGCCCATGCTGGGCATTTTCACCATCCTCAGCCAACGCCACGGGCATGGGGCCATCAGTGCAGCAACCTTGCTGGTGACCACGGTGTTGTCGTTTTTCACGCTCAGCATCTTGCTGGCCGTACTGCGCATGGCTTGATGCGCTTGCTTTTCTCACAGCGTAACTGATCTGAATTTAGTTGCCGCTGAGGTGTTGCCGGGTGATCTCGCGCAGCAGCTCCAGCGTGGCTTGCTGGGTCAGCGTGGTCGGGCGCAGAGCGCTGATGGCGGTAGTCAGCTCAATGCTCAGTGTGGGCTCGCCCAGCGTGCGAGTGGAAAACGCCGAAGGCCGGATGGAGTGCTTGACGGCGTTGCGCGACAAGATGGCATAGCCCGCGCCATCGGCCACCAAGTCGAGAATGGCAGCCACACCATCAATTTCCAGCTCGATCTGCGGCTTCGCCTGAAGTTCAGCCAAGGCGGATTCGATACGCATGCGTACCGCATTGGGCCGGCTGGGAATGACCAAGGGCATATCGGCCAGCGCTTTCAGTGGCAGAGGCGGAGGCGGTGGGTCTTCGGCCAGACCTGGGGGCCGCGGTTGCACCAGCACCAACTCTTCTTGTAGCAATGGTGCGTACTCCAGACCCTGCAAAGGGCTGGGGTTGTAGAGCAGGGCGATGTCGAGGCGCCCGCTTTGCAGGTTTTCCTGCATGGCGGTGGACAGGCCTTCGCTGATCGACAGTTGTGCTTGTGGCAGTTGCTGCCGAAAGGCGCGGGTCAAAGGCACCGTGAGCACGCGGGCAATGCTGGGGGGTAAACCCACTGCTACCTTGCCAGCCAGGCCAGTGCGTACCCGGCTGAGCTCTTCGCGGGCGCGCTCGACTTGGTGCAAGATGCCGCGACCATGTTCCAGCAGCAGCTGGCCGGCTTCGGTGGGTGTGGCTCCGCGTCCGTTACGCACAAGCAGGTTCTGGCGCAACTCGACTTCCAGCAGACGCACTTGACGGCTCAGGGCAGGCTGGGCAATGCCCAAGACCTGCGCTGCCCGGGTAAAGCTGCCCAGTTCGGCCACGCGCACAAAGTATTCGAGCTGTTTGAGGTCCATATCTGCCCATTTCGGTCATATCGGAAGATTGGATATTCTATTTTGTTCTAGCTGGTAGAGCGAGGCGAGGCTTACGATGACTGGGGCATGCCCGGACAATTCAGGCATTGTTTCAAAGAGGACCACCATGAGTTTGGCCAAACCCCTGATCATTGACATCCACGGTCACTACACCACCGCGCCCAAGTCGCTCGAGGACTGGCGCAACAAACAAATTGCCGGCATCAAGGACCCGGCCCTGATGCCCAAAGTGGCTGACCTCAAGATCAGCGATGACGAACTGCGCGAGACCATCGAGACCAACCAGCTGGCGAAGATGAAAGAGCGCGGCAGCGACCTGACCGTGTTCAGCCCGCGCGCCAGCTTCATGGCCCACCACATCGGCGACTTCAACGTGTCCTCCACCTGGGCGGCCATTTGCAACGAGCTTTGCTACCGCGTGAGCCAGCTGTTCCCGGACAACTTCATTGGCGCCGCCATGCTGCCGCAGTCGCCTGGTGTGGACCCCAAAACTTGTGTGGCCGAGATCGACAAGTGCGTGAACGAGTACGGCATGGTCGGCATCAACCTCAACCCCGACCCCAGTGGTGGCCACTGGACCAGCCCCCCGCTGACCGACCGCCACTGGTACCCTATCTACGAAAAGATGGTGGAGCACGACATCCCCGCCATGATTCACGTGTCCACCAGCTGCAACGCCTGCTTTCACACCACCGGCGCGCACTACATCAACGCTGACACCACGGCCATCATGCAGCTCATCCAGGGTGACTTGTTCAAGGATTTCCCCACGCTCAAGTTCATCGTGCCGCACGGCGGCGGCGCCGCGCCTTACCACTGGGGCCGCTACCGTGGTCTGGCACAGGAGCTGAAAAAGCCCTTGCTGAAAGACCACCTGCTGAACAACGTGTTCTTTGACACTTGCGTCTACCACCAGCCCGGCATCGACCTGCTGACCAAAGTGATCCCGGTCGACAACATCCTGTTTGCCAGCGAAATGATCGGCGCCGTGCGCGGCATCGACCCTGAGACCGGCAACTATTACGACGACACCAAGCGCTATGTGCTGGCCACGCCCAACCTGAGCGACGAGCAGCGCTACAAGGTGTTCGAAGGCAATGCGCGCCGCGTGTTCTCGCGCATGGATGCGGCGCTTAAACAAAAAGGACTTTGATCATGTACGAACTTGGTGTGGTTTACCGCAACATCACCCGCGCTGACCGCGAGGTGACCGATCAACTGGCCGCTCTGGGCAGCGCCACGGTGCACGAGGCCATGGGCCGCGTGGGCCTGATGAAGCCCTACATGCGTCCCATCCAGCAGGACGTGAACGTGTCCGGCACGGCTGTCACCGTGCTGCTGCAACCCGGCGACAACTGGATGATGCACGTCGCTGCCGAACAGGTGCAGCCTGGCGATATCGTGGTGGCCACCGTGACGGCCGAGTGCAGCGATGGTTACTTTGGCGACCTGCTGGCCACCAGCTTCATGGCACGTGGGGCACGCGGCCTGATTATCGAAGCCGGTGTGCGCGACACCCAATTCTTGCGCAAGATGGGCTTCCCGGTGTGGAGTCGTTACATCTCGTCCAAGGGCACCATCAAGGCCACGCCCGGTTCGGTGAACATTCCGATTGTGTGTGCTGGTGCGTATGTGACGCCTGGCGACGTGATCGTGGCCGACGACGACGGCGTGGTTTGCGTGCCCAAAGCCATGGCAGCCAAAACGCTGGCCACCGCTTTGGCCCGCGAAGCCAATGAAGGCGAGAAGCGCGAAAAACTGGCCAGCGGCGTGCTGGGTCTGGACATGTACAAGATGCGTGAACCGCTGGCGGCTGCAGGGCTCAAGTACATCGACTGAAGGAAGCGAGCATGAGCAAAACCACTTCGGGTGATTTCACCAAAACCGCTGGCTGGATGGACTGGTACACCGGCCCCAGCAAGCCCCAATTCAAACTGCCCGCTGGCGCGGTGGACGCGCACTGCCACGTGTTTGGCCCGGGCGCAGAGTTCCCCTATGCGCCAGAGCGCAAGTACACGCCCTGTGACGCCAGCAAGCATGAGCTGTACGCCCTGCGCGACCACTTGGGCTTTGCCCGCAATGTGGTGGTGCAGGCCACCTGCCACGGCGCTGACAACCGTGCCATGGTGGATGCTTGCTTGTCCAGCGGTGGCAAGGCGCGAGGCGTGGCCACGGTCAAGCGCAGCGTGACCGATGAGGAGTTGCAAGCCTTGCACGCTGCGGGTGTGCGTGGTGTGCGCTTCAACTTCGTCAAGCGTCTGGTGGACTTCACGCCCAAAGACGAGCTGATGGAAATTGCAGGCCGCATCGCCAAGTTGGGCTGGCATGTGGTCATCTACTTCGAGGCGGTGGATCTGCCCGAGTTGTGGGACTTCTTCACCGCGCTGCCCACCACCGTGGTGGTGGACCACATGGGCCGCCCCGATGTGAGCAAACCCATCGACGGCCCCGAGTTCCAGCTGTTCCTGAAGTTCATGCGCGAGCACAAGAACGTGTGGAGCAAAGTGTCTTGCCCCGAGCGCCTGTCCGTGACCGGCCCGAAGGCGCTGAACGGCGAGCAAGCCGCGTACCAGGACGTGGTGCCTTTTGCCCATCGCGTGGTCGAAGAGTTTCCCGACCGTGTGCTCTGGGGTACCGACTGGCCGCACCCCAACCTGAAAGACCACATGCCCGACGACGGCCTGCTGGTGGACTTCATCCCGCAGATCGCCCCCACGGCCGAACTGCAGCAAAAGCTGCTGGTGGACAACCCGATGAAACTCTACTGGCCTGAGGAGGTCTGAAATGGCGCTCGACAAACCCTACAAGGACGTGCCCGGCACGATCATTTTTGACGCCGAGCAAAGCCGCAAGGGCTACTGGCTCAACCAGTTCTGCATGTCGCTGATGAAGGCCGAAAACCGTGAGCGTTTCAAGGCCAACGAACGCGCCTACCTGGACGAGTGGGCGATGACCGAAGAGCAAAAACAGGCTGTGCTGGCGCGCGACCTGAACTGGTGCATGCGGACCGGCGGCAACATTTATTTCCTCGCCAAAATCGGCGCGACCGATGGCCTGAGCTTCCAGCAAATGGCCGGTTCCATGACCGGTATGACCGAAGAGGAATACCGCGCCATGATGCTGGCCGGTGGCCGCAGCGCCGAAGGCAACCGCTACATCGGCGAAGACGGCGACGCGCAGGAAAAGAACCAACCCCAAGGTGCAGCCGGCAAAGCTGCCAAGAAAGGCTAAGCACATGGCACGTATCACCGCATCTGTTTTCACCAGCCACGTGCCCGCGATTGGCGCAGCCATGGACCTGGGCAAAACCCACGAAGACTACTGGAAGCCCCTGTTTGCGGGCTACGACTTCTCCAAGCAATGGATGAAGGACAACAAACCCGACGTCATCTTCCTCGTCTACAACGACCACGCCACGGCCTTCAGCCTGGACATGATTCCCACCTTCGCCATCGGCACTGCGGCTGAATACAAGCCCGCCGACGAAGGCTATGGTGCACGCCCGGTGCCGGTAGTGAAAGGCCACCCCGAGCTGGCTTCGCACATTGCGCAGTCTGTGATTCAACAAGACTTTGACCTCACCATCGTCAACAAAATGGATGTGGACCACGGCCTGACAGTGCCGCTGTCGCTCATGTGTGGCGAACTCGACCCCAAGAAAGACGCCTGGCCCTGCCCGGTGATCCCGTTTGCCGTGAACGTGGTGCAGTACCCCGTGCCCAGCGGTCAGCGCTGCTTCAACCTGGGGCAAGCCATCCGCAAGGCCGTGGAGAGTTACGACGAAGACCTGAATGTGCACATCTGGGGCACGGGCGGCATGAGCCACCAGCTGCAAGGCGCGCGCGCCGGCCTCATCAACCGCGAGTGGGACAACAACTGGCTTGACCTGATGATCAATGACCCTGTGGCTTGCGCACAAGTGCCGCACATCGACTACGTACGCGAAGCCGGTAGCGAAGGCATCGAACTGGTCATGTGGCTGATTGCCCGCGGTGCCATGGCCGATGTGAACAACGGCAAAGTGACCGGCCCGCTGCCCAAAGTGGCGCACCGCTTCTACCATGTCCCCGCCAGCAACACGGCAGTGGGCCACGCCATTCTCGAAAACGTTTAATCAACAATCTTGCGGGACAGATCTTCAGCTCTGTCCCCAACTGGAGCAGAACCATGACCATCAAAGTAGCCCTTGCTGGCGCCGGCGCCTTCGGCATCAAACACCTCGACGGCATCAAGAACATCGACGGCGTTGAAGTCGTCAGCCTCATCAGCCGTGACCTGGCCAAAACGCAAGAAGTGGCCGACAAGTACGGCATCAAGCACGTCACCACCGACCTGGCCGACAGCCTGGCCATCAAGGAAGTGGACGCCGTGATCCTGTGCACCCCAACGCAAATGCACGCCAGCCAGACCAAGGCCTGCCTGGAAGCGGGCAAGCACGTGCAGGTCGAGATCCCGCTGTGCGACATCCTGGCCGAAGGCGAAGAAACGCTGGCCCTGCAAAAGCAGACCGGCCTGGTGGCCATGTGCGGCCACACCCGCCGCTTCAACCCCAGCCACCAGTGGGTGCACAAGAAGATCACCGCCGGTGAATTCAACATCCAGCAGATGGACGTGCAGACCTACTTCTTCCGCCGCACCAACATGAACGCGCTGGGCCAGCCCCGCAGCTGGACCGACCACCTGCTGTGGCACCACGCTGCCCACACCGTGGACCTGTTCGCCTACCAGGCCGGCAGCCCCATCGTCAAAGCCAACGCCATCCAGGGCCCGATTCACCCCACGCTGGGTATCGCCATGGACATGAGCATTCAGCTGCAGGCCGCCAACGGTGCGATCTGTACCTTGAGCCTGTCCTTCAACAACGACGGCCCGCTGGGTACCTTCTTCCGCTACATCGGCGACACCGGCACTTACATAGCCCGCTACGACGACCTGTTTACCGGTAAGGATGAGCAGATCGATGTGAGCAAGGTGGACGTGAGCATGAACGGCATTGAACTGCAGGACCGCGAGTTTTTCGCCGCCATCCGCGAAGGCCGCGAGCCCAACTCCAGCCTGGCCCAAGTGCTGCCCTGCTACCAGGTGCTGCACCAGCTGGAGCAGCAGTTAAACGGCTGAGCCCATCCTTCTCCATAGAAGTGCGCCCCGTGCGCGAAAAGGCCGCCACCTGCAAGGGTGCGGCCTTTTTCGCCTCTAGAATGCATCCAGAATGCATAAATATTTCTGCCACAGATGAAGCCAGAAGAGCGCGCTCGACTGACCATTGATGCTTTGCTGGAGCAGGCAGCCTGGGTGGTGTGCAACATGGCTGATGCCAACATCCATGGCGCACAGGGCGTGGCCATCCGCGAATTCCCTCTCAACCCCGGCCACGGCTTTGCCGACTACCTGCTGTACGTGAATGGCAAAGCCTGCGGCGTGATCGAGGCCAAAAAAGAAGGTGTGCCGCTCAAAGGCGTCGAGGTGCAATCGGCCCGCTATGCCCAAGGCCTGCCCGCCACCTTACCCGCCTGGCGTAGACCGTTGCCGTTTTTGTTCGAGTCCACCGGGGTGGAGACCCAGTTCACCAACGGCCTGGACCCCCAGCCTCGCTCGCATCGGGTGTTTGCGTTTTTCCGGCCCGAGTTGCTGGTTCAGTGGCTTGCTTACCAGCCTGCTCTAGGGGCGGGCGCAGCCAACGAAGAACCACGAACTTTTCTGGGTCGCATGCAGCACATGCCCGAGCTCGTCACCGAATGGGGCCAAGGCGGGGCCAACTACCAGCTGTGGCCCGCGCAAATCAAGGCGGTGCAAAACCTTGAAAAGAGTTTGGCTGCCAACAAACCCAAAGCCCTCATCCAGATGGCCACGGGCAGCGGCAAGACCTTTACCGCCATCAGCTTCATCTACCGCCTCATCAAGTTTGGTGGTGCGCGGCGTGTGCTGTTTTTGGTGGACCGGGGCAACCTGGGCCGCCAGACCAAAAAAGAGTTTGACCAATACGCCAGCCCCTACAACAGCTACAAGTTTGGCGAAGAGTTCATCGTGCAGCACCTGCAAGGCAACCAGGTGGACACCAGCGCCCGCGTGGTCATTTGCACCATCCAGCGCATGTTCAGTTTGCTCAAAGGCAAAGAGCTGCCGCCCGAGGCCGACGAAGAAAGCACCGAGGGGGCCGAGAGCCTGTTCAAAGACCCCGAGCCCATTGGCTACAACCCGGCCTTTCCCATCGAGCTGTTTGACATCGTGGTCACCGACGAAGCGCACCGCAGCATCTACAACCTGTGGCGGCAAGTGCTGGAGTATTACGACGCCTATCTGGTGGGCCTGACCGCCACGCCCAACAAACAAACCTTTGGCTTCTTCAACCAAAACCTGGTCATGGAATACGGCCACACCCAGGCCGTGGCCGATGGGGTGAACGTCAATTACGACGTGTACCGCATCCAGACCGAAGTGAGTGAAAAGGGCGCCAAGGTCGAAAAAGGCTTTTGGCTGGAAACCGTGGACAAAGCCACCCGCCGCAAAAGCGCCTGGCAATTGGACGAAGACTTTGAATACGACCCCGCCGAGCTGGACCGCAGCGTGCAAACGCCCGACCAGATCCGGAAAGTCATCACCACCTTCAGGGACCGGCTGCACAGCGAAATATTCCCTGGCCGCACCGAGGTGCCCAAGACCCTGTTCTTTGCCAAAGACGACAACCACGCCGAAAAGATTGTGGAAATCCTGCGCGAAGAATTTGGCAAGGGCAACGAGTTTGCGCAAAAGATCACCTACCGAACCACAGGCACCAAGCCCGAAGACTTGATCAGCGCCTTCAGAAACAGCTACTTTCCGCGCGTGGCCGTGACGGTGGACATGATCGCCACCGGCACCGACATCAAGCCGGTGGAGATTGTGGTGTTCATGCGCTCGGTCAAAAGCCGCAGCTTTTTTGAGCAGATGAAAGGCCGTGGCGTGCGCGTGTGCAACCCGGCCGACCTGCAAGCCGTGACGCCCGACGCCCGGGTGAAGGACCACTTTGTGATTGTGGACGCCGTGGGCGTGTGCGAGCGCGACAAAACCGACAGCCGCCCCATGGACAGCAAAAAGACGGTGCCCCTGGACAAACTGCTGCAAGCCGTGAGCCTTGGCAACGTGGAGGACGAAGTGCTGAGCAGCGTGGCCGCGCGCCTGGCCCGGCTGGACAAAGACCTGGGCCCTGCCGACCACGCCCAAGTGCTGGAGGCCAGTGGCGGCAAAAGCCTGCGCGACCTGGCCAGCGGCATTGTGCAAGCGCTGAACGTGGATGACGACACATCGCCCTTTGAGGCCGAAGCCAAAAAGGTGGAAGCCGCCAAACCCTTTGCCAACCCCGCGCTGCGCACCCTGATTTTGCAGCTGCGCCAAAAGGCCGACCTGGTGGTGGACGTGGTGACCAAGGACGAACTGATCCACGCGGGTTTTAGCGAAGCCGCCAGCGAACGCGCCAAAGGCCTGGTGCAAAGCTTTGAACAATTCATTGCCCAGCACAAAGACGAAATCACTGCGCTGCAAATTTTGTACAACCGCCCCAGCCGCGCCCCGCTGAGGTACAGCGACATCAAAGCCCTGGCCGACGCGCTGCACGCGCCGCCGCACCTGATAGACGAAAGCCAACTGTGGCAAGCCTATGCTGCACTCGACAAAACCAAGGTGAAAGGCACCAGCCAACGCCGCCTGCTGACCGACCTGGTCAGCCTGGTGCGCTTTGCCATGCAGCAAGACAACGAACTGGTGCCTTACCCCGAGCGGGTGCATGCCAACTACAACGCTTGGCTGGCCCAACAACAAGCGGCCAAAGGCCACGCCTTTAATGCCGAACAACTGCACTGGCTGGAAATGATCCGAGACCACATTGCCGCCAACCTGGGCATCGAGCCCGACGACTTTGAATACGCCCCCTTCAACAGCGAAGGCGGCCTGGGCAAAGTGCACCAACTGTTTGGTGTGGAGTTATCGCAGGTGATTGAAGCGATGAATCGGGAGTTAGTGGCGTGATTGAAACAACGACTGTATGGCCGTCGTTTCCTCTTGGGGATGTTTGCCGAACTACCAGCGGAGGAACGCCAAGTCGTAAAAGAGCAGATTACTTTCAGGGCGACATACCTTGGGTCAAGTCAGGTGAATTAACGGATGGACTTGTCTCTGAGGTGAGTGAATTCATTACCGAGGAGGCGGTTGCAAACTCAAGTGCAAAGTTGTTTCCTCTTGGGACGTTGCTCATTGCCATGTACGGTGCCACAGTTGGAAAGCTTGGCATTTTGGCCAAACCAGCGGCTACCAATCAGGCGGTGTGCGCGATTTTTCCGCCCCCTGAGCTTGATTCAAAGTTCCTATTTTGGTTTCTGCGATTCAAGCGGAGTTACTTGATTGACCAGGCTGTCGGTGGTGCTCAGCCAAATATCAGTCAATCCATTTTGCGGGAGTTGATGGTTCCTGTTCCGCCAATTGATGTGCAGCGAGAGACAGTTGCCGAAATCGAGAAACAGTTCTCCCGCCTAGACGAAGCCGTCGCCAACCTCCAGCGCGTCAAAGCCAACCTCAAACGCTACAAAGCCTCCGTCCTCAAAGCCGCCGTAGAAGGCCGCCTCGTCGAAACCGAAGGCGGTTGGCTGCAGCTCAAGCTTGGCGAAATTGCTTTGTCTGTTCGTAATGGGTACTCGCACAAACCAGATGCTGAGTCCGGGACTCGCATATTTAGGATCAGTGCGGTACGCCCAATGGAGTTGGCCGCAGACGACGTTCGATTCTTGAGTGGAAAGCCAGCTGACTATGACAACTTTCTTGCAGCTGCTGGTGATGTCCTTTTTACGCGCTACAACGGCAGTCGAGACTATGTTGGTGTTTGTGCCGTAGTCCCTAAAGGATTACCGCCGACCGTGTATCCAGACAAGCTCATTCGGGTGCGTGTCCCGCAGGATAAGTTATTGCCCGCGTTTTTGGTAATCGCAGCATCTACTGGTGAGGGCCGTGGATTTATCGAATCCGTAATCCGCACCACGGCAGGTCAATCAGGTGTTTCTGGGACGGATATCAAGGCGATTCCTGTGTCACTTCCCTCCATGTCTGAGCAGGTCCGAATCGTCGCTGAAGTCGACCGCCACCTGTCTGTCATCCGCGAAGTTGAAGCCGATGTTGACGCCAACATCCAGCGCGCGCAGGCGCTGCGCCAGGCGACGCTGGCGAAGGTGGTCATGTCGAGGCCGACTGCATGAACACAGAAGAAACTACCAGTCCATTCAGGATTCTTTCCCTTGACGGAGGCGGGGCTAAGGGCGCGTTCACGCTCGGGGTCTTGCAGCAGCTTGAATCACAATTTGGTGGCCCGTTGTATGAACATTTCAATCTAATCTATGGCACGAGTACAGGGGCGATCATCGCTGCGTATCTAGCTCTTGGTTTTTCTGTAAGCGACATCTATAGCAACTATTTAGAGATCATTCCGAGAGTGATGTCGAAATGGACAAAAAAGGGGCGCTCTGAGGCGCTACGGGATGCCGCCTATAAAGAGTTTGGTAGGTACACATTCCATGATACGCGGTGCAGACTAGCCATTGTTGCTACACGCTGCGATTTTCATCGGCCGTTGATATTCAAAAGTCACGCGGACATCGCCCACTCAGATACGGCGACATTTGTCCCAGGATTTGGCGTCTCTCTTGCGGACTGTCTGCTGGCCTCTGCTGCAGCCGCCCCCTTCTTTGAGCGCCAGCGCTTGCATCTTCGCCAGCCTAGCGGTGATGCATTTGTTGAAGCTATTGATGGCGGGTTTGTTGCAAACAATCCTTGTATGTTCTCGCTTATCGACGCAGTGGGCGCCTTAAATGTCCATCAGGAAAGAATTCGACTTTGCTCAATTGGCACCGGCGCGTTCCCACAAAAAAAGCGGCTCGCGTCGCAAATCGCCAAGCGGGTATGGCTGCTTTCTGACGCCATAGCGCTCCTTGAAGAAACACTGGAAAGCAACTCCAATTCCGCAGATTTCATCCGAGAAGTACTCTTTCCGGATGTATTTGCCGTTCGGATAAATCCAACAATAAGTAATGTGCCGTTTTCAACTGATCTTCTAGAGGCCGATATTCAAATCATCGAGCGGATGTATGACTGCGGTATTCAGTGCTTTAACAACCAAAGAGATGAACTCTTGTCCACCATGGGAGGTGTTTAGTGGCTAGATTAGATAAACTTCGTTCGCGTCGAATTGATCCCCAGCAAGTATTGGCAAAGGCGACAAATGAGATATACGAGCGCCTGCAGGAAGATGATGCGGTCAAGTACGCACTTGGTGCAATGCAGCCGATCGACGTCGAATACACGCGCAACACTTTCGCTGAGAGTGAGCGTGTTCAAAATCAACTTACAGCGGGCTATTTGCGTAAGTCGTTGAAAGTGGACTACGAACACCAAGGGTCAGTAACCTCGGATACCCACATTAAGGCGCATAGTGATATCGATCTTCTTGTTGTAGAGACAAGATTTATTTCTCTGGAGCACCCTCTACAACCTTCGAGTCCATACAAGGGAGACCCTTTTCAAGATCTCATGGAATTGCGGACAGAGGCTGAGCAAACTTTGCGGCTGGCATTTCCCGCGGCTGATCTCGATTGTTCACGCTCAAAAGCTGTCTCGATATCAGGAGGCTCACTCAGACGAAAGGTTGATGTTGTCCTCGCAAGCTGGCTGGATACACCTGAGTACAAGCAAGGGCGAGGCTCACATTTTCGTGGTGTTTCTGTGCTTGATGTCGCTGGAAAAACTCGCATCAGTAATAAGCCTTTCCTACACTCTCATAGGATTGACGAACGGGATCGTATTGAGCAAGGAAATTTGCGAAAAGTTATTCGTTTGCTGAAATCACTGAAGTACGATGCTGATCGAGAACCGGATTTTTCAAGTTACGACATCGCCTCAGTTGCGTGGGCGGCACCATCGAACTTTTGGCATGTTGATCCAGCGCAGGAGTTATTGCTGATTGATAAATGCTGCTATTGGCTTGACCATTTGAGCAGTAATCATGACTACGCGTTGACACTTGATGTGCCCAACGCTACCCGGAAAATATTTGGAGGCAACGGAGCTACGTTCTCTGGTCTCAGTCAGTTGCAAACTGAACTTCACGGCTTACGCGCGGACATCGAAAGGGGGTTGGCACGAAGTTTCCGCAAACTGCAGGAAGCTCGGATCGTCTACTGATTTTCATGCAAGCCCCTTTCTCCCTCCGCATCTTCGTCGCCGATGGCGACCCCGACGGCTTGCGCATCGTCGAGCGTTCCAACTGGGTGGGCCGTGCGCTGGTGTTTCCACGTGCGGCCTGGGCGCAGCCCAGCGTGGCCACCCGGCCCGAGCTGCAGCAAACGGGCGTGTACCTGCTGCTGGGCCCGCGTGAAGACGGCGAGGGTGACCGGCTCTACATTGGCGAGGGCGACCCGATCAAGCCGCGCCTGTCAGATCACCACACGGGCATCAAGCAGAAAGACTTCTGGACGCGGGCGATCTGTTTTGTCTCCATGGGCCAAGGCCTCAACAAGGCGCATGTGCAGTTTTTAGAGGCCAACCTGATCCGCCTGGCCAAGCAGGCCAAGCGCGTGCCGCTGGATGTGGAGAACAAAAAGAACGAGACCGAGCCCACGCTCAGCGAGGCCGACCGCGCCGACATGCAGGTGTTTTTGCAGCACATGCTGGGCATGCTGCCGGTGCTGGGTGTGCACGCGTTCGAGCAGCCCCCCCAGGCCCCCGCCGCCAGCGCGCCCGAGCTGACCTGCAAGGGCAAAGGCCTGCTGGCGCGGGGCTACGAGTCCACGCAGGGCTTTGTGGTCAAAGCGGGGTCGCAGGCCATGGCCGATTTGGCCCCGTCACTGCTCAACCATTTCGCAGGCACTGTGGCCAAACGGCAGGAGCTGATTGACCTGGGTGTGTTGGCGCAGCAGGGCAGCGCCTATGTGTTCACTCAGGACTACGCCTTCAGCTCGCCTAGCCTGGCGTCCAGCGTGGTGCTGGGGCGCAGCTCCAATGGGCGCATGGATTGGAAGGATGCGCAGGGGCGGGCGCTGAAGGTGTTGCAGGCGGATGCATGACGTGGACGTTGGCATGTTCATGTTATTTCAGTTAAAGTAATGAATCCTTACTTTCGGATGATTGCCATGCTTGCCAAAATCACCGCTAAAAACCAGCTCACCCTGCCCAAGAGCCTGACGCAGGCCGTGGGTGCGACCGAATACTTTGATGTGGAGGCCCGTGACGGGCAGCTCATCTTGACGCCAGTGCGCATTCAGCGTGGCGATGCGGTTCGCGCCAAATTGGCCGAGTTGGATCTCACACAAGACGACATGGCTGCAGCGGTGGCATGGGCCAGAGCGCCTTCGCTTGCCTCTGCCATGGTCAACGAGCCTGCTGCGGCTTATGACGTGACGCCCCCCAAGCCCAAGAAGCCGGCTGCCAAAAAGGCCAAGCCCACAGCATGACCGCCTCTGTTCGCGTGGTGCTGGACACCAATGTGGTCTTGTCGGCGTTGGTGTTTCGTGGCGGCGCAGCCGGGCTGGTGCGCCAGGCCTGGGAGCGCGGGCTGGTGTTGCCACTGGCCAGCACAGCCACGGTGCAAGAGCTGGTGCGTGTGTTGGCTTACCCCAAGTTCCGTTTGTCCAAAGCGGAACAAGACGAGTTGCTGGCCGACTATTTGCCGTATGCCGAAACGGTGCGCATACCCCAGCCGCCACCCACGGTGCCTGATTGCCGCGATGTGCTGGATTTGCCGTTCATGCACCTGGCGGTAGCTGGCAAAGCGCAGGTGCTGGTGTCTGGCGACCGCGATTTGCTGGCCATTGCCGCCGAGTTTGAGCGGGCCAGTTCGTGCCCGATCATGGCCTTGGATGTTTTTTGCAAAACCTATTGTGCTGATTAATTGATGAACACCACCACCCACACCCTCGTCCAGAAGCTCTGGAACTATTGCAGCGTGCTGCGCGACGATGGCATGAGCTATGGCGACTATGTGGAGCAGCTCACTTATTTGCTGTTCCTCAAGATGGCCGACGAGCGCAGCCAGCCGCCTTACAACCAAACCAGCATCGTGCCCGCTGCTTACGCCTGGCCCACGCTGCTGGGGCGCGATGGCGACGATTTATTTGACCATTACCGCCACGCGCTTGAAAAGCTGGGCCAAGAAAAGGGCACGCTGGGCCTGATCTTTGCCAAGGCGCAAAACAAGTTTCAAGACCCGGCCAAGCTGCGCCGCGTGATTGTGGATTTGATCGACGCCGAGACCTGGACGGTGCTGGGCGCCGACGTGAAGGGCGATGCCTACGAGGGCCTGCTAGAGAAGAACGCGCAAGACACCAAGAGCGGGGCAGGGCAATATTTCACGCCGCGTGCGCTGATTGCGGCCATGGTGGAGTGCATCGACCCCAAGCCCGCCGAGCGTGTGTGCGACCCGGCCTGCGGCACGGGCGGTTTTTTGTTCAGCGCACACCAGCACATGGTGGCGCACCACCCCAACCTAACCAAAGACGAGAAAAAGCACCTGAAGGAAAGCGCCTTTGTGGGCTTTGAGCTGGTGCAGGCCACGGCCCGCGTGTGCGCCATGAACTTGCTGCTGCACGGCATTGGCTCTGAAAAGTCGGTGCCCGTGCGCGTGGGCGATGCGCTGGGCGCTGACCCCGGTGACCGCTTTGAGGTGGTGCTGGCCAATCCGCCGTTTGGCAAGAAGAGCAGCACCGTGATCGTGGGCGAAGACGGCCGCGTGTCGAGCGAAAAAGATACCATCGAGCGCGACGATTTTTGGGCCACCACCAGCAACAAGCAGCTGAACTTTGTGCAGCACATCAAAACGCTTCTGGCCATCCATGGCCGTGCGGCGGTGGTGCTACCCGACAACGTGCTGTTCGAGGGCGGCGCGGGTGAGACCATCCGCAAAAAGCTGCTGCACGAGTGCGACTTGCACACGCTGCTGCGCTTGCCCACGGGGCTGTTTTATGCGCAGGGCGTCAAAGCCAACGTGTTGTTCTTTGACAAGAAACCCGCCGCCGAAAAGCCCTGGACGCAAAAGCTCTGGATTTACGACCTGCGCACCAACAGACACTTCACGCTCAAGACCAACCCGCTGCGCCGGGAAGACCTGGAAGAGTTTGTGCAGCTCTACAAGGTGGGCAAGCGCCATGAGCGCGCCGAGACCTGGAGCGCCGAGAACCCCGATGGCCGCTGGCGTGCGTATGGCTACGAAGAGTTGATTGCCCGCGACAAGACCAGCCTGGACATCTTCTGGCTCAAGGACGAGAGCCTGGCCGACAGCGATAACTTGCCCGAACCGGGCGTGATTGCGCAAGAGATTGTGGAAGACCTGCAGGCCGCGCTGGAGCAATTCAAGCTGATTGCGGGCGACCTGGCCGAGTCAGAGCAAGACGCCTGATTACCAGGCAATGTAAGCCCAGCCGCGCTCCTGCATTTCCATGAGTGCGGCGGCGCCTACTTCTTCAATGCGGGCTTGGGCAATGATGTCCTTGCGGCCCCAGCCTATGGTTTTCATGGTGTTGCCGCAGGCGATCAGCTCGGCGCCGTAGTTGTCGGCCAAACCACGCACACGCTGGCGCAGGATGTCGGGCATGGGGCGGCCCGGTTGTGTGGCCAGCAGGTGGATGCCGGGGCCAAAGGCGACGATGGCGATTTGCACATCGTCCACGTATTTGGAGAGCATGGCCGAGATCGAGTTCAGGATGTGCTCGATGTATTCCGGATCGGCTTTGTTGATCTGGTAGACCACTTTGTGCCGAGGCCCATCGGCAGTGGCTGCTGTGGCTTGAGCGGCTCCGCTGGCCAATAAAACAGAGGCTCCCGTGGCCATGTGGCCGAGCAGGTTGCGCTTATGTGGGTCCATGTATCCTCCCGTATGCGGCCATCATAGTGGAAGGTTGCGCAGGTACACTTTCATATTTATCAATCCTATTTCGGGCAGGCTATGACAGACCGCTACGCCGTGATCGGCAACCCTATTGAGCAAAGCAAGTCGCCCTTCATCCACATGGCCTTTGCACAGGTGACAGGTCAGGATATTGATTACGGCAAGGTCCTGGGCCCCTTGGGCGGCTTTGCCCAAGCGGTGGATGCTTTTCGCGCCGCCGGCGGCAGGGGGATGAACGTGACGGCGCCCTTCAAGCTTGATGCGTTTGCCTACGCTACAGACTTGGCTCCGAGCGCGCAAATGGCCGGTGCCGTGAACGCCATGAAATTCGAGGGCGAGCGTGTTTATGCCGAAAACTTCGACGGCGTGGGCTTGGTGCGCGATGTGGTGCACAACCTGGCTTGCCCGCTCAAGGGTAAACGGGTGCTGGTGTTGGGCGCGGGCGGTGCCACACGCGGTGCTTTGCTGCCGTTCCTGGCTGAGCAACCCGCCGAGCTGGTGGTGGTCAACCGCACGGTGGCCAAAGCGCAAGAGCTGGCCCAGTTGGCGCACAAGCACCAAACTGGGCAAGTGCCCGTCCAAGGCCTGGGTTATGAACAGTTGCAAGGCAAGCAGTTTGATGTGGTGTTCAACGCCACTTCGGCCAGCCTGACGGCTGAGTTGCCACCTTTGCCCGCGTCTGTGTTTGCGCCCGGTGCTTTGGCCTACGAGCTCGCTTACGGCAAGGGTTTGACGCCTTTCCTCAAACTTGCCCAGCAAGCAGGTGTGACGCATCTTGCCGATGGTGTGGGCATGCTGGCAGAGCAGGCTGCAGAGGCTTTTGTGTGGTGGCGAGGCGTGCGCCCGGACACCACTTCGGTCATCCAGCAGCTGACGGTGCCGCTGGTCTGAGCAAGGCGCCCAGGGCCAGGCTTTCAGAACAAAGCGGGCAGGGCGCTCCAGACCAGCTTGAGTGAAACGATGAACAGTCCGATTTGCACCAAGCGGAAAAACCACGCATCTGCCAGGCGCCTGGTCAGCCAGGCCCCCATCACCGTACCCAGCAGCGCGGCGGGGACCAGCCACGCGGCTTGGTGCAAGCTTTCGCTGCTGTAGGGGCGGATGAACTGGTAGGGCACCAGCTTGGCTGCGTTGACCACAGCGAAGAAAAGGGTGGAGGTGCCGGCAAACACCAACTTGGGTAATTTCTGCGGCAGCATGTAGACCTGAAACGGTGGCCCACCTGCGTGCGAAACAAAGCTGGTAAAGCCCGACAAGGCGCCCCAGAAGCGACCCCAGCCGGTGTGCGGCGTCTGGACCTGTTGCGCACTTGAGGTGCGAAGCCAGCTGTTCAAACAAAAGCCAATGCCGATCAGGCCAATCAACAAAGCCAGACCTGCATCCGAGATGAAAGAGGCCGTAGCCCAGCCAACGCCAATGCCTGCCAAACCTGCCGGAATCAGAATACGCAAATGTGCAGCGCTAAAAGCCTTGCGGTAGAGGTAAATGCCCACCATGTCGGACAGGATGTAGATGGGCAGCAAGAGGACTGCAGCCTGCATGGGCGGCATCATCAAGGACAACACAGGTACCGCGAGCATACCGATCGTCGGCAACCCTCCCTTGGACAGACCCACCAGCCAGGCAGCCAGGGACAAGAGGGCGAATTCAAAATTCAGGGGCATGGGGCTTAAGTATTGCATGCAGCACTCATGAGCGAGTCAGAGAGTGGGGATGTTTCCTTCGATAGACTGGTAAGCTCGTGATTCGTATAAACCCTATTAACGTTCGATCATCGTTCATTTTTGGTCGATAGTCGATCAATATTTTGTGGGTTCTTTGAGAGAAAAACTTCTGAATCGATACATTCAACAGCAATGCCAATTTGTCAATCAGCCTAAATATGGCCTGCGAGCGGAGTGGCGTGACTTCCAACTCATGAAGACCCTCTGAGGGCGTCCCCAAACCATGATCAACGGCAACACCGAAATCATCGCCCACATCGGCTACCCAACGCACACCTTCAAGTCGCCAATGATCTACAACCCCTACTTTGAAGAGGCGGGGATCAATGCAGTGGTGGTGCCGTTTGGGTGTAAACCCGAGCAGTTCACGGCTTTTTTGAAAGCTGTGTTTTCGCTGGAAAACATTCGTGGCGCCTTGATCACCATGCCGCACAAGGTGGCAGTGGTGGGTTTGCTCGACGAGGTGACGCCCACTGTGAAGGTGGCTGGCGCCTGCAATGCCGTGAAAAAGCTACCCGATGGCCGTTTGGTGGGTGACATGTTTGACGGCGCAGGTTTTGTGCGCGGCGTGCAACGCAAAGGTTTCGATTTGACTGGCAAACGCGTCTTGGTGGTGGGTAGCGGCGGCGTGGGCAGCGCCATTGCAGCTTCTCTGGCAGGAGCTGGGATTGCTGCCATCAGTCTGTTCGATGTGAACACAGCCGCTTGCGAAGGCTTGGCGCAACGTATTCGCCAAAATTATCCGCAAATTGATGTGCGCACGGGCAGTAATGATCCCGCTGGTTTTGATCTGGTGGTCAACGCCACGCCCATGGGCATGAGCGAAGGTGACCCGCTTCCACTGGATGTGTCTCGCCTGTCTCCCGAGACGTTTGTTGGCGAAGTGGTCATGCGCCAAGAAACCACCGCCTTCCTGGCCGCTGCCCAAGCCCGTGGATGTCGGACACAAGTGGGCTCGGACATGTTGTTTGAACAGATCCCGGCTTATCTGGAATATTTCGATTTACCCACCACGACCGCACAAGAGCTGCGCCGTGTGGCACGATTGAGTTATTAAGCTGCAAACCAGAACCATCAGGAATTGCCATGACGCTGAACAAGCCCGACCGCGAATCGGTCCCCGAAATGCCCAACCGCCTGGGTATTGCCGGCATTGAATTCATCGAGTACGCCACCAGCCGCCCTCAGGCGCTGGGGCAGGTGCTGGAGAACATGGGCTTTCGTCCCGTGGCTCGTCATCGCTCGCGCGAAGTCACGCTATACCGCCAGGGCAGCATGAACCTGGTGGTCAATGCCAGTCCCGACGATGCCCGCGTGAGCGGTACGGTGGACGGTCAGCCTGTGATCTCTGCCGTCGCTTTCCGTGTGCAGGACGCCCTCAAGGCACACACCCGTTGCCTGGAGCTTGGCGCGTGGGGTGTGGCCAGCCATGCGCAAGCCATGGAGCTGCACATACCTGCCATTCACGGCCCCGGCAGCAGCCGTTTTTACTTTGTGGACCGTTGGCAAGAGTTTTCGATTTACGACATCGACTTCAAACCGATTCCCACCGTGGATCAGCACCCGCCCGCGGTGGCGGGCATGAGCTACTTTGGCGTGGTGCAGTACATCGGTGCAGGACGCAGCAGCGACTGGCTGACCTATTTTGAACACATGTTTGACTTCAGCAGCATTCCTGATGAAGAGCGCTTTGGCATTTTGCCCAAGGGCAAACTCATGAAGAGCCCTTGCGGCTCTTTCCTGTGGCAATTGGTAGAGCCCGACCCGTGGATGGAATCGGGGGACGACAGCCCGGAATGTTTGCAGCGCATTGGCTTGGGCGTGCCCGATGTGGCCGCAGCCGTGAAGACACTGAAAGCGCAGGGCGTGGAGTTTGTTGAGTCCAGCCAATTGCACCCGGAAGACCGCGGCGCGCTCACGCGCAATGTGTTGGGCTCAGTGGCCTTCGAGCTGGTTCACAAGTAAAAGGGCATGACCATGAATATGCTCGCTGGCTACGGGATGGACACCATCACCATGGCAGGCTCGCTGGAGGCCAAGCTGGCCGCCATGAAGCGTGCCGGCTTTTCGCAAGTGATGTTGATGGCGCGTGACCTGGTCACGCATCCTGGTGGTGTGGATGCGGCCGTGCAAGCCGTGCAAGACAGCGGTCTGCGCCCCACGGGCTTTCAGGTGCTGCGGGATTTTGAAGGCCTTTCCGGCCACCTGCACAGCTACAAGGTGGACATTGCCAAGTCCATGCTGCAAATGTGCGCAGCAACGGGCTCGAAAGTGTTGCTGGCCTGTTCGTCCACATCGCGTCATGCCACGCAAGACCTGGATGCGATCGCCGCCGACCTGAAAAAACTGGCCATGCTGGCCGTGCCCTTGGGCATCAAGGTGGCCTATGAAGGCCTGTCCTGGGGCCGTACGGTCAATGAGTTCACCACCGCTTGGGACGTGGTTTGCCGCGCAGACTGTCCCAACCTGGGCATTGGCATTGACTCCTTCCACATCTTTGCCGCCAACACCGCGCTGGATGATATTGAAGAGCTCGACCCTGAGAAAATTTTCCTGGTGCAGCTGTCGGACTTCATGTGGCAGGAAACACCCACTTTTGAAGAGCGCATGACCACGGCACGGACCTTCCGCGTGTTCCCGGGCGAAGGTGTGCACAGCGAACAACTGGCGCAATTGGTCATGCGGTTGGATCGGATCGGCTACCGCGGCGACTACAGCTTTGAAGTCTTTAACGACGACTACCAACAGCTGCCACTGGACGTGGTTGCCGAGCGCGCACGCCGCAGCGCCATGTGGTTGCACCAGGACGTTCTGCATCGAACCGCGCCGCTGCCGAGCTGGACGCGTCAGAGCTGAAGGTTTTCACCCTTGCCAGATGGGCATGATTGCGATCAAAATCGCGACCATGCCCATTTCTGTTTTGATTGTCGGTGTTCACCTCGCACGCAGCACACGGGGTAAGCCTTGCGCGCCGCCAGCTGGTCTGTAAGCTGTGCCTCACGCCTGTGTGCGTGAGGGCAGCGTTTTCTCCCCCTATTCATTTGTGTTTATCGTCCTGCCATTTCAGGGCAGGGCGTTGCTGTATCTGGAGAATTTCATGGCAGACCTTTTTGACAACCCCATGGGCCTGTGTGGCTTCGAGTTTGTGGAATTTGCTTCGCCTGTGGCGGGCGTGCTAGAACCCTTGTTCGAGAAAATGGGCTTTACCCTGGTGGCCGAGCACCGTTCCAAAGACGTGGTGCTGTATCGCCAAGGCGATATCAACTTCATCGTCAACCGCGAGCCCAAAAGCCTGGCAGGGTACTTTGCGGCAGAGCACGGCCCGTGTGCTTGCGCGCTGGCGTTTCGTGTGAAGGACTCGCACAAAGCCTATGCCCGCGCACTGGAAATGGGTGCGCAACCGGTGGATGTGCCCACCGGGCCGATGGAGTTGCGCCTGCCTGCTGTCAAAGGCATTGGCGGCGCGCCGCTGTACCTGATCGATCGCTATGAAGATGGAAAAAGCATTTACGACATCGACTTCGAGTTCATTGAAGGGATCGAGCGCCACCCGGTGGGCCACGGCTTCAAGATGATCGACCACCTCACGCACAATGTCTACAAGGGCCGTATGGCGTTTTGGGGGCAGTTCTACGAGCGCATTTTCAACTTCCGCGAGATCCGTTACTTCGACATCAAAGGTGAGTACACCGGGCTGACCAGTCGCGCCATGACGGCGCCTGATGGCCTGATTCGTATTCCGCTCAACGAAGAGTCCGGCAAGAATGGCGGCCAGATCGAAGAGTTCTTGATGCAGTTCAACGGCGAAGGCATTCAGCACATTGCCTTGCTGACCGACGATTTGCTGGCCAGTGTGGACGCTCTTCAAATGGCGGGTATTCCGCTCATGACCGCGCCCAACGATATTTACTACGAGATGCTGGCCGAGCGTTTGCCCGGCCACGGTGAGCCGGTAGGCGATTTGCAGGCAAGAGGCATTTTGCTGGATGGATCCACTGCCAACGGTGAAAAACGTCTGCTCCTGCAGATCTTCAGCCAGACCCTGTTGGGACCAGTGTTCTTCGAGTTCATTCAGCGCAAGGCCGACGAGGGCTTTGGCGAAGGCAACTTCAAGGCGCTGTTTGAAAGCATGGAGCGCGATCAATTGCGCCGTGGCGCCATTGAAGGGGTTGGCCCCGCAGCGTGATACGCTGAGCGCATGTTGCCGCACATCGACCTTGACCGCTGCACCGGCTGTGGCTGGTGTGTGGCGGTGTGTCGGCCACATGTGCTCAGTCTGCAAGCGCAGGGTTGGTTAAAGCGCGCCGTGCTGCACGATGCCGCGGGCTGCACGGCTTGTGGAAAGTGCGAACCTCGGTGCCCGCATGGGGCGATTCAGATGCTGGCTGAACCGCCCATTTCTATCAAGCCATGAAGAGCGCGCTGTCCATGACCTTCAGGTCTCTGGCTACCAAAGGCGCAAATTCCATCTGATCGAGGACATCGCGCTGCAGGTCGATGCCGGGCGCAATCTCGAACACCTCGATGCCTTTTGGCGTCAGGCGGAAGCTGGCGCGCTCGGTCAGGTACAGCACTTTCTGCTTGCGCACCAGCCCTTGTGGGCCTGAGAAAGTAATCTGATCCACTTTTTTGACCAGCTTTTTGACCGCGCCTTGCGTGAGCACACGCATCTGACCGTCGCCGGTTTGTAGCTTGACGCCCTTGGCTGCCAGCGTGCCGCAGAACACTACCTTTTTCGCGTTTTGTGCGATGTCAATAAAGCCGCCGGGGCCGACCGTCACACCGCCCAGGCGCGAAACGTTGACCGAGCCTTCTTCGTCAAACTCACCAAAGCCCAGAAAGGCGATGTCCAGACCTCCACCGCCGTAAAAGTCGAACTGCGTGGCCGCGTCGAGCATGGCGGTGGCGTTGCGCGCGTAGCCAAAGAGCACGCCGTCCATCAGCGTGCCGCCGTAGGTGCCGTGCTCGATGGTTTGGTAGATGCGGTGCTGTTCGTTGCGCGCCGCAATCAGTTTGGCCACTGCGTCGGGCACGCCCACGCCATAGTTGATGACGGGGCGAGCCTTGCCTGTATTGAACAGTTCGGCATGGGCGCGCCGCGCCACAGCCTGGCGTTCGCCAAAGGCTTCTTGTGATGCTGCGACTTCGCGGGCGTGGTCTTCGGCTTCGCTGGCCGCGCGTGCTGCGCCGGTGAGTTCGCCGCTGAAGGCCGGGTCAAACGGGATGGCATAGCTGGTTTGCTGTGCGGGGTCGACCACGATAGCGTCCACCCAGGCCGAGGGGATGCGCACATCGCGGGCCTTGAGCGCGCCTTTGGGCAAGCGTTCCTTGACCTGCACGATGACGGTGCCGCCGCTGTTACGTGCAGCAAGCGCCAACGATTGCGCGTCCAGGTTAGCCGCTTCGTGTTCGAAGCTGATGTTGCCGTCCTCGTCGGCGGCGCTGGCTCGCACGATGGCGACATGAATCGGGAAAGGCTTGTAGCGCAGCCACTCACGGTTGTCGATGGTCACCACTTCGGCCAGGTCTTCCTGGGCGGCATTGTTCATCTTGCCGCCACCGTGGCGCGGGTCGCATACAGTGCCCAAGCCCACATGGCTGATGAGGCCAGGGCGTCCAGCACCAATCTCGCGCATGAGCTGGCTCGACACACCGCCAGGCAAGATGTAGGCCTCGATTTTGTTGTCCAAGGCGAGCTGCTGCATCGCCGGTGACCAGACCCAGTGACCACCAATCACGCGTTTGACCAGGCCTTCGTGCGCAAAGCAGTTCATGCCTTTGGTTTTTTTATCGCCAATGCCCAGGGCGTGCATCACCGTCAGGTCGCGCGGTTGCTGGGTGCTCAGAAAGCGCTCTTGCACGGCCTCAAACAGGTGGGTGGCCTCCATCAGACCGCCGCCACCGCCCATGAGGCCCACGGTGTCGCCGTCTTTGATCAGTTGTGCCGCCTCTGCAGCGGTCATGAATTTGCTGTGCATGCGAGCCTCAACGGTTCACGTCAAACAGGGCAGCACCTTTCTTGAGGGTGCTTTTGGCGATCACGCTACGGTGAATTTCGCTGGTGCCGTCGAAGATGCGGTAAATGCGCGCATCGCGGTAATAGCGCTCGATAGGCAGCTCTTTGCAGAAACCCATGCCGCCAAACACCTGCACCGCCCGGTCGACCACACGACCCAGCGTTTCGGCGGCGTGCACCTTGACCATGGCGATCTGCTCGCGTGCATCCATGCCCTGGTCCAGCATCCATGCAGCTTGGTACACCATCCAGCGGGCAGCGTTGATCTCGATGACGCTGTCCGCAATCATCTGCTGCACCATCTGGAAGTCGCCAATGCGGGTGTTGAATTGTTTACGTTCATTGGCCCAGCCCACCATGATTTCGCACACATGACTGGCCTTGCCCACAGCACGAGCGCCCACCTGGGCCAGGCGCACCACATTGAGCGCGCCCATGGCCAGCTTGAAGCCCTGGCCGACTTCGCCCAACAGTGCAGCGTCTTCGAGCTGCACGTTGTCAAAGAACAGTTCCAGGTGGGGCGTACCGCGCAGGCCCATCATCATCTGGTCTTTGCCTACGGTGAAGCCTGCCAGGCCCTTGTCGACCATGAACATGGAAATTTCCTTCTCACCCGTTTTGGCCGAGACCAGGAAAAAGTCACTCCAGATGCCGTCGCTGATGAAGTGCTTGCCACCGTTGAGCACCCAGCCCTTGTCGTTCTTCACAGCGGTGGTTTTGATGCCAGCCGCGTCCGAGCCTGCACCGGGCTCGGTGATGGTGATGGCGCAGGTGCGTGTGCCTTCGATGGAGGGCTTGAGCCAGCGATCGACTTGCTCACCTTTGCAGTGCAGCAGCGGTTCGTACACATTGCCAAAGGCGCGGCGAATGATGATGTCGGTGGTGTGGCCAAACTGCTCCTCGCACAAGATGCGGTCCAGGTTGGACAGGCCGCCGCCGCCTAGGTCTTCGGGCATGTTCATGCCGTACAGGCCCAAGGCTTTGGACTTTTCGTGCAAAGCTTTGGCTTTGGCTTCGTCCAGATAGCCTTTTTCTTCCACTTCGTCTTCCAGGGGTTGGCATTCCTCAGCGATGAAACGGCGCACCGTATCAATCAGCATTTTTTGTTCTTCGTTGAGTGAAAAGTCCATGGGTTTCTTTCTTAGTCTGTAAAGGGGCGGCTGGCCGCCAGGCACTCGGCGGCCCAGGTGGCAGGTGGGGTGCGGGCTTCACGACCGAAGTTCACCACCTCGACGCTGACAGGCAGGTCCGTGGGCAGAGCGTCAAACAAGCCTTGGATATCGATCGTGCCGTCACCAGGCAGCAGGCGTTCGCAGCGAGCGGTGTGGATCATCTGCTCAACTGTGAAATTCAAACCTGCCTGCGCATCGCAAATTTGCGCGTAGTGCAGCAGCTGGCGCGGAATGGCGCGGATGTCGTCCAGCGTAGTGGTGGAACGCCCAAAGTGCAGCGCGTCCACCAGGATGCCTGCATTGGTCGGTATGCCGGCGTTCTTCACAATGCGTAGCGCACTCTTGGCATCTTTGACTTCGGTCCAGGGCATGAACTCCAGATCGGCCGTCATGCCGTATGGCTTCATGACCTCACACAGACGGGCGTAGTTGTCAGTCAAGCGCGCTTCGTCAGGGTCGTCGCCTGCCACCAAAATGGCTTTGGCCTGTAGCTGCGCGCCCACGTCGTACAGCGCATCCCAGGTGTGCGGGTCAAAGCTGTCGTTGATGCGGATGATTTCCAGATCGAACACACCCACGCCGGTGTCTTTTTGCGCGGCCAGGGTTTCGCGCAGCGCTTCGGGCTGGTCCAGCAGGTGTTGCTGGGGTGCGCCGGGGGCGTTAGGCCACAGGCGCATGCCTACGAACTGATACCCGGTTTGTGCGGCGATGCCAATCGCCTCGGCTGGCGTGCAGCGGTGCGAGGTGAGGTAGGCAAGAGAGTAGATGCGGCTCATGTCACTTCAGCGGAGAAACAGTGGTGGGCATGGCAATGGTCGACACCATGTTCGTGGTCAGGTGGGCAGGGCCGCCTTTGGGGGGCCAGATGCCTTGGGCCACGGCGTCAGCGCGGATCTGGCTGCGGGCGTTCAGGCTCTCGTAGGCCCAGATGTTGGTGAAGCGCAGCGGGCCGTCGAGCGCGATCATGGCCACCACGCAGGGCGAGAGCTTGTCGCGCGCAGGCACGTACTGTTCCCACAGGTCGATGGTGGGTTGCACGCCGCCGGTCTTGATGCCGTAGGTACGGATTTCGTAGAAGGGGCCTTTGATGCCCGACTCGGCGCTGGGGCGCACCGGTTTCATCCAGCCAAAGCCTTTGTAGCTGTGCTGCTCCAGGCTCTGGAAGATCTCGCCGCAGCCAAAGGGGCTGGCGTGTTGCTGGGTGCGATTGCGTTCGGCTTGCAGGGCGTCGAGCGTTGCAAAACCACGCAGCACGATCATCTGGTTGAGTTGGCCGATGTCGGTGAACCAGCAACCCAACAGTTCGCCTTGGGCATCGGCGGCGCTGGTGTAGGCCTGCACATTGGTGGCGGCCTGGCCAGCGGTGCCAAAGGGCAGGGTCATGGTGGCGAGTTCGTAGTACATGCTGTCTTTCCTTGAGTGAGATGTGTTCTGAGGGGTGTTTGATGTGGTGCTTGGGAGGTCGACGCCCGCCGCATGGTGGGCCGCAACGTAGCCAAAAGTCATGGCCGGGCCCAGCGTGATGCCGCCTGCCGGGTAGTGGCCGCCCATCATGCTGTTCATGTCGTTGCCATTGGCGTAGAGACCTGCGATCGGCTGTGACTTCGCATCGAGCACTTGGCCTTGCGGGTTGGTGCGCAGACCTGCAAACGTGCCCAGGCTGCCCATGACGACCTTGACGGCGTAGAAGGGGCCGCGCGTCAACGGGCCCATGCAGGGGTTGGTCAAGCTCTGTGCTGTCGCACGTGCGGTGTCGCCCTGGATGCGGTTGTAGGCGGTCTCGCCTTTGCCAAAGTCTTTGTCCTTGCCGTCCTGGCACATGGCGTTGTAGCGCTGCACGGTGGCGTGCAGGGCGACGGCGTCGATGCCGCAGGCAGCGGCCAGTTCGGCCAGCGATTGGCCACGTTGGAGGTAGCCATTGCGCAGCCATTGCGTAAGCGACAGGGGTGCGGGCTTGACGGCACCCAGCCCGTAATAGCGGATGAAGTCGTGGTCACACAGCAGCCAGGCCTCTGGCGTTTGGCCTGCGGGCGTGGCGGACAGCAGGCCTTGCATGAAGTCGTGGTAGGAATTGGCCTCGTTGGTGAAACGTTGGCCGTTGGCGGTGACTGCGATCAGGCCAGGTTTGGCACGCTCGATCAGGTGTGGAAAATGCGCTGTGCTGCCATCAGGCCGGGGAACACGTGAGACAGGTGCCAAGGCCGCCGCTTGCAGCAAATCGCTGGCCACCTGGCCGCCGGCGCTCTCGCCCAGGCGCAGGCCATCGCCGGTGTTTCCCCAGTTGCCCGCTGACCAATGCTCGTTGCCGGTGGGGGCGTGCGGCAGCAATTGCTGTTTGCGTGTCGTGTCGTGCGGGAAGCCACCTGCGGCCAGTACCACACCACAACAGGCGTTAACCTGCAACGGACCTTGTGGCGTGTGCAGCACAGCGCCGGTGACGCGGTCGGGGTCTTTGAGCAAACGGGTGGCGGGGCTGCTGGTCAGAATTTGTCCACCTTGGTCCAGCAATGAACGCGCCAGCGCCGCCACCAAGGCGTTACCGTTGACCAGTTGTGTGCCGCGCCGTTGTACCAGCAAGTCTTTCCAGTGACTCAGGATCTTTTTCGTCACATACCAAAACGAGGCAGGTTTGTGCAGCGCGTTCAAAAAGTGGCGCAGTTCTGCACCTGAGGCGATGCCCAGGCCCCACAACGTGGTTTCATGCAGCGGGGCTTTCAGGTCGTGCAGGCGCTCGCCCAGGCGACTGCCGTCAAAGGGCGCAGCACAGACTGAACGCCCGCCCGTGGCGGCATGGGGCGTGTGGCCATGAAAGTCCGGAATCACATTGCCGTCGATGAACTGCAGTTCGGTGTGCTGGCGGAAAAATTCGACCATGCGTGGCGCGTTGTCCAGAAAGACGCGGGCGCGGACTTCGTCAAAGCGGTCGCCCAGCTCGTGGCGCAGGTAGGCCAAGGGCTGTTCAATGTCTTCGTTGATGCCAGCGGCCACCGCCAGTGGGTTGCGCGGCACCCACATCCAGCCGCCAGACCAGGCGGTGGTGCCGCCAAACTGGGCGTCTTTTTCGGCCACGATGACCTTCAGGCCCAGATGGGCTGCGGTTACGGCGGCCGACAAGCCGCCTGCGCCCGAGCCGATCACCAGCAGGTCGCAGTCCAGCGTGCGGGGGGCTGGAGTCATGTTCAAACGGCGTAGATGGGTGTGCGGCCATCGCTGGCCGTGCTGCCACTGGTTTCGGTGGTCAGCTGGAAAAAGGGAGACGCCCCGCTAAGCGTCGCCAGCCGCTGTGCGGTGGACACCAGTTCAGGGCCCAGCGCTTGCATGCGTTCGGGAGTAAAGCGCACAGTGGGGCCGGCAATCGTCAGCACACCAAACGCTGCTTGTCCCGCAAAACGTACCGGCGCTGAAATGGCCGAAAGCCCTGCTGTGTAGGTGTCGGTGGTCATGCTGAAGCCGCGTTCGCGT
Source organism: Limnohabitans sp. (assembly GCF_038134685.1). GTDB lineage: Bacteria > Pseudomonadota > Gammaproteobacteria > Burkholderiales > Burkholderiaceae_C > Limnohabitans_A. Next base: position 36,374 of record NZ_JAYPVP010000006.1, on the reverse strand, counting down.
GTGGCCTGCACTTCGGCCAACACGGCCTGCAACGTGGTGGGGGCGGCGGGGCCAAATTGCTCTACTGGCCCCAGGCCTTGCTTGACCAGAAGGGCCAGTGCCTCGTCGTCGCTGAGCGTGGACAACCAGGCCCAACCGGATGAGGAGCACGACAGGCGCGCGTCGCTACCCATGTCGGGGTCGTAGCGCAGGCCTTGGCGTGCCCCCTGAGCGCGTGCCACCCAGGTCAGGCGTTCGCCGTCTACCACCGACAGGCGCACCAGTTCGCCCGAAGCTTCGGCCAGGGTGTTGAGCAGCGGCTGCGCGATGTCGACGATGCCGGTGTTGCTCAGGTAACTCAGGCCCATGGACACCAGCTTGGTGGACAGCAGGTAGTCGCCATGGCCACGTGCCTGGCGCACATAGCCCAGCCGCACCAGGTCGGCCAGCAGGCGGTGTACCGCGCTGCGCGGAATATTCAGCGTGTCGGCAATGGCGGCCAGCTCCATGCCCTGGCCGTGTTGCGACAACAGTTCGAGGATGCCCAGGGTTCGTTCGAGTACGCCGTTCATGTCAGTATTCCAGGTGGATGGTTTTGCCGCCAACGGCTGCGTCGTGCACCGCCAGTGTGACGGCCAATGTGCGCAGGCCGTCTTGTGCGCTGCACAGCGGTGCGGCCTTGCCCGCGATGACGTTGGCAAAGTGTTCGAGTTGAAGGGTGTAAGGGTCTGCCGTGTGTACGCGCGCCTCTTCGTGCGTGAGTTCGGCGTGCCAGCTGCGCTCGCCCCGGTACTGCCACAGACCCAAATCGGGCAAGGACAGCGAGCCGTGCGTGCCCATGATCTGGTGCGAGACGACATTCTGGCGCGGGTACTGACCCTGTTCACCTGCACACATGTCCCAGCACCAAGGGCTGGTGGTCGCGTCAGAAGCGATGACGGTGGCCAACGCGCCGCTGGCAAAGCGCAGCACCGCAGCGGCGGTGTCTTCGACCTCGAAGCCGCGCACAGCCTTGCTGTCCATGGCCTGCACTTCGGTCACTTCGCCGAGCAAAAAGCGCAGCATGTCGATGTCGTGGATCAGGTTGATGAGGATCGGTCCGCCGCCGGCCTGACGGCGCCAGGCGACATCGAAATAAGGATCGGGCTTGAGGAAGGTGGCCAGCGCGGTGGCGCTGACGATTCGGCCAAGGTGGCCGCCTTCAATCAGGGCGCGGGCGCGCTGGTTGATGGGGTTGTGGCGTCGGTGGTGGCCCACCAGCACCGGCACGCCGGTGCGCACCACGGCGTCGGCCAGCTGGTGCGCTTCGGCCACGCTGTCGGCGATGGGTTTTTCAACCAGGGCCGGGATGCCGCGCTCAAGGCAGGCCAGGGCCACCGGCACGTGGGTGGCATTGGGCGTGGCCACGATAGCGCCTTGCGCTTGCACTTGGTCGAGCAGGTCGGCAGGCTCTGCAGCCCAAGGCACAGCCAGGCTCTGGGCCAAGGCCTGGCCAGCGGGCGTTGGGTCGGCTACGCCGGCCAGCATCAGGTCGGGGTGGCGCCTGATGCGGTCGATATGCG
>NZ_JAYPVP010000006.1:0-34823 GCF_038134685.1 Limnohabitans sp. | reverse complement strand
TCTTGCCGATGGTGCCGGCGCCAATCAGGGCCAGACGGATGGGGGGCATGGTTTGTCTCGGGTTTTTGTTCGCGAATGGGGGCAGTGTATTGAGTTTCGGAAAAAAATTCAATAGTTGAATCTAATTCCACTTTTCGATATGATGCAGCCATTCCGGGGTCTGACAGGGCGCCGGCCAATTTTTTGAAAAGAGCGAGACATGTCCCAAGCCTTGAGCGGCGCCACGCGCGTGCACTTCATCGTCGGCGACCCGATTGCCCAGGTCAAATCCCCCGCAGGGGTGACGCAAGCCTTCCAAGACGCTGGTCGAAACGCGGTTTGCGTCCCTGCTCATGTGAGTCCTGCTGATTTGGCTGGTTGGGCCGAGGGTGTGTCCAAAGCGCAAAACGTGGATGGCATCATCGTCACCGTACCGCACAAGTTCTCGTGCTTTGACCTGTGTGCGACCACTTCCGACCGTGGCAGCTTCCTCAAAGCCGTGAACACCCTGCGCCGCAACGCCGATGGCACTTGGCACGGCGACATGTTCGATGGCATGGGCTATGTGGAGGCGCTCAAAAACAAAGGCTGCGAACCTCAAGGTCAGCGTGCCTTGCTGGTGGGTGCCGGCGGTGCGGGCTCTGCCATTGCTTACTCGCTGGTGACGTCGGGTGTGCGCGAACTGGCTGTTCACGATCCGGACACGGCTCGCCGCGATGGCTTGATCGCACGCCTGGCCAGCTTGGGTTTGGCGAAAGTAAGTGCCGGCGGCAGCGATCCAACAGGATTCGACATTTGCATCAACGCCACGCCTATCGGCATGAAAGAAGGCGACCCGCACCCGATCGATTCGAGCAAATTCACTGCGCAGCAGTTTGTGGGCTGCGTGATCACCGCGCCCGCCGTGCCGCCCATGGTGGCTGCCGCACGTGCCAAGGGTTGCAACACCATGACAGGCGCCGACATGTTTGCCCGCGTGCGCGATCTGATGGTCCAGTTCCTGTTGGAGGCCTGAAGATGCAAGTGCTCAAGAACGGTATTCAAGGTCTGAACGAAAGTGCTTACGACCTGGTGGTGGTCGGCGCAGGCGGTGCGGGCATGGCCACGGCGCTGTTTGCTGCCATGGAAGGTGCCAGCGTGTTGCTGGTCGAGCGCACCGAATATGTGGGTGGAACCACAGCCTGGTCGGCCGGCACGAGCTGGATTCCCGGTTCCCAACATGCGGCCAAGGTCAACCCCAACGACACGCAGGCCGAGACAGCACGCTATCTGGACAACGCGGTGGGCGAGCGCACGTCCAAAGTGGTTCGCCAAGCTTTTCTGGACAACGGTCGCGCTGCTGTGGATGAAGTCGAAGCCCGATCGGAGCTGAAGTACCGCCCTTACCCCAAGCACCCCGACTACATCTCGGACTTGGGCGGCTCCACACTGAGCGGCCGCGCTTTGGAGCCCATGCCTTTTGATGCACGTTTGCTGGGTCGCGAGCTGTTTGCGTTGCTGCGCCCGCCGATTCCGGAGTTCACTGTGATCGGCGGCATGATGGTCGACCGCACCGACATCAATCACCTGTTGGCGATGACCAAGAACTGGGCCTCGCTCAAGCACTCGGTCAAGATCGTGATGCGCCACGCCATGGACCGCCTGAGCTGGCCGCGTGGCACGCGATTGGTAATGGGCAACGCGCATGTGGCGCGGCTGCTGCACTCGCTCTCCAAATTCGACAAGGTCACCATCGCGTTGAACAGTACGGTCGAGCACATTGTGCGCGGCCCGCAGGGCGTGGAGCGCGTGGACATTGCTTGCAACGGCGAACGCCGCAGTGTGCGTGTGAACAAAGGCATGGTGCTGGCCAGTGGCGGCTTCAACCGCCATCCCGAGCTGCGCGCGCAAATGTTGCCTGGCGTGCCCGCAGAGTGGTCACCCGCCGCACCGGGCCACACCGGCCAGGCGCACGACCTGGCCAAACAGCTGGGTGCGGTGTACGGCCAGGGCGGTTTGTCTCACGCGTTCTGGGCACCGGTGTCGCTGCGCAAGCGCGCCGACGGCAGCACTGCCGCCTTTCCGCACTTTGTGATGGACCGCGCCAAGCCCGGCATGATCACTGTTAACGCCCGCGGCGAGCGCTTCCTCAATGAAAGCACGTCCTACCACCTCTTCGGCTTGGCCATGCAAGAGGCGAACAAGACCCGCCCGAGCATCCCCGCGTATCTGGTGTGCGATGCAGATGCCCTGCGCAAATACGGCATTGGCATGGTTCGTCCCGGCGGTAAAGGCCTCGCGCCTTTCCTGGCCGACGGCTACCTGACTGAAGGCGCCACCCTGGCCGAGCTGGCCAGCAAGCTGGGCATGGACGCGCAAGCCCTGCAGGCCAGCGTGGCGCAAAACAACCGCAACGCCGAAACCGGTGTGGACCCGGATTTCCACCGCGGTGAGACGGCTTACCAGCAAAACCTGGGCGACCCGGCCTGGACAGGCAAGAACCCCAACATCGGCCCCCTGGCACAAGGCCCGTTTTATGCCGTGCGTCTGTACCCGGGTGACATTGGTTCGTCCACTGGCTTTGCCACCAACGAACACGCGCAGGTGCTGGGCGCTGACGGCCAAGCGATTGGCGGCCTTTACGCGGTGGGCAACGACATGCATTCGATCATGGGTGGCACCTACCCGGCGCCGGGCATCACCATCGGGCCGGGCCTGGTGTTTGGCCGCATAGCCGCACGTCACGCTTTGGGTTTGCCATGAGGCGTTTGGGACGATTTGTCCTGTTCATGGCCTGATTTGTGAAATTGATTTTGGAGTCACGCATTCAAAATGACGCACTCAAATGACCGACCAGCGCTCGAAAAATCACTGGTTTTCCCTTATTTTGATCGATAGTCGATCAAAAAGGTTCGTTGATCGATCTTTCGAGGTCTTGTAACTGTGTTCAAGTGTATTTACACGCCTACAGTTACATCCGCAAAGCTCGTGGAACGGGCCGTGCCTACAAGTCCGGGCGTTAAGGACTTTTGTCAAACTGAAATGGAGACAAGCATGCAAAAAATGAAACGCCAATTCCTGGGTGCCGCATTGGCAGCCGTAGCGGCTGCGACGGTGGGTGGCCAGGCCATGGCACAGAGCTACCCCGCCCGCGATGTGACCGCTGTCATCCAGTGGGGCGCCGGTGGCGGCACTGACGTGGCCATGCGTGGCTACGCCCCCTACGCTGAGGAAGCGCTGGGCAAGAAAATCGTCCTGCAAAACAAACCGGGTGCTGCTGGCATCATCGGTGCCAACTTCGTGTTGCAACAACCCGCTGACGGTTACACCGTTCTGATGGGCGCCGAGCCTCAGTCTCTGTACCGTGTCATGGGCACAGCGGACTTCGACTACGACAAGTTCTACCCGATCAACATCGCCGCCATGGCCAACTCCATCTTGCTGGTGGCCCGTCCCAACGCACCCTGGAACACCACTCAGGATTTGCTGAGCTTTGTGCAAGCCAACCCCAACAAGGTCAAGCAGTACCTGGCTGGCCAGGGCACCGTGCCCTTCACCATGAACGCCATGATCGGCACGCTGACCAAGTTCGAGACCATCAAGGTGCCGTTTGACGGCGATGGTCCGGCCATTGCAGCCCTGCAAGGCGGTCACGTGGACATCGGCTTCATCGCCTCGGGCGCTGCCATCGAGCACATCAAGGCCGGTCGCCTGAAGGCTTTGGGTGTGGTGGACGGCAAGCCCTTCCAGGGCATTGCACCTGTGACCGATGCGCCCTCGCTGCGTGGTATCACCAAGTACCTGCCCTGGGGCTCCTGGTACGGCGTGTTTGTGCGCAAGGAAACACCGGACGACGTGAAAGCCAAGCTGGTGGCCGCCTTCAAGAAGGCCGGTGACAACCCCAAGTACCGTGAAATGATGACCAGCCGCGGAACCACCATGCTCAACATCCATGGTGCCGAGGCAGAGGCCTTCATCAAGAAGTTCCAGTCCACTACCGCATGGCTCTACAAAGAAGCCGGTGCCGCCAAGGTGGATCCTGCCACGCTGGGCATCGCCAAGCCCTGAGGCATGAAAGCAGCGCCCATGCTTATGGCATTGGACGCTGTTTGACCTAAAGCATTCAGCGGCCTGTAGGCCGCTGAATGCTTTCAACAACGGAGAGATATATGCACACCAGTCATTCCCGCTTGCCTGGCGAGGTGGCCTTCATGGTCTTGATTGTCGCCTTCAGCGCTTTCATGCTCTGGGCATCGTTCAACATTTCCCGATTCGAATCGGTGTCGGCGGCAGGGGTTTTTCCCATGGTGTGCACGGCGGCCATGCTGGTCACGGGCTTGATGAGCCTGCGTCAAAGCCTCAAGTCGCGTCTGGTGCTCGAGTCGGGAGAAACCGCCTGGGGCCAGTTCGTTCGCAAATTGACGCCGCCCACGCTGGTGCAATTCACCGTGCTGATCGTGGCTTACATGCTCTTGCTTGAAGTGCTGGGTTTTGTGGTCTCGTCCTACCTGTTCTTGCTGTTGTCCATGCAAGTGCTGGGCAGCTCGCGCGTGGGGCTCAATGTGCTGGTCAGCGCTTTGGTGTTGGCTTGTATCTTCGTGATTTTTCAAACGGCGTTTTCCGTGGTCTTGCCTGCTGGCAGCCTGGTGGGGCCGTATCTGCCGGAGTTCCTGAAATGATGGAAGCACTGGGTTATTTCTTCATGTCATGGCTGGACTGGCAGATCTTGCTGCTGACAGGGCTGGGCACTTTTGCCGGCATTTACATTGGCGCCATTCCTGGCCTGTCGGTGACGATGGCGGTGTCCATTCTGATTTCGTTCACTTTCAAATGGGATGTGAACCACGCCCTGGCGCTGATCTCAGGCATTTACCTGGGCGGTGTGTATGGCGGCTCGCGCAGTGCCATCTTGCTTAATATTCCTGGTGCACCGTCCGCCATTGCGACCGGATTGGATGGCTTTCCGATGGCCAAGCGTGGTGAGGCCGGTGAAGCGATTGGCCTGACGACCGTGATCTCGGTGTACGGCGGCTTCATTGGGATTTTGGCTCTGGCCGTTGCTGCACCCTTGGTCTCGGACCTGGCGCTGATGTTTGGTCCACGTGAGTACCTGCTGCTGGCCATATGGGGCATTTTGCTGGTGGGCTCGTTGTCAGGCGAGTCGCTCTCCAAAGGCATTTTCTCGGGTGCTTTGGGTGCCTTGATTGCCTGTGTGGGCCTCGATCCCATGACTGGCGAAAACCGACTGACATTCGGCAGCTTGCAGTTGTCGGCTGGCATCTCCTACATTGCGGCCATGATCGGCTTTTTTGGCGTGGCGGAGGTCATCGCACAAGTGCATGAACTTCACCTCACAGCCGTTCGCCAGAAGGTGGAGAAGATCATCCCGTCCTGGAAGCTGGTGCGCAAATACCTGCCACTCGCTACCCGCACATCTTCGATCGGTGTGGTGGTGGGTGCTTTGCCAGGTGCCGGCGGTGACATCGCCGCGCTGATGGCCTACGACCATGCCAAACGCACCGTCAAGAACCCTTCGCGGCCGTTTGGCCAGGGTGCGCATGAAGGCCTGGTGGCGCCCGAATCGGCCAACAACGCCGCGGTCGGTGGCGCTTATGTGCCGATGCTGACCCTGGGTATTCCGGGCGATGCCGTGACGGCTGTGATCATTGGCGCGCTGTACATCCATGGCCTCAAGCCAGGTCCGATGCTGATGGCTGAAACGCCGCACTTGTTCTGGTTCATCGTGGGCTCGCTGGTCTTGGCCAACCTGTTCTTGCTGGTCTTCGGGCTTACCGGTATCCGCATCTTTGCCAAGATCGTGGAAACCCCCAAGCCCATCCTGCTGCCCTTGATTCTGGTCTTGTCTGCTGTGGGCGCCTACGCCATCAACAACAATCCAGTGGACGTGTACTGGATGCTTGGCTTCGGGCTCTTGGGCTACTTCCTCAAGATGTACGGCTTTCAGGTCGGGCCAGTCATCCTGGGCATGATCCTTGGCCCCATCATGGACCGCAGCTACCGCCAGGCCATGATGTCCACGGGCAACGATGTGGGGCTCTTCTTCACCGAATTTGTGACCACGCCGCTGTCCCTGATTTTGGTGTTGTGTGTGGCCTTGACCATCCTCAGCCAAACCGCCTGGTGGCAACGCTGGCGTGCGCCTCAATCGGCTTGAGGCATGCAACCCTGATGGAGCCGGGCCCTGTGCCCGGCTTTTTTATGCGCTGCTGTTGAGGGTGGACAAGGCCTGGGCACGAAAGGCCTTGGGACTCATCCCGGTGTGTTTGCGAAAGAAACGGCTGAAGTACGCATCGTCTTCAAACCCCAGTTCAGCCGCCAGTTGCTTGACGGGCAGGTGGGTGTAAATCAACTCGCGCTGCGCCTCGTGGATCAAGCGTGCATTGATGACATCCAGCCCCGACATGCCCAGCACCTCGCGACACAAGCGTGAGAGTTGTCCGGGCGTGACGCCCATGCCATGGGCGTAGTGCTGCAAAGACTTTTGGGTGCGGAAATCCTGGTCGAGCAGGGCGCGAAATTTTTCAATTTGCCGCGTCTTGCGTGGCAAAGCCAGTTCGGTGTGGTTGCCAGTGGGGTTCAGCTGCAATCGCATGCGGTGAATCTGGATCATCAAGGCCAGCAGCAAGGCTGTGCCCGCAGCCTGGTGGCCAATGGCGTGGCTACGCGATTCGTGTTCCAGCGCAAGAAACAGTGGCATGAGTTGCGTCATGTAGCGCATGTCCTGTTGCAGCTGCAGCAAAACCGGTGTGCGGATGCTGCCCAACAAATCGGCCATGGCCACCGAGGCGATCGACTCCAAAGCCTTTTGGCTGGCCGTCACCACCGGGCCTTGGACATCAGTGCTGAATTCAAAGCCATGCACATGGCCTGAAGGGATCACCATCACACACGGCGCTGTACCGTACAAGCGCGCATCGTCCAACAAAAATTGAACCTGGCCTTCGGTGAGGTAGAGCACCTGCAAAAAGGCTTCGTGACGGTGCGGCTGAATGACCCAGTTGTACAAGCTCGAGCGTTGTGGAATCCATTCCAGGTTGAACGAATTGCTCCAGCCCGAGGACGCCTGATCGCCGTAGAGGTCGTAATTGGGGATGCCTTTGTTGGTGTGCGTGTTCATGAGTTGGCCCGAATTGTCCAATTCTTGGGTGGAATCGTCAAACACGGCACCAGGCGGACTCTCCACAATCACAGGCATTGAGCAACAGGAGACACCATGATGCATTCACAACATTGGCTGGGCTTGCAAGGCAAGGTCTGCGCCGTCACAGGGGCGGCCAGCGGCATCGGTGCCGAAGTGGCGCGTCAGCTGGCTCAAGCCGGGGCCAAAGTGGCCTTGCTGGACCGCAACGCAGCGGGGTGCGCTGATATTGCCAGTGAATTGACTTCGCAAGGCGCCCAAGTGCTGGTGGTGCCTTGCGACATTGCGGATGAGCCGCAAACCCTGGCGGCGGCCAAAGCTGTCGAGCAGCAGTGGGGCCAGTGCAACGCCTTGATCAACAACGCCGGCATGCTGCGTCCGGGTAGCCTGGAAGATGTGTCCATGGAAGACTGGAATGCTGTGCTGTCCGTCAATTTGACCGGTTATTTGCTGTGCGCGCGTGCTTTCAAATCCATGTTGGTGAAGACCAAGGGGTCGGTGGTGAACGTCGCGTCCATTTCAGGCCTGTTTCCGCAGTCGCACAGTGGTGCTTACAGCGCCGGCAAGGCGGGTGTCTTGCTGCTCTCTCGCCAGCTGGCTGCCGAGTGGGGGCCGCAAGGGGTGCGCAGCAATGCGATTTGTCCCGGCATGATCCGCACCGCCTTGTCTGCCAAGTTTTACGAGGAGCCTGGCTTTGAAGCCAAACGGGCTGCAGTGACGGCCAGTCGCCGCATTGGTGAGCCGGTGGACATTGCCAATGTGGCCTTGTTCCTGGCCAGTGATCGTTCGGGCTATGTCAACGGCGCCGAAATTTCGGTGGATGGTGGCATGTCGTCCATGTTGATGGACATGGTCCCTCGCCCCGGCTACAACCAAACCCAATGACTGGAGACAAACAATGGATCAGACATTTGATGTGATCGTGGTCGGCTCGGGTGCTGCTGGCTTGACCTGTGCCATCACCGCCAAGAAGCGCGGACTGAAAGTTTGCGTGCTCGAAAAAGAAGCGGTGTTTGGCGGCACCACGGCGTTGTCGGGAGGTGTGCTGTGGATTCCACTGAGTGCGCATGGCCGCAAGCAAAACTCGCAGGATTCGGTAAAGGCCGTCCATGCCTACATGATGAACGAGACCGGGCGTTTTTACGATGAAAAGGCGGTGCAGGCCTTCATCGACAACGGCCCCAAGATGGTGGACATGCTCGAAAAAGAAACCGCCATGCAGTTCGTGCCTACCCTGTATCCGGACTATCACCCGGACGTGGCGGGCGGGGTGGACATCGGTCGCTCCATCCTGGCCAAACCGTATGACATTCGGGGTTTGGGCAAAGACATGGCTCGCCTCAAGTTGCCGCTCAAGACCATCACCTTCATGGGCATGATGTTCAATTCATCCAATGCCGATCTGAAACACTTTTTCAGAGCCACCAAGTCCTTGACGTCTGCGGTGTACGTGGCCCGCCGGTTGGTCAATCACCTGCGTGAATTGCTGCTGTACCGTCGTGCCATACAGGTCACCAGCGGCAATGCACTGGCCGCGCGGCTGGCGCAGTCTGCGCTGGATCTTGGCATTCCGATTCTGACGTCGCACAAAGTGATGGGGCTGGAGCAAAGCGATGGCCGCATCACGGGGGTGCAGGTTGAGTTGGCAGATGGCCAAAAAGTACAGATGCATGCCCAGCGTGCCGTGGTGCTGGCCAGTGGCGGTTTCCCGCACGACCTCAAGCGTATCGCCCAGGCCTACCCCCATGCGCACCGTGGGCACACACACCTTTCGCCTACCCCGGTGAGCAACACGGGCGATGGCGCCAATATGGCCGAGCAGGCCGGTGGCGTGGTGGATATTCGCTTTGAGAACAGTGCGGCCTGGATGCCTGTGACGCCAGTGGATTTTGGCGGTGGCGAGATCGGTGTGTTTCCGCATTTGCTGGACCGCTACAAGCCCGGTGTGATTGGTGTGCTGAGCAACGGTCGTCGCTTTACCAACGAATCCAATTCGTACCACGATGTGGGGCTGGCCATGATCGAGGCCTGCAAAGACATGGATGAGACGGCCATGTGGCTGGTGTGCGACAAGCAGACCCTGGGCAAATACGGCTTGGGCTATGTCAAGCCTGCACCGCTGCCCATCGGACCGTTCTTGCGCAATGGTTATTTGCTCGAGGGCAAGACACTCGCCGAGCTGGCGCACAAAGCAGGCATTGACGCACAAGCCCTGCAAGCTACGGTGGAGGCCTACAACGTGCACGCAGAGCGCGGGGAAGACCCCGAATTTGGTCGCGGTCGCACCAGTTTTAACCGCTACCTGGCCGATCCCGACCACAAACCTAACCCCTGTGTGGCCCCGGTTCGAAAAGGACCGTTTTATGCGATCAAGGTCATCATGGGCGATTTGGGCACCTTCGACGGCATTCAGACCAACGTACAGGGCCAGGTGTTGCGCCGCGATGGCTCGGTCATCGAAGGGCTGTATGCAGCCGGCAATGACCGCGCCAGCATCATGGGTGGAAACTACCCCGGGGCAGGTATCACGCACGGACCTAATATGACCTTTGCTTACGTCAGCGCCAATCACATTGCAGATCAGGCAGGAGTGTGAACATGAACAGAACAGATGTACTCAAGCGTCCCTTGGTGGACCACCGCATCTACACCATCCGTTTGCGCAAGATGCCGGAGTTTCTGGAGGTGTTCAACCGTTTGGCGATGCCGATCCTCATGCAGACCTTGGAACACCCCGTGGGCTTTTATGTCAGCCAGGTCGGCCCGCTCAACCAGTTTGTGCACCTGTGGAGTTACGAAAGCCTGGCCGATTACGAACGCCGGTGCATGGCCCGCGATACGCACCCAGACTTTGCCGCCTACCTCAAGGCCTCGGAGCACCTCATCGAAGCGCAGGAGACCCGGCTGATCAAGGCGCTGGACATGCCGGGCTGGCAGGCGCCCTGACGCGAAATTTCAGATCAGATTGCGCAGGGCTTTGGCAGCATCTTGCAAGACCGGCAGAATGCGCTTAACCGCGTGTTCGACATCTTCGTTGTTGATCGGCATGGTCACGCCCATGGCGCCGTGCACGGCGTTGTTGCGATCCAGCAGGGGCACGGCAATACCGCGGTAGTTGAGTTCAAGCTGCTGCTCGGAAAGGGACCAGCCCTGGCGCCGGAACTGCTGCAGGTCTGCATGCAGCTTGGACTTGTCGGCCACGGTGTAGGGTGTGTAGGCGCGCAACTCGTGCTGTGCCAGCCACTGGGACGTCACGGCAGGATCCAGCGCAGACATGATGGCCATGCCTGCTGCGGTGACTTGCGCCTGAATGCGGGCACCGGGCATGTAGCCCGATGTCATGTGCCGGTGGTTGCTACTGCGGGCTACAAACACTGTTTCGGCACCATCCAGAATGGCCAAATAGGCGATCTCGTCTGTGCCATTGGTGATGCGCTGCAAATACGGTTGCACCAATCGGGGCAGACGCGCGGACTCCAGATAAGCATGCCCGAGCTTGAGGATGCGCGGCATCAACCAAAACAGCTTGCCGTCGGTTCCTGCATAGCCCATGTGCACAAGGGTCTTGAGGTAACGGCTCGCGGCGGTCCGCGTCATGGCGCAACGCTGGCCAGCCTGGGTCGCGGTCAGGCGAGGGTGGTCGGCATCAAAGGCTTCGATGATGGCCAGACCTTTTTCCAGGCCGGCGATCCAGTCCTTGCGGTCCAAGGCTGAGGTCTCTTGGCTAGGGTGGTACATACCTCGAATTATGCTCAAGTGTGGATTGAACTGCGGCGCGAATCATCAAATGCTTTTAAGATCGAGCCATGCAAACACGACAACTTGGACCCTTCTGCGTCAGCGCCATTGGCCTGGGCTGCATGAACCTGAGCCATGCATATGGCGCTCCCGTCTCGCGCGAACAAGGCGAGCGTGTGCTGCTCGCGGCGCTGGACGCAGGTGTGACGTTTTTTGATACTGCTGCACTTTATGGTTTTGGGGCTAACGAGACCTTGGTGGGCGAGGTGTTGAAGCCTCACCGTAACAAGTTCATTCTGGCCAGCAAATGCGGCATGCAAGGCGTGGACAAGGGCGATGGCACCAAGGTACGTGTGATTGATGGCCGCCCTGCCACGATCCGTCAGACCTGCGAAGACGCACTTCGACGCTTGCAGACCGATGTGATCGACCTGTACTACCTGCACCGTTGGGACAAACAAGTGCCCATCGAAGAGAGCGTAGGGGCCCTGGCCGATCTGGTGCGTGCGGGCAAGATTCGCACCATTGGCTTGTCCGAAGTCTCTGCCACCACTCTGCGCAGGGCGCATGCGGAGCATCCGATCACTGCTTTGCAGACGGAGTATTCCCTGTGGACGCGCAACCCCGAAATTGCGGTGCTGCAAGCCTGCCGAGAGTTGGGGGTGACTTTTGTGCCCTTCAGTCCAGTGGCGCGTGGCTTTTTGTGTGGTCCGCTGGACATTGCCGGCTTTGACGCCAAGGACATCCGCCGCACCATGCCGCGCTTTGCGCCAGACAACTACACCGCCAACCTCAAGCTGCTGCCTGCCTACAACGCGCTGGCGCAGGAGGCCAGTTGCAGCCCGTCGCAATTGGCACTGGCCTGGTTGCTGCACAAGGGCGAGGATCTGATTCCTATCCCCGGCACCACCTCGGTCGAGCATTTGCTCGACGACCTGGGGGCAGTGGATGTGAGGTTGTCTGCAGAGTTGATGGCTCGCGCTGAAGCCCTCATCAATGAGCGAACAGTCAAAGGCGACCGCTACAACGCACAGGCCAACAGCGAGGTGGATACCGAGGTGTTTTACTGAGGCTCAAACCTCAGCACATTTTTTGGCCACGTCATTCATGCCATCGCGTTCCACGGGAAAGAATCCAGGCATGTTGTATTTGTTGAAATGGCTGTAGCTGGAAAAGGCCATGCTCCAGTCCCCAAACCGTCTCTCGCTGATGGCAGAACGTGACAGCAGCTGAACCTGATGGTGTCGTTCATCCCGGCAAATGCTTTGCCAAAGAGCCTCGATGTTTTCGCGTGGTCCCTCAATACATTGAACAAAAATCTCTTCTGTGTACAGAAGATGGCCTGTGATGTCCAGGCGTTTGTTTTTCTCGCGGCACTGGCTCAGCAGGTTGAAAAGATGCAAGCTACCCAGCTTGTGTGTAGACAGGGATTGATAGACAAGACGTTCAAGCACGACAAACTCACCATAGATACTTTCTTTATTTTGTAATGGCTGGGTTGTCGGAAACTGACATTGCTGCACCATGGCGGTGCATGCAAAAGTGCCTAGCTTGCATCCGGTTGAGCATTAGGGGCAGCCCTCTGAAAAGCCAGCAGCTCCAGACAGGCCTGTTCTACCGCCATGATCAGTGGCCATGGGGTCAGATCCACCTTGAAACGACGTGCGCTCTCGATTTGGGGGATCAAGTAGCAATCGGCCAGGCTGGGGGCGTGGCCATGGCTGAAGCGGCCGCGCTGGGTGTCTGCGGCCAGTAGCGCTTCGTAGGCGTCAAAACCGGCGCTGATCCAGTTTCCGCACCAGGCATTGATCGCATCGTCATCGGCGCCAAAAGTGTGGCGCAGGTATTCCAGAATGCGCCGGTTGTTGATCGGGTGAATATCGCAACCCACGATGGCGGCGAGGGCCCGCACTTTTGCGCGTTCTACTGCGTCACGCGGCAGCAGAGGCGGTTCGGGGTATTGTTCTTCCAGCCATTCAATGATGGCTGGAGACTGGATCAGCACCTCGCTGCCTGTATCAAGTGCGGGCACCAGCTGCTGTGGGTTGACCGCCTTGAAGGCGTCTTGCAGGTGTTCTTCCTTGGCCAGGTGCACCGCGATGTATTCGGTACTCAGGCCCTTGAGTTCGAGTGCGATGCGCGTGCGGTGGGAAGTGCCGCTGCGCCAGAAGTTGTAGAGTTTCATGGGACTCATTGTGCAGCAGCCTGCACCTCATCGGGAAGGTGAAGAGGTTGGAATCACGCTTTGCGATACGGCTTGCAGCTGATCGCGTAGCCAGCGGTGCGCCAGGTCTTGCTGATGGCGCTGGTGCCAGACCATGTACATCGGCATGGTGGGGCAAGGCACCGGGACTTCGGCGTCTTGCAGGCCCCGCATCAAGTGCTCGCGCATCAAGCCCGGGACAGTCGTGAGCAGATCGGTGCCGCGGATGAAGCCGGGCAGGCCGGCAAATCCCGGAACCAGCACGCGGAAACGACGTTCGATGCCTTTGCGCAGCAGGTGTTGATCGATATCGAGCGGCCGCTGCGGTGCATACAGAATCGTGACGTGTTCCGCCGCCAGGTAGTCCTTGCGGCTGGTGGGCGCTGCTCGTACTTCGGGGTCGTAGAAGACGCGGTAGCGATCTGCAAACAAACGCTTTTGCACGATATCGGTACCCTCGGGCGGACGGGGACTGATGATGAGCTGGCATTGCTGCTGGCGCAGCATGTCGGGGGTAGGCACATCGGATGCGATGACGCGCAGTGACACGCCCGGCGCCTGCTGGCGAAGACGCTGCATCAACCCAGGCAGCAGCGCATCGCGTTGAAAGTCATTGGCGGCAATGGTGAAAGTGGTTTGCCAGGTGGCTGGATCAAAGTTGTCGCTTTGAGCAAAACGCTCCAGCTCCACCAGCAGTTCGCGTGCACGGTCAGCCAGGGTGAGTGCGCGTGCGGTGGCCACGATGCCACGCCCGGATTTGGTGAACAGCGCATCGTTTGTGATGGCGCGCAGCTTGTCGAGCATATGGCTGACGGCCGATTGCGTCACGCCCAGGCGTTGGGCTGCAGCTGTGACCGAGCCGGTGTCCACCACCGTGACCAACAATCGCAACAAACGGACGTCAAGATCTGACCAATCAAAATGACTCATGAATAACATGATAAATCATCTATTGATTGAATGTGTCATGAAAAGCAAACTCGCACCATTCCAATCGGAGAAGCTGATGCAAAAACGTGAAATTGAAGGCACCACCCCTTTTGATGGGGACTCGGCGCGCAAAGGCTATGCGCTCAACAAAATGTGCTTTTCCTTCAACGATGCAGCCAATCGCGCTGCATTCAAGCAAGACGAAGAAGCCTATATGACCCAGTACAAGCTGACCGACACTCAAAAAGACGCCATCCGTTCGCGCCAGGTGCTGCAGCTGATCGACGCGGGCGGCAACGCCTACTACCTGGCCAAATTTGCGGGCATCTTTGGCTTGGACATGCAAGACATTGGCGCCCAGCAAACCGGCATGAGCAAAGACGAATTCAAAGCCAAGCTGCGCGCTTACGCCTCCAACTGAAAGATCACCATGGCACAACTCATCGGCGGTCTCGCCTCTTCACACATCCCCGCCATTGGCGGCGCAATCCATAAAGGCATCCAGGCCGACCCCTATTGGGCTCCGTTTTTTGCTGGCTACCCGCCGGTGCAAAAGTGGCTGGGCGAGAAAAAGCCCGACGTCGTCGTGATCTTCTACAACGACCATGGCCTGAACTTTTTCCTCGACAAAATGCCCACCTTTGCGGTGGGCGCTGCTGCCCAGTACAACAACGCTGATGAAGGCTGGGGCATTCCCACGCTGCCACCTTTCAAGGGCGAAGTGGATTTGTCTTGGCAGATCATCAACACCTTGGTGGCCAAAGACTTTGACATCGTCACCTGTCAGGAAATGCTGGTCGACCATGCGTGCACCTTGCCACTCAAATTGTTTTGGCCCGAGGGTGAAGCGCCTGTGACCATCGTCCCGATCAACATCAATACGGTCCAATTTCCTTTGCCTTCAGCCAAGCGTTGCTACGCACTTGGCAAAGCCGTGGGCGAAGCGATTGCGGCCTGGGACAGCGACAAAAAAGTCGCCGTGCTGGCCTCCGGCGGCCTGAGCCACCAGTTGGACGGTGAGCGCGCCGGTTTCATCAACAAAGAGTTCGACCTGCAGTTCATGGACAGCCTGGTCAGCAACCCGGAATGGGCGACCCAGTTCAGCAGCCTGGACCTGGTTGAAAAAACCGGCACGCAAGGCGTGGAACTGCTCATGTGGCTGGCCATGCGCTCTGCGCTGTCGGCAGCTGGCCCGCGTGTGAAGGAAGTTCACCGCAATTACCACATCCCGATTTCCAACACGGCGACGGGCTTGATGGCTTTCGAAGTCGCCTGAGCACGGCAAGCGTCAACCACAACGGGACAGGGGGAAACCCCTGTCCCGTTTGTCTTGGTGACAAGGATAAATGCGCATAAAATTACCCGACCGTTTGGTCGGTTAATTAAGAAAGTCCATCTCCATGTCCCACGTTTTGCAGAGTTTCATTGCCGGTCGCTGGATCGGTCAGCAATCCGCCCAGCAGCTGCGTAGCGCCGTCAATGGCGAGACTGTGGCCCAGACGCATGCCGAAGCGATTGATTTCGGCGACGCTGTGCACTACGCACGCACCGTGGGTCTGCCTAATTTGCTCAAGTTGGACTTCCAGGAACGTGCACAGCGCCTCAAGGCCCTGGCCAAGTACCTGGGCGAGCACAAGGAAACGCTGTACGCGATCTCGGCCCACACCGGCGCCACCCGCGCCGACAGCTGGGTCGACATCGAGGGTGGCGCGGGCACGCTGTTCGCCTATTCGAGCATGGGCAGCAACGAGCTGCCCAGCGGCAACCTGATCCACGAAGGCCCGGCGTTCCCGCTGGGCAAGAAGGGCGGCTTTGCGGGCACGCACATTCTGGTGCCGCGAGGCGGCATTGCGGTCCACATCAACGCCTTCAATTTCCCCATCTGGGGCCTGCTCGAAAAATTCGCCCCCAGCTTTCTGGCGGGCATGCCCTGTATCGGCAAACCCGCTTCGTCCACCAGCTACCTGACCGAGGCCATGGTGCGCCTGGTCGAGCAGTCGGGCATCCTGCCCGCAGGCGCTTTGCAACTGGTGATCGGCTCCACCGGTGACCTGCTCAACCGCCTCAACGGTCAGGACGTGGTGACCTTCACCGGCTCGGCCGACACCGCTGCCAAGCTGCGCGTGCACGCCAATGTGGTGAAGCACAGCATTCCCTTCAACGCCGAAGCCGACTCGCTCAACTGCGCCATCCTCGCGCCCGATGTAACGCCCGACGACGAAGAGTTCGACCTATTCGTGAAGGAGGTCGCGCGCGAGATGACCGTCAAGGCGGGCCAGAAGTGCACCGCGATCCGCCGCGCCATCGTGCCGCGCCAGCACCTCGATGCTGTGGCTGAAAAACTCAAAGCCCGTCTGGCTAAAGTGGTGGTGGGCGATCCGTCGGTCGAGGGTGTGAAGATGGGGGCGCTGGCCTCGCACGCGCAGCAGGCCGACGTGGCCGAGCGCGTGGCCCTGCTGCGCCAAAGCGCCGAGCTGGTGTTTGGCGGCGGTGCAGATTTCAAACCGATGGGGCAGGGCGTCGAAGGCGGTGCCTTCTTCCAGCCCACGCTGCTGCTGTGCAAAAAACCTTTGCAAACCGACAGCGTGCACGATGTCGAAGCCTTCGGTCCGGTCAGCACCCTCATGCCTTATGACGGCATTGACGAGGCCCTGCAACTGGCTGCGCGTGGCCAGGGCAGCCTGGTCGGCACGCTCGTGACCAAAGACCCGCAAGTGGCTGCACGCGTCATTCCGGTGGCGGCTGCGCTGCACGGTCGCCTGCACATCCTCGACCGCGAGGCGGCGGTCGAATCGACAGGCCACGGCTCGCCGCTGCCGCCCCTCAAGCACGGTGGCCCGGGCCGTGCGGGCGGTGGTGAAGAACTCGGCGGCATCCGCGCCGTCAAGCACCTGATGCAGCGCACCGCGCTGCAAGGCTCGCCCACCATGATCGCCGCCGTGACGGGCGAATACATGCGCGGCGCCAAGCTGATCGAGACCGAGGTTCACCCTTTCCGCCGCTACTTTGAAGACCTGCAAATTGGTGAGAGCCTGCTCACGCACCGCCGCACCGTCAGCGAGGCCGACATCGTCAGTTTCGGTGGCCTCTCGGGCGACTATTTCTACATGCACTTCGACGAGATCGCCGCCAAGGACTCGCCGTTTGGCAAGCGCATCGCGCACGGCTACTTCGTGCTGTCGGCCGCCGCTGGCCTGTTCGTCTCGCCCGCGCCCGGCCCGGTGCTGGCCAACTATGGCCTCGACACATTGCGCTTCGTCAAGCCGGTGGGCATTGGCGATACGATCCGCGCACGCCTGACGGCCAAGCGCAAAATCGACCGCAACAAGAAAGACGCCAACGGCGTGGGCCAGGGCGTGGTTGCCTGGGATGTGGAAGTGACTAACCAAAACGACGAACTGGTGGCCAGCTACGATATCCTGACGCTTGTAGCCAAGAAGGGCTGAAGCCGACAGGAGGGCAGGCATGAACTGGTATGACAGGGTGATCCTGCCCTGGATGATTGATATCGCTTGTGGTCTGCCCATGGTCCAGTCCAAACGCCAGTCGCTAGTGCCGCTGGCACGTGGCAGTGTGCTGGAAATTGGCATGGGTACCGGACGCAACCTGCCTTTTTATGACCGCTCGCGGCTCACGCAGCTGGTTGGCGTAGATCCCGCCTTGCAAATGCACAGCCTGGCCAAAAGGCGAAGCCAGCAGGCGGGCTTGTCAGTCGAGCTGATGGGGCTTTCAGCCGAGAAGCTCCCGGTGTCGGATGATAGTTTTGATACGGTGGTCTGTACCTATACCTTGTGCAGCATTCCCGATCCGGCGGCGGCCCTGCACGAAGTGCGGCGTGTGCTTAAACCCGGTGGGCAATTCCTGTTTTGCGAGCATGGGCGTGCGCCCGACGCGTCTGTGGCGCGCTGGCAAGACCGCTTGCAACCTTGGTGGATCTCGTTGGCGGGCGGATGCCATCTCGACCGCGATGTGCCTTTGCTGCTGCGTGATGCAGGTTTGCACGCGCAGGTACAGCAAGGCTACGTGCCAGGACCACGTCCTCTGACGTACCACTACTGGGGGCAGGCCCACAAAACGGCTTGAGCACACCCTCCCTTCAGACATGAAAAAGGCTCCCCTTGGGGAGCCTTTTGTTTACTGGGTGCACAGGATCAGTTGGAATCCATGAAGCTGCGCAGTTTGTCGCTGCGGCTGGGGTGCTTGAGCTTGCGCAGCGCCTTGGCTTCGATCTGACGAATGCGCTCGCGTGTCACGTCAAATTGCTTGCCTACTTCTTCCAGGGTGTGGTCGGTGGACATTTCAATGCCGAAGCGCATGCGCAGCACCTTGGCTTCGCGCGGTGTCAGGCTGTCGAGGATGTCCTTGACCACATCGCGCAGGCCCGCTTGCAGCGCCGCTTCCACGGGCGCAGTGTGGATGGTGTCCTCGATGAAGTCGCCCAGGTGCGAATCGTCGTCGTCGCCGATGGGGGTTTCCATCGAGATCGGCTCCTTGGCGATTTTCATGATCTTGCGGATCTTGTCCTCGGGCATTTCCATCTTCTCGGCCAGGATCGAGGCATCGGGCTCGAAGCCGAATTCCTGCAAGTGCTGACGCGAGATGCGGTTCATCTTGTTGATGGTCTCGATCATGTGCACCGGAATGCGGATCGTGCGAGCCTGGTCCGCGATCGAGCGGGTGATGGCCTGACGGATCCACCAGGTGGCATAAGTCGAGAACTTGTAGCCACGGCGGTATTCGAATTTGTCCACCGCCTTCATCAGACCAATGTTGCCTTCCTGAATCAGGTCCAGGAACTGCAGGCCACGGTTGGTGTACTTCTTGGCAATCGAGATCACCAGGCGCAAGTTGGCCTCGATCATCTCTTTCTTGGCGTCGCGGCTGGCACGTTCGCCAGCGTTCATGCGCTTGTTGATGTCCTTGAGCTCTTCCAGAGGCACCACCACGTTGGCTTGCAGGTCGATCAGCTTTTGCTGGATGTCCTGCACGGGCGGGATGTTACGACCCATGACGCTTGCCCAAGCCTTGCTTGAGGCAGCCTGTTTCTCAATCCACTGCAGGTTGAGCAGTTGTGAAGCGACGCGGTTGCCGTTTTTGTCGCGACCGCTGAACTCGGCCACGAACTGGTCTTGCGGGTAGCCACACTTGTCCACGATGATTCGGCGCAACTCGCGCTCCTTGACGCGAATGTCTTCCACCTGGCCACGCACCATATCGCACAACTGCTCGATGGTTTTGGCGGTGAAGCGGATGGTCATCAACTCTGCGGACAGGGCAGATTGGGCTTTTTGGTAGTTGGGGGTGCCCCAGCCATCCTTGTCATAGACCTTGTGCACTTTCTCGAACAGCTGTGCAATGCGATCGAAGCGTTCAAGAGCCTGGTTCTTGAGTTCTTCGAGCTTCTTGGTCAGAGCCTTGGAGCCGCCTTTGCCATCGTCGTCATCGGCCTCGTCGAATTCGTCGAAGTCTTCTTCGGCCACGTAGTCGTCAGCTTCGCCACTGTTGACAAAGCCGTCCACGATGGTGGAGATGACGATTTTTCCTTCGCGGATCTCATTGGCCAGACGCAGGATTTCGGCGATGGTGGCAGGCGAGCCGCTGATCGCCTCCATCATGTCCATCAAGCCGCCTTCGATACGCTTGGCGATTTCAATTTCGCCCTCGCGAGTCAGCAGTTCGACCGTCCCCATTTCGCGCATGTACATGCGCACCGGGTCAGTGGTGCGGCCGAATTCACTGTCCACCGTGGACAGGGCGGCTTCAGCTTCTTCCTCGGCTTCTTCTTCGGTGGCTGCAGTTGAACCATTGCCGGCCAGCAGCAGGGTTTCGGCATCCGGAGTTTGTTCGTAAACCGCCACACCCATGTCGTTGAGCATGCTGATCACGACTTCCAGCGTTTCAGCATCGACCAGCTTGTCGGGCAAGTGGTCGGAAATTTCGCCGTGGGTCAGGTAGCCACGGGTCTTGCCCAGTTTGATCAGGGTTTTCAGACGCTGGCGACGCTTGGCCATGTCTTCCTCGGACAGGACAGTTTCGTCCAGACCGAATTCCTTCATCAAGGCACGCTCTTTGGCCTTGCTGAGTTTCATGCGCAGGGGTTTGACCTTTTCACCAGGCGCTTCAGCAACCGCAGGTTCTTCGCCCTCCAGGTCTGCTTCGATATCCGACAGGTCTTCGTCTTCAGAGACGGGCGCGCCGGCTTTGGGTTTGCGACCGCGTTTGGCTGGCGCTTTGGCCGCAGCCTTTTTCTCCGGTGGTGTGGTCTTGGCGGCTTTGGCAGGCTTGTCTTCTGCTGCAGCTTTGGTTTTTGTGGCCTTCTTCACTTCGGCTTCGGTGGCCTTGGCTTTGGTGGTTTTCTTTTCTTCAGCGGCTTTGCTGGTGGTTTTTTTCGCGGCGGGCACGGATGCTACTTTCTTGGTGCTTGTTTTAGCTGGGCTCGCGACGGGTTTGGCTTTGCTTGCTGGCTTGGCGCTGGCTTTTGGGGCAGCGGCCTTGACGGCAGGCTTGGCAGCCGGTTTGGCTGCAGCCTTCTTGGCTACAGGCTTGGTTTTGGCAGTGCTCTGGACGGACTTCTTCGGCTTTTGTGCGGGCATGCAAACACCTCAATACAACAATCGGACAAAGGAAAACACGGACACAGTCAGCGCCAATACAACCCGGCGCGGGCTAGACGTTAGATACAGACATACAGCCCTTAAATAGGGCGTTTGGCTGCGAAGGCAAGGGGGAGGGCGATCATTTGGAATGCAGTCCTTGCGAATATGTGGCCTGCCCAAAGGGGCTGCTTTTGCGCGTTGGCCGGCTCGGAGGTGCTGCTGTCGCTCTTGCCAGAGAATCCACATTATACAAAAAGCAGATCTCTACCCCAGGCGCTGGCCAGACTGTGCTTACTTAGTCTGCCTCAGACTCGTGCAAATACTCCGGCAGCCGATGGCCGCAATGGCGGCAATACAGGGCATCGGCGCGGTGGCCTTCTGTCAGGCAGACATGACAGGTGCGCGTGGTGGGCTCCAGGGGTTTGCGCCGCTGGGTCATCTCGGCAGTCACGATTCCTGTGGGGACGGCCAGCGTGCCCCAGCCCAGCAGCATCATGATGGAAGAAATGAAGCGGCCAAGGTCGGTTTTGGGGGTGATGTCACCAAAACCCACCGTCGTCATGGTGGTGATGGCCCAGTAAATCGCGGTGGGAATGCTGGTGAAACCGTTTTCCGGTCCTTCAACCACATACATGACGGTCCCCATGACCACCACCACCATGAGGACAGCCGACAAAAACACCATCACTTTGCGGCGACTGGCTGCAAGGGCCAGCCCCAAGGTCTGGTACTCCTGCACATATTCGGCCAGCTTGAGCACACGGAAAATGCGCAGCAGCCGCAGCACCCGCACATCCACGAGTGCATAGACTTCAGGGAAAAACAGCGCCAGGTAAGTGGGCAGGACAGAAATCAGGTCGATCAGTCCGAAAAAGCTCAAGGCGTAACGCATGGGGGCGGGGTTGCACACCAGTCGCGCCAAGTATTCGGCGGTGAACACAAGAGTGAATAGCCACTCAAAGTCAAGAAACACGGGCCTGTAGGCTCCGTCCAGGCCATGAACGCTGTCAATCATGACCACAGCTACGCTGATCAAAATGAGCCAGATCAGAAGCAGGTCGAAGCGCCGACCTGCTGTGGTATCCGCTTCAAAAATGATGGTGTACCACTTCAGGCGCCAACCGCTGAGTTGGACAGGCTGGTCGTTCTTAGGGGTCATGCGTTGCGTGGTGGACGAATGGCTGTTTTGGGACGGAAGGCTTTGCAGACGTCTTCGCGTGTTTCGATGTAGGGGCCGCCAATCAGGTCCACGCAATAGGGCACTGCCGCAAAAATGCCTGGCACCACAGATTTGCCGCTCTCATCCTTGAGACCTTCGAGCGTTTCGGCAATCGATTTGGGTTGACCGGGCAAGTTGATGATCAGGCTGTTGCCTCGAATCACCGCTACCTGACGCGAGAGGATGGCCGTAGGCACAAAGCGCAGGCTGATCTGGCGCATTTGTTCGCCAAAACCGGGCATTTCCTTGTCGGCCACGGCCAGGGTGGCCTCAGGCGTCACGTCGCGTTTGGCGGGGCCAGTGCCGCCTGTGGTCAGCACGAGGGCGCAACCGGCGTCTACCAGCTCGATCAAGGCCGCGCTGATGGTGTCTTTTTCGTCCGCAATCAAACGTGGCTCGAACTCGATCGGGTTGAGCAAGGCCTTGTTCAGCCATTCCTGCAGTGCGGGAAGCCCCTTGTCTTCATAAACGCCGCTACTGGCGCGGTCGCTGATGGAGACGATACCGATCTTGATGGTGTCGTGCATGGGGGCGTTACTCATCGTGGTCTTCTTCGCTGGTGTCGTCAGGGCTGGCCTCGCTTTTGAGCGTGGTTTTGACGAGTTGGAATATTTCGCGGTAGGCGCGGCCTTGTCGTGGGGCCAAGCCTTGGGAAACGGCGGCTTTGTCGGGTGGCGGCGCATCCTTGCGGGCCTGGCGCACCAGGGCGCGCAGCTGCTGGATGTCGGTGCCAGGATGCTGGGCAATCCACTCCTGGACTGCGTCGTCGTTGTCGATCAGCCGGTCGCGCCATTGCTCGGCCAGGTGCAGCTGCTCGGTGTCGTAGCTGTGACCCAGGCGCTGCAGCTCCAGCGCGTGGCGCACGGCGTCCAACGTTTCGGGGTCTTGCAGGCGCATCAGCTTGCCGATGAACTGCATCTGCCGGCGTTTGCCTTCGAAATTGGTGATGCGTTTGGCGTCAGCCAGGGCTTCGGCCAGCTTGTCGGTCAAGGGCAGGGGCTTGAACAAGTCGCTGCGCAGGGTCAACAGGGCTTCGCCCAGCTCTTGCAGCTCTTCGCTTTCGCGTTTGGCGTCGGTTTTGCTGGTGGACTGGCCCCACTTCATGGCCAGCTTGAGCTCTTGGTCCAGTTCGCTGCCTTCGGCCACGAAGTGGCCTTTGACGAAATAGCCTTTTTTGGGTTTACGGGACATGGGTCAGGTCATTGGCCTTGGCGGCCATCTTCAATAGGTGCTGGCAAGTATCATAGCTGCCACCATGAGCAAGACCACAAAAAACTCCACTTCATCCATCGACCTGCAGCAGTCGGGTTTCAGCTACAGCCGTGAAACCTTTGAACACCTGGTTGACCGTGCTTTGGCCCATGCCAAAAAATTGGGCGCAACCGATGCGGGCGCCGAAGCGTCCGAGGGGTGTGGTCTGAGCGTCTCGGTGCGCAAGGGCGAGCTGGAAAACGTGGAACGCAACCGCGACAAATCACTGGGCGTGACGGTTTATGTGGGCCATCGCCGGGGCAACGCCAGCACGTCAGATTTTTCGCAAGAGGCCATCGAGCGCACGGTGCAGGCCGCGTATGACATTGCCCGCTTCACCGCCGAAGACCCCGTGGCGGGCTTGCCCGACGAACGTGACATCGAAACCGAGCCGCGCGAGCTGGACTTGTTCCACCCTTGGGCCATCACCAGCGAGCAGGCGGCCGAACTGGCCCTGAAGTGCGAGGCCGCAGCCCTGAAAACCAGCCGCCGCATCACCAACAGCGAGGGCGCAGCGGTCTCGGCCCAGCAAAGCCATTTCTTCAGTGCCCACACGCACGGCTTTCGGGGAGGCTACGCCAGCTCGCGCCACAGCATTTCGGTCGCGCCCATCGCCTCGTTGCCCGGTCGTAATGCCGAAATGCAGCGCGACGCCTGGTATTCGTCCATGCGAGCCCCTGAAGAACTGGCCTCGCCCGAGGCGGTGGGCCGCTACGCCGCAGAGCGTGCGCTCTCGCGCCTGGGCGCCCGCAAGATCCCGACCACCGAATGCCCGGTGCTGTTCGAGTCGCCCGTGGCCGCTGGCCTGCTGGGCGGTTTTGTGCAAGGTGTGAGCGGCGGTGCGTTGTACCGCAAGAGCAGTTTTCTGGTGGACTCGCTGGGCAAACAAGTTTTCCCCAAGCACATCCACATTCATGAGGACCCCTACCTGCTGCGTGGCAAAGGCAGTTCGCCGTTCGATGACGAAGGCGTGCGCTCGGCCCCGCGTGACGTGGTGGCCGACGGCAAAGTCGAGGGCTACTTCCTGTCGAGCTACTCGGCCCGCAAGCTGGGCATGCGCACCACCGGCAACGCAGGTGGCTCGCACAACCTGACGTTGACGTCGAGCCTGACCCGTGCGGGAGACGACCTCGACGAGATGCTGCGCAAACTGGGCACTGGCCTGTTCGTGATCGAGCTCATGGGCCAGGGCGTGAACTACGTGACCGGCGACTACTCACGTGGCGCCAGTGGCTTCTGGGTGGAGAACGGCCAGATCGCCTTCCCGGTGCAGGAGATCACCATCGCTGGCAACCTCAAAGATATGTTCATGGGCATCGAAGCCGTGGGCGCCGATGTCTACAACATGGGCGCCAAGAGCATCGGCTCGGTGCTGGTCAACAAGATGAAGGTGGCGGGCAGCTGATCAACCTGCCAGTGCTGCCTTCACTGCCGCCGACACTTCGCCCATGTCGGCCTTGCCGGCCAGCTTGGCTTTCACTGTGCCCATGACTTTGCCCATATCACTAGGTCCTTTGGCACCGATTTCGGCCACGATAGCCCGGACCTCGGTGGCCACTTCTTCAGCCGACAGGCGCGCGGGCAGGTAAACCTGCAGCACGGCCATTTCGGCCTTTTCCTTGTCGGCCAGGTCTTGACGGCCAGCGCCTTCAAAGGCGGCAATCGAGTCCTTGCGCTGCTTGATCAGCTTGTCGACGATGGCGACCACACCGGCGTCGTCAAGGGTGATGCGCTCGTCCACTTCCTTTTGCTTCATGGCTGCCTGCAGCAGACGAATCGTGCCCAGGCGCTCGCTGTCTTTGGCGCGCATGGCGGTCTTCATGTCTTCGGTGATCTGGTCTTTCAGGCTCATGGTGAGTCTCCTGTCAAAAATGGGGAGGGCAGAAACAACAAAGCCCGCTTGAGCGTCCTCGAAAGCGGGCTTGTGCGAAGACCCGCAGGTCTTGCAAGAAGTGCTTAGTACAGCTTCTTGGGCAGCTGCATGCTGCGCACGCGCTTGTAATGACGCTTGACGGCGGCAGCCTTCTTGCGCTTGCGCTCGGTGGTGGGCTTTTCGTAGAACTCGCGGGCACGCAGGTCGGTCAGCAGGCCCAGTTTTTCGATGGTGCGCTTGAAGCGACGCAGGGCAACGTCAAACGGCTCGTTTTCTTTAACACGGATGGTGGTCATTGACTCAATTTTCCAAATTGTGCCGGTCGCAAGTAACAGGGAAGATCGGGCCCTGACACTCCGATACCGGCTGTTTTCCCGTCACAGAACTAGTATTTGGCAGACGGGGTTTTGCCAGCAAAGAACGCCATTATAACGCGATCACGCGCGAGTGGCCAAGGCTTGCGCACAGGCGTAAGCGCTGGCCCAGGCCCACTGGAAGTTGTAGCCGCCCAGCCAGCCCGTCACATCCACCACTTCGCCAATGAAGTACAGCCCCGGTTGTTTGGATTCCATGGTTTGGGAGGACAGGTCGCGTGTGTCCACGCCACCCAAGGTGACTTCGGCTTTTTGATAACCCTCGCTGCCGGTAGGCGTCAGACTCCAGCTCGACAAGGCTTGTGCCAGCTTGTTGAGGGACTTGTCCGGGACTTCTGCAGAGGTGCGCTGCAAAGCCGGATCCTGGCTGACCCAAGCCTCGGCCAGGCGGCTGGGCACCAGTTGACCGAGTTCGTTGACCAGCAATTTCTTGGAGCGTTGTTTGGCGTCTTGCAGACGTGAGGGCAAGTCGACTTCGGGAGCCAGGTTCAGGCGTATGGGCTGCCCATCCTGCCAGTAACTGGAAATTTGCAGCACTGCAGGGCCCGACAGGCCGCGATGGGTGAAGAGCAAGTCTTCGTCAAAGTGCTGGCGGTGCTTTTTCTCGCCGGTTTCGATGCCCACAGGCAAAGCCAGTCCCGCCAGTTGGGCGTAGGGCGCCCACGCGGCGCCATCAAAGGTCAGCGGGACCAGACCGGGACGGCGCTCGACTAAGCGCAGACCAAACTGCTGTGCCACCTCGTAACCCCAGCCTGTGGCACCCATTTTGGGAATGGACAGACCTCCCGTGGCCACCACCAAGGCACGGGTGCGCACAGGGCCGCGGTCAGTACTGAGTTCATACACGCCGTCGTTGTACTGGACTGTTTGCACGCCGCAGGGTTGCCAGCGGGTCACGCCCCCTGCATCGCATTCGGCCAGCAGCAGACGGATGATGTCGTCGGCAGAATGGTCGCAAAACAGCTGGCCCTTGTGTTTTTCGTGAAAGGCAATGCCGTGTTTTTGGACCAGCTCGATAAAGTCCTGCGGCGTGTAGCGCGACAGGGCAGAACGGCAAAAATGCGGGTTCTGGCCCAGGTAATGTTTGTGGGGAGCGGTGGAGTCCAGGTTGCGGTTGGTGAAGTTGCAACGCCCCCCGCCTGAAATACGCACCTTTTCGGCCACCTTGGTGCTGTGGTCCAGCACCAATACCTTCCGGCCGGCCGGGCCCGCCACGCCAGCGCAAAAAAGGCCGGCAGCGCCGGCCCCGACAATGACCGCATCCCATGTGTTGTTCATGGGGTGCAAGTGTAGGCGAGAGCCTCAGGCTGCGCGTTGATAAGCCGTCGGTGCGGCTTGCCACGCCCGTGCACCTTGCACCACGTCGCCCACCACGATGATGCTGGGGCTTTGCAGGCCTTCACGTGTCATGGTGTCGGTCAGCTGGCCCAATGTGGTCAGGGCTTCGCGTTGATGCGGCAAGCTGGCGTTTTGCACAATCGCCACTGGAGTGCTGGTGGGCAAGCCTTCCAGGAGGCCGTCTTGAATGTGGTGCAGGCTGCTCACGCCCATGTAGATCACCAGTGTGAGCTTGGCTTGATGCGCAGTGTGGGCGAGCGCAGCCCAGTCGGTGCCTGCATCGCCTGGTTTGGCATGGCCGGTGACGAACACCACACCATGCGCCCGATCGCGGTGGGTGAGCGGTGCGCCCAAGCTGGACAAGCCGGCCAGACCGGATGTGATGCCGTTGATGACCTCGACCTCAATGCCCTCTTCGCGCAGGTGTTCCACCTCTTCACCACCACGCCCAAAAATGAAGGGGTCGCCACCCTTCAGGCGCACCACGGTTTCGCCTTCGCGCACGGCTTGCACCATCAGCTTGTGGATGAAGGCCTGAGGCGTGCTGGCGCAGCCGCCGCGTTTACCCACATGAATGATGCGGGCGTCGGGTTTGGCGTGTTCCAGCACAGCGTCGTTGACCAGGTCGTCCACCAGCAGCACGGTGGCGCCGGCAATGGCTTTTGCAGAGTTGAGGTTCAGCAGCTCCGGGTCGCCGGGGCCGGCGCCCACCAGGGTGCAACGAGGAAGGGGGATCGGGTTCATGTCAGATCGGAAGATGCAATGCTCAGAATTTTCTAATCTAACGAATCACTTTCAAAATACAAATTGGCTATATGCTGAATGAAGCCCAGGGGAGTCAGCTTTAGGCCGGGTCCATGCCGTGTTCTCGCTTGAGCGTGTCGCAGGCGCTGGACTGCCAGAAGGCCAACAGGGCCCGCGCGACCTCGGGGTGCTGGCAGGTGCTGGCCACAGCGCCGGAGAAGATGGTGATGATTTCCGTCCCTTTGGGCATACCGCCGATCAGGGTGATGCCATCTACCCCCAGCATTTCGCTGCGCTGCTGAAAGCCAAGCGAGACCTCGCCTTGGGCAACCAGAGCGCCGACAGGGACGCCTGGCTTGGACTGAACCAGTCTGGGCGCCATCTGATCAGCAATGCCCCAACGTTCAAACAACTTGAGAAGTTGCGTGCCGCTGGGCCCGGTGGAGTAGCCTACCGTCGGGGCAGCCAGGACTGCTGCTTTCAGGGCTGCCTCAGTGGCAATGTCTGGCACTGGTTGACCCGCACGCACGGCAACAGCCACATCGGAGACCACCAGGTCGGCGCGGCTGCCTGAAAGCACATGGCCACTGTCCATGAGCTTGTCGATAGCGTTGCTCGCCAAAGCCACAAGATCAAAGGCTTCACCGGCCTGGACCCGTTTGGCAACATCGACACCGCCTGCTGACTCCAGGCTCACGCGTACGCCCGGTGCCTGTTGTGCATAGAGTGTGATCAGGTCAGTCAGCACAGCTTGTGTGGCCATGGACGAAATCAGTCGCAGTGTGGTGCTCATGGGCATTGTCCTCAGGGTGATTGCATCATTATGGCCAGAGCCATCGGGCAGGCCCATGTGCCACTTAAACTAGCTGCTATGCAAATTTTGGGCATTGAATCTTCTTGCGACGAAACCGGGGTGGCGCTGGTGCAGACCGCCGAGCGGGGCTGGCCGCAACTTTTGGCACATGCACTGCATAGCCAAATCTCCATGCATCAGGCTTATGGCGGCGTGGTGCCCGAGCTGGCCAGTCGCGACCATATTCGACGTGTGCTGCCGCTCACGCGCGAGGTGTTGACCAGCGCTGGCCGGACCCTGGCCGATGTGGACGTGGTGGCCTACACGCGAGGGCCCGGTCTGGCCGGGGCTTTGCTGGTGGGCTCGGGTGTTGCGTGTGCGCTGGCTGCAGCGTTGAACAAACCGGTGCTCGGCATCCATCACCTGGAAGGGCATTTGCTCTCGCCATTTTTGAGCGAAGACCCGCCCGAATTTCCTTTTGTTGCGCTGCTGGTGTCGGGTGGTCATACCCAGCTCATGCGCGTGGACGGTGTTGGTCAATACACCTTGTTGGGGGAGACGATTGACGATGCGGCTGGGGAAGCTTTTGACAAGTCGGCCAAGTTGCTGGGCCTGCCCTACCCAGGTGGCCCAGGCTTGTCTCGCCTGGCTGAGCAGGGCAACGCGTCTGCCTACAAATTGCCTAGGCCACTGTTGCACAGTGGTGACTTTGATTTTTCGTTTGCCGGACTCAAAACTGCGGTGCTCACCCAGAGCCAGAAAATTGGCCCGCAGGTGCTGCAAGAAGGCAGCGTCGAGCGAGCAGACTTGGCGGCCAGCACGCAAGCGGCCATCGTCGAGGTGCTCTTGAAAAAGTCCATGTCCGCGCTGGAGCACACAGGCCTCAAGCGACTGGTGGTGGCGGGTGGCGTGGGCGCCAACCGCCGATTGCGCGAACAACTCAATGAAGCTTGCGCCAAGCGCGCAGTGCGTGTGCATTACCCGGAATTGCACTTGTGCACTGATAACGGCGCCATGATTGCCATGGCTGCCGCCATGCGCATGCAAACAGGTTTGGCTACGCCTGAATATGAATACGCGTTCGATGTCAAACCGCGTTGGCCACTGCATCAGCTGGCCTGAAATGATGAGCTGATTTACGCGTCAGCCGTACCCGTTAAACTGCACGCTCCGTCAAGGGCTAAGTCTTTGTTTTTAAATCTAAATTCCATAGGAAATGGATCCATGACCCGTACCGCTACCTTGCGCGTGTTTGCGCGCTTTACGATTGTTTTGCTGGCGTTCTTGACAAACTCAGCAGCCTGGTCTGCCCAGCCCATCAAGCTGGCCTTGATTGAGGGCTTGAGTGGTCCCTTTGGCAACACGGGTGCCGCTGTGGTGCGCAATCTCACCATGGCCATTGAAGAGGTCAATGCAAGTGGGGGTGTGAACACTGCCCAAGGCAAGCGACCGCTGGCGCTGTTGCAGTACGACAGCAAAAGCAACAACGAGGCTGCCTTGACTGCTCTGCAAGCGGCTGTGCAGGATGGTGCCTCCTACATCTTGCAAGGCAACTCCAGCGCTACGGCCACAGCACTGATCGAGGCCATCAACAAGCACAACAAACGCGACCCGCAGCGTCGTGTCCTGTTTTTGAACTACGCTGCGGTCGAACCGTCCTTGACCAATGACCGCTGCAGCTTCTGGCACTTCCGTTTTGATGCGCACGCTGATATGCGCATGACCGCGCTCATGGAGGTGCTGCGTGCGGATCAAGAGGTGCGCTCGGTCTACCTGATCGGTCAGGACTACAGCTTTGGCCGTGCAGTGGTGAGTGAGGCGCGCCGCCAGTTGCAGTCCAAACGCAGCGATGTCCAGGTGGTCGGTGAAGATTTGCATCCCATCGGCAAGATCAAGGACTTTCTGCCCTACATCTCCAAGATCAAGGCCAGCGGCGCACAAGCGGTGATCACGGGCAACTGGGGCAATGACCTCACGTTGCTCGTCAAGGCGGCACGCGACGGGGGTTTTGAGGGCAAGTTCTACACCTTCTACGGCAATGCCTTGGGAGCACCTGCAGCCATTGGCGAGGCGGGTGTGGATCGTGTGGTGGCGGTAGCCGAGTGGATGCCCAATGCTCCTGGTGCAGCGAGCGAGTCTTTTTACAAGCGCTTTCTCAAGCGTTTCCCGGACCCCGCACAAGACTATGCTCATCTGCGCATGCACATGATGATTCAGGCCTTGGCCCGTGCCATTGACAAGGCGGGCTCTACCGATGCGGTGGCTGTGGGCAAGGCTCTTGAAAACGCTCAGACCAGTCTTGCCGGACAAGCCGGCTTCATGCGCGAGCAGGACCACCAGTTTCAACAGCCTTTGATGGTGGCCGTCATGCAACGCAAAGGCACGCCTGGCGTGCCGTTTGGCGTGGAAGGCTCCGATTACGGCTTCAAGATCATCAAGCGTCTGTCGCCCGAGCAGGTGAGCATGCCGACCAACTGCGAGATGCAGCGGCCCTGATCTTTCAGTGCTCACAAAAAAGCCCGCTTGCACCATGCAGCGGGCTTTTTGCTGGACAGTTTAACTTCAGCGGCGACGTGTGCGCGTCAACCAGGCCAACGTAAAAGTCAGCGTCAGTGTGGGCAGTGCGGAGCCCAGTTGTGGGGCCCACTTTGCCACGCTATGGAAGCAGACCACCCCCAGCAGCCACAGGGCTGCGGCGCTCCAGTCGATGGTTTTACCCGAGGTGTCGGCGGTGCAGGAACTGCAGGCCAAACGACCCAGAATCACGCCGTACAACGGTACAAACACGGAACTGAGCATCAGCAAGAAGGGCTCCAGGCTGTGCATCGGCAGCACCATGGCCAGCAGCGTGCTGAGCACGGCCAGGCCCAGGGTCCAGGTCTTGAGGCTGCCACCCAGCAGGCTTTGGGTGCTGACGCCAGCAGAGTGCACATCGCCATAGGCGTTGTCCAGCTCGTCCAGCAAAATCAGGCCCAAAGCCACCAGGCCGCCTTGGGCCAGCAGCAGTGCGGTGACCATGTCGGTTCCCGGCTCGGACACGCTGACCACCAGCACGCCCAGACCATAGCACCATATGTTGGCGATGGCGTAGCCCAGCCAGGTGCCGCCAAAAGTGCTGCGGCCACTCTTGCCGTAGCGGGCGTAATCAGCCACCAGAGGTAGCCAGGAAATGGGCATGGCCATGACCAGATCAACAGCCGAGAGCATGCCCATGCCACCGTTTCCAGGGCGTTGCATGAATGCGGCGATGCCTTGTGCGTCGAGTTTGTGCCAGAACTGCCAGCTCAGCCACAGCAAAGAGGCGATCACCAGGGGCAGTCCCACACGACTGACAAATTGCCGCACCAGGGTCAGCATGGAAGCGGTCATGAGCAAAGTCAGCAAGCCACCCCACAGCAATGTGGTGAGGACTGGCGACAGGGTAATGCCCCAGATTTTCTGGCCCAGAGCGCCTGTGCCGTCGCGCATGACCACCAGTTCAAAGCTGGTCCAGCCGATCAGTTGAACAATATTGAGGATGACCGGCAGGCGTGCAAAGCTGCTGCCGAAGGTGTGATGCATCAAGCCCGCGCTGGACAAACCGGTGGTGCAGCCGAGCTTGGCGGTCCAGGCCAGCAAGGCAGAACCCAGCACCGAGCCGATCAGGATGGCCAAGATGGCATCTTGTGTGCCCACACTCGGCACCAGATACGAGCCCACTTGCATGACCAGCAAGCCCACGCCGAGGCTGAACCAGAGGGAGGCATGGGACATGCCTGAAAAAACACGCTGATCAGCCCCGATGGGCGTCAGCGAAGCATTGGAAGAAGTATTCATCAGAGGCTTTCGTTGGAGATGTTCAAAGGACGCAGGTGCATGGGCACCGGTGCGCTGAGGTGATTGAGCGGGCCGCTGCCGTGGCCGGTACGTACCGAAGCACCGGATTGCAGCGCCTGTCGGATGTAGCGGTGAGCTTGTGCAATCGCTTCAGGCAAGCTGTGACCCAAAGCCAGGTGCGAAGCCATGGCGGACGACAGGGTGCAACCCGTGCCGTGCGTGTTGTGGCTGTGGATGCGGGGGGCCCGCAGCCACTGTGTGTGCCCCGTGCGGGTGATGAACAGGTCACTGACGGTGTCGCCTTGCAGGTGACCGCCTTTGAGCAGCACGGCAGGCGCTCCCATGTCCAGCAGTTGCTGGGCGGCCTGCTGCATGTCGTGCTCGTTGTGCAGCGTGCGGCCCACCAGCAACCCCGCTTCGTCCAGATTGGGCGTGATGATGTCAACACGTGGGAAGAGCAGTTGCACCAAGGCCTGGATGGCCGGGTTGTCAATCAGCACGGCGCCGCTGGTGGCAACCATGACCGGGTCCAGCACCACGCGGCGCAGCTGGTGTTTGTCGATGGCGTTGGCCACGGCCTGCACGATGTCAGGGCCGTGGAGCATGCCGATCTTGACCGCATCGACGCCGATGTCTTCCACCACAGCATCAATCTGGTCGGTCAGCATTTCTGGGGGGACGGCATGAATGGCTCGCACCCCGGTGGTGTTTTGCGCGGTCAGCGCCGTGATGGCGCTCATGCCGAAACAGCCCAACGCCGACATGGTCTTGAGGTCGGCCTGAATACCGGCGCCACCGCCACTGTCCGAGCCAGCTATGGTCAGCACCCGTGGATACCGATGGGTCATTTTGATGTCTTTCATCCACACTCTCCGTGCGAGGCATCACGGGCGCAGGTGAGCAAATGGAACACAGCCGGAGGCCCGGTGTGTACAGCTTCCCTGCGCGAGGATTACCTCAATCAGGTTCAAAGGGACTTTCTCAGTCGGGTCTGTGACGACCCAACACCCCTAGCGAACGCTGCCCCGTCGGCGACCGGGCAGGTGGGTGGATTCTAAAGCAGACCCAGACGCTTGTGCAGCGTGGTCGAGGTGGTGGTGTACTGCAGCAGGGTTTTGTCCTGCGGCCACAGATGGGCGGCTGCGCCAAAAGCTGCGAGCGTGGCTTCGTGAAAACCGCAAAGGATCAGCTTTTTCTTGCCAGGATAGGTGTT
The DNA here is from genome assembly GCF_038134685.1 of Limnohabitans sp. Classification (GTDB taxonomy): domain Bacteria; phylum Pseudomonadota; class Gammaproteobacteria; order Burkholderiales; family Burkholderiaceae_C; genus Limnohabitans_A. Next base: position 1,618 of record NZ_JAYPVP010000006.1, on the reverse strand, counting down.
GATGTCGCCCACCGCAAAAATGCCCGGAGCGCTGGTGGCAAAGGTTTCGGTGTTGACCTGCAACTGTTTGCGTTCCATGTCCAGCCCCCACTGGGCGACAGGCCCCAGTTTGGGCGACAGGCCCAGGGCCATAACCAGCTGGTCGCAGGGCAAAGCGATTTCTTCGCCTTCGGTGTTCAAGTAGCGAAGGGCGGTCAAACGATCGGCCGTGGTGTCCACTCCCGTGGGCTGGCCAGCGACAAAGCGTATCTGTCCTGCGTCCTGTGCAGTTTGGAAGGCCTGTATGCGCTCAGCACTGGCGCTAAAGTGTTCACGTCGGTGCATCAAGGTGATGCTGGCGGCTTGGCCCAGGGCATCCAGGCAGGTTTGCAGGGTACTGTCGCCGTCGCCTGTCACCACCAGGTGCTGGCCTGCAAAGCTGGGGAGTTCTTGTGAACCAAACCACACTTGACGGCCCATGTAAGGCTGCAAGCCTTCTATGGGCAAGCTGCGCGGCACAAAGGCGCCCACGCCAGCAGCAATGAACACGGTTTTGGCGACCCACGCGGCACCGGTTTGGCTGCTGACGGACCAGCGACCATCGGCGGTGGCTTGAAGGGTTTCAATGGTCTGGCCCAAGTGCAACGTGGGCTTGAAGGGTGCGATCTGCTGCTGCAGGCGCTCGACGAGTTCGCGGCCGGTGCAGACCGGAATACCGGGAATGTCGTAAATGGGTTTGTCGGCGTAGAGCTCGGTGCACTGGCCACCTGCATGGGGCAGGGCGTCGACGATGTGGCACGCAATGCCCTGCAGACCGAGCTGGAAGGCTTGGAACAGGCCTACCGGGCCTGCCCCGATCACAAGGGCATCGGTGTTGATCGGGGTAGGCATGGGGTGTGTCAGCGGACCAGTTCGGCCAGCTTGCCGGTTTTGTCTTTCCAGTCGTCAGCGTCTGGCAAAGGGGCTTTGCGCTTGGTGATGCTCTTCCAGTTGGGCAGCAGGGCCAGTTCGGCATTGAGCGCGGTCATGTGCTGCTGATCCTTGGGCAGATCTTCTTCGGCAAAGATGGCGTTGGCCGGGCACTCGGGAATGCACACGGCGCAGTCGATGCACTCATCGGGGTCGATGGTCAGAAAGTTTGGGCCTTCGCGGAAGCAATCGACGGGGCACACGTCCACACAGTCGGTGTATTTGCAGCGGATACAGTTTTCGGTAACAACGTGGGTCATGTCGAACTCGTTAGGGGGCAAGGCAGGCCGTTCCTGCCGGATGCCGGCGATTTTAATCGGTAAGGTGCAGTTGGGGTTGACGCAAGTCAGTTGACCAGTACCGCACCTGAGGTCTTGTGGCTGGCCGTGTCCACCAGCACCAGCGCGCCCAGGATGCGCGATTGCGCAAAAGGCAGTGTGACCAGAGGTTCCTGCAGCGCCAGCGTCACATGGCCGATGGCGTTGGGAGCCAGCTCGGTGGCTTCTTCCTCGGCCAGGGTGTTGACGTTGAGGCGGTGCACCACGCGTTGCACCTTGGCCTTGACCCAGCGGTGGCCGTGCAGGGCCCAGTACACGCGGCCGGGCACCAGCGGTTCGTCGTCCATCCAGGCCACGGTGGTGGTCAGCTGGCGCTGGCCTTCGGGGGCGCC
>NZ_JAYPVP010000005.1:0-127918 GCF_038134685.1 Limnohabitans sp. | reverse complement strand
CCCCTGCCCCTGCCCCTGCCCCTGCCCCTGCCCCTGCCCCTGCCCCCGCCCCCGCCCCTGCCCCGGCCATGGCTACACCTGCGCCCACGCCCACGACGGCGACCGCGCCTTCCGAGTTTGATTGCACGAGCAAATTCAAAACATCCAAGCAGGTGGTGTACCAACCCCAGACTCCTCCCAGCAAGCCGGGGAACTACGTGTACTTTGTCGCAAGAAGCGCAACACAGGTTTGCGTGCTTGATGGCGGGGGTAAAGTCCTGCTTTACAACCTCAAACCTGGACAAAACAGGAGTCACTTCGGAACGCCGCCTTTCAAGGTTTGGCATCCGGATGCGACAATGGTCATCATGTATTACAAAGGCTGGAGAGTGACCGGGCAAGCTGCACAAGCGGGTGTGACGGTGCTGCAGCCCTGACTTGAGTTTTTCACAGTGAGCCTGCCTGCCCCCGCCCCGCGACGCCTGTCGCACACCCGTACCGTTGTTTTTCGTGGCTATGACCGTGAAGATGGACTTTGGGACATCGAAGCCACGCTGACCGACGTCAAGCCCTATACCTTTCAGGTGCCCAACGAGCCGTCCTTCCCGGCAGACCAGCCCATCCACGGCCTGGGCATTCGCCTGACGATTGACAACGACATGCTCATTCACGACGTGGCCACGTCGCTGGACCACATTCCTCATGCGGAGTGCAGCCAAGGCCCCATGAACATGCACAAGCTCAAAGGCTGCCGCATGGGCAAAGGCTGGCGCAAAACCATCGACGAGAAGGTGGGTGGCCTGGACGGCTGCACCCACCTGCGCGAGATGCTGTTCAACATGGCCACCGCTGCATTCCAGACCCTGCCATCGGGCCAATGGCACCGCCGCGAACTGGCCGGCCAGCCGCACCCGGTGCTGGAGCACGCGCCTTTTCATCTGGGGCACTGCGTGACCTGGGCTTTTGACAGTCCCACCGTGGCACGAGCCTACCCCATGTTCTACAAACCGCGAACGACTGCCGCTCCCAACAGCGATAATTGAGCCTTCGTTTTTTTCAGCCTCTGGATCTACACCATGAACCGCTGCACCACTGCGCCCGAGGGCGCTGAAGCCACTGCCCCCGCCAAAAAAGTCTTCATCAAAACCTTCGGCTGCCAGATGAACGAGTACGACTCGGACAAGATGGCCGACGTCATGAAAGCCGCCGAAGGCTATGTACCCACCGACGACCCCGAACAGGCCGACCTGATCCTGTTCAACACCTGCTCGGTGCGCGAAAAAGCCCAGGAAAAAGTCTTCTCCGACCTCGGTCGCGTGCAGCACCTGAAAGCCAAGGGCGTGCTGATCGGGGTGGGCGGCTGCGTGGCCAGCCAGGAGGGCGAGGAGATCATCAAGCGCGCGCCCTATGTGGACGTGGTGTTCGGCCCGCAGACCCTGCACCGACTGCCCGAGCTGCTGGCCGAGCGCGAACGCAAGGCGCGCCCGCAGGTGGACATCCGCTTTCCCGAAATCGAGAAATTCGACCACCTGCCGCCCGCCAAGGTCGAGGGCGCAAGCGCCTTTGTGTCCATCATGGAAGGTTGCAGCAAATACTGCAGCTACTGCGTGGTGCCCTACACGCGGGGCGAAGAGTTCTCCCGACCGTTCGAGGACGTGCTGGTCGAGATCGCCGGCCTGGCCGAACAAGGCGTCAAGGAAGTCACGCTGCTGGGCCAGAACGTCAACGCCTACCGTGGCCCTATGAGCACCAAGGTCGGCGGCACCACCGAGATCGCCGACTTCGCCACGCTCATCGAGTACGTGGCCGAGATCCCCGGCATCGAGCGCATCCGCTACACCACCAGCCACCCCAACGAATTCACGCAACGCCTGATCGACGTCTACGCCAAGGTGCCGCAACTGGTCAGCCACCTGCACCTGCCGGTGCAGCATGGCAGCGACCGCATCCTGATGGCGATGAAGCGCGGCTACACCGCTATGGAATACAAGAGCACCATCCGCAAGCTGCGCGCGGTGCGCCCTGACATCTCGATGAGCAGCGACTTCATCGTCGGCTTCCCAGGCGAGACCGAAGAAGACTTCGGCAAGATGATGAAGCTGATCGAGGACGTGGGTTACGACACCAGCTTCTCCTTCATCTTCAGCCCGCGCCCGGGGACGCCAGCCGCCAATCTGCACGACGACACGCCGCACGAGGTCAAACTCAAACGCCTGCAGCACCTGCAAGCCACCATCGAAGCGAACGTGCAACGCATCAGCGACAGCCGCGTGGGCACGGTGCAGCGCATTTTGGTGGAACGCCCGGCCCGCAAAGACCCGACAGACCTGGCCGGCCGCACCGAATGCAACCGCGTGGTCAACTTCCCGGGCGGCCCGAACATGGACCGTTTGATCGGTCAGATGGTGGATGTCCGCATCACCCAGGCCTATCCGCACTCGCTGCGCGGCGAGCTGGTGATTAAAGACTGATCTTCAGAACACTCAGCGCGGCATGCCTGGGAAGCCACCGCCCCCCATCATGCCCTTCATCGCACCCATGCGCTTCATCATCTTCATGAGGCCGCCGCCCTGCATTTTCTTCATCATGTCCTGCATCTGCTCGAATTCCTTGAGCAGGCGGTTCACATCCTGCACCTGAACGCCTGCACCTGCGGCGATGCGGCGCTTGCGCGTGGCCTTGATGAGTTCAGGCTTGGTGCGCTCCTTGAGCGTCATGCTGTGGATGATGCCTTGCTTGCGACGAATGTCGCGCTCGACCTTGTCCATGTCCATCTGACCGGCCTTGGCCGTCAGCTGTGAAGGCAGCTTGTCCATCAGGCTGGACAGGCCGCCCATTTGCTTCATCTGCTGGATTTGCGCCAGGAAATCGTTCAGGTCAAAGCCACCACCGCCTTTGACTTTGGCGGCCAGCTTCTGCGCGGCTTCCATGTCCACACCAGCCGCCACTTGCTCGACCAGCGCGACGATGTCGCCCATGCCCAGGATGCGGCCGGCATGGCGCTCGGCGTCAAACACTTCCAGGCCATCGATCTTTTCGCTGGTACCCGCAAACTTGATCGGTGCTCCAGTGATCTGACGCACCGACAGCGCCGCGCCGCCGCGCGAGTCACCGTCCAGCTTGGTCAGCACAATGCCGGTGAGCGGCAACGCTTCGCCAAAGGCCTTGGCGGTGTTGGCCGCGTCCTGGCCCTGCATCGCATCGACCACGAACAGGGTTTCGACCGGCTTGAGTTCCGCATGCAGCGCCTTGATTTCGGCCATCAGCGCTTCGTCAATCGCCAGACGACCGGCGGTATCCACCAACAGCACATCAAAGTAGTGTTTACGGGCGTAGTCGATGGCCGCGCGGGCGATGTCGATCGGCTTCTGGTCGCTCGTGCTCGGAAACCATTCGGCGCCTGCCTGCGCGGTGACGGTTTTGAGCTGTTCGATGGCGGCCGGGCGGTAGACGTCGCCAGAGACGGTCAGCACTTTCTTTTTGCGCTTTTCAATCAGGTGTTTGGCCAGCTTGGCGGTGGTGGTGGTTTTACCGGCACCTTGCAGGCCGGCCATCAAGATGACGGCGGGCGGCTGGGCAGCCAGGTTGATGTCGGCCACGCCCTCGCCCATGGTGGCGGCGAGTTCCTTGTTGACAATGCCCACCAGCGCCTGGCCGGGCTTGAGCGAGCCCATGACTTCCTGCCCAAGCGCCTTGTCCTTGACGCGGGCAATGAAGTCGCGCACCACGGGCAAGGCCACGTCCGCCTCCAGCATGGCCATGCGCACTTCGCGCAGCATGTCGGCCACATTGGATTCGGTGATGCGCGCCTGACCGCTGAGGGTCTTGACCAGGCGAGAGAGTTTGTCGGTCAGGGCTGATGCCATGGGGCAATTCCAAACAAGAAAGAGGGCTAAACTTAGGCCATGATTCTAACGACTGGCCCTTTCTGGACATGGCCCGCTGGTGTGGTGGCCACCTTGGCTTATGCCCTGCCGGCCCTGGCCGCGCATCGGCTGGGAGCGCAAACAGCGCAACGCTTGCTGTGGTTGGCTTGGGCCAGTCATGCCCTGAGCCTGCTGGGCCTGTTGGTGGGAGGCCTGCATTTCGGCTTTGGCCCCGCCTTGTCGGTCACCGCCTGGCTGATGTTGACGGTGTACATCGTCGAGTCGCAGCTTTATCCGCAACTGCGGGCCCGCTGGGCCATGGGCATGCTGGGCGCACTGGCGGTGTTGCTGGCGCTCATTTTTCCGGGCGCGGGTATGCACATGGCCCGCTCGGCCTGGCTGCCGCTGCACTTGGCGCTGGGCCTGTCAGCTTATGGTTTGTTCGCCGCCGCGGTGGTCCACGCCTGGATGATGACGCGCACCGAACAACTTATTCGTACCGGCCGCGACGCAGACACTGGTCTGCCCCTGCTGACGCTGGAGCGACTGACCTTCAATTTTGTCTATGCCGGCTTTGTGCTGCTCACCGCCACGCTGCTGGCGGGCATGGTGTTTGGTGAGCAACTGTACGGTCATGCCTGGCGCTGGGACCACAAAACCGTGTTCGCGCTGCTGGCCTGGTTGACCTTTGTGGTGCTGATCGTAGGACGCCACCGCCTGGGCTGGCGCGGCAAAAAAGCCGTCCGCGTGCTCTACACCGGTACCGCTTTGCTGCTCTTGTCCTATGCGGGTTCACGCTTTGTGCTCGAAGTGCTGCTCGGCCGGATGAGCTGAATCGATCCAAGGCCGTCACATGAGAGCTCTGTTCTGGTTGCTGTTGCTGGGCTGGTTGATCTGGCTGATCAGCCGCCTGCGGCGTCCCGCCCCTCCTAGCGCCCCCAAAGACGGTCCCGTTCTCCAAGACACGGTCGCATGCAATCACTGCGGCCTTCATTTGCCCAAACGCGATGCCGTGCAAGGGTCCCACGGCGCTTATTGCAGCACCGAGCACCGCACCGCCGCCAACGACCATAACCCGGCCTGAACACCATGGTCCATCAAGCGCTTTGGCAACAGGGCTGGTACGCGAGGGCCAAACACCTGCCCTCTCCCAACTTCGGGCCAAGACCCGAGGGCGCGCACATCGATTTGATCGTGGTGCACTCGATCAGCCTGCCGCCAGGCCAGTATGGCGGCCCCGAGGTGCTGCAACTGTTCACCAACCGTCTCGACTGGGATGCGCACCCCTACTTTGAACAGATTCGGGGGCTGGAGGTATCGGCGCATTTCTTCATCCGCCGTGATGGCAGCCTCTGGCAATGTGTCAGCGCCAACGATCGCGCCTGGCATGCGGGTGTATCCAACTACCGTGGGCGCAGCAATTGCAACGACGACTCCATCGGCATCGAGCTCGAAGGCCTGGAGGGCGACACCTTTGAACCTGCGCAATACCAAACATTGAGCCAACTGAGCCAGGACCTGGCGCTGGCTTATCCGATCGTCCACATGGCCGGGCATGAGCACATCGCCCCCGGACGCAAACAAGACCCCGGCCCAGGGTTCGACTGGCCCCGTGTGCGCAAGGACACTGGTTGGCCGGATCGGTGTTTTCCCTTGGTCTAAAAAAATTTTTTATTTTTTTGTTTCTGCCAAAGTCACTGTTTTGGTGCTTTTGCTCTGGCTGAGAAACACGCTGTTTTTTCACACTCCCAAGAAGCAATGCGGGTTCGGCGCGCAAATGCGTTGACACCCCTCGAAAGTAGCGCTGTGATGACATGAATCCCATGTGTTTCAAGGCGCTCACGAAGAGCTTTCAAATCGCGAAATCGTCCCTCGACCTGCGACGATTCGGGTATGCACCAAGTTGATTCTCAAATCCAGAAGGTACACTACCGGTAGTGTCTTGAACGCGTCACAAACACCATATATAGTGTCCACGTGATTTACGACGCTCACTGGATGCAGCCTCTTGCCTGCACCCCAAAACACCACAAACACCAGAATAGAGAAGACCATGACCCTGCAAACTGATCAAACCATTCCTCCTTCCTCTTCTGGGCTGATGAGCCTGCCCACCACCGACGCCAAGCCCGCCAACAATGTGCATGCGCTGGCCAATTACCAGATCATTCGTCGCAACGGTGCCGTGGTTCCCTTCGAGCCCAACAAGATTGCGGTGGCCATGATGAAAGCCTTCCTGGCCGTGCACGGCGCGCAAGGTGCCGCATCCGCCAGCGTACGCGAGGCCGTGGACGAGCTGACCCAAACCGTGGTCCGCGCCCTGGTGCGCTCGCGCCCCGGCGGCGGCACCTTCCACATCGAAGATGTGCAGGACCAGGTCGAACTGGGCCTGATGCGTAGCGGCCACCACGAAGTCGCTCGTGCCTACGTGCTCTACCGCGAGCGTCGCACGCAAGAGCGCGCCCAGCACCAGCAAGAACAGGCCGCCGCAGCCGCCACCAGCCAGCCCGCACTGCACGTGGTCGACGGCGGCCAGCGCGTGGCTCTGGACATGGACTACCTCAAGGGGATCGTCTCCAAAGCCTGCGAAGGTCTGGGCAAAGACGTGAGCCCGGAGCCCATCGTGGCCGAGACCATGCGCAACCTGTACGACGGCGTGCCCCTGCAAGAGGTGTACAAGGCCTCCATCCTGGCCGCGCGTACCCTGATCGAAAAAGAGCCCGACTACACCTACGTCACCGCCCGCCTGCTGATGCACACCATCGCCAAGGAGATCCTGGGTCAGGAGCTGACACAAGAAGAAGTGGCCACCGCTTACCCCAACTACTTCCCCCAGTTCATCAAGAAGGGCGTCGAGAACGACCTGCTCGACGAAAAGCTGCTGCAATTCGACTTGGCCAAACTGGCCAGCGCCCTCAAACCCGAGCGCGACCTGCAGTTTGATTACCTGGGCCTGCAGACGCTGTACGACCGCTACTTCCTGCACGTGCGCAAAACCCGCATCGAGATGCCCCAGGCCTTCTTCATGCGCGTGGCCATGGGCCTGTCGCTCAATGAAGTCAACCGCGAAGCCCGCGCCATCGAGTTCTACGAGATCCTGTCCACCTTCGACTTCATGTCGTCCACCCCCACGCTGTTCAACAGCGGCACACTGCGTTCGCAACTGTCGTCGTGCTACCTGACCACTGTGCCCGACGATCTGGACGGCATCTACGAATCCCTCAAGGAAAACGCACTGCTGTCCAAATTTGCCGGCGGCCTGGGCAACGACTGGACGCGCGTGCGCGCCCTGGGCTCGCACATCAAGGGCACCAACGGCGAATCGCAAGGTGTGGTGCCGTTCCTGAAAGTGGTCAACGACACCGCTGTTGCCGTCAACCAGGGCGGCAAGCGCAAGGGCGCGGTCTGCGCCTACCTGGAGTCCTGGCACCTGGACATTGAAGAGTTCCTGGAACTGCGCAAGAACACTGGCGACGATCGCCGCCGTACGCACGACATGAACACCGCCAACTGGATTCCCGACCTGTTCATGCGCCGCGTGATGGAAAAGGGCACCTGGACTCTGATGTCGCCTTCCGATTGCCCTGACCTGCACGACAAGTTCGGCTCTGAGTTCGAAAAAGCCTACCTGGCCTACGAAGAAAAGGCCGCTCGTGGCGAGATCAAACCCGCCAAACAAATCCAGGCCGTAGACCTGTGGCGCAAGATGCTCTCGATGCTGTTCGAGACCGGCCACCCCTGGATCACCTTCAAGGACCCCTGCAACGTACGCTCGCCCCAGCAGCACGTGGGTGTGGTGCACTCTTCAAACCTGTGCACCGAGATCACGCTCAACACCAGCGACACCGAAACCGCCGTGTGCAACCTGGGCTCGGTGAACTTGGCTCGCCACCTCAAGGACGGCACCAACGGCAAGGAACTCGACCACGAAAAACTGCGCAAGACCATCTCCACGGCCATGCGCATGCTCGACAACGTGATCGACATCAACTACTACGCCGTCAAGAAAGCCCGCGACTCCAACCTGCGTCACCGCCCCGTGGGCTTGGGCCTGATGGGCTTCCAGGATGCGCTGTATGAAATGCGGACGCCATACGCGAGCCAGGCTGCTGTCGAGTTTGCTGACCGCTCCATGGAAGCGATTTGCTACTACGCCTACTGGGCCTCGACCGAGCTGGCCAAAGAGCGCGGCAAGTACTCAAGCTACAAGGGCTCGTTGTGGGATCAAGGCATCCTGCCGCACGACTCCCTGGACCTGTTGGCGCGCGAGCGCGGTGGCTATGTGGAAGTTGACCGCTCCTCCACACTGGACTGGGATGCCCTGCGCAAAAAAATCGCGGCAGACGGCATGCGCAACTCCAACTGCGTCGCCATCGCCCCCACCGCCACCATTTCCAACATCATTGGGGTGGACGCCTCGATCGAACCTTGCTTCGGCAACCTGTCGGTCAAGTCCAACCTGTCGGGCGAATTCACCATCATCAACAGCTACCTGGTCCGCGACCTCAAGCGCCTGGGCCTGTGGGACGATGTGATGGTCATGGACCTCAAACACTTTGATGGCTCGCTGCGACCGATCGACCGTGTGCCGCAAGAGATCAAGCAGTTGTACGCCACCGCGTTTGAAGTGGAACCGCAATGGCTGGTCGAAGCCGCTGCACGTCGCCAGAAATGGATCGATCAGGCGCAATCGCTCAACATCTACATGGCCGGCGCTTCGGGCAAGAAACTCGATGACACCTACAAGCTGGCCTGGTTGCGTGGCCTCAAGACCACCTACTACCTGCGCACCACCAGCGCCACACATGCCGAGAAGTCGACCATCTCTGCGGGCCAGCTCAATGCCGTGTCTTCGGGCGCTGCATCAGGCGGCATGAGCGCACTGGAAGCTGCTGCAGCCGCCGCACAAGCGCAGATGAACAGCGCTCCTGCGACTGACATCAAGTTCTGCGCGATCGACGATCCGGGTTGCGAGGCTTGCCAGTGATGTGATTGAAACCTCGCAATGCGTGCGCACGATCGCACCATTGCGATGCAAATGCACAACACTTTCATGCACGCAAGCACGTCTTCGCACACAGATTGCTTTGCAATTCGCGCGCGTGCTTTCATAATTTGAGAACTGGAATTTTTTATGTTGTCCTGGGACGATCAATCCAAGCCCGCATTGCAGCCCGCAATGCCCTCCACACCAAGTGCAGCTGCATCCGCAGCGGCTGCAGCGTCAGCGTCCTTCACCTCCTCTGCAGCCAGCGAACGCCGCGTGAACGTGGCCGACAAGCGCATCATCAACGGTCAGACCGACGTTAACCAGCTGGTGCCTTTCAAGTACAAGTGGGCCTGGGAAAAATACCTTGCCACCTGCGCCAACCACTGGATGCCGCAGGAAGTGAACATGAACCGCGACATCGCACTGTGGAAAGACCCCAACGGTCTGTCCGAAGACGAGCGCCGCATCATCAAGCGCAACCTCGGCTTCTTCGTGACGGCCGACTCGCTGGCCGCCAACAACATCACTCTGGGCACCTACCGCCACATCACGGCGCCAGAGTGCCGCCAGTTCCTGCTGCGTCAGGCGTTTGAAGAAGCCATCCACACCCACGCTTACCAATACATTGTTGAGTCGCTGGGTCTGGACGAATCGGAAATCTTCAACGCCTACCACGAGGTGCAGTCGATCCGTGACAAGGACGAGTTCCTGATTCCGTTCATCGACGCGATCATGGACCCGATGTTCAAGACCGGCACGATGGAAGCCGACCAGACCCTGCTCAAGAGCCTGATCGTCTTCGCCTGCCTGATGGAAGGCCTGTTCTTCTACGTCGGCTTCACCCAGATCCTGGCCTTGGGCCGCCAGAACAAGATGACCGGCGCTGCCGAGCAGTACCAGTACATCCTGCGCGACGAATCCATGCACTGCAACTTTGGCATCGACCTGATCAATCAGATCAAACTCGAAAATCCCCACCTGTGGACAGCCGAGTTCAAGGCAGAGATCAAGACCCTGTTCCAAAAAGCCGTGGACCTGGAATACCGTTACGCCGAAGACACCATGCCACGTGGCGTGCTGGGTCTGAACGCCTCCATGTTCAAAGGCTACCTGCGCTACATTGCCAACCGCCGTGCCACGCAGATTGGCCTGGAAGCCCTCTTCCCCAACGAAGAAAATCCTTTCCCCTGGATGAGCGAGATGATCGACCTGAAGAAGGAACGCAACTTCTTCGAAACACGCGTCATCGAATACCAGTCCGGTGGCGCGCTGTCCTGGGATTGATCCACAAACTCATGCATACCCCCTTCAAGCCGCAAGCACCCATCCCCAGCACGGGGTTGGTGCTGCGACTTTCCCGAATTCATGGCGCTGGAGCTTGCTTCAGCGCCATGAATCGTTTTGCACCCTCCAACACGTGCAAAGCGTTTCCCTGTGTTGATTTCTCAACTTGATCAAGGAGAAAACCATGGCAACTGCAAAAAAAGCAGCCGCAAAAAAAGCTGCTCCCAAGAAGGCCGTCGCGGCCAAGAAACCTGCTGCTAAAAAGGCCGTGGCCAAAAAGCCCGTAGCCAAGAAAGCCGCTGCTCCCAAGAAAGCTGCCCCGGCCAAAAAAGCTGCTGCTCCTAAAAAAGCCGCCGCTAAAAAGCCTGCTGCCAAAAAAGCTGTAGCGAAAAAAGCTGCCGCCAAGAAGCCTGCTGCCAAAAAAGCCGCTGCGCCCAAAAAGGCCGCTAAAAAGCCTGCTGCCAAAAAGGCCGCCAAAGCCCCCGCTGCCCCTGCTGCGCAAACCACGTTGAGCCCTCAGGCTGCGTGGCCGTTCCCTTCGGCCGCCAAGCCCTGATCCTCGCGAGGATTCAAGCAGCAAGCCTGCCACTGCAAAGTGGCAGGCTTTTTTCATTGGGGGGGGATTTCAGGGCTGAACGCTGCGCAATCGATACCCCGTCACCGGGGAAGTACCTGAGTCGATAGAAAAATTCAGTTGCAACTGCAACGCTTGCTCGGGCACCAACGCCTGCGTCATTTGTAATTGCTCTGGCATGAAAACACGACGCAGCACAGGCTCATCTTGAGCGTTGAGCAAAGTCAACTCCAGGGCTGGGGCTTGCACGGGCCACACGCCCACATTGCGCAAGACAGCAGTCAGGGCATAAGCTTGCGACTGTGGGACAAAGTTGGATGAATCAATCACCACATCTTGCGCGCGCACCAAAGGCGGCACTTCGCATCGCGCCAATGCACACACCTGGCTCCACGCTGGCCACAGCTGCGGCCAGCGCACCAACAGGGCCTGGCGCTGAGACAGAAGCATGAGCAGAGGCACGATGCAAAGCAACATCAATGCGGCCCCCCACAAACCCATCGCTTGTGCGGATGAGGATTGCGTGGGATGGTCGATCTCCCTTGCTTGCGGCTTCGGGACAGGCTCGACAACGCCATCGGAAAGCAAAGACTCCTGCCAGTTGACCACCAGCCCCGTGCTGTCGAACACCCGATCGCACTGTCCGCAACGCAGCCATGCCTGGGCTTGCGCCAACTGCTCGGTAGCGACGCGAAATGTGGTCCGACAGGAGGGGCAACAAGTCATCCATGCCATGACGGCATTCTAGAGGCTGAGACGACGCAGAGGGCTCAGGCTTTGCGAGCAGTCATCAGGATCCAGCCTTCCTGGGTGTCGGCGACTTGGAGCTCGACCCAGGGCGCATAGGCGGCTTTGAGCTCATCGGCCTGACGGTCCAAAATACCGGCCAGCACCAGGTCGCCACCGGAGGCCACATGTGCACAGAGCAAAGGCGCCAGCACCTTCAGCGGGGTAGCCAGAATATTGGCAAGTACCGTGTCGTACGCGCCTTTCGCCAGATCGGGGAATCCGGCATTGAGCGTCACATGGTTGGCCTGTGCATTGAGCTCGGTGGACTGAACGGCCGCCTCGTCAATGTCCACCGCATCCAGTGAGCCTGCGCCGTATTTGGCTGCGCCAATGGCCAAGATGCCGGAGCCACAGCCGTAGTCCAGCACGCGCTGTCCTGCCACGGGGTGTGTGGCCAACCAGCGCAAACACATGCGTGTAGTAGGGTGTGTGCCTGTGCCAAATGCCAAGCCCGGATCCAGGCGAATGGTTTTTGTGGCCTGGGCAGGCGGCTCGTGCCAGGTCGGCACAATCCAGAACTCTGGCGTGATTTCGACCGGTGCAAATTGCGACTGCGTCAGACGCACCCAATCCTGGTCTTCAACCGCGCGAACACCCAGCGAGGTACAGCCCTCGAAAAAATCCTGCACCTGCAACAAGTCCAGCGCCTGCTGGGCTTGGGCTTGCTCGGCAAAAAGTGCCAGGACCCGCGAACGGTTCCAGCCCGACTGCGTTGCCGGCATACCAGGCTCGCCGAAAATGGCTTGTTCGGCTTCGGTGAATGCATCAGCGTCTTCGACCGACACGCTCAGCGCATCGAGGGCGTCGAGCGCGTCGCTCAAGTCATCAATGCGCTCCTGGGGAGCCAACAGGCACAACTCGAACATGGCTTCAGCGCTTGTGTTGCTCGAGCCAGTGCTCAAGGTAATGAATATTGGTGCCACCCGCCATGAACTTGGCATCCACCATCAGCTCGCGGTGTAGCGGGATGTTGGTCTTGATGCCTTCCACCACGGTCTCGGCCAGAGCCGTCTGCATGCGGGCGATCGCTTGCTCACGCGTGTCACCATGAACAATGATTTTGCCAATCATCGAATCATAGTTGGGCGGCACGAAATAGTTGGTATAGGCGTGTGAGTCCACGCGCACGCCAGGGCCACCAGGCTGGTGCCACATGGTGATGCGTCCCGGCGAAGGAATGAACTTGAAGGGGTCTTCTGCGTTCACTCGGCATTCGATGGCATGACCGCGAATTCCGATCTGGCGCTGTGTGAACGGCAGCTTCTCGCCTGCAGCCACCATGATCTGGGTTTTGACAATGTCCACACCCGTGATCAGCTCGGTCACAGGGTGTTCCACCTGCAGGCGGGTGTTCATTTCGATGAAGTAGAACTCGCCGTTTTCGTACAGGAACTCGAAGGTGCCCGCACCACGGTAACCAATTTTTTTGCAGGCTGCCACGCAACGTTCGCCCACTTTCTCGACCAGCTTGCGAGGGATGCCTGGCGCAGGCGCTTCTTCGATCACTTTCTGGTGGCGACGCTGCATGGAGCAATCACGCTCGCCCAGGTACACCGCATTGCGATGCTTGTCGGCCAGCACCTGAATTTCAACGTGGCGCGGATTCTGCAGGAATTTTTCCATGTAGACCGCTGGGTTGCCAAACGCAGCGCCCGCTTCTGCCTTGGTCATCTGCACCGCATTGATCAGCGCAGCCTCGGTGTGCACCACGCGCATGCCGCGACCACCGCCGCCGCCAGCGGCCTTGATGATGACCGGGTAACCCACGCGCTTGGCGATTGCGCGGATTTGTGTCGGATCGTCGGGCAGCTCGCCGTCGGAGCCGGGTACGCAAGGCACGCCCGCCTTGATCATGGCCTGCTTGGCCGAGACCTTGTCGCCCATGATGCGGATCGACTCGGGTGTCGGGCCAATGAACTGGAAACCGGACTTTTCAACGCGCTCGGCAAAGTCGGCGTTCTCGCTCAAGAATCCGTAGCCAGGATGGATGGCCTCGGCATCGGTCACCTCAGCAGCCGAAATGATGGCCGGCATGTTCAGGTAACTTTGCGCCGAGGGACCGGGGCCGATACACACGGCCTCATCGGCCAATTTGACGTATTTGGCTTCCTTGTCGGCTTCGGAATAGACCATGACCGCCTTGATACCCAACTCGCGGCAGGCGCGCTGGATGCGCAAGGCAATTTCGCCACGGTTGGCGACCAGGATTTTTTTGAACATGGCCAGACCCGCTTATTCGATGATGAACAGGGGCTGTCCGTACTCGACAGCCTGGCCGTTTTCACACAGCACCTGGGTGATGGTGCCGGACTTGTCGGCATCAATCTCGTTGAGGATCTTCATGGCTTCGATGATGCACAGGGTATCGCCTTCCTTGACCTGGCTGCCCACTTGCACAAAAGCAGCGGCACCGGGGCTGGCAGCACGATAGAACGTACCCACCATAGGCGACTTGACGGCGTGACCCGCAGGCTCGGCCACAGCAGCTGCAGCCTCCACCGCCGGTGCGGCTGGGGCAGTAACCGCAGCCACAGGCGCTGCGGCCACGGGGGCAGCCATCATCATGGGTGCCGCGGCAACGGCGCCAGCACCGCTTTTGACGATGCGAACTTTGCCTTCAGCCTCGGTAATTTCCAGTTCAGACACATTGGATTCGGACACCAGGTCAATCAGTGTCTTGAGTTTGCGCAAATCCATGGAGCCTCCAGTAAACATATGTCAGATGCCTGCAATGTACACCAAACACATATTAAAACCCGTCTTTTTGGTCGTAGGCACGCATCTTTACAAGACAAAAAGCGCAAACTCAAAAACAAATCAGCGTTTTGACTGATCCTGCAACCACTGATCAAGGTCTTTATCGTTTAATTTCCCAAGTTTTTGCTTGTAAATTTGACCATCTGCAGACAAAAAGACGCTAAAAGGCAGTCCTCCCGCCGCATTACCCAGGTTTTTGGCCAACGAGACCCCCTCAGGCCCCAGGATACCAACGGGCATCTGAACCTCATGTTTACCCAAAAAGGCCTTGACGGCATCGGCACGATCTACAGCCAAAGCAAGCACTTGCATGCCATTGGCGCCATGTTGACGCCAAAAAGCATCAATCATGGGCAACTCCTCCACACATGGCGGACACCAGGTAGCCCAGAAGTTGAGCAGCAGCGGTTTTCCGCGCATGGAGGCCAGGGAAAGCATTTGCCCATCCGGCTGTAACACCTTCAACGCCCAAACCTCGGCCATGGCCTGAGGCTGAGCGGGCTCCTCCTGCCAGCGCCAAAGCGCCGCTCCCACGCCCGCCAGCAACGCAGCGCCCCCAACCAGCCAGGTACGTCGGCTGCCCGCCTTTGAATCAGTCATTTGCCACTCCATCCACCATCAAGACCTGCACCGCTTTCACATTGCCCCGCGGGGAACGCCCGCGCCCATCCGGCAACAAAGCCCCTCGCAAAGCACCACGGTCGTGTACACGCATGTACACGCTCACCCCGTGTGGCCAACCCTGCACACGTTCAGTCACATGCACCACCGGCACAGGCTCGCGTCGACCCGCATCGATCTGTCCCACATCGTAGGGCACGCCTTGATTGATCAAGGCAATTTCGACCGCTTTGGGGTCATCCACATACAAGTCGATATCCACATCCGACAACTGAGAGGCGTACCCCAACCAAACCGAGCCGGTTAAATACGGTTCAAAGTCCTGCATGCGCTGCATCCAGCGCAGCGCCAATTGCCTGAGCGCCAGCAAATGTCCTGGCTGAACATCGGCCTGGAAGAGTTGCAAATGCTCAAGCACCGCATCCTCAAGTTGCTCGTTGCTGGGCATGGCTGTGCGGATGGGCAACCCTAACTGCCGGACAGCGTGGGTTTTGGCCGGCCCGAAGCGCAGCCCCTCTTCCACCACCAGCCTGGCGGCCACGGCCGCTATTTCCTGCATCTCATCGCTCATGCGAGGCATTGTGCCCGCAAAGCCCGGCACCCTGCCTCTAAAATTCGAGAATGCACATTCATATTCTTGGTATTTGCGGCACCTTCATGGGTGGCGTTGCCGCGCTGGCCCGCGAAGCAGGCCACAGAGTCACCGGTTGCGACGCCGGCGTTTACCCCCCGATGAGCGACCAACTGCGCGCTTTGGGCATTGACCTGATCGAAGGCTTTGGCGCAGACCAGATGGATTTGAAGCCCGACATGTATGTGATCGGCAATGTGGTCAGCCGTGCCCGCCTGCCGGACGGCTCGCCCAAATTCCCCCTGATGGAAGCGATCCTGGAAGCTGGCGCGCCCTACACCAGCGGGCCGCAATGGCTGGCCGAACATGTGCTGCAAGGCAAGCATGTGCTGGCTGTGGCCGGCACACACGGCAAGACCACGACCACCTCCATGCTCACCTGGGTGCTGGAGCAGGCCGGGCTGCAACCGGGCTTTCTGGTCGGCGGCGTACCCCTGAACTTCGGTGTATCGGCCCGCTTGGGCGGTGGCCGCTATTTCGTGATCGAGGCCGACGAATACGACACCGCCTTCTTTGACAAGCGCAGCAAGTTTGTGCACTACCGCCCCCGCACGGCCATCCTGAACAACCTCGAGTTTGACCACGCCGACATCTTTGACGATCTGGCCGCCATCGAGCGCCAGTTCCATCACCTGGTACGCACCGTTCCCGGCTCAGGACGTGTGGTCGTCAACGGCCTGGAAGAAAGCCTGACGCGCGTGCTGGCGCAAGGCTGCTGGAGCGAGGTGCGCAGCTTTGGAAGCGCGGTGAGCGACTTTGTGGCCGGGGGCGAGCCCTCACAATTCAAAGTGCTGCAGGCGGGCAAGCCTGTGACCGGGGTACAGTGGCCCATCGGCGGCGTACACAACCAGCTCAACGCGCTGGCCACCATTGCGGCCGCAGAGCATGTAGGCGTGGCACCCTGTATTGCGGCCCAGGCCTTGGCCAGTTTCGAGAACGTCAAACGCCGCATGGAAGTGCGAGGCACGGTGAACAACATCACCGTCTACGACGACTTTGCACACCACCCCACCGCCATTCGCACCACCGTCAACGGCCTGCGCCGCCAGGTGGGCAATGCGCGCATCCTGGCGATTTTCGAGCCCCGCAGCAACACCATGAAGCTGGGCACCATGAAGGCCCAGTTGCCCTGGAGCCTGGAAGAGGCTGACTTGGCGTTCTGTCATTCAGGCGGACTGGGCTGGGATGCAGAGGCTGCGCTGGCCCCCATGGGCGAGCGAGCAAAGGTAGGGGCCAACATTGACGAAGTGATCGCCCAAGTGATCGCCCAGGTGCGCCCGGGCGATCATTTGCTGTGCATGAGCAACGGCGGCTTTGGCGGTATCCACGTCAAGCTGCTGCAAGCGCTGGCCACTAAGGCTTGAACGCTTCCGGGTTGATCAGGCAAGGCGGGCACTGACCCGACAGCGCTGCCACCAGGTTGTCCGCCGCCAGCATGGCCATGGCCAAACGTGTCTGGCGTGTGGATGAGCCAATGTGCGGCGTCAAGGTCACGTTGTCCAGCCCCAGAAAACCAGGGTTGAGTGCAGGTTCGTTTTCGAACACATCCAGCCCGGCGCCGGCAATGCGCTTGGCCTTCAAAGCCTCGATCAACGCCTGATCGTCCACCACGCCACCGCGTGCAATGTTGATCAGGTGTGCAGTTGGCTTCATTTGCGCAAGCTCGGCCGCACCAATGGCATGGTGGGTCTGCGCTGAATAGGGTACGAGTGCCACCAGGAAGTCAGACTGCCGAAGCAGGTCTTCCTTGCTGACCCATTGCGCATTGCACGCCTTTTCCTGCTCGGCATCCAGACGGCTGCGGTTGTGATAAATGACTTGCATGTCAAAGCCCAGCGCGCGTCGGGCCACAGCCTGGCCAATGCGCCCCATGCCCAAAATACCCAGCGTGGCATCGTGAATATCCTGGCCCAGCCAGGCGTCCTGAAACTTCCAGCCCTTCCACTGCCCCTCGCGCACCCAGCGGTCTGCCCCCACCACGCGCCGTCCGCTCGACAAGATCAAGCTCCAGGCGGTGTCGGCCGTGGTGTCGTCCAGGACACCCGGTGTGTTGGTGGCCATCACGCCCGCTGCGGTGATGGCAGGCACATCAAAATTGTTGTACCCCACCGCCACATTGCACACCACTTTGAGCCCTGGCGCCTGCGCCAGCACACTGGCGTCAATGCGGTCGGACAACATGGTGATCGCGCCGACTTTGTCGGCCAACCGCGCCGCCAGCTCGGCAGGCGGCAAGGGCGCATCGACATCGTTGTAGTCCACATCGAAGTGGGCTTGCAAGCGCGCCAGAACCTCTGGAAACACCTGCCGCGAAACCAGAATGCGCGGCTTCATGCGCGTCGTGCCTTGACTGCATCTGACAGCACCTTGAGCACCTCTTCGCTGTCGCCCCAACCGATGCAGGCGTCGGTGATGCTCTTGCCGTACTCCAACGCGTTCACATCGTCTTTGCCGGGCGTGAATTTCTGCGCACCTTCGTGGATGTGACTCTCCACCATCACGCCAAAGACCTGACGCGAACCTCCAGAAATCTGGGCCGCAATATCTTTGGCCACTTCGACCTGCTTCTTGTGCTGCTTGGAGCTGTTGGCATGGCTGAAGTCCACCATCAATGTGGCTGGTAACTTGGCAGCTTCGAGTTCCTTGCACGCAGCGGCTACGCTGTCAGCGTCATAGTTCGGTGTCTTGCCGCCACGCAGGATGACATGGCAATCCTGATTGCCCTGGGTCTGCACAATGGCCACCTGACCGTTCTTGTGCACCGACAGGAAGTGGTGGCCACGGGCTGCGGCCTGGATGGCGTCAGTCGCGATCTTGATGTTACCGTCGGTGCCGTTCTTGAAGCCGATGGGCGCCGAAATGCCAGAGGCCAGCTCGCGGTGCACCTGGCTTTCAGTGGTGCGAGCACCAATGGCCCCCCAGCTGATCAGGTCACCGATGTACTGCGGCGAAATCACATCGAGGAATTCGCTGGCAGCCGGCAGGCCAGCGCGGTTGATTTCGATGAGCAATTGGCGCGCAATGCGCAGACCCTCGTCAATGCGGTAGCTTTCATCCAGGTAGGGATCGTTGATCAGGCCCTTCCAGCCGACCGTGGTGCGCGGTTTTTCGAAATACACGCGCATCACGATTTCGAGCGTGTCGGCGTATTTCTCGCGCAGGGGTCTGAGGCGGCGAGCGTATTCAAGGGCCGCTGCCGGATCATGGATCGAACAGGGGCCGATGATGACCAACAGGCGATCGTCCTTTCCATGCATGATGTGGTGAATCGCTTTTCGGGTGTGGGCAATGAGTTTTTCCACTGCCGTGCCGGCAATCGGGAAAAAGCGCATGAGGTGTTCAGGAGGGGGCAGCACAGTGATGTCCTTGATGCGTTCGTCGTCGGTCTGGCCGGTTCGGTCTGCAGGGTGCTGTTGCCAGAGGTCAGCATTCGCTTTGGTGTTCATCAAGGGCTCCTGGGTAGGTTGGGTTTGAAACAGGTGAAAAAAAACCGCCGGGCTTTGGGGCTCCGGCGGTTGGGTTCGAGGTGTTCAGGTGCTTACACGCTTGCCTCTCGTCCGCCGGGGACCGAGAACCAAAAATAAAAAAAGTAAAAGGCGAAACGCGAAAACATGGGGATCAATGTATCACAGGTTTCTGACAGGGTGTGTCAGGCTGTCCCGCCCACCGTCAGGCCGTCAATGCGCAAAGTCGGCTGCCCCACACCCACCGGCACGCTCTGGCCTTCTTTGCCACACGTGCCCACGCCCGAGTCCAGGCGCATGTCGTTGCCGATCATCGAAATCTTCTTGAGCGACTCCGGCCCGCTGCCAATCAGCGTGGCGCCCTTGACCGGATAAAGAATCTTGCCGTTCTCCACCCAATAGGCCTCACTCGCCGAGAACACGAACTTGCCGCTGGTGATGTCCACCTGGCCACCACCGAAGTTGGTCGCGTACAGGCCCTTCTTGATGCTGGCCACAATCTCCTGCGGGTCCTTGTCGCCACCCAGCATGTAGGTGTTGGTCATGCGCGGCATGGGCACATGCGCGTAGCTCTCGCGGCGGCCGTTGCCGGTGGGCTTGACGCCCATCAGGCGCGCATTCATCGCGTCCTGAATGTAGCCGCGCAGGATGCCGTCCTCGATCAGCACGTTCTTCTGGCTGGCGTGGCCCTCGTCATCCACATTGAGCGAGCCACGGCGATCCGCCATCGTGCCGTCGTCGAGCACTGTCACGCCCTTGGCCGCCACACGCTGGCCGACGCGGCCACTGAAGGCACTCGAACCCTTGCGGTTGAAGTCGCCCTCCAGACCATGGCCCACCGCCTCGTGCAACAGCACGCCGGGCCAGCCCGGACCGAGCACCACCGTCATCTCACCGGCCGGTGCAGGGCGCGCATCCAGATTGGTCAGCGCCGCATGCACGGCTTCGTCAACATAGGTTTCGACCATCGCGTCGTCGAAGTAGGCCAGACCAAATCGGCCACCGCCGCCACTGCTGCCCGCCTCGCGGCGGCCTTTTTGTTCAGCGATCACCGACACCGACAGGCGGATCAGCGGGCGCACATCGGCCGCCAGCGTCCCGTCGGCACGCGCCACCAGCACCACGTCGTATTCGGTGGCCAGACCGGCCATGACCTGCACCACACGGGGGTCCTTGGCACGGGCCAGCTTCTCCACTTTCTCCAACAGCTTGACCTTGGCCGTGCTGTCCATGGTGGACATGGGGTCGAGCGCGGGATAGAGCGAGCGGCTGGCCGAGACCTTGCGGGTGGGCACCTTGCTGCGCTTGTTTTGCGAGGCCGCAGCAATCGCACGCACCGTGGTGGCCGCGTCCATCAGCGAGGCTTCTGAAATGTCGTCGGAATAGGCAAAGGCGGTTTTCTCACCGGCCACCGCGCGCACGCCTACGCCCTGGTCGATGCTGAAGCTGCCGGTCTTGACGATGCCTTCCTCCAGACTCCAGCCTTCCGTGCGGGTGTACTGGAAATACAGATCGGCATCGTCCACCTGGTGCGCCTTGATGGCATTGAGTGCCCGGGTCAAATGGCTTTCATCCAGACCGAAAGGGTCGAGCAACAGGGACTTGGCCGTGGCCAAGCGCTCAAGAGTGGGTTCGCGGGAAATCATGCTGTCCATTGTAGGCAGCTGGCGGTGTCCTTGCCGACCGCGGGCTGATGGCTCAGCGGGTGCTTCGCATCCACTCAAGCAGCACCGCATCGTCCAGATCGGTCAATCCCGCCTGGACTGCCTGTGCAAACGCATCTTTTGCCACTTGTCCAAGCAAGGGCACAAAGCCCACCCCTGCTGCCGCCTCCACAGCCAGCCGACTGTCCTTGGCCAGCAAGGTGGTGTGGGCGCGCGGGGCGTAGTCATCCACCAAGGCCCGATGCATGCGGTCAGAACCAATCCAGCTTTGTCCGCTGGACGACTCGATGACCGACAAGGTGCACTGCGCATCCAGCCCCATACGCTCGGCCAACGCCAGCACCTCGGCTGCGCCCGTCAGGTTGATGGCGGCCAGCAGGTTATTGACCAGTTTGGTGCGCGCTGCATCACCCACACGCTCGCCAATCCGAAACACCTTGCTGCTGAGCTGCTCGATCACACCGTGGGCCTGCAGCCAGGCTGACTGGGATCCTGCCACCATCAGGCTCATGGTGCCTTCGGCGGCGCGCTGCGGACCTCCGGACATGGGCGCATCCACGCACAGCACTCCAGCTTGGCTCAATAACGCAGCCTGTTCTTCAACAAACTCTGGCGCCAGTGTCGGGCACAACATCACCGTTTGGCCCGGCCGCAGCACAGCCGCAGCGCCTTGCTCGCCCCACAGAACCTGGCGAGTTTGCACATCATCGACCACTGCAATGATCAAAACCCCATCGGGCGCCAGCGCCTGCACCAGTTGCGCAGGCGTCGCACACACCTGTGCGCCCAACTGCCGAGCCTGAGCTTCACGCGTCGGATCCATATCACAAGCGACCACACTGACTTGCAGCGAACGCAGGCGCGCCAGCATACCTCCGCCCATATTGCCCACACCGATGATGCCAACAGCATTCATGTCTGAACCAGCTGTTTGGAGCGCGAAATGGACATCAAAATGCCCAACGCCAGGCCCAGCGTGACCATCGCCGTGCCACCGTAACTGATGAAAGGCAAAGGCACCCCCACCACCGGCAGGATGCCGCTGACCATGCCCATATTGACAAAGGCGTAGGTGAAGAAAATCATGGTCAGGCTGGCCGCCAGCAAACGAGTGAACAGCGACGGCGCCTGCCGTGCGATCACCAAACCACGGTAAATGAGCAAACCGTAACCTGCCAACAGGAAGATGCCGCCCAGCAGGCCAAACTCTTCACCGTAGGCTGCAAAAATAAAGTCGGTCGTGCGCTCGGGAATGAACTCCAAATGCGTTTGCGTACCCTGCATGAAGCCTTTGCCCAGAAGCCCCCCGGATCCGATGGCAATCATTCCTTGAATAATGTGGAAACCCTTACCCAAGGGATCGCGGGCGGGGTCCAGCAAGGTGCATACGCGCTGACGCTGGTATTCATGCAGGATTTTCCAGTCCACCCCGTCGGCGCACCAGCTGGGCTCCATGATGACCAGCACCACGATAGCACCGAGGCCCAGCACCACAGGAGGGGCAATCCAGCGCCACTTCAGGCCAGCGAAAAAAATCACAGCCAACCCTGAGGCCAAGACCAGCAAAGATGTGCCCAGATCGGGCTGCTTCATGATCAAGCCCACAGGCACAGCCAGCAAAGCCAAAGCCACCAGAAAGTCCAGACGCGACAGCCTTCCCTCTCGCTTCTGGAACCACCAGGCCAACATCAGGGGCATGGCAATTTTCAAAATCTCGCTGGGCTGGATCACCACCCCGACATTGATCCAGCGACGAGAGCCCTTTTTAGTGATGCCAAATACAGCCACTGCAATCAACAAGACCACACCCACCGTGTACAGCGGTACCGCAATGGCCATGAGTTTTTGCGGTGGCAGCTGGGCCACCAGCAACAAAATAAAACCGGCCAGCAGCATATTGCGCGCATGGTCAAAAAACCGCGTGCCATGGTCATAGCCCGAGGAATACATGATGGTCAGCCCCGCGCCGGCCAGGAATGCCACCGCCAGAGCCAATGGACCGTCCATGCCCTGCACCCAGCTGCCGATGCGCTGACGCCAAGTGGGTCGTTGAATGACTGCTCCCATGGGCCGTCATTATCGACCCTGAGCAAGCCCTTTGGCGCTAGCATGTGCCCATGAGTTCGTCCTCGCCCCACCGTTCGGCCGTCACGCACCTGCTGTACCTGCACGGGTTTCGGTCTTCGCCCAACTCCTTCAAGGCGCGCATGCTGGCCCAATGGGTCAGCACACACCGGCCTGAGATCACGTGGGTCTGCCCGCAGCTGCCAGCTTCGCCCCAACAGGCCATCGCCATGGCGTTGTCACTCACCGAGGGCTGGCCACAGGCCACCAGCGCCATGGTGGGCTCGTCTCTGGGCGGTTTTTACGCCCAATGGCTGGCGCGCACCCTGGGCATGCGCTCGGTCCTGCTCAACCCGGCCGTACACCCCGCCCGTGACCTGGCCAGCCAGATCGGCACCCACCCTGCCTGGCACGACCCCAGCGAGCAAGTGCATTTTCGAAGCGAGTTTGTCGATGAACTGATGCAACTGGAGGCCGGCCTGCCACCAGCACGCAAGGACAGCCTGGCCATCATCGCCAAAGGCGACGAGGTGCTGGACTGGCGCGAAATGCGGCAGGCTTGCCAGCACGGGCAAGTGGTCTTGCTGGAGGGCAGCGACCACGGCATCAGCGACTTTGAAAGTCATTTGCGGCAGGTCATCTCGTTTCTGGACTGGGACTGAAAACCACCCAGCCATGGGACAATGCCCCCCATGTTTGTTTTGTACGAAGACGCTGGCAAATTCCTGGCCGGCAGGATCCTTTCCGAGGCCGAAGCATCGGCCCAGGTCGAACTCGATTCCGGTAAGCGCACCAAAGTCAAGGCCGCGCACATGCTGCTGCGTTTTGAAAAGCCCAGCCCCGCCGAACTGATAGCGCAGGCCGCCGCTCTGGCGGACAGCATCGAGCTGGACCTGGCCTGGGAATTCGCGCCCGACGAAGAGTTTGGCTTTGCCGACTTGGCCAAAGACTATTTTTCGGCCTCGCCCAGCACGCTGGAGCAAGCTGCGGCCTTGATGCGCCTGCACGAAGCGCCGCACTATTTCCGCCGCGCAGGCAAAGGCCGGTTTCGCAAGGCCTCGGCCGAGATCGTGCAGCAAGCCCTGGCCGCGATTGAAAAGAAAAAGCAGATCCAGGCCCAGATTGAGGATTGGACCGCTCAACTGGTGCAGGGCCAATGCCCCGAGCCCGTGCGCGAGCAGCTCTACAAGATCCTGTTCAAGCCGGACAAAAACACCCCCGAATACAAGGCAGTGGTGCAAGCCTCGCGCGAGAGCCAGCTGGACCCTCTGGGCCTGCTGCAACGCGCCGGCGCACTGAATTCGGCCTGGGACTTTCATTGGCAACGCTTTTTGTTCGAGTGGTTCCCCAAGGGCACAGGCTTTCCCAGCCTGCAGGCCCCAGCCATCACCGATGAACTGCCGCTTGCCCCTGTGCAAGCGTTCTCCATCGACGATTCGCACACCACAGAGATTGACGATGCCTTGTCCCTCCAAGGCCTGGGCAGCGGCACGGTCACCGTGGGCATCCACATTGCAGCGCCAGGCTTGGCCTTCAAGCCAGGGGATGCGATCGACCAGCTGGGCCGCGCCCGGCTGTCCCCCGTGTACCTGCCGGGCGACACCCTCACCCTGCAGCCCGACGCGGTGGTGCAGAACTACACCCTGGCCGAGGGCCAGGCTTGCCCAGCGGTATCGCTGTACGTGACGTTTGACGAAGCCAGCCTGGAGGTGCAGAGCACCGAAACCAAGCTGGAACGCGTACCGATCCAGGTCAACCTGCGCCACGACCAGCTTGACGACCGCATCACCCAGGCCTGGCTGGAAGGCGCTGACACCACCGACCACGCGGACGTGCCTGTCAGCCGCGCCACGCTGGCGTTTTTCTGGCGCTTGGCGCAAACCCTCAAGGCTCGGCGTGAGGTGGTGCGTGGCAAGCCCGAAACCTTTAACCGCCCCGACTACAGCTTCAAACTCGATCGGCCCAGCAACGACACGCCGCCAAACGGCGATGAGACGGTCTTGATTGGCGTGCGCCAACGTGGCGCACCACTGGACTTGATGGTGGCCGAAGCCATGATTCTGGCCAACAGCACTTGGGGGCAGTGGCTGGCCCAGCTGGGCGTGCCCGGCATTTACCGCAGTCAGGCCAGCTTGGCGCCGGGCGTGAAGGTACGCATGGGCACCAAGGCGCTGCCGCATGCTGGCATTGGCGTGCCCAGCTACGCCTGGAGCACCTCACCCCTGCGTCGCTACACCGACCTGGTCAACCAGTGGCAAATCATTGCGTGCGCACGCCACGGTGCCACCGCTGCGCTGGCCGCACCCTTCAAGCCCAAGGACGCCGAGCTGTTTTCGATCATCAGCGCCTTTGACGCTGCCTACAGCGGCTACAACCAGGTGCAAGGCGGCATGGAGCGCTACTGGACGCTGAAGTACCTGCAGCAAAACGCCATCACCGAGCTGGACGCAGCGCTGATCAAGGAAGCGGGCGGCGGCGCCTGGCTGGTGCGCGCAGATACCCTGCCCTTGGTCTTTACCGTCATGGGAGCACAAGGTCTGCAGCGCGGTGCACGCGTACGCGTCAAACTGGGTGAGGTGGACTTGATGGCGCTGGATGTGCACGGCACCGTGTTGGCCCACCTGGACGCCACGGATACCACCGGGGCTTGCTCCAAACCAGAAGAAGACGAAGATGAAGTCGTCGCTGGCCCCGTACATATTGCGGTGGACCTGAACGAAGCCGAACAGGTGCCTGCCTTGGGTTCGGGCGCATGAGTCCAGCCTCCAATCGCACCCTGGTCTGGGCACTGGGCCTGTCAGTGCTTGCCCACGCCAGTTTGCTGCTGCTGCGCTTTGCCGCTCCCGAGACCTTCAACCGTGTGTTTGAGAACACCCCTCTGGAGGTGGTGCTGGTCAACGCCCAAAGCAAAGATGCACCGCGCAAGGCGCAAGTCCTGGCCCAAGTGCAATTGGCAGGTGGCGGAGAAGACACCTTGCAAGCAGGATTGAGCAGCTCGCCCTTGCCACCGACCACTCTCCCCACCGAAGGTGTGGACATCGCAGAGATGCAACGCAAAATCGAAGCCCTGCGCGCCCAGCAGGTACAGCTGCTGACCCAACTCAAGCAGGAGCTGGCCGAGCTCTCTCGCGATGATGCTGGCAATCAGGGTACAGACCAGGAACGCCAGGCACGCGAAGAACGCAAGGCCCAGCTGGCCCGAAACCTGGCGCGCATTGAGCAAAGCGTACAAAAAACCCAGCAGGCCCCGCGCAAGCGCTACATCAGCCCGGCCACGCGGGAAGCCGTATATGCACTGTATTACGACAAGCTGCGCCGTCTGATCGAGCTCAAAGGCACCGAGAACTTTCCACAAGCCAATGGCCAAAAGCTTTACGGTAAGTTGACCATGGTCATCACTGTCGATGCCAGCGGTCAGCTGGTGGGCACCGACGTCGCCGTGACCTCGCACAACCTCTTACTCGACGAGCGGGCCGTAGCGATTGTGCGCAACGCTGCGCCGTTTGACGCATTCAGCAGCAAAATGCGCAAGCAAGCCGATCAAATTGTGGTGGTGGCGCGCTTCATGTTCTCTCGCGACGATACCTTGCAAACCCGCGTGCTCAGCCACGAACCGAAACCGTAAATCAAGCACCATGAAAGCATTGATGCGCTGGATCCTGTTGCTGGCCTTGAGCCTGCTGGCTCTGCAGCTGTATTTTGTGCTGCGCATCGCTTTGATGGCGGTGGTAGATCCGCAATCCACCACTTTCGAGCGCACACAAATCTGGCGCATCGCCAACGAACAACACCGCCTGCCATGGCGCCAGGACTGGCGTGGCCAGGACCAACTGGCCAACAGCCTCAAGCGCGCTGTCATTGCCTCGGAAGACAGCGCTTTTGTGCAACACCACGGCATCTGGTGGGACTCTCTGGAACAAGCCTGGCAAAAGAATGCCAAAGCCCAGGCGCGTGCCGACCAACAGGCGCAGCGCCGACCCAACGCCGCCGCCAAGCCCGTCAAGATTGTGGGGGGCTCCACCATCACGCAACAGCTGGCCAAAAATCTGTTCCTCAGCGGTGAGCGCACTCTGACGCGCAAGGGACAGGAAATGCTGATCACGCTCACATTAGAAGCACTGCTGAGCAAGCGCCGGATTCTGGAGATTTACCTCAACCACGTGGAGTGGGGCGAAGGGGTGTTCGGGGCCGAAGCCGCCGCACAACATTACTTTCGCAAACCAGCAGCGCGATTGGACAACTGGGAAGCCGCCCGCTTGGCTGTGATGCTGCCGCGGCCACGCTATTTTGAAAAACTGGCTCAGTCCAGCTATCTGAACGAACGGGCTTTCACGATCACGGCTCGCATGGCAGAGGTGCGTATCCCATGAGCGCCTTGACAGAAACCGTGCGCATTTTGGGTATTGACCCGGGCCTGCAGACCACCGGTTTTGGGGTCATCGACATGCAAGGGCAAAAGCTCAGCTATGTGGCCAGCGGTGTGATCGAAACCACCCAGGGTGAGATGGGTAACCTGCCTGCCCGCCTGAAGATCATTTACGACGGCATCCGGGAAATCCACGCCCGCTACCAGCCCGATGTGGCTTCGGTCGAGATTGTGTTCATCAACGTCAACCCGCAGGCCAGCCTGATGCTGGGCCAGGCGCGCGGGTGTTGTGTAACGGCCCTGGTGTCTTGCGGCCTGCCGGTGGCCGAATACACCGCGCTGCAAATGAAGCAGGCCATCACCGGCCACGGTCGTGCCGCAAAAGCGCAAATTCAGGAAATGGTCAAACGGCTGTTGCAATTACCCGGCACTCCGCGCCAGGATGCTGCCGATGCCTTGGGCCTGGCGATTACCCATGCGCATGCCAGCCCGTCCATGAACAAGCTGGCCGCGCAAGGCGCGTTGCAGCGCAAGACACACGGCATGTACCGCAGCGGCCGCAGCCACTGAGGCTGTTTCAAGGGTGGATTACCAGGCGGGCTGCAGGCGGGCATAACCCGCAGGCGCCTGGGCTTCGTTGTTGAAGCTCACGATTTCGTAAGCCTCGGGCTGCACAAGCAGGGCGCGCAGCAGTTGGTTGTTCATCGCATGACCGGAACGAAATGCGGTGTAGGCGGCCAAGAGCGGACGCCCGACCACATACAAATCGCCAATCGCATCGAGGATTTTGTGTTTGACGAATTCGTCGTCATAACGCAACCCGTCAGCGTTGAGGACCTTGTAGTCGTCCATCACGATGGCGTTGTCCAAGCCACCGCCCAAAGCCAGGCCGTTGGAGCGCAGCATCTCGACATCTTTGGTAAACCCAAAGGTGCGGGCGCGGGCGATGTCACGCGAATAAACACCCTCGGTAAAGTCAAACTTCACCATTTGCCCGGTGGAGTCGACAGCCGGGTGGCGGAAGTCGATTTCAAAACTCAGGCTGAAACCATGATAAGGCTCCAGACGTGCCCACTTGGCCTGTGCACCCTCACCCTCGCGCACCTCCACAGGTTTGAGCACGCGTATGAATTTTTTGGGGGCTTTCTGGGTCACCACCCCTGCGCTTTGCAGCAGGAACACAAATGACGAGGCCGAGCCATCGAGAATCGGCACCTCTTCGGCGGTGATGTCCACATACAGGTTGTCGATGCCCAAGCCGGCGCAGGCAGACATCAGGTGTTCAATGGTGTGCACTTTGGCGTTGCCGGTCCCAATCGTCGAGGCCAGTCGGGTGTCGGTGATGGCCTGCGCATTGACGGCAATGTCCACCGGTTCGGGCAAATCCACGCGGCGAAACACAATGCCGGTGTCAACTGGTGCGGGTCGCAACGTCAACTCGACACGCTGCCCACTGTGCAGGCCAACGCCTACAGCACGGGTCAGGGTTTTGAGTGTTCGTTGTTCAAGCATGGAGTGATTCTAGGTCTTCCGCCTCAACCTTGCAGAGGGCAAGGCTTGTTGTTTCTTCTGCTTACAGATACAAAAAACCGGACAGGCGGTGAAGCCTGCCCGGTAAAGAGCATTGAAAGTCGAGTCAGCGCCTGGCAGACGCTGACTTTCAGGCCGAGATCAATCCGCCTGCTTGCGCAGGAAAGCCGGAATCTCGATGTCATCCATGCCGGCGGACGACATGCCGTCAACTCGCGCGGCAGCATGAGTGCGGCTGCTGCGCCATACGGCTGGCGTGCTCATGCCCGAAGCCATGGCTGCGGGAGCGGCCACCACCATGGACTCCGCCTCACCGCCCACCGCAAAAGGCGTGTTGTCAGTGCCTGTACGAAGCACTTGCAGTGTCGGGGCGTTGCGACGAGCACCCGCCTTGGACAGTCCAGTCGCTACCACCGTGACACGAATCTGGTCACCCAGGGATTCGTCATAAGCGGTACCGTAGATCACGTGCGCTTCTTCCGAAGCGTAAGCACGAATGGTGTTCATGGCTTGCTTGGACTCGGACAGCTTGAGGGATCCTTTGGCAGCACTGATGAGCACCAGCACGCCTTTGGCACCCGACAGGTCCACACCGTCGAGCAGCGGGCAAGCCACGGCTTGCTCAGCAGCGAGTCGGGCGCGGTCCGGACCGCTGGCCATGGCCGTGCCCATCATGGCTTTGCCAGGCTCGCCCATCACAGTGCGCACGTCTTCGAAGTCGACGTTCACGTGGCCAGGCACATTGATGATTTCGGCAATACCGCCTACGGCATTCTTGAGCACGTCATTGGCATGCGCAAAAGCCTCGTCCTGGGTCATGTCCTCGCCGCCGGGCAGCTCAAGCAGTTTTTCGTTGAGTACCACGATCAGCGAATCCACATTGGCTTCGAGCTCGGACATGCCTTCGTCCGCATTTTTCATGCGACGCCCGCCTTCAAATTCGAAAGGCTTGGTCACCACGCCCACGGTCAGGATACCCATGTCCTTGGCGATGCGCGCGATCACGGGGGCAGCACCCGTACCGGTACCGCCGCCCATGCCTGCGGTGATGAACAGCATGTGCGAGCCTGCAATCGATTCACGGATGGCCGCTTCTGCAGCCTCTGCAGCCTCACGGCCTTTTTCGGGCTTGCTGCCTGCGCCCAGGCCGCTGCCGCCGAGCTGGATAAAGCTGTGCGCAGAGCTGCGTGCCAAGGCTTGCGCATCGGTATTGGCGCAGACAAACTCCACGCCCTGGACGTTGCGCTCGATCATGTGCTCGACCGCATTGCCACCACCGCCGCCGACGCCGATCACTTTGATCTGCGTGCCTTGGTTGAATTCTTCGGTTTCGATCATCTCAATGCTCATGGTGTGCTCCTATTGTTTGATTTGCCAGTTGAAGTTGAAAAAATGTGTTTGTATGCGTTGGACGTTTTCGTCGTCGACATCGCGCTTGAGGGCCTGCTCTTGGCGGACTGCCTTGCTGAAAAAAATGTCTGTGAAAAACCATCAGAAGTTCCCCACAATGAAGTCCTTGAATCGGGTGAACGCGTTGTTCACCGAACTCTTTTTCTGGGTGACCTTGAAGCCGCGCAGGCGCGCCAGGCGAGCCTCTTCGAGGAGACCCATGACTGTGGCCGCACGCGGCTGACCTACCATGTCGGACAACGCGCCGCTGTATTTGGGAATGCCGCGACGCACGGGCTTGAGGAAGATGTCTTCACCCAACTCGATCATGCCGGGCATGACCGCGCTGCCTCCGGTAAGCACAATGCCCGAGGACAATACCTCCTCGTAACCCGATTCGCGTACCACTTGCTGCACCAAGGAAAAAATTTCTTCTACACGCGGCTCAATCACACCGGCCAAAGCTTGTTGGCTAAGCATGCGAGGACCACGATCGCCCAGACCCGGCACCTCCACCTGTGCCTCAGCGTTGGCCAACAACTGCTTGGCGTATCCGTTTTCCACCTTGATGTCTTCAGCGTCTTTTGTGGGCGTGCGCAGTGCCATCGCAATATCGCTGGTGATCAGGTCACCCGCAATCGGAATCACCGCAGTGTGGCGAATAGAGCCTCCCGCAAAAATAGCCACATCGGTAGTACCTGCGCCAATGTCAACGCAGGCCACGCCGAGCTCGCGCTCGTCTTCAGTCAGCACCGCCAAACTCGATGACTGTGGATTGAGCAGCAGCTGATCCACCTCGAGACCACAACGGCGCACGCATTTGATGATGTTCTCGGCTGCGCTTTGGGCGCCGGTCACGATGTGCACTTTCGCTTCCAGACGCATGCCGCTCATGCCAATAGGCTCTTTGACTTCTTGCCCGTCGATCACAAACTCTTGCGGCGCCACCAGCAGCAATCGCTGGTCTGTCGAAATATTGAGCGCACGGGCAGTTTCCATGACACGAGCGACATCCGCAGGACTGACTTCCTTGTCCTTGATGGCCACCATGCCGCTGGAGTTCAGACCCCGAATATGGCTGCCGGTAATGCCGGTGTTCACCCGCGTGATCTTGCAGTCGGCCATCAGCTCGGCTTCTTTCAGCGCTTGCTGAATGCTTTGCACCGTGGCGTCGATGTTGACCACCGCACCTCGCTTGAGTCCATTGCCGGGCGCAATGCCCAGTCCCGCCAACTTGAGGTCGCCTGAGCCCATCACTTCGGCCACCACCACCATGACTTTGGAGGTGCCAATGTCCAGACCAACGACCAGATCTTTGTATTCTTTAGCCATTTGTCATTCCACCATTCAGTTCAATTTCAATAAAACACATCACCACACTCAAGGTTTGCGTCCCGACACTTGCCCAGGCTCCACCGTGGTCACACCCTTGAGACGCAGTGCATACCCGTTTTCATGTCGCAAGTCGGCACTTTGCAAAGCGCTCGGATGACGGCCGTAACGCGCAGTGACTTGCGACAAGGTTTTCCAGAACACTTCCAGCCTGCCCATCACCTCACGGGCATTGCCTTTACCGAGTTCGAGCTGGGCGCCATGGCTTGTGCTCAAACTCCAGGTGCCACGACCCGAAAGCTGCAAGCGATCAATCGTCATATCCATGCCTTGAAACACCGGCTGCAACTGCTGGTACATCTCCAGAACGCGCCCCGCCTGATCTTGGGGCCCTTCAAAATGAGGAAGGTGCTCCACCTCTGCATCGTCTGCCTGCGCCTCAAACAAGTGTCCAAAGCGGTTGACCATGACACTGCCGCCAACCTCATCACCCCAAACAGCTACCGGGTGATGCTCCAGCAGGGAAACGCGCAAACGGTTCGGAAATTCACGTTGCACCACGGCGACTCGGACCCATGGAACAGCTTCAAAAGAATGGCGAATGCGTTGCAAGTTCATGGTGAAGAAGTTGCCAGTCATCTGCGGCAACACATTCGCACGCAAGGTCACTTCGTTGTTGTGCATGAGCTCGCCTTGCACCGTGATCCGGTTCAGGTTGAACAGCGGCAATCGCATCAGCCAGACCAAACTGCCATAGACGACGACACCGACAGCCACAACGGCCAGCACACTGGCAGTGAGGTTCATCAACCGCACATCCATCGGCAGGATCTGGGGCTTGCTCATGCAAGGTCCCCCTTTGGCAGCTCGTTGTCCAGCTGCGCGTCCTGCAACAACTGCAAACACAGTTGTTCGTAACTGATTCCAGCAGCACGGGCCGACATGGGCACCAGCGAATGCCCTGTCATGCCAGGAGAAGTGTTGATTTCCAGGAGATAAGGCTTACGTGTCTGACCATCGATCATCACGTCAATTCGCCCCCAGCCCCGGCAACCCAGTACTTGATAAGCCTTGATCACCAGGGCCTGAATGGCTTGTTCCTCGCCTGCAGGCAAACCACACGGTACCAGGTACTGCGTATCGTCGGTGAAGTACTTGTTCTGGTAGTCGTAATTTCCATCAGGGGCCACAATGCGAATGACCGGCAAAGCTTGCGCTCCGTCACCCCGACCCAAAACAGGACAGGTAACCTCATCGCCCACAATGCACTGCTCGCACAGAATGTCGGCATCGCAGCGCGCAGCCTCCTGCAAGGCTGGTGCCAGCTGCTCGGCACGGTCAACGCGGGTCACGCCAATCGAAGACCCCTCGCGCGCAGGCTTGACGATCATGGGTAAACCCAACTGTGCAATCAGGGCTTGCACATCCACCTGCGCCAGCGCTGATCGGTGAACCAGCACATGCTCTGGCGTCGATAAACCTTCTGCCACCCAGACGCGTTTGGTCATGGCTTTATCCATGGCGATGCTCGAAGCCATCACGCCCGAACCCGTGTATGGAATGCCCAGCAACTCCAGTGCGCCTTGCACCGCACCATCTTCACCGTAGCGGCCGTGCAGCGCAATAAAACACCGGTCCACGCCCAAAGACTTGAGTTCGTTCAAGTCCTGCTTGGCCGGATCAAACGGCTGCGCGTCCACACCCGATGTTTGCAGCGCCTGCAACACGCCCTGCCCGGACATGAGGGAGACTTCACGCTCGGCAGACAGCCCGCCCAACAGCACGGCGACTTTACCCAAGTTCATGCGACGCCTCCCAACTCCACCAGCTGCGCAGGCACACCGCCAATCGAGCCGGCACCCATGCAGATGAGCACATCACCATCGCGTGCATTGTTCAAAATGCCTTGCGGCATGTCTGCAATGTGCTCCAAAAAAACAGGTTCGACCTGGCCAGCCACACGCAGCGCGCGGGCCAACGAGCGCCCGTCGGCCGCTACGATGGGAGCCTCCCCTGCGGCATACACCTCGGACAACAGCACAGCATCGCACCCCTGACTGATGACTTTGACAAAGTCCTCAAAACAGTCGCGTGTACGGCTGTAACGGTGCGGCTGGAAAGCCAGTACCAGACGGCGTCCCGGGAACGCTCCTCGGGCTGCAGCCAGGGTGGCTGCCATTTCGACCGGATGGTGACCATAGTCATCGATCACCGTAAAGGACCCTTGTCCGTCGGCAGTACGCACATCTCCATAACGCTGGAAACGACGCCCCACACCCTTGAAGTCGGCCAACGCACTCAGAACGGCCTCATCAGGCACGCCCAACTCCACCGCAACAGCAATGGCAGCAAGTGCGTTGCGCACGTTATGCTCGCCGGCCAGATTCAAAACCACCTGCAAGTCAGGCAACGTCACGCCATTACGACGCTGGACGGTAAAGCGCATTTGACCATTCTGGGCAAGCACATCCACAGCTCGAACCTGAGCGCCTTCGTTCAAACCATACGTGGTGACAGGGCGCGCAACGTCGTTGAGGATAGCGCGCACACCCGCATCATCACTGCATACGATCGCCGTACCGTAAAAAGGCATTTTGTGCAGAAATTCCACGAATGCCTGTTTGAGCCGACCGAAGTCATGACCATAGGTTTCCATGTGGTCGGCATCAATATTGGTCACGACCGCCATCACCGGCAACAGGTTCAAAAACGATGCATCGGACTCGTCGGCCTCGACCACAATGTAGTCACCTGTGCCCAACTTGGCATTGGCACCAGCACTGTTCAGGCGCCCGCCAATCACAAACGTGGGGTCCAGACCCGCAGCTGCCAGCACACTTGCCACCAAACTGGTCGTGGTGGTTTTGCCATGCGTACCCGCAATGGCTACACCCTGTTTGAGACGCATGAGCTCAGCCAGCATGACGGCTCGTGGCACGATGGGAATGTGGCGCTCACGCGCAGCCACCACCTCGGGGTTGTCCGCCTTGACAGCGGTAGAAGTCACCACCGCATCAGCTTGCTTGACGTTGCTGGCAGCGTGTCCTATATGGGTTTCAATGCCCAAACTGGCCAAGCGGCGCAAGGTTGCGCTATCGCTCAGATCAGATCCCGAGATCTGGTAGCCCAGGTTCAACAAAACTTCGGCGATGCCGCTCATGCCAGAGCCACCCACGCCAATGAAATGAATCTTTCGGATGGCGTGCTTCATGCCAGCAACTCCTCACAAGCCATCACCACCTCCCGTGTCGCGTTTGTTTTGCGTTGTTTGAATGCGTTTTGCGCACAGACCTGCAGCTGTGCGCGCCCCAAAGTACGTAGACGCTCGGCCAGATCTTGCGCAGACAAATCCGACTGCTGTACCAGCCAAGCCCCCTCTTGCTCTGACAGGAAACGGGCATTGGTGGTCTGATGGTCATCCACGGCAAAAGGGAAAGGCACAAAAAGTGCGGCTGCACCAACCGCAGCAATTTCAGTGACCGTGCTGGCACCGGCGCGGGCAATGATCAAGTCCGCATTGGCAAACGCAGTGGCCGTGTCTTCGATAAAAGGTGTGAGCTCAGCCTGCACACCCGCTTGCGCGTAGGCCTCCCGCAGTGCATCTATTTGTTTAGCACCGCTTTGATGCGTGACCTGAGGCCGCTCGTTCTCTGGCAACAATGCCAAGGCTTGGGGAACCACTTCATTGAGCGCCTTGGCGCCGAGACTGCCGCCGACCACCAGCACCTTCAACGCGCCAGAGCGTCCTGCAAAGCGCTTGGCCGGATCGTCCTGCATCAAAAATGCCTGACGCAGCGGATTGCCCACCCACTGTGCGCCCGGCAACACGCCGGGGAAAGCCGTGAACACACGGTCAGCAAGTCGGGCCAGTACCTTATTGGCCAACCCAGCCACCGAGTTTTGCTCGTGCAACACCAAGGGCTTGCCCCAAAGGCTGGCCATCATGCCCCCCGGAAAGGTGATGTAACCACCCAGACCGATCACCACATCCGGTTTGACGCGTCGCACCACCTGAAGGCTTTGCCAGAAGGCACGCAACAAGCGCAGTGGCAACAGCGCCAGGGTCTTGAGTCCTTTGCCGCGCACGCCGCCAAACTGGACCGCCTCGAAAGCAAAACCTCGCGGGGGCACCAGTTGCGCCTCCATGCTGGCAGGAGCCCCCAGCCAGTGCACTTGCCAGCCTTGCTCACGCAGTGCCTCCGCCACAGCCAGTCCGGGGAAGATATGACCACCTGTGCCCCCCGCCATCACCAGAGCCTTGCGAATCTTCATGCGCGACCTCCCCGCATGAGTTGCTTGTTTTCTGCATCGATGCGCAAAACCACGGCGATCGCCACCAGATTCATCAAGATGGCCGACCCACCATAACTCATCAAAGGCAAAGTCAAGCCCTTGGTAGGCAACGCCCCCAAGTTGACGCCCATGTTGATGAAGGACTGAAAACCCACCCAAATGCCTACCCCCTGAGCCACCAGCCCCGCAAAAACTTTATCCATGGCAATGGCTTGACGTCCAATGACCATGATGCGACGGGTCAGCCACAAGAACAGCATGATCACCACCGTCACACCGACCAAGCCGAACTCTTCGCCAATGACAGCCAACAAGAAGTCGGTGTGCGCCTCGGGAAGCCAATGCAGTTTTTCAACACTGCCACCCAATCCAACACCAAAAATCTCGCCGCGTCCAATCGCGATCAGGGAATGCGAAAGTTGGTAGCCACGTCCCAACGCATGCTCGGCGCTGAAAGGATCCAGATAGGCAAAAATACGATCCCGCCTCCAAGGCGAGAACATGATCATCATCACAAAGGCGGCCACCAGCACGCCCAAAATCATGAAGAACATGCGTGCATTGACGCCGCCGAGGAACAAGATCCCCATGGCTGCAATCGCAATCACCATGAATGCGCCCATGTCCGGCTCAGCCAGCAAAAGCACACCCGTCATCGCGACGGCCGTCCCCATGGGCAACACGGCTTTGAAAAAGCGCTCCTTCACATCCATCTTGCGCACCATGTAGTCCGCGGCATAAATGATGGTGGCAAATTTGGCCAGCTCGGAAGGCTGGAAATTCATGAAACCCAGAGCAATCCAGCGACGCGCTCCGTTGACACCTTTGCCGATGTGCGGCACCAGCACCAGCACCAGCAACACCAACGCCACCAGGAACAAAGGTCGCGCCAGGCGCTCCCAGGTCTGCATCGGGATTTGGAAAGCGATCAATGACGCCACGAACGCCACCCCAATCGAGAGCACGTGCTTGATCAGAAACTGTGTGGAGGTGTAGCTGGCAAATCGCGGGTTGTCCGGCATGGCGATTGAAGCCGAGTACACCATGACCATGCCCCACATCAGCAAAGCAACAACCACTGCCACCAACTGACGATCTACACCTTGCATTTGCGCAGAAGACACCTGTCCGTTCTGGACAAATTCATACCCGCCCAGATTAACCGGCAAGTGAACCGCACTTGCGGACTGCGCTTGTAAACGTCCGCCCGACAGTGAGCTGAGCAGGCTCGACAGCGATTGACGAATCCGTTCGATCAGGGGCATCTGCTCGCTCACAGTGCGCCCTCCATGCTGTTGCCGCTGGCCAGCGCCAACTCCTGCACCTCATCGCAGAAGACTTTTGCACGATGAGCGTAATTGTCAAACATGTCCAGGCTTGCGCAAGCTGGCGAAAGCAGCACCGCATCGCCCGCTTGAGCCAGCACATGCGCTTGTTGCACAGCCTCCTGCAAGGTGGACACGAGGACTTTGGGCACGCTCACGTCATGCAAAGCTTGCTCAATCAAGGGGGCATCTTTGCCGATCAAGACCACGGCACGAGCACAACGCTGCACGGGTTCGAGCAGGGGAGAAAAGTCCTGCCCCTTGCCGTCGCCACCCAAAATCACGACCAAACGGCGGTCAGCTCCCAGCCCATCGAGCGCTGCAACCGTGGCACCCACATTGGTACCTTTGCTGTCGTCTACGAATTCGATGTCGTTGACCACCGCCACTGACTGCACACGATGCGGCTCGCCTTCGTATTCGCGCAAGCCGTAGAGCATCGGCGCCAAAGCGCAACCTGCGGCGCTGGCCAAAGCCAACGCAGCCAGAGCGTTGCTGGCGTTGTGCCGGCCGCGAATGCGCAGGGCATCCGCTGGCATCAGGCGTTGAATGAAGAGCTCTTCTTCCTCACCCTTGCGACGCTTGCGGGTTTCATCCGCTTCCTGCGCGCGCACCAACCAAGCCATGCCATTGACCACTTCCAGGCCCCAGTCGCCAGGGCGCTGCGGCATGCTCAAGCCAAAGGTGGTGTGCGCACGCACCACCGGTTTTTGCAGCTTCACGCGTACAGGTTCGGGCAGCATGGCCATCACGGTCGCATCTTCGCGGTTGAGCACCATCAAGCCTTGCTGGCCAAAAATACGAGCCTTGGCATCCGCATAGGCTTGCATCGAGCCGTGCCAGTCCAGGTGGTCCTGCGTCACATTGAGCACCGTGGCGGCTGTCGGTTCAAAGCCTTCGCTGCTGTCGAGCTGGAAGCTGGACAACTCCAGCACCCACACTTGTGGCAACACACGGGCCATGGCTGACAAGGCTGCAGGCGCCTGAACCGTCAGGGGCTCCAGGTTTTCTTCCTCATCCGCCGCAGGCAAATCCTGCACTTCGTCGGCCGAATCCGGGTTGTCCTCAGGCTCAGCCTCTTTGGGTTGCTGGGCGGCTGGCATGGTTGCTTGGGCAGCCAGGCGCTCAGCCTCGGCTTGCTGCGCTTCCAATTCCTGCTGCTCCAGCAAAGGAGCATCCACCTCGGCCTGGACCATCGCCTGCGCCAACGTATCCAGCAACGTCGGGCCAATGTTGCCAGCGACTTTCACCGTCTTGCCTGCTCGCGCCACCAGCTGACCCGTCAATGAAGTGACGGTGGTTTTACCGTTGGTGCCGGTGATGCCAAGCACCTTGGGTGCATAGGCAAAGCGTTCGTTCAGATCTTTCAGAGCCGCGGCAAACAAACTCAGTTCACCGCCTTGCCACAGGCCTGCTGCGCGTGCAGCATCGACCACCGGCGCCACCTCTGCTGGTGCCAACCCCGGGCTGCGGAACACAGCGCGCACGGGCGTACCCTCAACCAAAGCCGCGCTGAAGGAGCCGCTCACAAACTTCACCGCAGGCCACTCTGCATGCAAAGCTGCCAGCTGCGGGGGTGCCTCGCGCGTGTCGGCCACGGTCACCACCGCCCCATGGCGGGCGCACCAACGCGCCATGGCCAGGCCCGAAGCGCCTAGGCCAAGAATGAGAACGTGGAGGTCGCGCAACTGTTGCATCGCTTACCTCAGCTTGAGGGTGGACAAGCCCACCAGACACAGCAGCATGGTGATGATCCAGAAACGCACCACAACTTGCGTTTCTTTCCAGCCGCTCTTTTCAAAATGGTGGTGCAGGGGCGCCATCTTCAGGATCCGGCGACCCTCGCCGTATTTCTTCTTGGTGTATTTGAAATACGTCACCTGCAGCATGACCGACAGGGCCTCGACCACAAAGATACCGCCCATGATGGCCAGCACGATTTCCTGGCGCACGATGACGGCGATCGTGCCCAGCGCACCACCCAGGGCCAGCGCACCCACATCGCCCATGAAGACCTGTGCCGGATGGGTGTTGAACCACAGGAAAGCCAGGCCTGCACCCGCCATCGCAGCGCAGAAGATCATCAACTCACCCGAACCCGGGATGTAGGGAAAGAACAAGTATTTGGAATAAACCGAGCTACCCGTCACATAGGCAAACACACCCAGCGCCGAACCCACCATGACCACCGGCATGATGGCCAGGCCATCCAGACCATCCGTCAGATTGACCGCATTGCTCGAACCCACAATGACCAGGTAAGTCATGATGACAAAACCAAATACCCCCAACGGGTAACTGACCTCCTTGATGAAGGGCAGTTGCAAGCCTGCCTTGGGCGGCAGGTTGACATCGAAACCCGACATGACCCAATTGCCAAACAGCTCCACCACCTTGAGGTTGTTGCTCTCAGAGATGCTGAACACCAGGTAGAGGGCAGCCACCAGGCCGATCACGGATTGCCAGAAATACTTTTCCCGCGAGCGCATGCCCTCCGGGTCCTTGCGCACCACTTTGCGCCAGTCGTCTACCCAGCCGATAGCGCCAAAACCGAGCGTGACGATCAGCACGATCCAGACAAAGCGGTTGGACAGGTCAAACCACAACAACGTCGACAGCGCGATGGACAACAAAATCAGCACTCCGCCCATGGTGGGTGTGCCGCTCTTGACCAGGTGCGTCTGCATGGCGTATTCGCGAACCGGCTGACCGATCTTGAGCGCAGTCAGGCGCCGAATCACAAACGGACCGGCAATCAATCCGATCAACAATGCGGTCATGGCGGACATCACAGCGCGGAAAGTGATGTAGCTGAACACCCGCAGAAAACTCCACTCCGGATGCAGGCCCTGTAGCCATTGCGCCAGACTAAGCAGCATGGGTTTCTCCCTTTAGATCTTGTTCTTGCAAGGCCTCGACCACACGCTCCATCTTCATGAAGCGTGATCCTTTGACCACGATGCTGTTCACACTGCGCCAGACTGCAACCATGGCGGCTTGTAACGACGCCATGTCGGCGAAATGTTGACCACGCTGAGCGCCAAAAGCCCGGTTTGCATGCAGACTCAAATCGCCCAAGGTCAACAACGCATCAATGCCTTTTTCGAGGGCATAAGCACCGACCTCGGCATGGAACTGCGGCCCCTGATCGCCCACTTCACCCATGTCACCCAGCACCAGCAAACGGGGACCGGGCAGCTCAGAAAGCACATCGATGGCCGCACGTACTGAATCCGGGTTCGCGTTATAGGTGTCGTCCACCAGGGTGATACGCCCTTCATCAAGCGCCAATACACGCGAACGACCCTTGACCGGCTCAAATGCCTGCAGGCCTTGGACGACAGCGGTCAAAGGCACCCCCGCGGCCAGCGCGCATGTGGCTGCAGCCAATGCATTCTTCACGTTGTGTCGCCCGGCAATGTGCAGCGTCACCGGTGCGGTACCTTGCTCTGTCTTGAGCGTGAACTGCCAGGCTCCAGCGTGCCAGACCACCACAGCTGCGCACACCGACGCGTGTGGAGCACCAAATTGCAGCTGCGTGCACGCACCGGCCAAACGCTGCCACACAGGCGTCCACTCATCCTGGGCAGGGAAAACAGCTACGCCACCATCAGGCAAAGCTGCGAACACTGAACCGTTTTCTTCAGCCACCGCCTGTACAGTGTGCATGAACTCCTGGTGCTCACGCTGGGCGTTATTGACCACTGCCACCGTGGGTCGAGTCATGTTGGCCAGGTAAGCAATTTCACCGGGGTGATTCATCCCCAACTCCACCACCGCAATGCGGTGATGTGCGCGCAAACCCAGCAAGGTCAATGGCACGCCAATGTCGTTGTTCAAATTGCCGCGCGTGGCATAGGCTGCATCACCAGCATGTGCGCGCAAAATGCTGGCAATCATTTGCGTGACTGTGGTCTTGCCATTGCTGCCAGTCACAGCAATCAAGGGCAGATTAAATTGCGCACGCCACCCTGCAGCCAGCTCACCCAAGGCCATACGGCTGTCAGGCACCACAAGTGCAGGAAGGCCAGCCTGTCGCGCGGCCTCTGCGCCCGAGGGTTCACACAGCACGGCTGAGGCCCCTTGCGTTGCAGCCTGGGCCACAAAGTTGTTGGCATCAAAGCGCTCGCCGCGCAAGGCCACAAACAAATCACCGGCTTGCAGCGTACGTGTATCGGTGTGCACCCGCGCCACGCGTACGCCGTCAACGCGTTCAGCCTGAACGCTGCTCAGCCACGTGCTTGCCTGGGTCAATGACAGGTTCATGCCACCACCTCTTTGAACGCCTCAGCCAGATGCAGCGCATCGGAAAACGGATAAAAGACCCCAGCCACTTCCTGAGTGGTTTCATGACCTTTGCCCGCCACCAGCACCACATCCTTGGCGCTCGCAGTCGTGACGGCATGTCGGATGGCCATCGCACGATCTTCAATCACGGTACATGTCGCCTGGCTCGACAGACCCGCACACACCTGCGCCAGGATGGCCTCAGGCGATTCGGATCGAGGGTTATCGCTGGTCAGTACGACTGCATCCGCGCAGCGCTCAGCGACCGCCCCCATCAGGGGACGCTTGCTGGCATCACGATCGCCACCGCAGCCAAACACACACCACAACTGTCCACCACGTTCCTCAGCCAGCGGGCGCAAAGCCTGCAAAGCATGCTCCAAGGCATCAGGTGTATGAGCGTAGTCCACCAACGTCAGAGGCCCCTTCACCCCTTGAGGCAAGACCACGGCCTGCATACGACCTGGTACAGCCGTCAGACGGCCACAAATGTCAGAGGCATCCTGTAAAGACACCCCTTGCGCTCTCAAGGCTGCGATGACGCACAACAGGTTATCGATGTTGTAGTCGCCTGCAAGCGTGGTTTGCACACGGCAGCAGAGGTCACCCTCGAACACATCAAATGCCAAGCCTTGCGAATACGCCACGGGATGGGCACGCAAGCGTGCAGAGTGCTTGCGTCCACAGGTCCACAGATCAAGACCTGAATTTTTGAGCTCATCCGCCAGTTGAAGACCGCGAGGATCGTCCACATGCACCACAGCGACTTTCAAGCCGGCCCAGTTGAACAGGGCCCGTTTGGCCTGCCAATAGGCTTGCATATTGCCGTGGTAGTCCAGGTGGTCTTGCGTGAAATTGGTAAAGATGGCCGTACGAATGCGCGTGCCATCCAATCGATGCTCAGCCAAGCCAATGGAAGAAGCCTCGATGGCGCAATACGTTGCACCGGCATCCAAGGCGTCCACAAATGCT
Source organism: Limnohabitans sp. (assembly GCF_038134685.1). Classification (GTDB taxonomy): domain Bacteria; phylum Pseudomonadota; class Gammaproteobacteria; order Burkholderiales; family Burkholderiaceae_C; genus Limnohabitans_A. The sequence goes on along the minus strand of NZ_JAYPVP010000005.1, from coordinate 85,741 downwards.
TGCTGCAAGCGAACCGGGTCAGGGGTCGTCATGCCCGTGTAGTTCAGATCAGGCCAGATCCCCATCCCCAAAGTACCCACTACCCCGCAACGCTGGACACCGCCCACCATCGACAACGCCTGCGCCAACCAGCATGCAGTTGACGTTTTACCGTTCGTGCCGGTAACCGCGATGACATGCAAACGCTCGCTGGGATGGGCATGAAAAGCATCTGCCACCACGCCCGTGTTGCGCTTGAGATCGGGCAAAGTGGCCACGCGCTGCGCAGGCTCCACATTGCACCAAGTCTCACTGCCTTGGGCTTCGATCAAACAGGCTGCCGCCCCCTGAGCCAGCGCTGCCGGCACAAAACGACGACCATCCACGGCTGCCCCAGGCCAGGCAATAAAACCGTCGCCTGCTCCAACCTTGCGGCTGTCTGCATGCAAAACGCCCGTGACGCTTTCACGCAGCCACTGAGCGGCTTGTTGCGGCGTGTGAAGTTCGATCATCAGAACGACTCCTCCACCGTTTGGGTCACCACCTGAGGCTTGACCGCCATGTCTGGCTGCACCCCCAGGACACGCAAGGTTTGTTGAACCGCCTCGCTGAACACCGGAGCCGCCACATCACCACCGTAATATTTACCATTGCTGGGCTCATCGATCATGACCGCCACCACAATGCGTGGCGCCTCTATCGGCGCCATCCCCACAAACACGCCGCGGTATTTGTTGCCCGCATAACCCTTACCCTCTTGCTTGTGTGCCGTGCCGGTCTTGCCTCCGACCGAATAGCCCATGGTCTGGGCCTTTTGTGCAGTCCCGCCCGGGCCTGCGGCCATATTGAGCATTTTTCGAACAGCACGTGCATTGGCCACACTGATGACGCGCACGCCCTGCACCGGCGCATCGGACTTGAGCAAACCGGGATTGACTACTTCACCATCGCGCGCAAACAGTGTGTAGGCACGCGCCAGTTGCAGCAGACTGACCGACTGACCATAGCCGTAACTCATGGTGGCCTGCTCGATGGGGCGCCAGGTCTTGTAGGGTCGCAGACGACCCGCAGCCACACCCGGGAAAGGCACATTGGGTTTCTGACCCAAGCCCACCTCGGTGAACATTTCCCACATGTCACGCGGCGTCATTTGCATGGCAATCTTGACCGTGCCAACGTTGCTGGACTTCTGAATCACCTCATTGACCGTCAGCGGGCCATGTGGATGGGCATCCGTGATGGTCGATCCGGTGATATTGATTCGGCCCGGCGCAGTCTGGATCACCGTTTCCGGCCGGATCAGGTTTTTTTCCAAAGCCAACGCAATGGCGAAGGGCTTCATGGTCGAGCCCGGCTCAAAAGTGTCTGTCAACGCGCGGTTGCGTAACTGCTCACCACTTAAATTGACACGCTTGTCAGGCTTGTAGCTCGGGTAGTTAGCCAGGGCCAGCAGCTCGCCACTGTGTGCGTCGAGCACCACCACACTACCGGCCTTGGCTTTGTGCTCCAGCACGGCCTCACGCAGCTTCTGGTAGGCAAAGAACTGAACCTTGCTGTCAATCGAGAGTTGAATATCGCGACCATCCTCGGGCGGCAAGACATCGCCCACCGTTTCGACCACACGCCCCAAACGATCCTTGATCACACGGCGAGAGCCCGGCTTACCTGCCAGCGCCTTCTGGAACACCAATTCGACACCCTCTTGCCCCTGGTCTTCCACATTGGTAAAGCCCACAATGTGGGCTGCAGCTTCACCTTCGGGGTACAGACGCTTGTATTCCTTATGGCTGTAAATCCCCTTGATACCCAGCGCAAGAACGGCTTTTGCATCAGGCTCGTCCATCTGCCGGCGCAGCCAGACAAACGTCTTGTCGTCATCTTCGAGCTTTTTATCCAGCGCCGATGCGCTCATGCCCAGAAGCTTGGCCAGCTCCTTCAATTTGGCGGGGTCGCGCTCCATTTCCTCTGGATTGGCCCAGATGCTGGGCGCAGGGACGCTGGAGGCGAGCAGCATGCCATTTCGATCGATAATTTTGCCGCGGCTCGGAGGCATCACCAGCGTCCGGGCATAACGCACCTCACCCTGGCGCTGGAAGAAGTCGTTGTTGAAGACCTGCACGTAAGCCGCACGGCCCACCAGCCCCAGGAAACCCAAAGCCATGGCAGCCACAATGAATTTACTGCGCCAGACTGGCGTCTTGCTGGCCAGCAAGGGACTGGTGGAGAACTGAACGCTGCGGCTGCCGCTCATTTCGCCACTCCCGCAGACGCCCCACCAGCGTTGCCCGGCGTCATCGACACATATTGAGTGATAGCAGGCGTGGCCACACGCATTTGCAGTTTCTGCTGGGCCAGCGACTGCACGCGCTGGGGCGTTGCCTGCGCACGACGCTCAACCAGCAGACGCTGATGCTCCACTTCAAGCAAGGCCGATTCCTTGTTGACTTTTTCAATGGCCATCACCAAACGACGCGTCTCGTATTGCGAACGCACCAAGGCCAGGGCACTGAGCACCACCGCCACCAGCAACAACACATTGAGGCGTATCATGCCGGCACCTCCGTGCGCTCAGCCACACGCATGATGGCGCTGCGCGAACGCGCATTCGCAGCCACCTCAGCCTCGCTCGGCTTGACACGCTCCAGCGCTTTCAGATGCATCGGTTTAGGCTGCGCAAACGGTACACGGCGATCTACCACCTCTTTGCTGTGCTTGGCGATGAACTGCTTGACGATACGGTCTTCCAGCGAATGAAAACTGATCACCACCAGCCGCCCGCCCGGACGCAGCACCCGAACAGCCGCTTCTAGCGCCTGCTGGAGCTCTTCAAGCTCGGCGTTGATGAAAATCCGAAGAGCCTGAAATGTCCGCGTTGCAGGGTTCTGACCCGGCTCGCGGGTTTTGACCGTGTCAGCCACGAGCTGGGCCAATTCAGTGGTGGATGAAATTGGGCCCCGCTCCTGTCGGCGAGCCACAATCGCCTTTGCAATCTGAACAGCAAACCGTTCTTCGCCATAGTCACGAATCACCTCTGCAATCTGCCCCATTTCGGCGGAGGCCAACCACTCGGCCACACTTTCGCCGCGCGTGGGATCCATGCGCATGTCCAGGGGACCTTCAAAACGAAAAGAAAAACCCCTTGCGGGGTCATCAATCTGGGGGGAGCTCACCCCCAAGTCCAAAAGCACCCCGTCGACACTGCCATCGGGCAATTCCTGGAGATGCCGGAACCCCTCGTGGCGAATACTCAGGCGCACATCCTGAATCTGACGCGCTTGAGCAATAGCCTCCGGATCCTTGTCAAACACCGTCAGGCGCCCTTGCGGATCCAGGCGCGACAAGATCAGTCGCGAATGCCCGCCACGACCAAAGGTGCCATCCACATAATGCCCCGCAGCGCCCGCAGCCGAAGCCAACAAAGCTTCAACAGCAACATCAAGCATGACGGTAATGTGGGCAAGCACGGGCGCGGTCATGGCACTCAGAACGAGAAGTCCTTGAACACATCGGGCATTTCGCCCTGCATGGCCTGCGCCTCTTGCGCGTCATAAGTGGCCTTATCCCACAGCTCGAAATGGTTGCCCATGCCCAGCAGCATGGTGTCTTTCGAGATGCCGGCGGCTTGGCGCAACTCGGGCGAAATCAACACCCGCCCCGTGCCGTCCATCTCCACATCCATGGCATTGCCCAGGAAGATGCGCTTCCACCACTGCGCCGACATCGGCAACTGAGCAATACGCTCACGGAACTTTTCCCACTCGGGACGGGGAAACACCATCAGACAGCCGTGCGGGTGCTTGGTGATCGTGAGCTGACCACCCGCCGTGGCCGACAGGACGTCACGGTGCCTTGTCGGTACCGACAAACGCCCCTTTCCATCCAGACTCAGCGACGATGCACCTTGAAACACGATCTTGACCTTTGGCATTGATAGCGCACAGCGGGCACTTTTTCCCACTTAATTGCACTTTCTTGCACTGTATCAGGATTTCCGAGCCAAGCAAGCGTGTTTTTCCAAAAAATCCCAATGAAATCAATGGCTTACAGGTGTTTTGAAGAAGTTTTAAATGGATTTTTTCATTACAAATTAGGCACTTAGAAACCACTATAAAAGTAAGATGTGAAGGCATCGAGGACATAAAAATATTTTTTCACCACAGCCGTAATTAACCCCCAGAAACACAAAAGCCCCTGAAAAGGGGCTTCGCGGGATCGGCAAAAGGCACTTGATCAATCGCCAAACATCTTTTGCTTGAGTTCGCGGCGCTGCTGGGCCTCCAGCGACAGCGTGGCCGTAGGACGCGCGAGCAAACGCCCAACACCGATCGGTTCACCCGTTTCATCGCAATAACCGTAATCACCGGCATCGATCAGATTGATGGACTGCTCGATTTTCTTGAGCAGCTTGCGCTCACGGTCTCGGGTACGCAACTCCAAGGCATGCTCTTCTTCAATCGTGGCACGGTCTGCAGGATCGGGCACGACCACCGTGTCTTCGCGCAGGTGTTCTGTGGTCTCGCCAGCATTGTCAAGAATGCCCTGCTTGAGTTCGACCAGCTTGCGTCTGAAAAAAGCCAGTTGTACATCGTTCATGTACTCGGCCTCTGGCATGGCCAGGATTTCCTCATCGGTCAAGGCTTCAACGGATTTGTTTTTCCAGTTGTTGGCCAGTTTGGGATTTTTCTTCACAGAGGTCAGAGGAGCAGAAATAACAGGGGATGGCATTGTAGGTAAATAACTTGATTTGGCCGCCGTCGAGGCCACGCTTTGGGCCATGGACGGCACTGTGATTTGCGCGAGACGAGCCGACGCCTTGCTGGCGCGCGGCACAGCCGCAGTCTGGACAGGCGCTGCAGACACCACAGGCGCTGGCTTGGTCGCTGGAGCAGCCACCACGGGAGCGGCTTTGCTCACGACCTTGGCCGCAGGCTTGGCGAGCGCCTTGGGCGCAACAACTTTCGTCGGGGACTTGGCTGGGGCTTTTGCAGATGTTTTTGAAGTCGCTTTCACCCCCGCTTTGACAGCCGCTTTAACAGCCGTCTTCTCCTTGACAGGTTTTGCAACAGGCTTGGCTTTGGCGGCGGGTTTAGCCCCAACCTTGGGCTTGGCAGCGGCCTTCACAGGCGTGTTTGCTTTGACTGCTTTAGCGGCATTTTTAACTGCCGCTTTCACGGGCACCATCTTTTTGGAGGCAGCTTTGGGTGCAGGCTTCTTGGCCACTGGTTTGGCTTTGGATGCACTTGCTTTAGCCACGGGTGCTTTCACGGCTTTGGCTTTAGGTGCTGCAGCTTTGGGGGCTACCGATTTCTTGGTCACAGCCGCCTTTTTGGCAGCCGTCTTTTTTACCGCATTCACGTCATGTCTCCTTGGCGTGTGCACAAAGGTGCCTCTTACAGGCCGGCGATTGTAGCGATTAGAACGGTCAAATTCCGCATTTGACGTGAATTCATTGTTTTTTACGCCATAGCGCGCCGTGCTTGATCATCAGACCAGGCTTTGCTCCAGCCCCTGAATCAGAATATCTTTAGGCAAATCGATTCCAATGAACACCATTTTGCTTATTTTGGTTTCGTTATCGGTCCACAACGGCCCCAGGTCACTGCCCATGAGCTGGTGCACGCCCTGGAAGATGACTTTGCGCTCGGTGCCCTTCATGTAAAGCACCCCCTTGTAGCGCAGCATGCGCGGGCCATAGATATTGACGATAGCCCCCAAAAAGTCTTCCAGCTTGGCCGGATCGAACGGACGTTCGGTCTTGAACACAAAACTCTTGACGTCGTCATCATGGTGATGATGGTGCGGGTGGTTGCAGTGCTCGCCGTGTTCGTGGTCATGGTGGTGTTCGTGACCACAATGCTCATCGTGCACATGCTCATGATCGTGGTCATGGCCGCAATGCTCGTCATGCACATGATCATGATCGCCTGCGTTCAAGAAGTCCGGATCGATGTCGAGCTTGGCGTTCAGGTTAAAGCCGCGCAGGTCAAACACCTCCTTGAGCGGCACCTCTCCAAAATGCACCACCTTTTGCGGCGCGCGAGGATTCATGTGCTTGAGACGGTGCTGCAAAACTTCCAGCGCCTCGGAGGACACCAAATCCGCCTTGCTGATGAACATCTGGTCCGCGAAACCCACCTGACGCTGAGCCTCGACACGGTCGGTCAGCTGCTGCTGAGCGTGCACGGCATCTACCAGTGTCAGCACAGAATCCAGCATGAACGTCTCGGCAATTTCATCATCCATGAAAAAGGTTTGCGCCACCGGGCCCGGGTCGGCCAGACCTGTGGTCTCGATCACCACACGGTCAAACGACAGCAGACCCTTGCGGCGTTTGGCTGCCAGCAACTGCAGCGTGGCACGCAGGTCTTCGCGGATGGTGCAACACACGCAACCATTGCTCATCTGGATGATCTGCTCGTTGGTCTCGGAGACCAGAATGTCGGTATCAATGTTCTCCTCACCGAACTCGTTTTCAATGACGGCAATCTTCATGCCGTGAGCTTCGGAAAGCACACGCTTGAGCAGCGTGGTCTTGCCCGAGCCCAGAAAGCCGGTCAGGATGGTGGCGGGGATGAGTGCCATGTAAGCTCCGATTCAGGTCGCAAAAAAATCTTTCAGAACCAAGGAGTATCCGCGATTACATACCCCCGGGGTATGCGGTACGATGTTTTCGTTCAAGACATTTCCAACGAGGAGAAAGCATGGCACATATCGTGATTCTGGGCGCCGGCATTGGCGGCATGCCCATGGCCTATGAGATGAAAGCAGCAGCTCGCCCGGGCGACACGGTGACCGTGATCAGCGACTCTCCCCGCTTCCACTTTGTGCCCTCCAACCCCTGGGTGGCCGTGAACTGGCGCAAGCGCAAAGACATTGAAATGGACATCGAGCCCGCACTCGGTCGCAAAGGCATCAAAGCCATTACCCAGGCCGCCAAACGCGTGCATCCTGATCAGAACAAAATCGAGTTGCTGGATGGCACTGTGGTCAATTACGACTATCTGGTCATTGCCACCGGCCCCAAACTCGCTTTCGACGAAATCCCTGGCTTGGGTCCTGACGGCCATACCCAATCCATCTGCCACGTCAGCCACGCCGAAACGGCCCAGCTCAACTGGGACAGATTTGTCGCCGATCCCGGCCCTATCGTGGTCGGCGCGGTGCAGGGCGCTTCGTGCTTCGGTCCTGCCTACGAATACGCTTTCATCATGGACACCGACCTGCGCAAGCGCAAGATCCGCGACAAAGTGCCCATGACCTTCGTGACCTCCGAGCCCTACATTGGTCACCTCGGCCTGGGTGGTGTGGGTGACTCCAAAGGCCTGCTTGAAGCGGCCATGCGTGATCGCCACATCAAGTGGATCTGCAACGCCAAGACCACCAAAATTGAAAACGGCAAGATGTACGTCACCGAGCACGACGACATGGGTAACCCCAAACGTGAGCATGAGCTACCCTTCAAGCACTCCATGATGCTGCCCGCTTTCAAGGGGGTGGATGCCGTGTTCGGCATCGAAGGCCTGACCAACCCACGGGGCTTCATCACCATTGATGAGCACCAGCGCAACCCCAAGTTCCACAACATCTTCAGCGTGGGTGTGTGCGTGGCCATTCCGCCTGTGGAGCCCACACCGATTCCTTGCGGCACCCCCAAGACCGGCTACATGATCGAGTCCATGGTGACCGCTACTGCCCACAACATCCGCGAAATGCTCGACGGCAAAGAACCCAGCCACAAAGCCACCTGGAACACCGTGTGTCTGGCTGACTTTGGCGACACCGGCGCCGCCTTCGTGGCCCTGCCCCAAATCCCGCCCCGTAACGTCAGCTGGTTTGGCGAGGGCAAGTGGGTCCACCTGGCCAAGGTTGCATTCGAGAAGTACTTCCTGCGCAAAATGCAAAAAGGTACGTCCGAACCCTATTACGAAAAAATGGTCATGGACATGCTGGGCATCGTCAAGCTGCGCAGCAAGAAGTGACCGGTCAGGGTTTGCGTTTTGCCCTGGGGTGGGCCGCGTCGTAGGCTTTGGCCAAGTGCTGAAAGTCCAGACGTGTGTACACCTGCGTGGTGCTGATGTTGGCGTGGCCCAGCAACTCCTGCACCGCGCGCAAATCGCCGCTGGACTGCAGCAGATGGCTGGCAAACGAGTGCCGCAGCATGTGCGGATGCACTGGCGTGGCCAAGCCTGCCATCAGGCTGCGCCGGCGTAGCCGCTGCCAGACCGATTGCGCCGTCAACCGCGTCCCACGCTGCCCCACAAACAGCGCCAGCGACGCACTACTCGCCATGGGAACAGGCTGGTCGAGCATGCCCGTCAACTGCATACGGATGGGCAGCCATTGCTGCAGCGCCTGAAGAGCCTGCGCGCCCAAAGGCACTGTTCGACGTTTACCCCCCTTACCCTGCACCTGTACCTCGGCGGTCTGCAGATCAATCCAGCCGCGCCCGGCCTGCAGGGCCTGCGTGCTGGCCACTACATCCAGCCCCGTAAGCTCACCCACCCGCAAGCCACAGCCATAGAGCAACTCCACCATCGCAACATCTCGCACCTGCAACCAAGGGTCATCGGCCCCGCTGTCGTGCTCGGCCAATGCCACCGCATCATCCACCCCCAGCGCTTTGGGCAAGGGTTTGGCCGCCTTTGGGGCGCGCACGCCTTGCACCGGATTGGCGGGCACCGCGCCCTCACGGGCGAGCCAGTCATAAAAGCCGCGCCAGCCCGACAAAATCAGCGCAATACCGCGTGGGCTGCGGCCCTGGCTGTGCATGCGCACAACCCAGCCGCGCACATGGTGCGATAGCACCTGCGTCACATCCACCTCGGCCTCTCCAGCCCAAGCTTGCAAACGCTCCAAATCCTGGGTGTAAAGCGCGCAGGTACGCTGGGCCAAGCGTTTCTCGAAGCGAACATGGTCCAGATAGCGAGCCACCCAAGGATCGCCAGCCAGGGGCGTCAGGTTGTGCTGCAACGGTGCAGCGCTCATGGTCAGTCGGCCTGCAACACCGACAAGCCCGCACCAGCCAGCTGCGCCAGCCGCTCCAGCAAATCCGTGCCCATTTGCGCATTGAAGCGCTGCGCATCCGGCGAAGCCAGAACCAGCACACCGAAAGCAGCTTGGCCTGGTGCGCGACGCACGGCCATCAGCGCCACCGAAGCGGCCTGCTCCGGGTGAGGCAGCCACTGTACAGCCTCAAAACCCGTGTTAGGCCCCACATAGGGCGTATCCAGCGACTGGGCCTGCTCCTTGACCGAATCGGTCACACCCTGGGCATAGTTTTCACTCGCCCAGGACGGCGCCACATCCCAGACGCGCAAAGCCGCTTGTGGCACCTGGAAGAGCTGCTCAATGTTGTCCAGAGCCGACGCCACCAATTGCTCCTTGGGCGTGACCATCAACTCGCAAGCCCAGCGGTGCAGCTTGTCCGTCAACACCATGTTTTCGTGCCCATGCCGAATCATGTCCATGATGCGATGCTCCAGCCCCTTGATTTTTTCGCGCAGCATGATCGCTTGACGCTCTTGCAGACTGACGGCCCGCTGGCTTTGCGGATGCGTCAGTTGCACACTGGCGAGCAAGTCTGCGTGGCGCTCAAAAAAGTCTGGCGTGTTCGCCAGGTAATCGGCAATATCGTTTTCGGTGATGGGGGACATTGGCGCGTCGCTCATGGGTCAGCCTTCAAAGTTCTGGAATATCAATTTCGCCCTGGAACACAGGGGTGGCCGGGCCGGTCATCAACACTGCGCTGTCCGGCTGGCCCGCCCACTCGATGGTGAGCATGCCGCCGTGGGTCTGTACATCGACCTTGGCGTCCAGCCAGCCCTGACGAATACCCGCCACCACCGCAGCGCAAGCGCCCGTGCCGCAGGCCAGGGTCTCGCCCGAACCACGTTCGTACACGCGCAAGCGAATCTGGCTGCGCGAAACAATTTGCATGAAGCCCGCATTCACCCGCTTGGGGAATGCCGGGTGGTTCTCGATCAGCGGACCTTGCGTGAGCACGGGAGCCATATCCACGTTGTCGACACGCTGCACCGCATGCGGGTTGCCCATGGACACCACACCCACGCGAGCCGTGCCTTGCGTACCCAGAGGCAAGTCAAACACCGGCCAGCCATTGACTTCAACGCAGTTCAAACCCGCAGGGTTAAAAGGCACCTGCGGCAGCTCGAAAACGGGCGCCCCCATGTCCACGGTCACACGGCCATCGGCGTTCATGGTCAGTTCAATTTCGCCCTTTTGCACCTTCACACGCACGGTGCGTTTGTCGGTCAGGCCCTGGTCGCGCACAAAACGCACAAAGCAGCGTGCACCATTACCGCAATGCTCGACTTCGCCACCATCAGCGTTGTGAATCACATATTCAAAGTCCAGCCCCGGCGCAGGCGAGGGCCGAACGCTCAGGATCTGGTCAGCCCCGACACCAAAGTGCCGGTCAGCCAAAAAACGGTATTGGGCCGTGGACAAGTTCAGACGGCCCTGGGTTTCATCGAGCACAACAAAGTCGTTGCCCGCACCCTGCATTTTGGTAAAGCGAATGCGCATAGCAGGCATTATCTCTTGTGCAGACCATAATGGCGCATGGTTAGAAGCTCTCAACTCTTGCACCCTGCACACACACCTGCCCCATTGCGCGAGGCAGCGACTGTTTTGCTGCTGCGCGACGGCTCGCATGGGCTGGAAGTCCTGATGACTCGCAGATCCACGACGGCCAGCTTTGCTCCGGGTGCTTTTGTCTTTCCGGGAGGCGGCGTTGATGCAGCAGATGCGCAGTCACATGCCCTGGCATCGCGACGCAGCAGCCAAAGTGATGCCCACCTGACCGAAGCCATTGCCGCGATTCGCGAGAGTTTTGAAGAGCTGGGTATTTTGCTGGCCCGCCATGCCGATGGCCGCTGGGCCGACACCAGCGACATTGCCGCGCTGAACCGCAAGGCGCCCTTTGCCGCGCAATGCGAGGCCAGAGGGCTGCAACTGGCTGCAGACCAGGTGTTTGTGCTGGCCCACTGGATCACCGACCGCGACTTGCCGCGTCGCTTCAATGTGCCCTTTTTGGTGGCACGCATGCCCGAAGGCCAAACACCGGTGGCCGATGAATTCGAGCAGTTCGAGCCCGTCTGGGTGCGACCCTCAGACGCGTTGGCCCGGCACGAGGCAGGGCAGTTTTTCATCATCTTCCCAACCATCCGCACGCTGGAGCGCCTGGTCACGTGGCAAACGGTGGATGAAGTGCTGGCTGCCTGCGCCGCCACCGAAGAGCCCCTGTGGACCAGCTGCCCTCGCGCGGGCTGGCTGGCCGGGCAGGAAGTGCGCTACATGGAACATGAGCCTCCTTTTGGTGAGCTGGCCCTGGTTTGCCCGGACGGCCAGCTGTTGCACCACTTGGACTGGCAAAACCAGCAGCCGGTGTCCCTGCTCAAAAACGTACAGCGCCTGACTGCACCCAACCCCGGCGTGATGACCGGCCCTGGCACCAACAGCTATCTGGTGGGCGATCCACATACCGGCTTCATTGCCATCGACCCTGGCCCAGCTGATGCTGAACACCTGGAGCGTCTGTGGCGTGCTGCGGGCGGAAACATTCGCTTCATTGTGTGCACCCATTCACACCCGGACCACTCACCCGGGGCCAAGCCATTACAGCTGATGTGCGACAGTCCCCCCCCCATTCTCGGTCTGGCTTCGCGCCCCTCGGCACGTGCCCATAGCCAATTCACACCTGAGCGTGAACTGCAGGACGGCGAGCGCCTGGTGCTGGAGCGTGCAGGCGTGACGCACACCCTGCGGGTCATGCACACCCCTGGCCACGCGGCCAATCATCTGTGTCTGGTGCTGGAAGAAGACGGTTTATTGTTCTCGGGAGACCATGTTCTCAACGGCAGCACCACCGTGATCGATCCGCCAGACGGCCATATGGGCGACTACCTCAACTCGCTGGATATGCTCGCCGCGGCGTGCGAGCACGATGGCATCGAGTTCATCCTGCCCGCCCACGGCCATGTGCTGGGCCATGCCCGACAAGCCATCACCCAGCTCAAGGCGCACCGCCTCAAGCGCGAGGCCAAGATTGCCGCTGCCATGCAAGCCATGCCCCACGGCACACTCCAGCAATGGGTTGAGCATGCCTATGCCGATGTCCCGCCAAGGCTGTGGCCGGTGGCCGCGCGCTCATTGCAAGCCCATGTGGACCATATCCGCGAGACCTTGCAGGCATGAACACCGCATCATCCGAAGCAGGCATTCGTCTGTCCAAAGTGGTGGCGGCACTGCAACACTGCTCGCGTAGCCAAGCCGAAGCGTGGATCACCTCCGGCTCGGTACAGGTCGATGGCGAGGTGGTCACGGACCCGGCTCGCCGCGTGCAAGCAGACAGCGTATGCATACAGGCCCGGCAGCGGCCATCGCCCGTCCTGGCACGCTGGACTGTGCTGGCCAACGTGCCCGCCCCTCACTCCTGGCCCACCGTCCAAAACGACAGCGATGCCCCCGTTTTGCCCCCGACTTTGCGGAAGTACGCGCCCTTGTTCCCCCTGCCTGAGGGTCCCGTCTCTGGCCTGGAGGTCTGGAGCAACGACCCCATCGTGCTTCAACGCTTTACCGACCGCCAACGCCCTCTGGAAGCTGAATGGATGCTGTCTGTGCCCATCACCGCACTGGACAGCACGCTCACCAAGCTGCAAAACTGGCAGGTGCGCTGCAGCATCAGCCAGCGCCAAACAGAGCGCGGCAGCCTGCGCATCATCACCCCCTCGCCCGAAGCCCCCGGCTGGCTCACCGCCATCGCCGCAAGCCTGCCCAACGGTACTTGGCAGTTGCGCCGCCAGCGGATTGGGCAGAAAAGTTTGCACCCACTCACAACAGGGAGCTGGCGGTTGATGAAGTTTGGCGAAAAGTTTTAGGACTTCATCGCAATTTCATCTTGATTTACACCCGATTAACCTTATTTGTGGTTCTGTCTGAGACAATGAAACATCAACCAGTCGTACTGCCCGCTCGGGTGGTGCACCTGACGGTCCCCCGCGGCTTGTAGCGCGGAGACTGAACGCAGCAAAGGAGACCACCATGCGTTTGAGCACCAAAAGCCGATTTGCCGTGACCGCCATGATTGATGTGGCGTTGCGCGAAGACCATGGCCCTGTGGCCTTGGCCGCCATCAGCGCCCGTCATCAGATTTCGCTGTCTTATCTGGAGCAGCTCTTCAGCAAACTGCGCCAAGCCGAGCTGGTCGAAAGCACCCGTGGTCCTGGCGGTGGCTACTCGCTGGCGCGCAATGCCGAAAAAATCACCATGGCCGACATCGTCGCTGCCGTGGATGCACCGGAACAGGAAGAAGGCATCGAGTCCAGCACCTGGATGCGCCATGAGCTGTGGGCGGGTCTGAACGAAAAAATGCTCGCTCACCTGCAATCGATCAGCCTGCGCCAGCTGGTGGCCGAGCAGCGCAACAAGGGCGTCAAAGTCGAAGTTCCTGCCCAGACCAGTAGCACGCGCCGCGGCGTTTTCGCCCGTCCCAAGACGCTACAAGCCGTCAAGGTCAACGCGCCCAATTCGGTGTTTGCGCTGGCTGGCTCTCTGCTGACTTCACGCAGCTGATCCCTGCGCGAACACGCTCCAAGCCCACCTGTGCGTGGGCTTTTTTACGTCTGCGATTTTTTGGAGGGGCAGTCAGGAAAAGTGTGGAGCTTTCCGATAAGCCGGATTCTGTGCACAGCGGTTGCCCGCTGTGTGACCGCCATTAATCTGGGCCGGGGGTTACCCGCCCGGCTCGGTGCTACCTACCCGCCAACTCTGCGGAACCACATCAACGTTGGCCTACTTGGTATTGCTGCGCGTAGAGATTGCCCGTTTCACCCGCACTCAAGCGGCTCGTCTCTGTTGCTCTGATCCGCACCTTATACCTTGCGGCTTTCGGTGGAGAGGTGTTACCTCCTACGCTGTCCTGTGCAGTCCGGACGTTCCTCCAGTGCGGCCTTTCGGCACATGCACCAGCGGCGGTCTGGAAAGCTCCACCCCGCCATTATCACCGCAGGCCATACCTTCATGCCCCAGCACATCTAAAGGATGGCGCACAATGCCCTGCATTGATTGATCCTGCAGGAGCTCACCATGAAAGCACAGACCATTCTTGAGACCATCGGCCATACGCCGCATATCCGCATCAACCGACTGTTTGGCGCGGATGCGAATGTCTGGATCAAATCCGAGCGCAGCAACCCCGGCGGCTCGGTCAAGGACCGCATTGCACTGGCCATGGTCGAAGACGCCGAGCGCAAAGGTCTGCTGCAGCCTGGCGGCACGATCATCGAGCCCACATCGGGCAACACAGGCATTGGGTTGGCCATGGTCGCCGCCGTCAAGGGCTACAAACTCATTTTGGTCATGCCTGACAGCATGAGCGTGGAGCGCCGCCGCTTGATGTTGGCCTATGGTGCCAGCTTCGACCTGACCCCGCGCGAAAAAGGCATGAAGGGGGCCATTGCCCGTGCCGAAGAGTTGCTGGCCTCCACGCCGGGCAGCTGGATGCCCCAACAGTTTGAAAATCCGGCCAATGTGGACGTACATGTGCGCACCACTGCGCAAGAGATCCTGGCAGACTTCCCCGAAGGCATTGACGTGCTCATCACCGGCGTAGGTACAGGCGGTCACCTGTCGGGCACTGCCAAAGTATTGAAGGCGAAATTTCCGCAGCTCAAGGTGTTTGCGGTGGAGCCCGCGGCATCTCCCGTGATCTCGGGCGGCGCGCCTGCACCTCACCCGATTCAAGGCATTGGCGCAGGCTTTGTGCCGCGCAATCTGGATACATCCTTGCTCGATGGCGTGATCCAGGTGGACGCCGAAGCAGCGCGAGAGTACGCTCGTCGCTCGGCCCGAGAAGAAGGTTTGCTGGTGGGCATTTCGTCCGGTGCCACGCTGGCCGCCATGGCCCAAAAACTGCCGGACTTGCCTGTCGGTGCCACCGTGCTTGGCTTTAACTACGATACCGGCGAGCGCTACCTGTCGATTGAAGGTTTTCTGCCGGGCTGAGCCGGCAGAAAACGATGAACATCAAAGCGCCTGCAAAGCGTTGATACGCTCTTCAATGGGCGGGTGAGTTGAGAACAGTTGACCGATGCCGCCCGCAATGCCCATGGCGGCCACGGTTTTGGGCAGCTCGGCGCTGTGCAAACCACCCAAACGCGCCAAAGCGTTGATCATGGGCTGCTTGCGGCCCATCAGCTCCGCAGCGCCTGCATCCGCACGGAATTCACGCTGACGGCTGAACCAGGCGACGATGATGGCGGCCACAAAGCCCAACAAAATATCCAGAACGATAGTGGTGACAAAGTAGCCGATGCCCGGACCACTGCTTTCTTCGTCGTTCTTGCGTAGAAAGCTGTCGACTGCATAGCCGATCACACGCGACAGGAACACCACAAAAGTGTTCATCACGCCCTGAATCAGTGTCATGGTCACCATGTCACCGTTGGCGATGTGGGCCACCTCGTGGCCAATCACCGCCTCGACCTCTTCACGGGTCATGTTGCGCAGCAACCCTGTGGACACAGCCACCAGGGCCGAATCGCGGAAAGCGCCTGTCGCAAAAGCATTGGGATCGCCTTCAAAGATGCCGACTTCAGGCATGCCGATGCCGGCCTTGTCTGCAAACTTGCGCACCGTGTCCACAATCCAGGCTTCATCCTGGTTGCGCGGCTGCTCGATGATCTGCACACCAGCTGACCACTTGGCCATCGGCTTGCTGATCAGCAGCGAAATGATGGCGCCACCAAAGCCCATCACCAAGGCAAAGCCCAGCAAGGCGCCCAGGTTCAGGCCATTGGCCGTCAGGTAGCGGTTCACACCCAGCAAGCTGGCCACCACACCGAGCACCAACACCACGGCCAGGTTGGTCATCACAAACAACAAAATTCTTTTCATGTTTTACCCTTGTTAAGCATCGCGCCACAAGCGCGGTATGTGAAATATGCGCTACAGCGCCCGCAAATTCAACGCACCCTCAAGATTTCCCGAAAGTTTCGGGGTTAATGCGCGCTCAAAGGGGCGTCGCAATGGGTTTGCGCCGAGGGCGAAACACCTCTGCATCTGCGTAAAAACCGGCCTCTTCATTGGCCGCCCACCAACCTGGCACGCCCAGCAAGGGCAAGGGACTGAAAGGTTTGGTAGCCAGTTTTTCGCGGCTCAGGTCCTGCACCAGCCAGGCGTCGAGCTCATTGGCGGTGACCGACAAAGGCACGCGCCACAGGTGCGCGGTGATGGACTTGTAAGGGCGAACCAGCTTTTCGAGTGCAGCATGGCCAAACACCCAAAGGCGCACCTCTTGCCACAGCGAACGCAGCTGCACGAAGGCCTCATGCCAGTGGTGCTTGCTCAAAGCCTCCCACACCACATCTGGTGCCTGAATCAGCACTGCGTTTTCATCGAACACCGTGATGGCATCGCGCACCGGGCCACGCCGGCCTTGCACCCCATCACGGGCAATTTCTGCGGCCTGCAAGCGATTGAGTTGGAGCTTGGTTTGGGGGAAATGCATCCAGCACAGCGCGTTAAAGAAGTCGTGCAGCCCATCTCTGGTAGGCACTTGTGCGGTGTCACGAATGAAAGCCTCATAGGCCACGCCCGCAGGCAACTCGGTTTGCGCCACAAAACGCACAGGCGCAAGGCTGGCGTCGCTCAAGGTCTGGAACTGTAGCTGCCCAGCCGCAATACGCATCGCCAAAGGCCGCCCAATTGCACGCCAGTCAGCCAGCCAAGGCGCTGTCCAGTCAATGTCCGCCACGCCCAGCACAGCGGGGTCCAGACCGATGCAGCGCGCACCACTTGCGCGACACAAAGGCTTGACGGTATTGGCGCTCAATCTTGCACCAAGCGCCAAGGCAGCGCTTCGCCAGCGCGCAAAGGCTTGAGCTCGGCTTCGCCAAAAGCAAAGGACTCGGCAGGTGTCCAGCTTTCACGACGAAGGGTGATGGTGCCGGTGTTGCGCGGCAAGCCATAAAAATCGGCGCCATGGAAGCTGGCAAAGGCTTCGAGTTTTTCCAGTGCACCGGCGTTGTCAAAGGCTTCGGCATACATCTCGACGGCTGCGTGCGCCGTGTAGCAACCAGCACAGCCGGTGGCGTGCTCTTTCAGGTGCGCCGGGTGCGGTGCACTGTCGGTGCCCAAAAAGAATTTCGCGTTGCCGCTGATGGCCGCTTGCACCAGCGCCTGGCGGTGCGTCTCGCGCTTCAAGACGGGCAGGCAGTAGTAGTGTGGGCGGATGCCGCCGGTGAAGATGGCATTGCGGTTGTAGAGCAAGTGGTGAGCGGTAATGGTTGCGCCCAGATTCAGGTCTTCTTCGGCCACGTACTGTGCAGCCTCCTTCGTGGTGATGTGCTCCATCACGATTTTCAGGCCCGGAAAGTCGCGACGCAGCGGGATCAGCTGTTGCTCGATGAATACCGCCTCGCGGTCGAACAGGTCGATATCACTGGAGGTGACTTCACCGTGCACCAAAAGTAGCACACCTTCGCGCTGCATGGCTTCGAGCACGGGGTAAATCTTGCGGATGTCGGTCACGCCTGCATCGCTGTTGGTGGTGGCACCCGCCGGGTAGAGCTTGCAGGCGACTACGCCCGCTGCTTTGGCGCGTGCGATTTCTGCTGGCGCCAGATTGTCGGTCAGGTAAAGCGTCATCAAAGGCTCAAACGACATGCCAGCGGGGACAGCGGCCTGGATGCGCGCCTTGTACGCCAAAGCCTGCTCGGCGGTGGTGACCGGCGGCTTGAGGTTAGGCATGATGATGGCGCGCCCAAACTGGGCGGCGGTATGCGGCACCACGGTGCTGAGGGCGGCCCCATCACGCACATGCAAGTGCCAGTCGTCGGGGCGGGTAAAGGTGATTTCTTGCGTCATGCCCGTATTGTCGCAAACCTCACCGGGCTCAATGCGCGAGGATTTTGCTCAGGAAGTCCTTGGTCCGTGGCTGACGGTTTTCGGGGTGGTTGAAGAACTCGTCTTTAGAGCAGTCTTCCAGAATACGGCCACCCACGTCGATAAAGATCACGCGGTTGGCCACCTTGCGTGCAAAACCCATTTCATGGGTCACCACCATCATGGTCATGCCTTCGTTGGCCAGTTGCACCATCACGTCGAGCACTTCACCCACCATTTCAGGGTCGAGTGCCGAGGTAGGCTCATCAAACAGCATCACCATCGGGTCCATCGACAGGGCACGAGCAATCGCCACGCGCTGCTGCTGCCCCCCCGAGAGCTGGCCCGGAAATTTATCCTTGTGCGCCATCAGGCCTACGCGGTCCAACATCTTGAGGCCCCGGGCCTTGGCGTCATCAAGGTTACGCCCTAGCACTTTGACCTGTGCAATGGTCAGGTTCTCGGTCACTGACAGGTGAGGGAAAAGCTCAAAGCTCTGAAACACCATGCCCACGCGCGAACGCAGCTTGGGCAAGTCCGTGGCTGGATCGTGCAGCGGCACACCATCCACGATGATCTCCCCCTTCTGAAAGGGCTCGAGCGCATTAACCGTTTTGATGAGGGTGGATTTACCCGAACCCGAGGGGCCGCACACCACCACCACATCGCCCTTGTTGACGGCAACAGAGCAATCGTTGAGCACCTGTACCTGGCCGTACCATTTGGATACGTTTTTGATTTCAATCATTCTGAACACCTCTTAGCGGACGATGGAGATCTTCGCCTGCAGTCGCTTCACGCCCCAGGACAGGGCAAAACAGATCACAAAATACACCACCGCTGCCAGCAAATAAGCTTCTTCAGTGCGACCATAAATCTTGCCCGCATTGGTAAAACCCTTGAGCAAGTCATAAGCACCAATGGCGTAAACCAGCGATGTATCCTGAAACAGGATGATGGTTTGCGTCAGCAGCACCGGCAACATGTTGCGAAAGGCCTGCGGCAACACAACCAGGCGCATGTTCTGCGCATAAGTCATGCCCAGAGCCTGACCGGCAAAGACCTGACCACGTGGAATCGACTGAATGCCTGCGCGCATGATCTCGCTGAAGTACGCCGCCTCAAACGCCACAAAGGTGATGATGGCTGACAGCTCTGCTCCAATGGGTCGCCCGATCACGAATGGCATCAGCAGATAAAACCACAGAATCACCATGACCAAGGGAATGGATCGCATGCCATTCACATAGAAGCTTGCCGGTCCCATCAAGACAGGCTTGCCCGACAGTCGCATCAAGGCCAGCAAGGTGCCGAAAAAGATACCGCCCAAGGTCGCGACGATGGTCAGTTGCACACTGAACACCAGACCGCCCCAGACAAACTTCTGCAGAACATCCAGACTGATAAAGGAAAAATCAAGGCCCAGCATTTCAATGGCCTCCTGTGGCACCAGCGACAATCAGGCCTGGCACCCGCAACTTGCGCTCGATGAGAGCAAAGATCCGATTGACCACGACCGCTGACACCACGTACAAAGCCGTCACAGCTAGGTAAATTTCAATACCTCGCGAAGTCTCCTCCTGCGCTTGCATGGCGAACATGGTGAGCTCCGAAATCGACACCGCAAACGCTACCGAAGAGTTCTTGAGCAAGTTCATCGACTCACTGGTCAGCGGCGGCAACACAATGCGAAAGGCCATCGGCAGCAGCACGTAGCGATAGCTTTGCCAGGTCGTAAAGCCCATGGCCATGGCTGCATAACGCTGGCCACGCGGCAGCGCCTGAATGCCGGCCTTGAACTGCTCGGCAATCCGCGCCGAGGTGAAAAACCCCAGGCCAAACACGACCAGCGTGAAGCCGGGCACCTGCTGGAAGGCAGGGATGATTTTGGGCACCACGAAGTACCAAAGAAAAATCTGGACCAGCAGCGGAATGTTGCGAAACAACTCCACCCAGGCATCCCCCAGTCGCACCAGCCAGGGGCTCGACTGCAAAGTACGCAAGGTGCCGATCACCGCACCCAGCACCATGGCAACCACCCAGGATGTGCCCGCGACCGCCAGCGTCCAACGCCAGGCTTCGAGCATCCACTCGCCATAGGTACGGCCACTGCCGTCATCGGTCATGAAGACCTGCCAATCCAAGGTCATGGACTCTTGCTCCTGTCATCCACACAAAAAAGCCCCGCCAGCGTTGACCAGCGGGGTTTGATGTTTTGATCCATCAAGGGCAGCGACGAAATGCCGCCCTCAAAGTCCATTACTTCTTGGCGTAGTCCTCAGCCGGCTTGTCGTTCAGGTTGGCCCAGGCAGCCTTGGTGCTTTCGCTCAGGGCCAGACCGATCTTCACGTTCTTGGGAGGAATGGGCTGCAGGAACCACTTGTCCCAAAGCTTGTTCATTTCACCGCTCTTGACCAAGGCGGCAATCGTGTCGTCAGCCACCTTCTTGAATGCGGCGTCATCCTTGCGCACCATGATGGCAATAGGCTCGACAGCGAGCACTTCGCCAACGATACGGAAGTCGGCAGGGTTCTTGCTGTTGGCAATATTGCCGGCCAGGATGGAGCCGTCCATCACAAAGGCATCGGCACGACCCGATTCGAGCAGCAGGAAGCTGTCTGCGTGGTCTTTACCGAAGATTTCCTTGAAGTCAACGCCATTGGCGCGCTCATGCTTGCGCAGCAACTGCACCGAGGTGGTGCCCGTTGTGGTGGCGACGTTCTTGCCCGCCAGGTTGGCGATGGACGTGATGCCGCTGTTGGCGCGTGCAGCAATACGCACCTCTTCCACATAAGTGGTGTTCACAAAGGAAACATCTTTCTGACGAGCCGCATTGTTGGTGGTCGAGCCGCATTCAATGTCCACAGTGCCGTTTTGCACCAGCGGGATGCGGTTCTGCGATGTCACGGACTGGTATTTCACTTCCAGCTTCTGACCGACGGCTTTTTCCACATTCGCAATGATGCGCTGGCAAATTTCAACATGGAAGCCCGCGTACTTGCCATCGCCCAGGGTGTAAGACAAGGCACCAGAAGAATCACGCACGCCCATGGTGATGGCACCAGCGCTCTTGACTTTGGCCAGTGTGTCGGCCTGAGCGGCAACTGCAGTCATAGCCATCAAGGCAGCAGCAATCACGTGTTTTTTCATTTCCACTTCTCCTGAAAAATCCGCACTTTGGCGGGTAGTTGAATCGGGTTGGACAACCAGATGTGCACCACTATGGCACAACCTTCTTGCTGCGCAAGGGGGTTTGCACAAACCGTGCCCGGGATCTTACTCTGCAAACGTCAGTTTCAAGTCAGACATTTTCTAGGGATGTACCCTAGGGCTCAGCGCCTGGTGGCCTCAGCGGGTTGAGCCATCAGGAACTGCCAGAGATCCTGGGCGTGGCTGGGTCCTTGCAGATGTGCCGCATGGCGTGCACGGTAGGCACGCACCTCCATGGTCAGCTCCAACGAGCTGCCTCCCGGAAAGGCCACTGGCACCAGTGCCCGCGCCTGCAACTCCTTGCGTACCGCGCTGCGCGGCAAGAAGGCCACGCCGTGCCCCTCCACCGCCATGACCTTCAGGCCCTCGGCCATATCGGTTTCGTGCACCCGACTCAAGTGAATCGGCAGCGTCGACTTTTTGAGGATCTCATCCGTGACTGCCCCCAAGTAGGCGCCGGGGGCATACCCCAGATACGGCACAGGTCGCTCAGGCGTACCCGGAAAGGCAAACACAGAAGGGCCATCACTGGAAGGTTTCGCATAAGGCGCAATGTGCTCCTGGCCCAGCACCACCATGTCGTAGCGCTGTGGATCGAGCTGCAGCGGTTGAGAGGGGTGGTGGTAGGCCACCAACACATCGCAGCCCCCCTCGACCAGTCGCATGGCTGCATCGTGCACATTCATGGCCATGAGGCGACTTTTGATGGGGCCAAAGCGTTCGCGCAAACTCGCCACCCAGGCCGGAAAAAACGTGAAGGCCAGTGTGTGCGGTACTGCGAACTCAATGAAATCCTGCCCTGCGCTCACATGACCGCGCAACATGGCGCGCGTGTTTTGCAGCGACTGCAACAACTCCAGCGCCTGGGTGTAGAGCGTCTGCCCTGCCGGGGTCAGCTGAGTGGGGTAGGAGCTGCGATCCACGAGATCCGCGCCCGCCCAGGCTTCCAGTGCTTGAATACGACGCGAAAATGCGGGCTGCGTCACATGGCGCAGCTGCGCCGACCGGCTGAAGCTGCGCGTCTCAGCCAGGCTGACAAAGTCTTCCAGCCACTTGGTTTCCATGGTGCGATTATGTCGCCTCTGCGTTTTGTTGCAGCGCCCACATGCGCGCATAGCGCCCTTGAGAAGCCAACAGCTGCGCGTGTGTGCCACGCTCGACAATGCGACCGGCTTCCATGACCAGAATTTCGTGCGCATCGGCGACAGTGGACAGGCGGTGCGCAATCACCAAAGCCGTCTTGTTGCGCGCCGCACGTGCCAGCTCAGCCTGTATGGCGCGCTCATTGGCCGAGTCCAGCGCAGAGGTCGCCTCATCAAACACCAACACCGGTGGATCTTTGAGCAAGGTGCGGGCAATCGCGACACGCTGCTTTTCGCCACCCGACAGTTTGAGTCCGCGCTCGCCCACCATGGTGTCATAACCCTTGGGCGTGCTCGCAATGAAATCATGAATATGCGCTGCACGCGCCGCCGCCTCGACCTCTTGCCGCGAAGCACCCGCGCGCCCATAGCCAATGTTGTACGCCACCGTGTCATTGAACAGCACCGTGTCTTGCGGCACGATGCCAATGGCTCTGCGCACGCTCGCTTGTGTCACGGCGCGAATGTCTTGCCCGGCCAGTTTGACCGCGCCCTGCTGCACGTCATAAAAGCGGTACAGCAGGCGCGCCAGAGTGGACTTGCCCGAGCCCGATGGCCCGACCACGGCCACGGTCTTTCCTGCCGGGATCGTGAAGCTGATGTCATGCAAGATCGGACGGTCGGCTTCATAAGCAAAGCTGACATGGTCAAATTCGACGCTCACCTGTGGCGACAGCACGAGGTCAGGTGCACCCGGCGCATCTGCGATTTCGCGCTCACGGTCCATGAGCACAAACATGCGATCCAGATCGGTCAGGCTTTGCTTGATTTCGCGGTAAATCACGCCCAGAAAATTCAGCGGAATGTAGAGCTGAATCATGAAAGCATTGACCATGACCAGATCGCCAAGGGTCATGCGCCCGTCGACCACACCTTGCGTGGCCCGCCACAGCATGGCCACCAGGGCCACAGCAATGATCAACTGCTGCCCGCCGTTGAGCAAGGCCAGCGTGGTTTGCGCTTTCAGTCGCGCTTCGCGCAGACTGTCCAGGCTTTGCGCGTAGCGGCCAGCTTCATAGGCTTCGTTGCCGAAATACTTGACCGTCTCGAAGTTCAGCAAGGAATCGACTGCCTTGGTGTGGGCGGCCGAATCAAACTCGTTGGCTTGGCGCCGAAACTGTGTGCGCCACTCGGTGATGCGGACTGTGAACACAATGTAGACGGCCAGCGCCAGCAGTGTGATCAGTGCAAACCACACATCAAACTTCACCGCCAGGATCGACAACACCAGCACCACCTCGATGAGCGTAGGCACGATGCTGTAAAGCGAAAACGAAATCAACGATTCAATACCGCGCACGCCACGCTCAATATCGCGCGTCATGCCGCCGGTCTGCCGCGCCAGGTGGAAGCGCAGCGACATGCCATGCAAATGCTCAAAGGTCTGCAAAGCGATGCGCTTGGCCGCACCCTGCGTGGCTTTGGCAAACACCAAATCGCGCAGCTCGGTCATGACCGAGGTCATCAACCGCAACGCACCATAGCCCAGCAGCAACGCCACAGGCACCACCAGCAAAGTCTGTGGCTCGCCGGGCTTGAGATTCATGGCATCTACCAGCTGCTTGAGCAACAAAGGCACCCCCACGTTGGCCAGCTTGGCGCCAACCATACAGGCCAGCGCCAACAAGACGCGCCACCTGTAGTCCCAAAAATAGGGCAGCAAACGTCCCAGGGTTTGCCAATCGCCCGTGGCGGGGCCGGGTGGAGCGGGGGCGCGATCGCCGTGGTGACGCATGGTGGACAATCCTTCTGACAACAACCCGAGATTGTGCCCATGTCTGAATCCATTCGCTCGCAAGACAGTGCTATTCCTGCCGACCACGAACTGGTCCTCAAGGTCATTCCCATGCCCGCCGACTGCAACGCCAACGGTGACATTTTTGGCGGTTGGGTAATGGCCCAGGTGGACTTGGCTGGCGCCGTGCTGCCGGCAAGGCGCGTCCGCGGCCGCATCGCCACCGTCGCGGTCAACGAGTTCATCTTCAAGCAACCCGTGCGCGTGGGCGATATTCTGAGTTTTTATGCAGACATCACCCGTGTGGGCAACACCTCGATCACGGTGGATGTACAGGTGTTTGCCGAGCGTCTGCGCGAGGACAACGCCTCGCTCAAGGTGACCCAGGCCACCCTGACTTATGTGGCCATTGATGACAGTGGCAAACCCCGCCCCATCCCCAAGGGCTGATCAGGAGACGATGTAGGCAGCGGCCCCGCTGGACATCAGCGTGCCGTCTGGCCCGCAAAACTCCATGCGTGCCGAGCCCACGCGCGAACCCACACGCAAGCACTCGGCATGGATGGTGAAGTGTTCACCAATGCCGGGACGCAAATAGTCCACCCGCAAATCGATAGTGCCCAGTTTGGCAAAGCGCTCGATGCGCTTTGCAGGAGGCTCATCCATGTGCCGCGCCGCCAGCGCAGCCATGACTGCAGCGCTGCCGATCGCATCCAACGCTGCACTGATCACGCCACCATGCACGCGGTTATAGGCAAAGTGTCCTACCAGCTCGGGGCGCATGTCGATGCTGGCACGAACCCGCCCCTGCGGATCGATATCGTGCAGTTTCAGCCCCAGCAGTTTGTTGAACACAATCTTGTTTTCGTAAATATCGCGAAACAGATCCAGGTACTCAGGCTCAAACGCCTGGGGCAAAGCTTTCTTGGATGTCATCGTGTCACAGGCCCGAAAAGTCCGGCTTGCGCTTTTCCATGAACGCGCCAAAAGCCTCTTTGGCAGCAGGCTCGCGCAACATGCGAGCGAACACTTCACCTTCTTCGGCCATGGCACTCAGCACCTGGGCTTGCTGGTGACGCTTCATCAAACGCTTGGTGACCATCAACGACGACAGTGGCTTTGCCGAGAGCTTGCGGGCCTGCGCCTGCGCATAGGCATTGACTTCTGTGGGTGGCAACACGCGGTTGACCAAGCCAACCTCCATCGCCGCTTCAGCAAAGAAAGGTTCACCCAAAAGCAAGGCCTCGGCCGCACGGTGGTGACCAAACATGGCCGGCAGCAACAGGCTGGAGGCAGCCTCGGGACACAAACCCAGATTCACAAAAGGCATCGAAAACGCGGCGTTATCACCCGCATAGACCAGGTCGCAATGCAGCAACAGCGTCGTGCCAATGCCCACTGCAGGACCCGCCACAGCAGCCAGCAAAGGCTTTTCCAATGTCGCCAGGGCACGCAAAAAACGGAACACAGGCGCGTCCTGATGAGCGGGCGGTTGCTCCAGAAAGTCTGCAATGTCGTTGCCTGCGCAAAACACCGTCTCGTGGCCCTGGATAAGCACCGTGCGCACATGGGCGTCCTGGGCAGCGACCTCCAAAGCGTCGGCCAGCGCAGCGTACATGGCGGCAGTGATAGAGTTTTTACGATCCAGGCGGTTCAAGGTCAGGGTCATGACCCCGCCATCGCGGTGTTCAAGAATGTCAGACATGGGCTCTACAAAAATATGAGTCAACGGATGCGGTTCCACACCTGCGTGCGCCCCAGCAAGGGCACACCGATGAAGCCACGCACCTCCAGTTTGCGTCCACCCTCGATGGGTGTCAGTCGCAGACTGTACTCCTTGCCATTTTCGGGATCGAGAATCTTGCCTCCCTCCCACACCTCTTTGCCATCGGTCTGCTTGCCGCCACGGATGATCTCCATGCCAATTTTGGGCTGCCCCTTACGGTCATCGGTACACAAAGTGCAATTGGGCTCAGGGTTAGGCGTGGTCAGCAAGGAGCGCTCCACCTTGCCCGTCAGCCCTCCATTGGCATCCTGCACAATGAGGATCTCGGCCTTGGGCTGACCGTTGCCGTCATCAATGCTTTGCCATAGTCCCAAGGGACTCATCTGGGCTTGCGCAGAGGACACCAGGGCCAGCAACAGAATGCTTGCAATTTTCAACTTCATATCGTTCTCCAAAAATCATGACAAAGCAGCATCGGTGTCCATGAGCACCTCGCTGCCTGCACGAATGCGGCGGATCAAGCTGGCAGTTTCAGGCATCAGGCGTGCAAAGTAAAACCGCGCAGTTTGTACCTTGCCCAGGTACAGCGGGTCAGGCTTTTGCGCTGCGGCTTGCGCTTGAGCCATTTTGTCCAAAGCGACACGGGCCATGCGTGCCCAAAAGTAGCCCAGCACCATGTGCCCGGCCACGCGCAAGTAGTCGACTGCAGCAGCCCCCACCTCGTCGGCATTGCGCAAACCTTTGTAGCCGACCTCGGCGGTCAGCTGAGTCAGTTTTTGGCCCAACTCGGCCAATGGGCGCACAAATTCAGCCATGCGCGGATCGGCCATGTTGGCGCGCACAAAACTTTCTACTTGCGCGCCGAACAACTTGAGCGTGGCGCCGTTATTGCCCAGCACCTTGCGGCCCAACAAGTCGAGCGACTGGATGGTGTTGGTGCCTTCGTAAATCATGTTGATACGGGCATCACGTACAAACTGCTCCATGCCCCACTCTTTGATGAAACCATGGCCGCCATACACCTGTTGACATTGCACCGCCGCATCAAACCCGTTATCAGTGATGAACGCCTTGACGATGGGCGTGAGCAAAGCCAGCAGTTGTGCACTTTCTTCGCGCACATCAGGATCCGGGTGGTGCTGTTCCTTGTCCAGCAACAGGCTGGCGTAGCAGGCCAGTGCACGGCCACCTTCGGCGTAGGCTTTGGCCGTCAGAAGCATGCGCCGTACATCGGGGTGAACAATGATTGGATCCGCCGGCTGCGCAGGCGCCTTGACGCCGGTGAGTGAACGCATTTGCACACGGTCTTTGGCATAAGCCAACGCGTTCTGGTACGCCACTTCAGTCAAGCCCAGCGATTGGTTGCCCACCCCCAAGCGTGCCGCATTCATCATCACAAACATGGCGGCCAGACCTTTGTGGGGCTGCCCCACCAGCGTGCCTACGGCGTTATCCAGAATCATCTGGCAGGTGGCGTTGGCATGGATACCCATCTTGTGCTCCAGGCCGCCGCAGTAAATACCGTTGCGCTGGCCAATTGAGCCGTCGGCATTGACATGGAATTTGGGCACCAAAAACAAGCTGATGCCTTTGGAGCCCGGGGGCGCATCGGGCAATCGGGCCAGAACCAAATGCACAATGTTGGCGGCCAGATCATGCTCACCCGCACTGATGAAGATTTTCTGCCCGCTGATGCGGTAAGTGCCATCCGCCTGCGGTTCAGCCTTGGAGCGCAGCAGCCCAAGATCGGTGCCGCAGTGAGGCTCGGTCAGGCACATGGTGCCCGTCCACTCGCCACTGGTCAGCTTGGGCAGATAGGTCGCTTGTTGCTCGGGCGTACCGTGCGCGTGCAAACACTCGTAAGCACCGTGGCTCAGACCGGGGTACATGGTCCAGGACTGGTTGGCCGAGTTGAGCATCTCGTACAGACACTGGTTGACCACAAAAGGCAACCCCTGGCCACCATAAGCCGGATCACAGCTGAGCGAGGGCCAACCGCCTGCGACATATTGCTCGTACGCCGCCTTGAAGCCATCGGGCGTTTGGACGGCATGGGTATGGGCATCGAGCTTGCAGCCCTGCGTGTCTCCCGAAATATTGAGCGGAAAGATCACCTCAGAGGCGAATTTACCTGCCTCTTCGAGCACGGCGTTGATGGTGTCGATATCCATCTCGGCATGGGGCGCCATCGCGCCCAGTTCTTTGGACACATCCAGCAACTCGTGCAACACAAACTGCATGTCGCGCAGCGGCGGGGTATAGACGGCCATGGTTTTTCCTCCGAAACAACAGGGTCAGACAATCAAAGGGGGCGGTAGCGCTCGATGAGGCGGGCAAATCCCTGCCGTGCACGCCCAAGCGCGCCAGCGCGACGAAGAAACCGGGCTTCGTAGTGCAGCGCCAGAATCAAGCCGTGAATTTCAAAAGCAATTTGCTCAGGGTCAGCCTCGGACTGCAGCTGGTGCTCTTGTTGCGCCAGCTTCACCGCACGGCGCAAAGCGTCTTGCCAGCTGCTGACCGATGCCACCAGCGCATCCCGGACCGGGCCGCTGCGGTCATCGAACTCAACCGCGCCACTGATGTAAATACACCCCGAATCGATTTCTGCACTGGTGCGCACCATCCAGCGGTCAAACAAGGTCTGCAGGCGTGGCAGACCACGTGGCATTTCAAGAGCCGGGTAAAAAATCTCCCGCTCAAAGCGCATGTGGTATTCGCGCACCACCGATATTTGCAGCTCTTCTCGCGAGCCAAAATGAGCAAAAACCCCCGACTTGCTCATGCCTGTGATTTCGGCCAGCGCACCTATGGACAAGCCCTCCAGACCGATCTGAGAGGCCAACCCCAAGGCCGCCTCCACGATGGCTGCTTTGGTCTGCTGTCCTTTGAGCAAGGCGCGTCGCGCGGGTTCAGGCGTCGACGTGGAAACGGGCTTGAGCTTGTGAATATTCATGGGGCGCAAAATAGAACGACCGTTCTATTTTGCACAAAATCCGAGGACAGCCTAGCCCTTGAGGGCCAAAACAAGGGTAAATCCTGATCAGGCCTTGAACGCAACCACCTTCTGGGACTGCGAACCCAGGCCTTCAATGCCCAGTGTCATGACATCGCCCCGCTTGAGGTAGACCGGCGCAGGCTGGCCGTTTTTCTTGACCCCCATGCCGACCCCGGGAGGTGTACCTGTTGTCAGAACATCACCAGGTTCAAGGGTCATAAACTGGCTGACATAGCTGATGAGCTTGGCCACATTGAAAACCATGGTCTTGGTGTTACCCGTCTGCATGCGCTGACCATTGAGGTCCAGCCAGAGGTTCAGGTTTTGTGGGTTAGGCACTTCGTCGCGGGTCACCAACCAAGGGCCGATAGGACCAAAGGTATCGCAGCCCTTGCCCTTGTCCCAGGTACCGCCACGTTCGATCTGGTATTCGCGCTCACTCAGGTCGTTGACCACGCAATAACCGGCCACATGGGACAGAGCGTCTTTTTGCGTCACGTAGCGTGCCCGTTGGCCAATGACCACACCGAGCTCCACTTCCCAATCGGTTTTTTGGGAGCCCTTGGGGAGCATCACCTCATCGTCCGGGCCTTGAATACAGCTGATGGCTTTGGTGAACAGGATGGGTTCCTTGGGCAAAGGCATGCCGGCTTCGGCTGCATGGTCGGCGTAGTTCAGGCCAATGGCCAAAAATTTGCCGATGTGTGCAACGGGGCAGCCCATGCGCGGGCGACCACGCACCAGCGGCAAAGTATCCGTCTTGAGTTTGGCCAGTTTCGCCAGTGCTTTGTCCGACAGTTGCTCGGGACCAATGTCGGCAACCACCCCACTGAGGTCGCGCAACTTGCCCTGCGCGTCGATGAGACCGGGCTTTTCCTTGCCGGGGCGGCCATAGCGAACCAATTTCATGACAGTTGTCCTTGATGCAAAACGCAGCGCTCAGACCAGACGCGCCAAACAGGCCGTCAGGTGCTCGGAAGGCGAGCGCTTGAAACCGGAGCGAGCATACCGCTGCAAGCGCCCCATCAGGAAGGCCACCAACAAGGAAGCTGTCACCTGCGCGTCCACCGTGGGCGTGGCACCTTCGCTGCTGCGCAGGCTTTGGCGCAGCTGCGATTCGATCTTGTCGAACAGCAGGTTGACGCGCTCTTGCAAACGCGAGTGTTCATGCACCAGGGCATCGCCCGTCATGACACGGGTCATGCCCGGGTTTTTTTCGCCAAACTGCAGCAGCAATGCCACGATGCGGCTGGCTTGCGTTGGCCCTTCGCTTTCGCGATCGGTGACCTGCCGGATCAAGCCCATGATGGATTGCTCGACAAAGTCGATCAAGGCCTCAAACATTTGCGCCTTGCTCGCAAAGTGGCGGTACAAGGCCGCTTCGCTCACGCCAATGCGGGCAGCCAGCGCAGCCGTGGTCACGCGTTCGGCGCCAGGCTGCTCCAGCATGCCCGCCAGGGTTTGCAGAATTTGCAAGCGACGCTCGCCCGGACGTGGGCGCTTGCGCGTGGGTGTTTGCGCCTCATCGCCCGGCCCTTCGTTCATTTCCTGCTCTGACATTTGGCGCTCCTCCTTGTTTTATTGTGATAGTGCTGCTTCAGCGACTACGGATCATGGTGCCAAACGCCTGCTCGGACAGAACCTCAAGCAGCATGGCGTGCGGCACCCGTCCGTCGATGATGTGGACCGCATTGACACCACTCTTGGCCGCGTCGAGTGCCCCTGCAATCTTGGGGATCATGCCCCCGCTGATGGTGCCGTCCTGACAGAGTTCATCGATACGTTTGGCCGTCAGCTCTGTCAGCAACTGCCCCTCCTTGTCGAGCACGCCTCGGATGTTGGTCAGCATGAGCAGTTTTTCGGCCTGCAGCACGGTGGCCAGCTTCGCAGCCACCACATCGGCATTGATGTTGTAGCTCTCGTTGTTCTCGCCGAAGCCGATGGGGCTGACCACCGGGATGAAGGCGTCGTCCTGCAGTGCTTTGAGGATAGACGGGTCGATGCTGACGATGTCGCCCACCTGGCCCACATCCAGCTCCTTGTTCGGGTCCTGTGCGTCGATCAGGCGCAATTTTTGAGCACGGATCATGGCACCGTCACGGCCTGTCAGACCCACAGCCTTGCCACCTGCGCGGTTGATCATGCCCACAATGTCCTGCTGCACTTCGCCACCCAGCACCCACTCGACCACTTCCATGGTCTCGGCGTCAGTCACACGCATGCCTTGCACAAACTCGCCTTTTTTACCCAGACGGCTCAAGGCGTTTTCGATCTGGGGGCCACCGCCGTGCACCACCACCGGGTTCATGCCCACCAGCTTGAGCAGCACCACGTCTTCGGCAAAAGCTTGCTGCAGGGCCGGGTCGGTCATGGCGTTGCCACCGTACTTGATGACCAGGGTCTTGCCGTGGAACTTGCGGATGTAGGGCATGGCCTGGGCCAGGATCTGGGCCTGTTGCTCGGGTTTCACGGCAGGGGTGGTGGTATCGGTCATGGTCTTCTCGTCGACAACAATGGTGAGGCTTGATGCTGATTGTGCAGCAAGCAGGTTACAGAATTTCGGCCAGCAAGCGGTCCACCCCCAGCTGCCAATGCGGCAGGTTCAAACCGAATGCCTGTTGCAGTTTTTGGGTGTTCAAGCGGGAATTTTGCGGACGTTTGGCGGGCGTGGGGAAAGCGCTGGTCTCGACCGGCGCGATGTCGTTCACTTTCCAGCCCAGGTCCGGGCGCAGTTCGCGGGCATGGGCAATGGCGTGGCTGGCATACCCGTGCCAAGTGGTTTCACCACCTGCCACCAGGTGGTACAGGCCAGCCAGCTCCGGCTTGTGCTGCGCGCTGCGAATCGCATGCGCCGTGACGTCGGCAATCAGATCGGCGCCGGTGGGCGCGCCATGCTGGTCGTTGATGACCGTGAGACGCTCGCGCTCCTGCGCGAGACGTAACATGGTTTTGGCAAAGTTGCCGCCGCGTGCCGCGTACACCCAGCTGGTGCGAAAAATCAAATGCTTGCAACCGCTGGCGGAAATCGCTTGTTCACCTTCAAGCTTGGTCTGGCCATACACACCCAAGGGGCCGGTGGCATCGCCTTCTTGCCACGGAGTGTTGCCGCTGCCGTTGAACACATAGTCGGTGGAATAGTGCACCAGCCAGGCGCCCGTTTCGGCAGCCGCCTGTGACAGTGCGGCAGGAGCAGCGGCGTTGAGGGTACGAGCCAAATCCACCTCGCTTTCAGCCTTGTCTACCGCCGTGTGCGCAGCTGCGTTGACGATCACATCGGGGCGCAGTTCGCGCACGGTTTGCGCCAAGCGTTCGGGCTGGCTCAGGTCACCACACGGCGTGCTGTGGCGGTCCAGCGCAACGACCTCCCCCAACACACTCAGGCTACGCTGCAGTTCCCAGCCTACTTGCCCGTTTTTTCCCAGCAAAAGGATCTTCATGCCTGCTGCTCCGCGTACTGTTTGTTGACCCAGTCCTTGTACGCCCCACTTTGCACGTTGGCTACCCATTCGGGGTTAGCCAGATACCACTCCACGGTTTTGCGGATGCCGGTCTCAAACGTCTCGGCCGGTTTCCAGCCCAGCTCGGCTTCGAGCTTGCGCGCGTCAATCGCGTAGCGCCGGTCGTGGCCCGGGCGGTCGGTGACGTAGGTGATCTGCGTGGCGTAGCTGGTGCCATCCTGCTTGGGGCGCAGCTCGTCCAGCAGCTTGCAAACGGTGTTGACGATCTCGATGTTGGGCTTTTCGTTCCAGCCGCCCACGTTGTAGGTCTCGCCCAGGCGTCCAGCTTGCAGCACACGGCGGATCGCGCTGCAGTGGTCCTTGACGTACAGCCAGTCGCGGATCTGCATGCCGTCGCCATACACCGGCAGGCTCTTGCCGGCCAGGGCGTTGACGATCATCAGCGGAATGAGCTTTTCCGGAAAGTGGTAAGGCCCGTAGTTGTTGCTGCAATTGGTGGTGAGCACCGGCAGGCCGTAGGTGTGGTGCCAGGCGCGCACCAAGTGGTCAGACGCGGCCTTGCTGGCCGAATACGGACTGTTGGGCTCGTAGCGATTCGTCTCGGCAAAGGCTGGATCGTCTTTGCTCAGCGATCCATACACCTCGTCGGTAGAGACGTGCAAAAAGCGGAAGGAGGCCTTCTGGCCCTCGGGCAAGGCACTCCAGTACCCGCGCACAGATTCAAGCAGGTTGAAGGTACCGACAATGTTGGTCTGCACAAAGTCACCGGGGCCATGGATAGAACGGTCCACATGGCTCTCGGCCGCAAAGTTGACCACGGCGCGGGGCTGGTGCTCGGCCAGCAGTTTTTCCACCAAGGCGCGGTCGCCAATGTCACCCTGCACAAAAATGTGGCGCGAGTTGCCTTGCAGACTGGCCAAGGTTTGCAGGTTGCCCGCGTAGGTGAGCTTGTCGAGGTTGACCACGGGCTCATCAGAGCCAGCGATCCAGTCGAGCACAAAGTTTGCGCCAATGAAGCCGGCGCCGCCTGTGATGAGAATGGTCATATGGGTATGGATTTTAGAAGGCTGGCCAAGCCCGGCCCTGGCAGGTTACATTGGAGCCAGCGATTGACAATCTACCGCCCGCAACACGCACGGAGAAACACCATGGCCAACAAGCCCAACGACAAGTCCGACACCCAAGCTTCCTCTGCCATGTCGCCCCAGCAAGTCTGGTTGGCGGGCTTGGGCGCCATGGCCCAGGCCCAGGCGCGAGGCACCAAAGCGTTTGAAGCACTGGTCAGCGATGGGCTGTCCTTCCAGCGCAAAAGCCAGGAACAGGCACAGCAACGCCTGCACGAAGCCACCGAGCAACTCTCGAGCATGGCGCACAACATCGGACAACAGGCCTCTGGCCGTATCGACAAGCTCGAACATCTGTTTGAAGACCGTGTGGCCAAAGCGCTGCAGCGCCTGGGCATGCCCAGCATGGCCGACATTGCCGCCATGCATGAGCGCATCAGCGCGCTGGAAGCGCAGCTCCAAACCGCCCCCAAACCCGCTGCGGTCGCCAAACCCTCCGCCAAAACGGCGGCGAAGGCTGCCGCAAAAAAGGCCCCTGCAC
Source organism: Limnohabitans sp. (assembly GCF_038134685.1). GTDB lineage: Bacteria > Pseudomonadota > Gammaproteobacteria > Burkholderiales > Burkholderiaceae_C > Limnohabitans_A. Next base: position 51,987 of record NZ_JAYPVP010000005.1, on the reverse strand, counting down.
GCAAGACAGCAACAGCTGCTCGGAAAAAGGCCTGAGCCGCCTGACGCATGGCCAAGAAAGCGCCCCGCAAAACCGCCGAGCGGATTGCCCAGGTCACCCTGGTCCTGTTCAACCGTTTTGGCGAACCCAATGTTTCGACGACGCTGATTTCGGCCGAGCTGGGCATCAGCCCGGGCAACCTGTACTACCACTTTTCGTCCAAGGACAAGCTGATCAACCACCTCTACGACCAGTTTGAGGTGGACATGCTACGCCTGCTGGAGGCAGGCTCCGATGTGCAGGACATTGAAGACGCCTGGTTCTTCATGCACTCGCTGTTCGAGCAAGTGTGGAACTTTCGGTTTTTGTACCGCGACCTCAACCATCTGCTGGCGGGCAACCGGCACCTGGAAACGCACTTTCGCGCCGTGCTCGAGCGCAAAACCGAGTCGCTCAAATGGATGTTGGCGTCGATGACCGCCTCTGGCATGCTGCAACTGGACGCCGACACAGCCGACACCCTGTCGACCAGCATGACCTTGATGCTGACCTACTGGCTCAGCTACGAATACGTCAAAGACCCGCGCCGCGCACTGGAGCCCGAGAGCGCCAGCCGCGCCATGCAGCAAGGTGCGCAGCATGTGCTGGCCCTGCTCACGCCGCACTTGAGCAGTCCACAGCTGCGCGAACATCTGCAGGCCATCACCCGCAGTTACGGCAACAACGCTTAAATCAAGCCCTCAGGACGCGTCGCCAAAGCGGCTTTGCGCCAAGGTGAGCAGTCCGTCAAAAATCAGGTTCTCGACCAACTCGAACGACACTGACATGCTGGGCGCCATCTTCCAGCCCGCCCCCCCCGTCATGATGCACACCGGTTCTTGCCCGGTGTGTGTGCGCAAGTGCTGCACCATGCGCTCGCAGGCGCCTGCTATGGCGTAGGTGCCGCCACTGGTCAAGGCATCGCTGGTGTTGGTCGGGAAGGGACGAACATCGCCAGTAGGCACATGCAAACCGGCCGTACCAGACTCCAGCGCACGCAGCATGATGCCGTGCCCGGGCAGAATCAGCCCCCCGAGAAAGTGGCCTTGTGCATCGATGGCTTCCACCGTCACTGCGGTGCCCACCATGACCACCACCAACGGACGCGACCGGCCGCACTGCGCCAACATGCGCGCGCGCGCGCCAATCATGGCCACCCAACGATCGGCACCCAGACGGCTGGGATGGTCATATCCATTGGTCAACCCCGCTTCCATGGTGCTGGGCACCACCCATTGAGGCTGAACATCCCACAAGTCCATTTGCTCATGCACACGACGCTTGATCGCATCACCCGCCACCACACAGCCGAGCATGTGTTTCGGTGCTGGCAAGCTGGCCCAGGCACCTTCAGCCAGGCGGTCAATGTTTTCCAGAAACTCTGCGCCGTGCGCAAGCAAGAAGGCTTGCGGGTGCGCACGGTCGTACAGCGCCCACTTCAAGCGGGTGTTGCCCACATCGATGGCCAGCAAGCTCATGAACGTCGTACCAGTCGATCAGTTTTGTCGCCAGGGCAAGCCGTGGAAACGCCAGCCCCCCAGCTTGCCGCGCTGGGCGTTGGTGTCAGGGTCTCCCTCGAAGCCTTCAAGAATGTTGTAGGCCTCCAGACCCAGTTCGGTGGCACGCTGCGCTGCTGCCACCGAACGTACACCACTGCGACATAACAGCACCAGCTTTTTGCCCCCTGCGGCGAGCTTGCGCAGTCCATCGTCAAACTCAGGGTTCATGGCCATACCCGGCCATTGTTTCCAGGCCAAAGGCTCGGCACCTGGCACAAAGCCGACCCAGGCACGCTCGGCATCGGTCCGGACATCGACCATCACCGCCTCGCCAGACTGCACCCAGGCCCAGGCCAGTTGCGCACTGATATCGCCAGCGTACCCAACCACAGGGCCCACACTCATCAGCGCCTCGCCTCCTGCGTCGTGGCGCAGGCCAGAGGTCAGATTGGCAGGTACCGCCTCGTCAATGCGTTTGGGCTTGGGCAGGTTCAGGTTGTTCATGATCTCTTCAAACTGCGCCTGCGTTTTGCCAGCCACCCGCGCGTTGGTCGCCGCTTCGGCACCGATCGACGAATGGGTACGCCCCTGATAGTCGTGCCCCGGCCAGACCACCGTGTCGGCAGGCAAGGCAAACAGCACTTGCGTCAGGCTGTGGAACATGGCCGATGCGCTGCCGGATTGGAAGTCGGTGCGGCCGCAGCCATTGATAAGCAGCGTGTCGCCTGTGAACGCATGGCGCTTGGCGCCCTGGTCCCAATAGAAACTCATGCTGCCTGCAGTGTGACCTGGTGTGTGCAGGGCTTTGAGCTGGTGGCGACCGAAGGACAACACCTGGCCGTCCTGGAGCTGTACGCCTGCAGTGCCAATATTGCAACCTTGGGGTGCGGCCATTTGCGCGCCAGTGAGCTCGGCCAGTTGGGCTGCGCTGGTGATGTGATCGGCATGGGCGTGCGTTTCAACCGTCCATACCAGCTTGAGCCCCTGCTCGCGCAACATCTGCAGGTCCCGCTGCAGCATTTCGTCCACCGGGTCGATCAGCACTGCCTCACGGCTGTCTTCGTCAAACAGGATGTAGGTGTAGGTACAGGAAACGGGCTCAAACAGCTGAATCGGATTCATGCATCACTCTCAAGCAAACTTGGTCAGCATCTCGGCAACCTGGTCGGCCGATTGATCACCTTGCTCGATCATGCAGCCGACCATCGAAAAGAAGGACTTGTCGAGTGCTTTGCGCGCCGCCGCCATTTGCTGGGCGATCTTGTCGCAATCGGCGTCGCTTTCAATCAGGCGCTGCAGGCCGCGAAGCTGCCCCTCAATGCGGGCCAGACGGGCACACAAGGCTTTTTTCTTTTCAGGATCAACCAGTTGACTCATGGCTTGCTCACTTTAGTTAGCTGTATCTGGTCAATCATAGCCCCGCGAACCCCGAATCCGCTCGAAAACGGTCATCATCCCGGTTATCCCTAATATGAAAGACCTCGCCAGTCTTGCGTTCACAGTGACAGATCAAGCTGATCACGGTAAGATGCCGCAATTGACGTTTACGTAAACGTAAAGACAAATTCCCGGAGCCTCACATGACCGACCTGTCCGCCGAATTCAAAGCCCTGGCCGAATACCGCCCCACCCACAAGGTGCGTTTTGTCACCGCCGCCAGCCTGTTTGACGGACATGACGCTGCCATTGGCATCATGCGCCGCATCCTGCAGAGCATGGGCGCCGAAGTCATTCATCTGGGCCATAACCGCTCGGTCGATGAAGTGGTGACCGCTGCCCTGCAGGAAGACGTGCAAGGCATCGCGGTGTCCAGCTACCAGGGCGGCCACAACGAATACTTCACCTACATGGTCGAGCTGCTCAAACAACGCGGCGGCGATAACATCCAGGTGTTCGGCGGCGGCGGCGGCGTGATCGTGCCGGCCGAAATCCGCATGCTGGCCGAGCATGGCGTGCGCATCTACAGCCCTGAAGACGGCCAAAAGATGGGCCTGGCCGGGATGATCGGCGAGATGGTCATGCGCGCCGACAAGGACTTCAGCGCGCTGGCACCGAAGAAGATCGAGGCGATTCAAGGCCACACCGAGATGAGCTGGCGCGCCCTGGCGCAGCTGATGACCGCTTTGGAGAACGGCAAGGCCGATGCCAAAGTAGTGGAGGCCCTGCGGGCCGCCGCTGCCCAGACCCAGGTGCCCGTGCTCGGCATCACCGGCACGGGCGGTGCCGGCAAGTCCAGCCTGACCGACGAACTGGTGCGCCGCCTGCGCCTAGACCAGGACGACAACCTGCGTGTGGCCGTGGTGTCCATCGACCCCTCCCGTCGCAAGAGCGGAGGCGCGCTGCTGGGCGACCGCATCCGCATGAACGCTATTGGCCCCTGGAGCAAGGGTTCGCGCGTCTTCATGCGTTCGCTGGCCACACGCGATTTCGGCAGCGAGATCAGCGCAGCACTGCCCGACGTGATCGCGGCCTGCAAGGTGGCGGGTTTTGACCTGGTGATCGTCGAGACCTCGGGCATTGGCCAGGGCGACGCTGCCATCGTGCCGCATGTGGATGTGCCCATGTACGTGATGACGCCCGAGTTCGGCGCGGCCAGCCAGCTCGAAAAAATCGACATGCTGGACTTTGCCGAGTTCGTCGCCATCAACAAATTCGACCGCAAGGGCGCCAGCGACGCGCTGCGCGACGTGGCCAAGCAGGTGCAGCGCAACAAGGAAGCCTGGACGGTGCCGACCGAGCAGATGCCGGTGTTTGGCACCATGGCCGCCCGATTCAACGACGATGGCGTCACGGCCCTGTACCAAGCCCTCAAAGCCCGCCTGGCCCAACTCGGCCTGAAGGTGAGCGATGGCCGCCTGCCCCTGGTCGATGTGCGCCACTCCACCCACCAGACCCCCATCGTGCCCCCGGCCCGCACCCGCTACCTGGCCGAAATCAGCGACACCGTGCGCGGCTACAAAAAACGCGCCATCGCCCAATCGCGCCTGGCCCGCGAAATCCAGCAGCTCAAAGCCGCTGCCCGCATGCTCGAAGTCGACAAACCCGGCCGCGCCAAAGCCGCCGAAGCCGCACTCGACCTGGCCGCTGCCCGCGAACAAAACCTTGAACCGGCCGCACGCAAACTGCTGGCCCAATGGCCCGACATGCAAAAGGCCTACGCCGGTGACGAATACGTGGTCAAGATCCGCGACAAGGAAATCCGCACCCAGCTCACCACCACCACGCTCTCGGGCAACAAAATCCGCAAGGTCGCTCTGCCCCAATACGAAGACCATGGCGAGATCCTCAAATGGCTGATGCTGGACAACGTGCCCGGCAGCTACCCCTACACCGCAGGCACCTTTGCCTTCAAGCGCGAGGGCGAAGACCCGACCCGCATGTTCGCCGGTGAAGGCGACCCCTTCCGCACCAACCGCCGCTTCAAGCTGGTGTCCGAGGGCATGCCCGCCAAGCGCCTGTCCACCGCGTTCGACTCGGTCACGCTGTACGGAAACGACCCCGACCTGCGCCCGGACATCTACGGCAAGATCGGCAACTCGGGCGTGAACGTAGCCACGCTCGACGACATGAAGGTGCTGTACTCGGGCTTTGACCTGTGCAACCCGACCACCTCGGTGTCGATGACCATCAACGGCCCGGCGCCGTCCATCCTGGCCATGTTCATGAACACGGCCATCGACCAGAACATCGACAAGTTCAAGGCCGAGAACGGCCGCGAGCCCACCGAAACCGAAACTGCCAAGATCAAGGAATGGGTGCTCACCAACGTGCGCGGCACGGTGCAGGCCGACATCCTGAAAGAAGACCAGGGCCAGAACACCTGCATCTTCTCCACCGAGTTTTCGCTGAAAGTCATGGGCGACATCGCCCAGTACTTTGTGCACCACGACGTGCGCAACTTCTACAGCGTGTCGATCAGCGGCTACCACATCGCCGAAGCCGGGGCCAACCCGATCAGCCAGCTGGCCTTCACGCTGTCCAACGGCTTCACCTTTGTGGAAGCGTACCTGGCACGTGGCATGCACATCGACGACTTCGCGCCCAACCTGAGCTTCTTCTTCTCCAACGGCATGGACCCGGAATACACCGTGCTCGGCCGCGTGGCACGACGCATCTGGGCCGTGGCCATGAAAGAGAAATACGGTGCCAACGAGCGCAGCCAGAAGCTCAAGTACCACATCCAGACCTCAGGCCGTTCGCTGCACGCGCAGGAGATCCAGTTCAACGACATCCGCACCACGCTGCAGGCGCTGATCGCCATCTACGACAACTGCAACAGCCTGCACACCAACGCGTTTGACGAAGCCATCACCACGCCCACCGAAGACTCGGTGCGCCGCGCCATGGCGATCCAGCTCATCATCAACCGCGAGTGGGGCCTGGCCAAGAACGAGAACCCGAACCAGGGCGCTTTCATCATCGACGAACTCACCGAGCTGGTCGAAGAAGCGGTGCTCGCCGAGTTCGAGAGGATTGCCGAGCGCGGCGGTGTGCTGGGCGCGATGGAAACCGGCTACCAGCGCGGCAAGATCCAGGACGAGAGCATGCACTACGAGATGCTCAAGCACACCGGCGAGTACCCGATCATCGGCGTCAACACCTTCCGCAACCCCAAAGGCGACGCGGTGCTGGAGAGCCTGGAGCTGGCCCGTTCGACCGAGGAAGAAAAACAGTCGCAACTCAAGCGCCTGCAGGACTTCCACGAACGCCACAAGGCCGACGCACCGGCCATGCTGGTCCGCCTGCAGCAGGCTGTCATCGACAACACCAACGTGTTTGAGGTGCTGATGGACGCGGTACGCGTGTGCTCGCTGGGGCAGATCACCAACGCCCTGTTCGAGGTGGGTGGCCAGTACCGCCGCAGCATGTAAGCAGCAAGCGTCACATAGCCGTAGCACAATGGGGGGCATGCATATGCCCACCCCTTTCATCGCCCCCGAACATTTCGACAACGCCGACGCCGCGCTTGCGCGTGTGCAAACCCTCTATCAGCAAAGCGTGACGCATTTGCGTCAGGCGATGCAGCGCTACGTTGCAGGCGAAGAATTGCCCGGCCGGGTGCGCGCCTGCTACCCGTATGTACGCATCGAAACCACGCACGCAGCCACCAGCAGCCCCACGGACGCCGAGCCCCTGAGCTACGGCTTTGTGGCAGCACCCGGCAAATACGAAACTACTCTCACCCGGCCGGATTTGTTTGCCGATTACCTGCGCGAACAATTCGACCTGCTCATCCGAAACCATGGGACGAAGCTTGAAATAGGCACCAGCAAGGAGCCCATGCCAGTGCATTTTTCATTCGCAGAAAACGAGCACATGGAAGGCGAGATGAGCGCCGAGCGCCGCAGCCATATGCGTGATGTGTTTGACCTGCCCGACCTCTCGGCCATGGACGACAGCATCGCCAACGGCACCTGGAAAAGTGCGTATGGCCAGCCTCAGCCCTTGTCTCTGTTCCCCGGGGCACGGGCCGACTATTCGCTGCACCGCCTGCGCCACTACAGCGGCACCAGCCCGACGCACTTCCAGAACTATGTGTTGTTCACCAACTACCAGTTCTACATCGACGAATTCATTGCGCTGGGGCACGCCGAAATGGCCAAGCCTGACAGCCCCTACACCGCGTTTGTGGAACCGGGCAATGTGGTGACACGGCGTGTCGGCTTGCCCGCCGAGCCGGACGATACGCTGGGTGCAGTGCCACCACGCCTGCCGCAAATGCCTGCCTACCACCTGGTGCGGGGCGGCCACAGCGGCATCTCCATGGTCAACATTGGCGTGGGCCCGGCCAATGCCAAAAACATCACCGACCACATTGCCGTGCTTCGCCCGCACGCCTGGCTCATGGTGGGCCATTGTGCAGGTCTGCGTACCACCCAGCAGCTCGGCGACTATGTGCTGGCCCACGCCTATGTGCGCGAAGACCATGTGCTCGACGAAGAGCTACCACTGTGGGTGCCCATTCCGGCACTGGCCGAAATCCAGGTGGCGCTTGAAAAGGCCGTGAGCGAAATCACCGGCTGCCAAGGCGCCGAACTCAAGCGCCTCATGCGCACCGGCACCGTCGCCAGCACCGACAACCGCAACTGGGAACTGCTGCCTGACAACACGCCACAGCGGCGCTTCAGCCAAAGCCGCGCCGTGGCACTGGACATGGAAAGCGCCACGATTGCCGCCAATGGTTTTCGTTTCCGCGTCCCCTACGGCACCCTGCTGTGCGTGAGTGACAAGCCACTGCACGGCGAAATCAAGCTGCCCGGCATGGCCAACCACTTCTACCGCGAGCGGGTCAACCAGCATCTGCAAATCGGTATCCGGGCGCTTGAATTGCTGCGCAATGCAGGGCCGGCCCAACTGCACAGCCGCAAGCTGCGCAGCTTTGCCGAAGTGGCCTTCCAATAAGATTGCACCATGAACATTCTGTTTGTTGCCGATCCCCTCGCGTCCTTCAAAACCTACAAGGACACCACCTTTGCCATGATGCGCGAGGCGCAGCGGCGCGGCCACAGCCTCAGCGCCTGCCAGCCCCAGGACATCCGCTGGCTGCAAGGCGACGGCGTCACGACCCAGGTGCAGGACATCCGCCTGACCGGGCAGACCGACGACTGGTTTGAAGTCACCTCCGAGCGCCGCGCCGCCCTCAAGGGCTTTGACGCGGTACTGATGCGCAAGGACCCACCGTTTGACAGCGAATACTTCTACGCCACACACCTGCTCGGCCAGGCCGAGCGCGAAGGTGCGCGCGTCTTCAACAGTCCGGCGGCCTTGCGCGACCACCCGGAAAAACTGGCGATCCTCGAATTCCCGCAGTTCACCGCACCCACCCTGGTCACCCGCAGCGAAGCCGACATCCGCAATTTCCACGCCGAGCATGGTGAGATCATCCTCAAGCCGCTGGACGGCATGGGAGGCATGGGCATCTTCAAGGTCGGGCACGATGGCCTGAACCTGGGCGCCATCATCGAAACGCTCAACCAAGGCGGCGAACAGACCGTGATGGTGCAGAAATACCTGCCGCAAATCAGCGAAGGCGACAAGCGGGTCCTGGTCATTGGCGGCGAACCCGTGCCCTTTGCGCTGGCGCGCATTCCGCAAGGCGGCGAAGTGCGCGGCAACCTGGCTGCGGGCGGCAAGGGCGTGGCCATGTCGTTGACCGAGCGCGAACGCGAGATCGCCGAGACGCTGGGCCCCATCCTGGTCCAACGTGGCCTGCTGCTGGTGGGCCTGGACGTGATCGGCGGGCACCTGACCGAGATCAACGTCACCAGCCCCACCTGCTTTCAGGAAATCACCGACCAGCAGGGCTGCGATGTGGCGGCGCTGTTTGTCGATGCCCTTGAAGCCGCGTTGCGCTGAGCGCTACAACAGATCGCCTTGGGCAAAAGCGTAGAGCCTGCCCGGCTCGAACGCCACCCACAACTCATCGGTGGTCAAGGGCTGGGTCACCACAATCGCTACCCGGTCGGTCTCGCGCGTGTGATCGGCAAAGTTCACGCTCATGTCCTCATCGCTCAAGGTCGCTTGCGTAAAGGGACAGCGGCGCAAGACGTAATGCAGGTGGGTGGTCGCATGCGCCCATAAGGCATCCCCGTTGGACAACAAGAAATTAAACGTGCCGTGCCGCGCAATTTGGTGCACCAGCTCGCGCAGCGTCAAGCTCAGCTCATCCACACTGGGCAGAGTGGCGTGTGACTTGGCCAGTTCCTGCATCAACCAGCAAAACGCGTATTCGCTGTCGGTCTGACCCACCGGCCTGAAGCTGCCATGCAGGCGCGGCGCAAAGTCAACCAGGTTGCCGTTGTGGGCGAACACCCAGTAGCGCCCCCACAGCTCACGCACAAAAGGGTGGCAATTTTCCAGCGCCACCACACCTTGAGTGGCCTTGCGGATGTGAGCGATGACGTTTTCGCTTTTGATTGGATAGCGCCGCACCAATTCAGCCACAGGTGAAGTGGCCGCACTTTCATGGTCGACCATGTGGCGCACGCCCCGGCCTTCAAAAAACGCGATGCCCCAACCATCACTGTGGTGGTCAGTCACACCGCCGCGTTGGGCGAAACCACTGAAACTGAAGGTGATGTCGGTGGGTGTGTTGCAGTTCATGCCCAGCAACTGGCACATGGCTTGGCTCCTTGTTAAAAAAAACGGCACCCGAAGGTGCCGCTTTGTCTCCTCGCTCCGTTTGTCTTTTAAGCGGCCTTGACCTTCAGGCGCCAGGCGTGCAGCAAAGGCTCAGTGTAACCAGAAGGTTGCTCCTTGCCCTTGAAGACCAGGTCGCAGGCCGCCTGGTAAGCGGCACTCTTGGCAAAGTTGCCAGCCATGGGCTGGTAGAAGGGGTCGCCGGCGTTCTGGCCGTCCACCACCTTGGCCATACGCTCGAAGGTTTCCTGCACTTGCTTCTTGCTCACAACGCCATGGTGCAGCCAGTTGGCCATGTGCTGGCTGGAAATGCGCAGCGTGGCGCGGTCTTCCATCAGGCCCACGTTGTGGATGTCGGGCACCTTGGAGCAACCCACGCCCTGGTCAACCCAGCGCACCACATAGCCAAGGATGCCCTGCGCGTTGTTGTCCAGTTCTTGTTGCTTTTGCTCTGGCGTCCAGTTGGCCTGATCCTTGGCCACCACAGGGAACTGCAACAGCTTGTCCAGCGTCTCGTCGCGCAGCTGCTTGGCGTCTTGCTTGGCCACAGCTTTTTCCATCTGCTTTTGCAGGGCCGCCACATTGACCTGGTGATAGTGCATGGCGTGCAGTGTGGCACCGGTCGGGCTGGGTACCCAGGCGGTGTTGGCACCGGCCAGGGGGTGGGCGATCTTGGCCTTGAGCATGTCGGCCATCAGGTCGGGCATGGCCCACATGCCCTTGCCGATCTGGGCACGACCACGCAGACCGCATTGCAGGCCCACGTTGACATTGTTCTTTTCGTAAGCGCCCAGCCAAACGCTGTTTTTGATGTCGCCCTTGCGCATGACCGGGCCACCCAACATGCAGGTGTGCATTTCGTCGCCGGTGCGATCCAGGAAGCCGGTGTTGATGAAGGCCACACGGCTCTTGGCGGCAGCGATACAGGCCTTCAGGTTGGCACTGGTGCGGCGCTCTTCGTCCATGATGCCCAGCTTGACGGTGGAGGCTTTGAGGCCCAGCACCTTTTCGACACGGCCAAACAGCTCGTCGGCAAAAGCCACTTCGGCCGGGCCGTGCATCTTGGGCTTGACGATGTAGACGCTTCCGGTGCGGCTGTTGCGCAGCGGGTGGCTGGATTTCTTTTGCAGGTCAACCATGGCAATCGTCGTGGTGACCATGGCGTCCATGATGCCTTCAGGAATCTCACGAGTCTTGCCGCTCTTGTCAGTCCAGGTGATGGCCGGGTTGGTCATCAGGTGGCCCACATTGCGCACGAACAGCAGCGAGCGGCCATGCAGTGTCACAACACCTTTGCCAGCGGGCTTGGTGTAGACGCGGTCGCCGTTCATGGTGCGGGTAAACGTCTTGCCGCCCTTGGTCAGCTCTTCCTTGAGCGAGCCGTCCAGAATACCCAGCCAGTTGCTGTAGGCCAGCACTTTGTCGTCCGCGTCCACCGCGGCCACCGAGTCTTCCAGGTCCAGAATGGTGGACAGCGCAGCTTCGGCGATCAGGTCGCTCACACCAGCAGCATCGGTTTTGCCGATGGGGGTGGTCTTGTCAATGATCAGGTCCAGGTGCAGGCCGTTGTGCACGAACAGCACAGAGGCCGGGGCGGATGCAGAACCCGTGTAGCCCACGAACTGTTTGGCATCCGCCAGCGTGCTGCTCTTGCCGTTGGCCAGCGTCACCACCAGCTTGCCGGCTTTGACGGCGTAGCCTTTGCTGCCCACATGCGAGCCGGTTTTCAGCGGGGCGCAGCGGTCCAGCACGTGGCGGCAGTAGTCGATGACCTTGGCACCGCGCTTGGGGTTGTAGCCCTTGCCTTTTTCGCAGCCATCAGCTTCGCTGATGGCGTCGGTGCCGTACAGCGCGTCGTACAAAGAGCCCCAACGGGCGTTTGCGGCGTTCAGGGCATAGCGGGCATTCAGGATCGGCACCACCAGCTGCGGGCCTGCAAGTTTGGCCAGTTCTGCGTCCACATTGGCGGTGGTGGCCTTGGCGTTCTTAGGCTCAGGCACCAGGTAGCCGATCTGGCTCAGGAACTTGCGGTATGCCTTCATGGCTTTGCCTTCAGCCACGGGGCCTGGGTTGGCGGTGTGCCACTTGTCCATTTCGGCCTGGATGCGGTCGCGCTCGGCCAGCAAGGCGATGTTCTTGGGGGCCAGGTCGGTCACGATATCGGAAAAACCCTTCCAGAATTTATCGCTCTTGACGCCCACCGCCGGCAGCACCTGCTGCTCGATGAAGTTGTACAGCGATGTCGCCACTTTCAGGTTATGGGTAGATGTGCGCTCAGTCATGGATACCTCGGAACAAAAACAAAAAACGGTTGGCCCGCACAAGAGTGCTTTTCGAGCCTTGTGATGGACTTTATTCTAAATATGTACCGCAATAAATACGCCAAAATCACATAAACCCATGACTTTTTTGCAAAAGTCGCTTACCCTCAAACCATGGACAAGCTCAAGGCTTTTGAATCGTTTGTTTCCGTTGCCACCAAAGGCAGCCTGACGGCGGCCGCCCGCGCCGAGGGCGTAGCCCCCGCCATCATGGGGCGAAGGCTGGACGCGCTGGAAGAACACCTGGGCGTCAAACTGCTGGTGCGCACCACGCGGCGCATCACCCTCACCCATGAAGGCAGCGCCTTTCTGGAAGACTGCCAACGCCTGCTCAGCGATGTGGCCAATGCCGAGGCCAGCGTGTCGGCGGGCGGCATCAAAGCCAGTGGACACTTGCGTATCACCGCACCGGCCGGTTTTGGCCGCCGCCATGTGGCGCCGCTGGTGCCCCGCTTTCAGACCCTGCACCCGGACGTGACCATTTCATTGAATCTGAGCGACCGCGTCGTGGATCTGGCCGCAGAAGGCTTTGATTGCGCGGTACGCGTGGGCGATTTGCCCGACTCTTCCCTGGTCAGCGTGCGCATGGCCGACAACCGCCGCCTGTGCGTGGCCACACCCGACTATCTGCGTCGCAAGGGCACCCCCAGGCAACCGACAGAGTTGCTGCAACACGATTGCCTGACGCTGTCGAGCGATGCCTCACAAACACGGGGCTGGGCCTTTTTGCAACGCAGCGAAACCGGGCAGGAGGAGGTGGTGCACCTGCGTCCCAGTGGCCCGCTGGACTGCTCGGACGGACAAGTCCTGCACGACTGGTGCCTGGCAGGACACGGCATTGCCTGGCGCAGCACCTGGGAGGTGGCCGCCGAAATCAAGGCTGGCCGCTTGCAAACAGTGCTTGACGAATTTGCCGCACCACCCAACGGCATTTATGTGGTGTTTCCGCAGCGCAAACACCTGCCGTTGCGCGTGAGACTGTGGATCGAACATCTGAAGGCGCACTACGGCCAAAGCAGCTACTGGCAAGATCACCAAGGCTGAATCCGTAAACAAAAACGCCGGCAAAGCCGGCGTTTTTTTGTAGAAAAAGGCTGACTCAAGTCTTGGGCTTTTTCAGGCACTCGGACATGAGCTGCTTGCGCTCAGCACCCTTTTTACCCTTCAGTTCAGCCGCGCACTCTTTCATGCGAGGATTGCCTTCGCGCTTTTTCTTCATCTGTTTGCCCTCGGCCGGGGCTTGCGTTGCCGTCACGGCCTCTTTGGCGGCGTCTTTGGTCGCAGCCACAGGATCGGCGGCAAAGGCTACGCTTGCTTGCAAAGAACCTGCCACAAAGGCAACGGCCATGAGTGCGGATTTGATGTTCATAAAAATCTCCCTGATGCTTTGATAAGTATTGCCACCCCAGCGAGGAGCGACGGACTCATTAAGACACTGGTTTTCAAAAAAGTAAATCCTTTTTTGTAACCAAACCTGTTTACTGCTTCACAGCGCATACAGAGCACTCCCTTAAAATCGCCCGATGCTCAATGCCAAACAAGAACTGCTCGCGACCCTGGCCGCCGAGCTTGAAAAACTCCAGCCCGGCGCCGGTGAGCGCGCCGCTTTTGAATCGCCCAAAGTGGCTGCGCACGGCGACTTTGCCTGCACCGCCGCCATGCAACTGGCCAAGGGTCTCAAGCAAAACCCTCGTCAACTCGGCGAAGCCCTGCGCGAAGCGCTGCTGGCCACGCCCGCCTGTCAGCGCTGGGTGGATGCCATTGAACTGGCGGGTCCTGGCTTCATCAACATCCGCCTGAAAGACGCGGCCAAGCAGGCCGTGGTGGCCGAGGTGCTGGCGGCTGGCGAGTCTTTTGGTCAACAAGCCGCCACCGGCCAACGTGTGCTGGTGGAGTTTGTGTCGGCCAACCCAACCGGCCCACTGCATGTGGGCCATGGCCGCCAGGCCGCACTCGGCGATGCCATCTGCAACCTGCTGGCCACGCAAGGCCAAAACGTGTACCGCGAGTTCTATTACAACGACGCGGGCGTACAGATCAGTACCCTGGCCAACTCGACCCAGCTGCGCGCCAAAGGCTTCAAGCCGGGCGATGCCGAATGGCCCGAAGCCGCTTACAACGGCGACTACATCCAGGACATCGCCAATGACTTCCTGGCCAAGAAGACCGTCAAATCCGACGACCGCGAGTTCACGGGCAGCGGTGATGTGAATGACCTGGACGGCATGCGCCTGTTTGCCGTGGCCTACCTGCGCCACGAACAGGATCTGGACCTCCAGGCCTTCGATGTGAAGTTCGACAACTACTACCTGGAGTCGAGCCTGTACACCAGCGGCAAGGTCGACGCCGCCGTACAAAAACTGCGCGAGGCCGGCAAGACCTACGAACACGACGGCGCGCTGTGGCTCAAGTCCACCGAATACGGGGATGACAAGGACCGCGTCATGCGCAAGGGTGACGGCACCTACACCTACTTTGTGCCCGATGTGGCCTATCACATCACCAAGTGGGAGCGCGGCTTTTCGCGTGTGGTGAACATTCAGGGCACCGACCACCACGGCACCATTGCCCGCGTGCGCGCGGGCTTGCAGGCCGCTGGTGTGGGCATTCCCGAGGGTTACCCCGACTACGTGCTGCACACCATGGTGCGCGTCATGCGCGGTGGCGAGGAGGTCAAGATCTCCAAGCGTGCGGGCAGTTACGTGACGCTGCGCGACCTGATCGAATGGACCAGCAAGGACGCTGTGCGCTTTTTCCTGCTCAGCCGCAAGCCCGATACCGAATACGTGTTCGACATTGACCTGGCGCTGGCGCAGAACAACGACAACCCGGTCTATTACGTGCAGTACGCCCATGCGCGCATCTGCTCGGTGCTGGCCTCCTGGGGGGGCGACGTTACCACCTTGCGGCACGCCGATCTGTCAGCGCTGACCGGCCCGCAGGCCCAGGCCCTGATGCTCAAGCTGGCGCAGTACCCTGCCATGCTCACCTCGGCCGCTAACGATTTTGCCCCGCACGACGTGAGCTTCTACCTGCGTGACCTGGCCTCGCTCTACCACTCGTATTACGACGCCGAGCGTATCCTGGTGGACAATGAGACCGTCAAACTTGCACGTTTGGCGCTCGTGGCCGCCACCGCTCAAGTGCTGCACAATGGCCTGAAGGTGCTGGGGGTATCAGCACCCACCAAAATGTGAGGGAGATGAGCATGCATGCACAACGCGGTGGGACATTTTTAGGATTCATCCTGGGCTTGGTGGTCGGCCTGGGCGTCGCGCTGGGCGTGGCCATTTACGTCATGAAAGTGCCCACCCCGTTCTCCAACAAGGTCGGCTCATCCAGCGCAGACAGCTCTGGCGAAAGCAAAAAGGACTGGAACCCGAACAGCGTGCTCCAACCGAAAGCCCCAGCCGAAACACCCCAGGCCTCTGGCGATGCATCCACCGCCCCGGCCGTAAACACGCCAGCAGCTCCCGCAGGCTCAGCCACCCCAGCGACCCAACCGGCCAGCAAATCAGCTGCAGCCCCAGCGGTCAACGCCGACCCCTTGGGTGAACTGGCAAAAACACAAGCCGGCATGAGCACCGCGCCTGCCGACGCCAAGCCTGCAGCCGACCCTTACAGCTATTTCATCCAGGTGGGCGCCTTCCGCACCACCAGCGATGCCGACACCATGCGCGCCAAGCTGGCACTGCAGGGTTTTGACGCCAAGGTTTCCGAACGCGAGCAAGCGGGGCGTACCGTCTACCGCGTCCGTTTGGGACCGTTTGACAGCAAAGATGGCGCCGAAACCATGCGATCACGCCTGGACAAGCAAGGTATTGAAAACACCCTGGTGCGCGCACAGCGCTGAACCGTTAAAGGAGTTGCCACATGAACCGTCGTCACCTGACTCTGGCCCTTGTGAGTGGAAGTCTGTTCAGCACAACAGGCTGGGCCCAACAGCGCAGCTTTGCGCAAGGCACCGACTACCTCGAGCTGCGCCAGCGCGTGGCGACCGAGGCCCCTGCAGGACAGGTGGAGGTCATCGAGTTTTTCTGGTACAGCTGCTCTCACTGCTTCCAGTTTGAACCACAGTTCGCACAGTGGCACAAAGCGCCCCCGAAGGGTGTGGTGGTCAAGCGCGTGCCTATCGCCTTTCGCGAGGACTTCGCGCCCCAACAGCGCCTGTATTACACACTCGAAGCCCTAGGCCTGGTCGAGAAACTGCATGGTGCGGTCTTCAACACCATCCACGTGCAGAAAAAACCGCTCAAGACCGACGCCGAGATCCTGAGCTGGATCAGCCAGCAAGCAGGTGTTGATGCAGCCAAGTTCCAGCAAACCTACCAATCCTTTGGTGTGGCGACAAAAGTGCGACGCGCGACACAACTGCAAAACGAATACCACATTGAGGGCGTGCCCTCCTTTGGGATCGCCGGTCGCTTTTATACCGACGGCTCCATGGCAGGGGGCATGTCACGCGCCCTGCAGGTGGTCGAAAGCCTGGCTGCCCGCGCACTCAGCGGCCGCTGAACGACACCGCAACAGAAAAAATCGTGGCCACACAGCCGTGTGGCCACAGTGTCGGCCTACAATAAAGCAAGAATCGCGCCGACATGAGCAAATCACTCGCCCTTACCCTGAGCCTTGCGACTTGCATGCTGACCCCCTGGTTCGCACAAGCCGAGAAGGCCGATCGCCAAGCCCCGATGAACATCGAGGCTGACAGCATGCGTCACCAGGAAACCGACCAGGTCACGCAGTTCCACGGCAAAGTGGTGGCCACCAAGGGCACCTTGGTGCTGCGTGCTGCGCATGTCACCGTGCGGCAGTTTCCCGATGGGCGTCAGCTCGCGGAACTCACACCAACGCCGGGCGAACGCGTCTTCTTTCGCCAAAAGCGTGAAGGCCTCGATGAGTTTGTTGAAGGCGAAGCCGAATGGGCCCAATATGACAGTCAGGCCGATGTCTTGACGCTCAAGCAGCGTGCAGAGCTTCGCACCTTGCGCGGCACCCAAATGGCCGACCGCGTGCAAGGCAACATCATCGTCTTCAACAACACGACCGAAACCTACACCGTGGATGGCCAGCCACGCAGCGGCACCAGCACACCAGGCCAACGCGTCAAGGCCACCTTGAAGCCGCGCGAGCAAAGCCCTGCAGCCAACACCGGCACCACCAGCCCTGCGCCCAAACTGCGCACCAGCCCGCTCCCCGCACAATGAGTACCGACGCCCCTTCCAGCCTGAGCGCCAGCCACCTACGCAAAGCCTATGGCAGCCGTCAGGTGGTACATGACGTTTCCGTCAGCGTGAACAAAGGCGAAGTGGTCGGCCTGCTCGGCCCCAACGGTGCAGGCAAGACCACTTCGTTTTACATGATCGTGGGCCTGGTGCCTGCGGACGGCGGACGCATCGAAATTGACGGCCAGGACGTCACCCGCATGCCGATCCACAAACGCTCGCGCATGGGCCTGTCCTACCTGCCGCAGGAAGCTTCCATTTTTCGCAAGCTCAATGTGGCCGAGAACGTGCGTGCTGTGCTGGAGTTGCAAACCGATGAGGCAGGCAAGCCCCTGAGTGAGCGGGAAATCGACCACCGACTTCAAGCCCTGCTGGCGGATCTGCGCGTGGATCATTTGCGCGACTCTCCAGCCGTGGCGCTGTCGGGCGGAGAACGCCGCCGGGTGGAAATTGCCCGCGCCCTGGCCACGCAGCCTCGCTTTATCTTGCTCGACGAACCCTTCGCCGGCATTGACCCCATTGCCGTGATCGAGATCCAGCGCATCATCGCCTTTCTCAAGCAACGCGGCATCGGCGTACTCATCACCGACCACAACGTGCGCGAAACGCTGGGCATTTGCGATCAGGCCTACATCATCAGCGAAGGGCGTGTGCTCGCTGAAGGCTCACCCGACGACATCGTGGCCAACGCCGATGTGCGCCGGGTGTACCTGGGCGAACACTTCCGTATGTAAGGCCTGAGATGTCCATGAAACCAGGCCTGTCGCTGCGCATGTCGCAGCACCTGGCGCTCACGCCGCAGCTGCAGCAATCCATTCGCTTGCTGCAGCTGTCCACGCTGGAGCTGAGTCAGGAGGTCGAGCAGATGCTCGACGACAACCCCTTTCTGGAAATCGATCACGAAGCCAGTGAGCGCGAAGCTTATGGTCTGGACCAGGCCGACGCCCGCACCAGCACGGGCGATCATCTCAGCGAAGTCAGTGCCGACAAAGGCAGCGATCACGAACCCGACACCAGCGTGCAAAGCGATGAGCCCGATTGGGGTGGTGACGGCACCGTCGAATGGTCTGCCGACGACAGCGAATGGGGTGGCGACGCCCCTGCCCGCCAGCATGATGACGACCAGGCCAGCGCCACCGAACTGGCCCGCAGCCAGGAAGACCTGCACACGCACTTACACCGTCAGAGCCTGAGCCTGCGCTTGTCGCCCGAAGACCGTGCCGCCCTGCGTTACCTGATTGAATCTCTCAATGAAGACGGTTATCTTGAAGACAGCCTGGAAAGTCTGGCCCAGTCCCTTGCAGGCAGCGATGACCTGGAAACCCTGGACGAATTGCAGCATCGCTTTCGTGTGGCCTTGGGCTTGTTGCAGTCGCTCGAACCCGTAGGCGTGGGTGCACGCGATCTTGCCGAGTGCTTGCAGCTACAACTGCAGGCGCAACTGGCCGAGACGCCCGACAACCCCATACTGCAAGCCGCAGCAGCAATCTGCCAACAACCCCTGGAACTGCTGGCCAAGCGCGATTTGAAAAAACTTGCCAGCTTGTGCGGCGTCGATGCAGACACCACTCGCCAGGCCCTGCAGCTGATTGGCAAACTCGAACCCAAACCCGGTCGCGCCTTTGTGCAGGTCCAGCAGAACATTGTGGTGCCCGACGTCATCGTCACCACCATTGCCCGCTCACAGCCGCCACGCTTTCGAGTACAACTCAATCCAGAGGTCATGCCCAAGCTGCGCGTGCACGATATTTACGCCCGTGCACTGCGCGGCGGCAAAAGCGATGCGCACCAAGCCCTGCAACAGCGTCTGCAGGAAGCGCGCTGGTTCATCAAAAACATTCAGCAGCGCTTTGACACCATCTTGCGGGTCTCCAGCGCCATCGTCGAGCGCCAACGCAATTTCTTTGTGCAAGGCGAGCTGGCCATGCGTCCGCTGGTGTTGCGCGAGATTGCCGACGAGCTGGGCATGCACGAATCCACCATCAGCCGCGTCACCACCGCCAAATACATGGCCACCCCACAAGGCACTTTCGAGCTCAAGTATTTCTTTGGCTCCGGCCTGGGCACCGAAAGCGGCAATGCGGCCTCCAGCACCGCCGTGCGCGCCCTGCTCAAACAACTGGTGGCCGCAGAGAACCCCGCCAAACCCCTGTCCGACAGCAAACTCTCCGACATGCTCAAGGAGCAAGGCATCGACTGTGCCCGCCGCACTGTGGCCAAATACCGCGAGGCGCTCAAAATCGCCCCCGCCAACTTGCGCAAAACGCTTTAAAAAGAAATCTGTGAATTCACTGCAACTGTTCATGCCCTGCGCCGCAGGGGTTGAAGAATTTCTGGCCGATGAGGTACACCACCTCACTGGCCTGACCGGGCACGACCTGATGACTGGCCGCGGCGGCGTGGTGGTCAACGCCAGCTGGCGCGAAGCCATGCGCCTGAACCTGCACAGCCGACTGGCGCAGCGCGTGCTGGTGCAGCTCTCGCACACCCCCTACCGCAGCGAAGCCGATCTGTACGAAGCCGCCAGCAACGTGGCCTGGGAAATCTGGTTCACGCCCAAGCAAACCTTCAAGATCGAGATCACCGCGCAACACAGTCCACTCAAGAGCCTGAACTTTGCCGCGCTCAAAATCAAGGATGCTGTGGCCGACCGCTTCCGAGCCAAGCGCGGCGAGCGCCCCAGCGTGGAAACCACCTGGCCCGATGTGCGCATCTACGCTCACCTGACACGCGAGCACGTCACGCTGTACATCGACACCTCCGGCGAGCCGCTGTTCAAGCGTGGCTGGCGTACCGACAAAGGCGATGCGCCGCTCAAGGAAACTTTGGCTGCAGCCATGATTGCTGCCAGCGGTTGGGACGCCACCACCCCGCTGTACGACCCCTGCTGCGGCAGCGGCACCATCCCCATTGAGGCCGCCCAAATCGCCTGCGGCATTGCCGCGGGCAGCCAGCGCCGTTTTGGTTTTGAAAAACTGATGCCCTTCCAGGCGCATGTGTGGCAAGGCCTGAAAGACGAAGCACGCGCCATGGAACACGCCCCCACTGCACCTGTCTTTGGCAGCGATGTGGCGCACCGCATGGTCGACTTTGCCCAGCGCAACGCCGAGCGCGCGGGTGTGGCCCGCGCCCTGCAGCTGCGCGGTGGCGACGCGCTGCAGCGCATGCCCCCCAGCGAGGTGCCGGGCGTCATGCTGCTCAACCCGCCCTACGGCGAGCGCATTGCCGCCGCTGGTGTGGCCGGACGAGGACGCGAAAGCTTTCAACCTGGCCAGCTGGCGGCCGCACGCGCTGGCCGCGAAGCTGCACAAACCGACGACGGCAGCGACTTCTTTTTGCGCCTCTCGGCCCACTGGAAAAAGAACTTTGCCGGCTGGAGCGCCTGGATGCTCACGCCCGACCTCAAACTGCCCGGTCGCATGCGCTTGAAAGAATCGCGCCGCGTGCCCATGTGGAACGGTCCGATCGAATGCCGCCTGTTCCGCTTTGACATGGTCGCGGGCAGCACCCGTCGCGATACAGGTGAGTCGACATGACCCTTCGGGTTCTGGACACCAATATCGTGCTGGATTTGTGGGTGTTCGACGACCCGGCCTCTGCGACTCTGCGCCAAAGCGTGCAAGACGGCTCCACCTGTTGGCTTGCCACGGCTGCGATGCGCGAAGAACTCGCTCGCGTGCTGGACTACCCGCAAATTGCCAAGCGCTTGAGCGCACGCGAGTTGCCCGCACAAACCATTCTTGAACGTTTTGACCAACACGTCACGCTGCAAGCAGACGCCCCTAAAGCGCCCTACACCTGCAAGGATGCCGATGACCAAAAATTCATCGACCTCGCCGTTCAACACAGCGCAGCGCTGCACAGCAAGGACGC
Organism: Limnohabitans sp.; assembly: GCF_038134685.1. Classification (GTDB taxonomy): domain Bacteria; phylum Pseudomonadota; class Gammaproteobacteria; order Burkholderiales; family Burkholderiaceae_C; genus Limnohabitans_A. The sequence continues at coordinate 30,912 of NZ_JAYPVP010000005.1, read as the reverse complement.
ACAAGTGCTGTGCATGAAAAACCGCCTCGCCCGCTGTGGCGTCCTCTTAAACCCACCTCTTCTGGAAACCACCCCATGACCGGTCTTGAAGCCAAAGATTTTGATGCGCTCGACGACATCCTCGACGATTTGCGCACCCGTAACGAAGAAACGCCGCAGTGGGAATTTTGCGAAGGTTTTTTAGCCGCGCTGGCCTGCTGCCGCCGCCGCATTCCCGAGCAGGAATGGCTGGATGTGCTGCTCGGTCTGGATGATGGTGGCAGCTTTGCCGACGATGCCCAGCGCCAGCAATTTCTCGACTTATGGACGCGCCGCAGCATTGAAGTACTCGCGGCCCTGGACACCGAGATCAAAGCGCTGGACGAAGACTCGGCCTATGCACCAGAGGTGATGGACGTGCGTGGCGCGATCGCGTCGTTGCCCCCAGAAGAGCGCACCGAAGTCGAAGGCGAAGACATTCCCTCTTTTGCACAAGTGTGGGCCCTGGGCTTCATGTTCGCCATCGAAAGCTGGCCCGAAGAGTGGGAAGCCCCCAAAGACAAGGAAGCCGCCAAGTGGCACGACAGCTCGCTTGAAGCCATCGTCGCCCTGACCGAGGACGACACCGACGAAGCCACTCTGTCCGCCTTTGGCGAAGACGGCCCACCCAGCGTCAGCGAGACCCGCCTGAACGCCTACGCCGAAGCACTGTGGGCAGTGTACGACCTGCGCGAAATCTGGCGCAGCATTGGCCCGCGCGTGCAACAAGTCATCAAAGACGAGACTCCCGGCCGCAACGACCCCTGCAGTTGCGGCAGCGGCAAGAAATACAAAAAGTGCTGCGGTGCCTGAGCACGCCTGAACGCGCTTGACGCACATGGCCCACGCCGACGACCTGCCGCTGTTTACAAAAACAATTGCGCCTGCAGCGCCGGCTTGAGCACTTTGCCCAGTGCACTTTTAGGCAGGGCGTCTACAAACACCACTCGGCGCGGCAGCTTGAAGCGGGCGATGCGCTCGCGCAGGTGGAAGAGCACGGCCTCGTCGTTCAGGGCCCGTCCTGCGGCATCGGGTGCACGCACCAGCACCGCCACCGGCACCTCGCCCCATCGTGCATCAGACACGCCCACCACCGCGCATTCCAAAACGCCGGGCAAGGTCACCAGCAGGTTTTCGATTTCGGCCGGGTAGATGTTTTCACCGCCCGAGATGATCATGTCCTTGCTGCGACCCACGATGGTGATGCACCCGTCTGTGGCGCGCTGACCCAGATCGCCAGAGTGGAACCAGCCGTCCTGCAAGCCTGCGCCAGCCGCACCGTCAGCACGCCAGTAGCCACGCATCAGGTTGGCGGCGCGAATGCAGACTTCGCCCGTTTCTCCAGGCGCAACTTCCTGACCTTGGGCATCGACCAGTTTGACTTGCGCTTCGGGTTGAGGCCAGCCTGATGCCCCGACATGGGCCATGGCTTGGGTCAAGCGCAACACAATCGACACGGGTCCGGTTTCGGTGGTGCCATACACCTGCCCGACCGGCACACCGCGTGCGTGCAGCGTCTCAAGGTAAGCCAGGGGCACGGTGGACGAGCCGGTCATGATGCCGCGCAGACACGACAAGTCGGCATCTGCCCAACGCGGGTGTTCAAACAGCGCTCGCATCGTGGCTGGCACCAGCAGTGACAGGGTGGGACGGCTGGTGGTCATTTCATCGAGCCAGGCACCCGGATCAAAGCGCGGGTGCAACACCACTTCCACGCCTGCCAGCAGGGCTGGCAGGGTCTGGATGCACAGGCCACCCACATGGAACATTGGCAATGTGGACAACACTTTGTCGCCCGACTCAAAACCATGAGCCCACTGCGCCGCACGCGCATTGGCCAGCAGCGCCGCTTGTGTGTGTACCGCCCCCTTGGGTACGCCCGTGGTGCCAGAGGTGTAGACCAGCAGTACGGCATCGTCGCTGCTCACCTGCGGCAGTGGCAGGCCACGTGGCGCGGCAGTGGCGATCAAAGTGTCTTGGTGGGTCAAGCGAAAAAGATTGCCGCAGGCCTGTGGCAATCCTTTTGCCAACAACAACTGCGCCGTCTCTGCATGCGCACTGTCGTGCACCAACAGGGTAGGTTTTGCATCATCCAGCACTTGTTGCAGCTCAGGCACTGCCAAGCGAAAGTTGAGTGGCAAAAACACAGCCCCCAAACGCGCACAGGCCACCAGCGTGACCAGTTGCAGCTCGTGGTTGAAACCCAGCCAGGCGACACGGTCACCCGCTTGCACGCCCCAGGTGGCTTGCAGGTGTGCGGTCACACGCTCGACGCGCCGCCAGAACTTGGCAAAGTCGTAGGTGAACCTGTCGTTGTTGTGCGTCAATGCTGTGCGCTCGTCACCCCGAAAGGTCATGGCAGGTTGCGCGCCGCGCTCGTATGCCAGCTGTGCAAAGCGCGCTGCAATCAGGCTGGGTTCAGCATCCCACATCATTCGTCTTTTTCACCGGGTTCGTAAAGCGCATCGCGGCCGATGCGGTCCATGCACAGCTCTGCGGTCCAGGGCAGCATGAGGGCGCCGCAACGTGCATCGCGGTACAGCCGCTCCAAGGGCAGACTCTTGAGCATGGACTGGCCGCCGCAGGTGCGGATCGCCAGGCGCGCCATGTCCTGTGCGTTCTCCATGATGGTGTACTGCGCCGCATAGGCGCGCAGACGGGCAGACTTGCTCGGGTCCACCTTGGCGTCTTCAATCGCGCGCAAAAAGAGATTGCGGGTTTGTTCGAGCTTGATGAACATCTCGGCCACCGCGATCTGTTTCGTGGCGAACTGGCGGCGCTTGACGGGACCAGTGCCCGGAATTTCGCCGCGCAGATAGGCCACGGTGAAGTCGTATGCAGCCTGCGCGATGCCCATGTAGGTCGGCGCCAACGTCATGAACATGTGTGGCCAGCGGCTGGCGGCCTGGAAGTACAGGCCCTGCGGCATGAGCGCCGCATCATCGGGCACGAAGACGTCCTTGAACACCAGGTTGCGCGAGACGGTGGCGCGCATGCCCAGTGGATCCCAGTCACCTTCGACCGTCAGGCCCGGGGCGGTGCGCGGGACGGCCAGGTACAGGGTGTCACGGCGCGAGAGGTCGGCGCCGGGTTTTTTCTCGGTGCATAGCACGCCAAAGAAGTCAGCGGCATCCGACAGCGAGGCAAAAATCTTTTTGCCGTTGACCTTCCAGCCGCCTTCGACCTTGACGGCGGTGGTGCCAAAGGGCTGAGCGCCCGCAGCAGCAGCGCCGCCTTCGGAAAACGGTTGGGCGTAAATGGCACCGTCTTTCACCACGCGGGCAAAGTGCACCGCCTGATGCTGACGATGCGCGGCGCGCTGCTCGGGCGTCATCTCCAGGTCTTCAGACAGCAGGCCGCTCCAGAGCATGGTGCACACGTGCATATTGAAGGTCAGCGCCGTCGCGCCGCAGTAGCGGCCAATCTCGGCCGAAACCATGGCATAAGTGGCGTAGTCGGCGCCATGGCCGCCGTGGGCTTCGGGCACGCACAAGGCCAACAGACCGGCCTCGCGCATGTCATCGTAGTTGGCAAACGGAAACTGCGCGTCTCGGTCCAGCTGCGCAGCACGGCCAGCGAACTTGTCGCGGCCCAGTTGGCGGGCCAATGCCATCAGCTTTTGCTGCTTCTCGGTCAGAGGGTAGTCGTCGCCACAAATCGGCATGGTCTTGTCTTGCACGTCGGTCATGAAATGCTCCGCAAAAATGGCAGGAGTGCAGCGGTAAAGCTGTCAGGTTGTTCAAAAGTCAGCAGATGCCCCACCCCGCTCAGACACAGGTATTGGGCATTCGGAATTTTTTCGGCCATGCGCTGCACCACCGCGGGCGCAGCGGTGCGGTCGTGCTCACCTGCAATGCACAAGGTGGGCACAGTGATGGTCGGCAACGCCGCGCGTTGCTCGAACTGCACCAGGGCGCTCAGGGCAGCCTTGTAGGCCGCAGGTGTGACCGAACTCATGCAGGCCTTGGCATGCATCAGCCCCGGGCCATCAAAACCGGGAGCCACCATGGTGGGCACCAAGCCCTCGGCCACATCGGCCATGCTTTGGCCCGCCTCAATCGGCGCCAGACGCTGCGCGATAAAGCTTTGCTGGAAATCGCCGCTGCCATGCCCAAACGCCGGGCTGCTGGCGGCCAGCACCAAGCCTGCCACGCGCTCGGGGTGACGAGCCCACATCTGAAGAGCCACCATGCCACCCAGACTGTGTCCAACCAACACGGCTTGTTGCACACTGTGTGCGTCCATCAACGCCGCCAGTGCATCGGCCAAGCCGTCGAAGGTGTAGGGGTCGATGCTCGGGCTATCACCATAGCCGGGCATGTCCCAGGCCAAGCTGGGGTACCCGGCATCGACACAGGCTTGCTGGATGGGCGCCCAGCCGCTGGCGCGACCGCCGATACCGTGCAGGAAGACAATGGATGGCCGCGCTTCGCTCGCCATCACTGTAGTTCAAACCGCGACGGCGTCCGGCACGTCAGCGCGCGCGACGCGCGGCGATCTGTCCGTGCTCATGCCAACGCCTCTGGCACCAGTTCACCCGCGTTGACGATCACAGCCCCGTCCAATTGCACGGTACAACCGCGCATGGGCAGGTCAAAGTGCCCCAAGGTGTGGCGGCCCGCCACTTCGTTGGCACCGGTCGAATACAGAAAGTTGCCCGCAAAGGCGCGCAGTTCGGTACCGTTGCAGTCACGCTTGTCATAGAAGGTCATCGCGTCCCAGCGTGCCGCCGGGTTCAAGCCAAAACCCACATGCGAAACGGCATAGCAGGCACGATGGCCCTCGGCATCTTCCCAGGCTTTGTAATAACCGCGCATCATGTCCGCGTCGACACCATGACCCTCGATGGCAACCACGCTGTCGTCCTCAATCTGCAAGGTGATGGTGTCTCGCAAATAGCGCTTGAAGGTCAGGTTCACATCACCCGGCGCCATGACCAAGGTGCCATTCACGCTGCCTGCGGCCGGAAAAGCCAGCGCCAGCCCCGCAGGCCAGTGCGAAACCATGCCCGGCTTGGGACAAAATCCCCACACGCCACCAACCACCGCCTTGTCCAGGCTCACGCGCAAATCGCTGCCCGCGCTGGAAGTGACATGCATCTGCTGCGTGCCCTTGAGTTTTTTCATGGCACTGCGCACCACGCCTTCGAGAGCTGGGTCGGGCACGGTGCGCTCCAGAATTTCGGGGTGCTCATTGGAAACCATCAACAAACGTGGCCGCTTACCATCTGCGCCTTGCATGATGGTGGGCAACTCGGGCGCATGCAGAAGGCCTTCGACGGTGCAGTCCACCACAAAGTCTGCGCGTGCCAACGAAGCCACCACCGGCGCCAGCTGGGCAATGGCATCACTTGCACCGGTCGAGCGCACAGGCGCTGGCGCGCTCAGGGTCGGCGTGGTCAGTGTGACTTCAAACACGCGCGCCCCCAATCCCTCCAGCGCCAAGCGCGCCAAGTCCACATTCACTCGGCGGGATTGGGTTTCGGCCACAATCGCCACCACTTCACCCGGCTGCACTTGGCACAGCGTAAAGGTGCGGGCAAAGGCTGCGAGCCATTTGTGTTCAATGCGTTCTACCAACATGCCTGTCTCCTGTGCGAATCAGTTTATATGAAATTTCATGGATAACCAGCCATAATCCAGCCCATGCGCTCTCCCGTTCGTGCCTCCAGCGAGCCCGGCCAACTGGCCCGGCCGCCCGACTTTGAATCGGCCCATTTCCGGCAGGCCCTGTCGCGCTTTGCTACCGGTGTGACCGTGGTCACGACTTTCGCCCCTGGCGCCAGCAAGGGCGACACCCATAGCAGCAGTTTTGCAGGCATCACCGCCAGTTCATTCAATACCTTGTCCTTGCAGCCACCGCTGGTGCTGTGGAGCCTGGGTACCCAGGCGCGCAGCCTGCCGCTGTTTCATGCCGGCACACACTACGTGATCAACGTGCTCGCAGCCGACCAGCTCGAGCTGTGCCAGCGCTTTGCCTACGGCCAAGGGGATCGCTTTGCGCAAACCCCCTACCAGCTTGGCCAGGCTGGCCTGCCCATTCTGAACGGCGCACTGGCCTGGTTTGAATGCCACAACCGCAGCCGCTACGAAGAAGGCGACCATGTGCTGTTTGTGGGCGAGGTTGAACGTTGCGGCTTCACCCCAGAGGCCTCCGGTCTGATTTTTCATACTGGCCAGTTCGGCCAGTTTGCGCCCCTGTCCGAGCGGGGCTGAACGTGACCCATCGAACAAGCAAGACCCAGCAAGGCTTTGTTCAGGACTACCTGGCTTACCTGCTGGCGCGGGCGAGCCACGACATTTCTGCCGAATTCCACGAGCAAGTACTGGCCAGTGGCCTGAGCGTGATGCAGTGGCGCGTGCTGGCCAGCCTGTCGGACAGCCCGCCCCTGAGCATTGGCGCACTGGCCGACATCGTGTTGGCCCAGCAACCCACCGCCACCAAACTGGTCACCCGCATGGTCCAGGACGGCCTCATCAAGCGTCTGCCCCACCCGCAGGACAAACGCTCGGTGCTGGTCACACTCACCGCCCTGGGCAGGCACAAAGCCACCCCCTTGCTGCACAAAGCCCGCGCGCACGAGGCACAGGTACTGGCACGGCTACCCGGCACCGATACGGCAGCGCTCAAAGACATGCTGCGCCGCTGGATTGAACATTCCTTGTGATCACAAGTGCAAGACTTTTGCATCCAAAAGTCCACTGAGTTTCATGCACAATGGGGGCATGGCTATCCATACACACGACCTGTTCAACGAAGACCAAGCCGCCTGGCTCGAAGACCTGCACGAGGGCCTGCTCTGCCTGGTCTTGCACAGCTCCAGCGCACAACTGCTGCAAGACACATCGAAAAATCTGCAAGCCTTGTGGCAACAAGCCCAGGCCGGCCAGATTGAAGTCTTTGATGGCAGGCACTGTCAGGACATCATCCGCCGCTTCAACGAACAAGTCGCAGCTCACTCAGCCTCCATTGCGGCGCTGCCTCCCGACCCGGAACGACCTGCCCACCTGTGGCTTGTACAGAACGCCCAAGCCCTCTCGGCAGACCAGGTGCACTTGCTCGGTCAGATGCTGGTACACCTGCCTGGTGTCAACCTCCGCTTTGTGTTGCTGCATGAAGGCAGCACTCCGCTTGCCAACTGGGCCGATGCCACAGAAGGCTTGGCCGATACGCACGAACTGCTGCCACCGCCCCCGTCGCCCGAGCCTACGATAGACATGCTCGACTTTGCAGCCGATGCCGACGAGGAGAAGCCCGCGTCAGAGCCGCAACCGCCGTCGCGCGAGCGCGCTCTGGCTTTGCCCGTCAACAAGCTGTGGCTGGGCGCCGCTGGACTGGCCATTTTTGCGCTTGGTTTTGCAACCGGACGCTTCAGCGCGCCTGCAGCGCCAAGCACCGCCGTTGTACGCCAGGATGCATCGCTCATGCCCGCGCCCACTGAACCGGCATCTGCCGTGATTCAGAGCACAGGCAACAGCGCCAGCGCACCTGCCGCTGCCGCTGCAACAGCCGCAGCAACTACCCCCCAAAGCCCATACGCCGCCGACATGCAGTGGCTGCGTAAATTGCCAGTCAACAGCTTTGTGGTGATGCACGACAGCTTTACCGATGCAGGCGCCGCGCAAGCCTTCCGGGGCAAGCATGCCATTTTGAAAACCGCACGCATTGTGCCCATCAAAGCATCCGGTCAAACGCGCTATGCCCTGATCAGCGGCCCCTTCCGCAGCGAAGACCGAACGAGAGGTTTCGTGTCACGACTGGACTGGAAAAAGTCATCGCGGGTGGTGTCCCGTCAGCAAATGATTGACGACATGAGCGCCGCCCTGGACAACTAAGCTCCAGCCTGGCTGGCATGCTCATCCCGCCTGACACTGGCGGGAAGACGTTGCAGCTGCATCAGCGTCAAGGCCGAATACAGCGGGGTACTGACCAAGCGCGACACCCCGCTGGCAATCAGCGCACTGGCCATCAAGCTCAACACCAGCTGGTGCCCCGTGACCATCTCCATCACGATGATGAAAGCCGTCAGCGGCGCTTGCGTCACAGCCGCCAAGAAACCTGCCATGCCCAATGCAATCAGCGTTGGCGCATTGGGGTAGTTCAACAAAACAGCCAAGTCATTGCCCAAAGCTGCGCCAATGGCCAGCGAGGGCGCAAAGATGCCTGCAGGCACACCGGCCCAGGTGCTCAGCCAGGTCGCCAGCATTTTCCAGATCACATACAACTGCGACACATCGTTCTGGTTGTCGAGCATGGCTCGCGTGTGCGCATACCCTCCACCAAAAGTGGCTCCTTGAGTCAACACCCCAATGACCGCAACCGCCAAGCCACAAAGAGCTGCAAACTTCAGTGGGGACACGTGGCGAAAACGATGCAACCAAAACCTGGACTTGCCATGCAATGAGTGAATCAGCAAGCGCGAGAACAGCCCGCCCAGCAGACCACTGCAGACCGCCACCAGCAAAGCCGGCAACAGCAGATGCCAGCCAATCAAGTCCACCTGGATGCGTCCGAAGTAAGTGACATTGCCGTAAACCGACACCGCCATCAAGCCCGACAAAATAATGGCCGACAGCAGCAAGCCACTGCGTCGGTCTTCCGGATGGCGTGACAGTTCTTCAATCGCAAACATCACCCCGCCCAACGGCGTGTTGAACGCCGCCGCAATGCCAGCAGCTCCCCCTGCCAGCATCAGGCCCGAGTCACGAATTTGAGAGTCTTTGGAAAGCCAGCGGCGCGCGTTGTGCATGACCCCCGCCGCAATCTGAACCGAAGGTCCCTCGCGCCCCAAAGACAAACCGGCAAACACCCCCGCCGTGGTCAAAAACATTTTGGCCACACTCAAACGCAGGGACACAAACAAATTGCGGTGCGCCCGGGGCGTTTGCGGCGAAAGCGCCGCCATCACCTGAGGAATGCCAGAGCCTGCCGTACCCGGGAAAAAGCGACGAGTGACATACACAACCGCCACGGTGAGCAAGGGGGTCCAGATCAAAGGGAACCAGAAATATTGGCTCTGGTAACGAAAGAACGTCTCCAGCGCATGCTCGGACATCCAGGTAAAGGCTACCACCGTCAAACCGGAAAGTACGGCAAACAGCAGCACCACAAAACGATCAGACCAAAGCCGCCAATCGGCAAATTCGGCTTTGATGGATTCAATGATTTCCGGGTTCTTGAGCATGGGAGGGCGCCTGCTGCACGAGCCCTCATTCTATATTTGCGCAAATGTCATCGCTGTACCTGCCGGACACCATAGGGACAGTAGCCCGGCTTGGGCCCCACCTGCGGGTGCAGCCGACAGGTGGATGGTCGCAGTTCGTACACCTTGCAACGGCGCGTGTGAGCGTCCAGGTTGCAACAGTCGCCATTGGCTCGCCGCGCCAGGGTGAAGATCTCATTCTTGAAATTGAAATGCCCCACCAGCCCCGCCTTGGTCAGACGCTTGGCAATATTCTTTGCACTCTCGTGCTCCGCCTCGAATGGATCCACCCATCCCAGGCCAACCAGATCGGGCAAACGCACCTCCACAGGCATGGTGCAGCAATGGGCCTGGCACTTGTCGCACATGCCGGCTTTGTAGCGGCTCCAAGTCTCTAGCCGATCCACATCCACAAACACGGCAACACCTTATTTGAGAAAGTTACGCCAGCCGCCAATGTTGTACACCGGCGCATAGCCCTGCTTGCGCAACATCACACCCGCCATGCCGCTGCGCGTGCCGCTGGCGCAACCCACCACCACGGGCACGCCCTTGGGCACTTCGACCAGGCGCCCACCCAACTCCTGCAATGGAATGTTGATGGTCCCAGGCGCGCTGGCCTGCGCAAACTCGGCAGCCGAACGCACATCGATCAACACCGCACCCTGCTGCCTGAGCGCAGGCATCATGCCCACCACACGCTGCGAGCGCCACCATTTGTAGCCAAACCACGCCAGCAGCAACGCCAGGGGGCCATAGTCCTTCAGTACATCCAAGACCAACTCCTCTTACTCAACACTCAAATTTCAATGACGGCGAGTTATAACACTCGCCGAGAGGCGTCAGTGCTGCCTTGAGCATTGGCGCGGGCCAGCAAGTAGCGACGCATCGCCACCGAGGGGCCGTCCGCGCCCACCGAAAACTCATACAACTCTTGCGGCGGCGTCCGGGCCAGCACTGTTTCCTGCAAAGCCAGTCCATCCACATCCTCCTGGAATGCGACAAACAACTGCTCGTGCATGAAGCGGGTCATGGCCTTGTCGTGTTGCGCAAAATCGCGTCCGTGCACCACAAAGTAATGGGTGCTGGTGGCCGTTTCGGGGGTGGGTAAATGTGCGGTCCGAATCCGGAACGTAGGTCGATCTGTTTCGGGCAAGGTGCAGTCGTGGAAAGAGACGGACACCTCGTGCATACCGGGCGAACGGAACTCCGAACGCACGATGCGGGCCGCCTGCCCCTGTCCCTTGATGCCCGTGGGCTCGGCCCATACAGGCGGCAAAGTGGTCGGCACCACATTGCGCCTGACCACAAAGTGACCCTCGCCAATGTCTGTTTCGTAGGCTGCACTGGCGTAATCCGGCGTGCCAAAACTCCTGGCATGCAGAAAACTCAGATGCGTCAAATCGAGCAGGTTTTCTTGCAGGCGCACATAACTGGCTTTGAGGGGCAGATAGCCCTTGGAGGTTTCCCAGTCGCCACTGGTCAACCAATCCTGATCCGGCAGGCGTTGCGGATCGGCGGTTTCGTTTTCGCCCATCCAGATCCACACCACAGGGCCACGCTCCAGCGTGACATAAGTGCGCACCCCCATCGAGCGGGGACAAGTGGCTTGCGAAGGCACATGCACACAGTCCCCCTCAGCATTGAACCGCATGCCATGGTAGGCGCACACGATCTGTCCGTCCTGCAGCTGACCCGCTGACAAAGGCATGGAACGGTGAGGACAACGGTCCTCCATCGCCACCACACGGCCCTCCGGGTCCCGGTACATCACAACACCACGCCCGAGCAAAGTCCTCGCCAGCAATTGCGGCCCAAGCTCATCGGCAAACGCGGCCACATACCAGTCATCGAAAACAAACGGGGTGTGCCTGTCGGCCATCCTGGACGATGCATTTTGTGCGGCAAGCATGACGGAAGCTGCGGGACGGGCCATGGCAATCAATCCTTCGGAAATCGTCGGGACATTTTAGACAGGCCTAATCCCCTGCGCGCTCACCTTATCGCAGTGTCGTGCCCGATTGAGTATGCAAAGAAAAACCGCCGCCCTACATGTACTCCAAGGAACAGGACATTGCCGAGCTATTGCTGGCTCTGCACAAAATCCCTAGCAAGATGCGCAAACAAAAAGTGGGCGCACTGATGGCCCACATGGCGCAAGCCTGAACCCGGTCAGCGAACCAGCTCTGCCGGATTTCGCGGTCAACTCACCCAAAAATTGCTCTGCCAATCAGCCTTGATGGCAACAATGTAAAAAGCCCCGTGACAACTAAGGCACCCAAGTAAATGCCTTTCATGGTTTTTCCATGGTGAGAGACACTGTGCCGTCTTGCAAGCAGAACCCCAACAACCAACATCACCAAGGCAAAAATGGAAAGCGCATGGATCCAGCTGTACCCATTTCTTTGAATTCCAAAGGACGCCAGTGCGACCAGCACCATCAACCCAACCCAGATCCAGCCCATCAAACGATGGCTGAAATCCCCCTTGCGCCTAAACAGTAGAACGGCACCAACGAGCAAGGCTGAAGTCGCCGTCACAGTGTGAGCGATGATGAGCGGAGTCCATTGGTAACTATTAGCCATAGTGGCATTTTGCACTCGATTTGCCCGATGTAAGCCAACTCCACAACTGATATCCCAGCACGCCTACCTTATGCAATGCTCCTCCAGGTGGGGCGGCGAACTCGAAAAATCGACACAGGTATAAGTCCTTGTTACCCAAGGCGATGTGCGAGTGCTACGGCGTAAGAGTTGGTGTTTTTTTCCCAGAGAACAGCGGGTAGAAAAGGGTCAAACTGGGTACTGTAGGTGCCTGTTCCCCACGTGTACTGTGGGAAGCCCAAATGAAAAGGCCCAACTGAGAACAGTTGGGCCTTCATATTGGTGGCCTGGGACGGAATCGAACCATCGACACGCGGATTTTCAAGACAAGCGAGTGACCGCTTACTTTTTAGGTAAGTCAAAGAAAATAAACAAGTTTCTGGCTTCTGGTCTCCTGTTTTTCGAGTCACCGAACTGCATGCCGAACTGGGCCGAACTATGGCGGCTGGCACACCAAATTTATCGAACTGCGGCAATAGGTTACGTATGCCGACACCGAACTTTTGACCGAACCCAAGTGCTGAATCAGTGAGGTGTTCCGTCCGACGGAAGCTCCCCCAAGCCTACTCAGTGTCACGAGCTTGCAAGTGATGCATTTCGGTGAGCACCAATCCTGCAAGTGCGAGTATTGGAATAGGAACATATCGCTCCCAGAAAACGACAAGCATTGAGACAGCACCTAAACCCATTCCACCAGACAACACAAAAAGGATCCGTGCTGTATTTGGATATCGCTTTGCCGACAGGACCGCAGCCAAAAGAATTGACGGTGCGAAAAGGGGAATCACGAAAGTGTAGACATTGAGATAACCCTCCTGCACCAACCGCAATACTTGTGACATTGCAAATACATGCCACAACTGCAGCGCCGCAGATGCTGCCAATACGATGCGAAGATAGGCTTGGGTCATGAGATCTGATTAAAGTCTGTTCCAGAATATACAAGAGACTTGGAGCCGCTGAAAGAAAGAATGCGGACACTACTCATCAGGGATGGCTGTACTTGTCTCCATCAACCGAACCGGGCAGATTTCTCCACCCGGCCCAGTTGGTTTAGGCCGCTCTCTGGAACGGAACCACAACACCCGACGCTCCTGACGGAACCGGCGTCGATGGCGTCGAGTCTGCCGAAGTGACAAACAACGACGCTGTACCTGCCGCCTCCCTGAGTGTGGACATGCTTAACTTTGCATAGCGCTGAGAAACACGTGGGTCACTGTGTCCGAGCAAGACTTGCACGTCATACAAGCTGCGACCAGACGACACCACCATCTCCGCAAACTGGTGGCGCATCGAGTGAAGACGCATCTGCTTGATACCCGCTGCCTTGCGCAAGCGATACCATACACGGGTGATCTCAGTGAAAGGCTTTCCAGTAGCGGGATTGGCAAAAATCGCATCAGAGCACTTTGATTTTGCTGCCTCCCCCAACACCCACAAAGCACTGTCGTTAAGCGGCACCGTCCTGGACTTTTTCGACTTTGCAGTGGCTGCCGGGATTGTCCACAAACCACGATCCATATCGAGCTGATCCCATGTCGCGGTCAACACCTCCATCTTGCGAGCACCAGTACTGAGCAAGAACATGATGATGTTGCACACAGGACGGTTCGAGTCAGTACGCAGTATCTCCACCAAACGGGCAAGCTGCTCCTGATCGGCGACATCGTGCAGTTGGTTGTCCACGTTCAAGAGCTTGACGCCATTAAGGACATTGCGCTCCAAGAACTCCCATTCGACGGCAAGGTTCAAGGCGCGACGCAACAGCTTAATGTCATGGTCCTGTGTCGCGGGCGCTATCTCCATAGCGGCCAAGTCTGTCTGAAACCTTTGCACTTGGTAGCGCGTGATGTCACACAGACGGACATTGCCGAAACGCTCACGGACACGCATGCGGTAGGCTTGCTCATCACGCTTCCAACTGCGCTTATGAACCTTTGCGTAAGGCAGGTAGTGTTCCTGCACGAACGTTTCCAAAGTCATTTCGGCATACACCTGTTGGCCCTTGGGCATCGACTGCAGCACCTTTGCACGCTCGGCCTTTAACTCCCTTGCACGGCGCTTTGCTTGGGTGAGACTGACCTCCTTCACTGCGCCCAAACGAACATACTCATTGGTGCCCTTGGCATTCTTCAGGCGCAAGTACCAAGTGGGGATGGCTTTGGCACTGGCACGGCACTCTACAAAGAGGCCAGGCTCATCTGAAACGCTGTACTCGATCTTTTGCTTTCCGGGCGGGACGATCAAACCCGTGGCCATGAAGGCCGGTGTGAAATTGACTATCAAGATACGTCTCCTTGGACAGAGGGGTGATGAAGACCACCACTCAAGAAAAGTGGTAGCTGGCGATGGATGGCCACACGTTTCCATGCAGTCGTGAAGTGGCTCGCGCCACGGGAATAAAAATGGGACATAGATTCAAAAATTCGTTTAGCGCCATTTAGTTATGACAAATAACCATGTATTCGAGTGGGGAAATCGGGAAATTTTCTGGAGGCCACCCCACCCGGGGGAAATTCGGACGGTCCATGCCACGGCGACGGTGGGGGTAGGCCACCCTACAAAACCCACTTTTTCCGCCCGAAGTCAGCGACTCAAAAGGTCTTCAGTAATTCGTCCAATCTGTCGTTCTTGGACTCGGTCTCTGGCTTAACACTCAAGCCACGGAAAGTCTCGTGACCGTTGAGTTCAACCAGACGCACCCCCATGCCAACGTTGTGCTCCAGCAGGTCTTTCACGCGCCCTTTAGCAAAGGGTTTACGACCTGACTCACTGCACCACTTGGTGTATGCGACATAGAGATCCGAGCGGCGACTGGTGAGGTCTGCACCTAACGCACAACGTTCATAGATAAATTCATCCAAGGATGAGGTGCTGCGACGCCACTGGGCCATGAGGCGGTCATGCGTCGTAGATTTAGAAAAGGCACCATCCGCAAGAAGACGCCTAGCACCTTCGAGCGCCCAGTAGGCAATACCGGGCATTTCGTTGGCAATGATGCGATCTGCCAAACCAGGGTCCAGGGGCAAGCCTGAGCGCAAACGACTGTTGGGGAAGCCCACAATTAACCAACGCGAATAGAAGGCTTCGCCCTGGTCCTTGGTAGTGATCAGATGGTTCGACATGAACAGATGCGCCGCCTCATTCGTGAAGGTGATGGGGCGATGCGTTGGATGACGGCCAGTGATTAGGTCACCGCCGATCACCGTCTTAAAACTTGACCCCGGGATAGCCTCGCCATCAGGCAGCTCTCCGACCACATTGAAACGAGCCCCGGCCAAAGTAGCCACGTGATAGTCTTGTGCCCACTTGAACGGAGAAATCGCCGTTACGTATTCCGGGGGGACCAAATTTCTCAGGAAACGCTCCAAGGTCCCCTTGCCAGCACGACCAAACGGCTCGTAAAAAAGCACCGCCTTCTGGAATTGCGGCATCAGTCCGAGCATGATGGCACCAGCGACCTGCTGCACGAGCGCTATCTGCTGAGCCTCTTCACCGACATTCTCAGAGGCAAAGGTTTCATGCAAGAACGCATCAAACATGGGCGTTGCCTGTTGCGCGGGCGTAATGGACAGCATGACGCGTTGGCGATGCTCAGGCACCAGGTGGACCAGTGAAACACTGCCGTCAACGATTTGATAAAAACCGCCCGGACAAGCGACACCGATTGGCGCATCCTTAAAATATTTTTCGTCAGTAGCCAAAGAAATAGCATGATCTGCAATTACTTTGTAATCGGAGCCACGGCTGCAATGATCCTTCCCATCGTGCATCTCAGCCACGTTCCTGACCAACTTGTCAGTCGGCAAACTTGTCCATAGGCGCGTGTCGGCATCAAGCACGAACAAAGTACCGTGATACCCCACGGGTTTCCAGGCCGCCTCTGTCAACTCCGACAAAAGCGCTTTGGCGTAACCATGATGTGTCTGTGCCTCGACTTTCGTTGACTCCCAGGATTTCACTGCGCTGTCCAATGCTGCAAGTGACACTCTCGGATTTGCCTGCTTTAGGGCAGCACGCTTGCGCTGATATTCGGCAGGTTTGACTTGCTTGATGGAGGCCAAGGACGACACCACACCGTCGTCTAAAACGGTGGCACTGTCAGCAACGACATCAGGAAGAGCGGCATCAATCACTGCCCCAGCCTTGATCAACTTGGCGTCATCCTGCTCAAATTCAGTTAACCAGTGGGTCGTGCCAGTACCGTGATCAAAGACAAAGGGAATGCCATCCTGGTTGACACCAATGAACGCGGCCCAGCTTTCCGAGTCACGAAAAGGAGCTTGGCAACGCAACTTGTCTGCCATGCCTGCCACAAGCAGTTCGCGCACCGTCGTCAATCCCTGTCTCTGCGTCTCAATTTCCGTGCTCAGCTGCAGGTCATTCGCAGTGATGCGAATGGACCCATCGCTCCTTCTCTCAAATGAAACACCTGCTTTACGCGATGAGGACAGCAACTCTTTGTGGTCAAGCAGCACTACAGCCGAAGTGTCCAAGGCCACATTGGCTCGGAGTGTGATCTGTGCCGAAAGCTGAACGACTGACAAACCGTCACCGACCACGGGCTGGCCGTCAAACACCAGACGTCCAGGCGTCCATACACTTTGATCTACCAGTGTTGCCTGCCCCTGCCCAACGATTTCACTTGCATCCTTCTTGCTGTGACGTGGCTTGTTCCAGGCCATGTCCTGATGCCACGCCAAAGGCAATACTGCACTGCGCACACGTTCCATATCGGACGGATTCTGGACATACACCCAGACGTGGCCATTGCCACCGCCAACCGTCTGCCCTCCACGGGCTACGCGAGATGAGGCGGAAGGGACGAATACATAGTTGACCTGGTCAACCCCTGGGATGATGGTCGCCAACTTTCCCAGCCAGTCTTCGATCGAAAGATCAGAAAATTGTTGTGGCGTGTGGCTGTCCACGTCACGATCCAGCAATTGCCAGTTCGATGGCTCAACATTCTCTTTGAAGCGTCCGACTGCCTTGTATGGATTGCCACGATATTCGAGGTGGTGCACACCATTCTGACGCTCACGGTCTGCACATGGAATGCTCAAACGCTCTTCGATTTCGCGTCCGGAGAGGATGATGAATTCTTCGCCGACAGCGATGTCTTTGAAGCGCGCATTGATGATTGCTGCATGTGGGTCATCACCCACTTGATCCAGCAGGTTTACCAGATCTTCGTGCGTAGGCACATGATGTTGGATGGCGATGCCCAAGGACAGACTGACGGAAGATTTCTTGTCAATCGTCCCAGCTGGGTTGATGCTGAACTGTTTGCCGAGGTAGTTGCTCGGGTCACGGACAACAGTGATGATTGCGGATGGTGATGCCGTGAGTGTTGGGGCGACGGCATCCACTGCCCCTAATTGTTGCTTGCTTGTCATGTTCCAGTTTCCTGAATGCGGGAGCTACTGATGCCCCGTGACTTGCGTCACCGGACTATCCGCACTTGCGGTTAGAAACTAGAAAAGTCAAAGCTGTAGATACTGAGGTCACATCGGTTGCCGTAGCCGTAAACAACTTAGCGCCTGCCGCAATCATGGCATTCACTTAATGGAGTTTCAAGTGATCAGTCAGGAAAATTTTTTGCCAACAAGAAATCGACATCCCAGAGCAGCAATTTCCCATCCAACGATGCATTACTCCATTGGAAAAAATGCAACGCAGTTAAATGCCTTTCACAAGCTCAATGAAATTGCAGCTTGCAAAGATACATTCACGACTCTGCACTTCGCTGCGTCATAGTCATCACCGGACCTCCCAGCCACCCCAAGAAAATCCACTTTCCCCACTCGGTACAGATTGGTCGGAAAAGTCGGAAAATTTCGGGGTGGCGGGTGGACATGGATGTGTAGTACCAAGCCCTCGACTCGGTAGTGTCGTCCGTCAGTCGATAGCCCGATAGATTGACCTGGCCTCTGGATGTCCAGCAACATATTCCCGCAACAGGTGGTATTGCGTTGCACAGGTTCGCGCCATGCGATCACCCGCAAAGGACAGCTCACTGAAAGCGTACAAACAAGCCGTGATGCCGAAAGCATCCGGTGACAGCTTGCCGTCAAATCCGTTCTCGCAGCTCACGGTGAACTCGGTGTCATGTCGTGGGGCCATATACCAGCCTCCGTTGCTCAGGTCATGGAATTCCCAATAGGCCCCCTTGTAGCTTTCAGCCAATGCCTCTGCAATGCTGAACACTACTGGCTCCAGCTTGAGCATGTACGACATGCCAAAGAGGCCGTCCACGATGTTCATGCGCTCGGATTCAGGGACGATGGTGTTGATGATGGTTGGTGTGGTCATAAATTGATCCGAAAAAAATGGATGGAAAGACCCCTCCCCCCAATCCATCCAGACGCACGGATGCCTCTGCTTGCGCAGCTACGTTGTGTGCTTACTGGTGTCGGACTGGGGAAAGGGGGTGAAGCCGAGGCCGGTTGCTACCGGTGGCGATGGCCGCTGGGGGCCGGGGGGGTGCCCGAGAGGTGGGCAGGTTGGCCGCATGTGGGCCGGTTGGGGGCAGGCTGTGGCCGCCCTACTCAGTGCCAGGTCGTGCGCCCCATGGCGTCCGCGTCAGTGGCGCTCAGGTGAGAGGCCTCCGACACTATGACCAGCGGCAAAAGGTCTTCGGGGATGTCGTCCCAATCTAAGGCACGTTGGACGGCGGTACTGATGCAGTCAAGGTATGTCATGTCTATCTCCTTTGGTTACGAATCTTGAAAAAGTGGAAGGCCCAGGCCACGCCAACAATGACGACGACCACAAGCCAAGGGAACAAAAGGCACAAGGCAGCTGCTGCGGCAATGGCAATCCAACGTGTTGCGCTGAACCACATGCCGAGCAAGGCAGCGGCGATCAAAGCGGCAGTGATGGATGCCAGATCAGACCTCCCCTGACTTGAGCTTCAAGGTCTTGCGCTTACCACCGGGTACTCCTTGCCCCATGGCCCCAAGTGCCTCCAATGCCACCTGTTCGAAGGTGGTACCGGGCACCAGTTCGTGATGGCGGCTGTTCTCTGTATTGACGCGCACCAAGCCCAGATGCTTGAGCACGGACAACACAAATCCGCCCGTGTTGATGCTTCGCCCAGCATGCAATTCGCACATCGAGCGGGAGATCAAAACAGTGCTGGACTGCACCAAGGCGTCAATTGCTTCGCCACTCGCCCATTCATCGGAGAACATGCCACCACCAGTGTTGGCGACGATCCGCAAATGCAGGGATTGGTCATCGGGATGCCGACCGATGGCGTAGGTCAAAGTGGATTGACCTGACAGGGAAGGACATTCACCTGTGTGGATTGCTTGGATTGGAGACAGTTCTGCCTCAGTGACTTCAGTTTCGATTTCCATGGATTTCCTTTCAATGGGTTGTGCGCACATGACGCGGGGTTGCTTTCAAATAAGATGCCTCGTTTCCCGCAGTGCCTTTCATTGCCAGCAATTGCAGGCCTGCTTGGGGCGCAGATGAATGACATCCAAAACGGCCATGGCCTCTGCCAATTCACGGCTCTGGCCACCGTCGTACTGGCGAACGGCTGCACGCTCCTGAAACAGTTCGTACAGGTCATCCGTCAGGCATGCCACCATTGCGGCCACAAGTTCATCGACTGGTTTCATTGGTCTCCTTGGGTTGAACAGGCGTAAAAAAACCGCCTCGGTGGGCGGTGTCTGTGGCGACGGGTGCGTCGATTGCGTCGGGTGGTGGGTAAGGCGGACTTCGGTAGGCATGCTCCTGGCACAAGTCCAAGATATCCGGGGCGGCTTCGGTCTTGGGTGCAAAGATCAAGGTACCGTAGCCCGATGAGGACAACACAAACACCAGCTCATAACAAGTGGCGTGTTCCTCAATCACTTCCCACAAGGGACTGCCCAGGTCAGACATGACACGCACGTCCATTTGGGCCTGCAGTTGCTCGATACCGTCACCGGCCTCAAGGATCACGAACACCACCAATTCCTCCATGCTGGTGTCTTCGTCAATCAGTTCTTCCATGCGATGCTGGATCAGGGCAGTGATGCATGGGTCTGGATAGGTTTCAACAAATGCCAACACCTCACCGGGATGGCGCAGTACGTGCATAGAACTCCTTTCGTTTGGACAAAGAAAAACCCGCCGAGGATTTCTCTAGGGCGGGCATTTAATTGTTTTTATTTTTTCTGTTTTCCATTGATTACGCGTGGGCTCCAAAATGAAATAGATGTTGTGGTTTTCATGACTCCAGGGACACCATAAAAAAGCATC
Source organism: Limnohabitans sp. (assembly GCF_038134685.1). Lineage (GTDB taxonomy): Bacteria > Pseudomonadota > Gammaproteobacteria > Burkholderiales > Burkholderiaceae_C > Limnohabitans_A. Next base: position 10,833 of record NZ_JAYPVP010000005.1, on the reverse strand, counting down.
AACACGGCCCTCGACCCATTACTCGCAACCCATTCATCGCGGAGAACGTTTCCACTTGACCTTACTGACCCTGCCTCGTTTTTCTTTTCGAAAATATATTCAATTTTTTGACCTAACTTTAGATATTCTCCGATATCGAATCTGCCAACAAGCTCCATCCTTATTGACTCGACCCTCCCCTCTTTACCAACTGTGACTTCAAAGTTTTCAGCAGGGTAGCCAAAAACCTCTCCGCGCTTACTTAAGTGTCGACACTTTGCCAAGAACTCTTCGGTGCTCTTTGTTGGCGGCTTGCATACATACCCCTGCGACTCCACATCCTTTTGGGTGTAAGAGAATTTAATTCCTTCGTATCCATCGAACGCCAGTGCGGCACTGCAGTTTAATGCGGCAATTAGAACCACCATCTTTTTCATTTAACTTCCCCTCAAAAAGAATGTCACGACTTTCGTGACGACAATTATGACTACTGTCACGAAACTCGTGACGTGCAAGATGAAAAAACCCCCCCACCTCCATCGTCGGACGCCGCATGCGCGAACGCCGTGAAGCATTGGGTCTTGCTCAGGAAAAAGTAGGGGTGGCCATCGGCTTGGACGAATCCAGCGCCAGGGCACGGATCAGCCGGTATGAACTTGGTGTCCACGAACCACCGTTCGCCACGGTGAAGCTGCTGGCCAATGTTCTGGAAGTGCCGCCGCCCTACATGTATTGCGAGGAACAGGACATTGCCGAGCTATTGCTGGCTCTGCACAAAATACCGAGCAAGGCGCGAAAGCAGACGATAGGGGCAATGACTGCCCAACTGACGGACGCTTGAGTTCGCTCAACCCCACTGCAGCATCAGCGAAAACCTGAGCACGTTTTAAAGGTGTTCAGATTTTTACTCGCTGAGCATTGACCCCTTGCAATCCGAGCTGGTCTCAAGCCAAACACCCCAATCATCCAATGCGGTTGCACAATTCAACCAATATGGTATAAAATTGACCATCGGCTCGGCAAAAGCCGTTTTCACCAAACAGGAGATCGAGATGGCACTTACTGAATTCGGAAAGGCGGTACGAACAGCAAGGGTTCGCACCGAAACGACACTTCAGCAAATGGCTGATGAGATCGGTACTACAGCCGCATTTCTGAGCGGCATTGAAACAGGCAGAAAAAAAGTACCTCTCGGTTGGGTTCCCAAAATTGATGCATTTTTCAGAGCCCGAGGGGTGCAAGCCGAAAATTTGGATGATCTGGCAAGCATGGCTAACGGACAGGTGTCGATTGAAGGACTCTCACCTGCACAGCAGATGATGGTTGCTGGTTTTGCCCGCACAACCCTTGATGCCGACCAACTCAAGAACTTTGAACAACTATTGAAAAAAGCTATGAAAGGTTGAACACCATGACCGACCTGCAAACCGGATTTCGTGTTGCGCCGCAAACAAAAAAAGCCATCAGGCAAATTGCCGCTAATGCGCGCTCGGCATTGGGACTTCCGGCAGGTCGAGTTAATTGGGCTGCCTTTTTAGAAAAGCTGCACTCCTACGGCATCGTGGTTGACATCTTTGAGGCTTCGAGCGCCCCGGTAGGACAAGGCATCGAAGCATGCTGGATTCCAGAAAGCAACACTCTTTACATTCAAGATGCCGTTTATGCGGATGCGGTACGAGGCGGTGCCAGAGCCACATTCACCATTGCGCATGAACTGGGGCACATCCTACTTGCACATCGGCGGACTATCAATCGCGCCCAAGAGTCGTCGCCCATGGCAATTTGGGAAAACTCAGAATGGCAAGCCAACACGTTCGCCGCTGAATTTGCTATGCCGCTTACCAGCATCAGAAGCACATCTCTGTGCACTGCAACACAGATTGCCAGTTATTTTGGGGTATCGCTGCAAGCCGCCGAAGTACGTCTCAGAAAGCTGAGGGCTGACGGCGAGATCTAAAAAAAAAGGGCGGTCAGGAATCTCACCTCCTAAACCGCCCGGGTGCTGAATACGGGTGAAGCATCCAGCTAGCTTGGTTAAAGCTTTTCGAGTTTACTCGGATTGATTAAAGGTAGCTTACAGGTAACCCCTTACAACCATTTTTTTAGGAGGGTTGCCAAATGGCTGCTCCAGAAAAAACTGCCGGGGGTCGCTGGGTCTTCTGTCGCTACATTCGCAAGAATGGACGCATCATTTACCCGAAACGCGGTCAATTCTTTCGCTTTTGGGTGGAAGATTAACTAACCCGCCCCACCAAGGTACCCCCTTGGTGGGTTTAGCTTCATAACACTTATGAAGAAAACCCCACTGGAGTGAACCAATGGGGTTTCAATTTTGGTGGCCTGGGGCGGAATCGAACCACCGACACGCGGATTTTCAATCCGCTGCTCTACCAACTGAGCTACCGGGCCAGAGAGGTGGAATTATAGCAGACGTTTTTGGCCCGTTTCAGATCTGACCGTTTTTCTTGCCCTTGCCCAAGTCCACGCCCAGTTGTTTGAGCTTGCGGTACAGGTGGGTACGTTCCAGACCGGTTTTTTCGGCCACGCGGGTCATGGAGCCGCGCTCCTTGTTCAGGTGGAATTCGAAGTAGGCACGCTCGAAGTCATCGCGCGCTTCGCGCAACGGGCGATCCAGGTCAAAGGCTTGCGCCACCTCGGCCACCTCAACTTCGGGCTCGTTCATGTCCACCGCAAAGCTCTGGGGCATGGGCGCCATGGCACTGACAATGGCGGGCGCGGCGCTGGCCTGACGTGCGGGCGCTCGCGCTTCTTTGCTCAGGCCTTGTTCCACCGCCTTGAGCAATTTTTGCAGGGTGATGGGTTTTTCCAGAAACGAATGCGCACCCAATTTCACGGCGTCAACAGCGGTGTCAATGGTGGCGTGGCCACTCATCATGATGACGGGCATGTTCAGCAAGTCGCTGGAAGCCCATTCCTTGAGGAGACTGACGCCGTCGGTGTCGGGCATCCAGATGTCGAGCAAGACCAGGTCGGGCTGCGCGCGTGTACGGGCCTCGCGGGCTTGGGCGGCGTTTTCGGCCAGTTCGACCTGGTGCCCCTCGTCAAAGAGGATTTCCGAGAGCAGGTCCCGAATACCCAGCTCGTCATCGACCACCAAAATGTTTGCCATAGCCTTATGCGTTGTCTCTGTTGACCTTGAATGATAACGACACCTGCGCCCCGATCGTTTCGCCTTGCTCCTGCAGGTTCGACAGTTCGATTTTGGCACCGTGTTCGTCGGCAATTTTCTTGACCACGGCCAAGCCCAATCCTGTGCCCTTGGCTTTGGTGGTGACATAAGGCTCGAAGGCCCTTTGCAGGATGGCTGCAGGAAAGCCTTTACCCGCATCACGCACCTGCAATCGTACGCGCTCGCGCTCGGCGTTGTAGCGAGTCACCACCAGGACTTTGGCATCGCTGTGCCCTGCGGCTTCACAGGCGTCCTGGGCGTTTTGAAGCAGGTTGTGCACCACTTGGCGCAGCTGCTGGGCATCGCCCTGGATCAGCGGGCATTGCGGGTCCAGCTGTAGTTCAATGAGGGGCATCTTGCTGCGCTCGGCGGTGTCCTGGGCGTACAGGCCCATGACGTCCTGGATCAACGCGTTCAGATCCAAAGGCTTGAGCTCGGCCGAAGGCAGGCGCGCATAGTCGCGAAACTCATTGACCAGGCGCTTCATGGCATCGACCTGGTCCACGATGGTTTGGACCGACTTGTCGAGCAAGCGTGCATCGGCCTCTTGCAATTTGTCGGCTAACTTGAACTGCAGGCGCTCTGCCGAAAGTTGAATGGGGGTGAGCGGGTTCTTGATTTCGTGCGCCAGCCGGCGCGCCACTTCGCCCCAGGCCTGGGCACGCTGCGCGGACACCACTTCGGAAATATCGTCAAACACCAAAAGGCGCATGCCGTCGGGCAGGAACGCGCCACGCGCCAGCAAGGTCACAGCGCTGGCGTGGATGCCGTTGCCGCTGGCGTGCACTTCGAAAGATTTTTGCCAATGGTCGAGCGCGTGCACATCGGTGTCGGCATGCAACTGGGCGAATTGCTCTTCCACACCTTGAGCGAGCACCTCCATGCCGTGAAGGCTGGACAGGGGCTTGCCCTCGTGTGCGGCCACTGGGGCACGCAGGATGCGTGTAGCACCGGGGTTGGCCGATTGAATGTGGCCTTGCGCATCCATCAGCAAGACGCCGGCAGTCAGGTTGTCCAGAATGGTCTGCAGCTGAGCGCGCGCGGTCTCCAGCTGGTCCAGACTCTGGTGTACCGCTTTGCGGGCGTCAGCCAACTGCTGCGTCATGGCAGCAAAGGAGCGGGTCAGATCGCCCAGCTCGTCCTTGCCGGGCAAGGCGTGTTTGGGCGAGAGGTCGCCCTGCGCCACCTGACGCATGCCCAGGGCCAGCAACAGCAAGGGGCGCGCCAACTGGTTGCCCAGCAGCACAGCCAGCACAATGGCCCCCAGCACAGCCATGAACAGGCTCAGCGTGAGGGTGCCGATGTACATGCGGCGCAAGCCGTCCCGCGCCAGGGCACGTTGCTGGTATTCACGGTTGGCGTTTTGCACATCCAGCGCATTGGCCACCAAGGTGGGCGACAAAGGTTGAATGACCTGCAACATGCGGTAGTCGTTGCCCAGGTTCCAGTTGACTTGCGGCAGCTGCGCCAGCACCACAATGCGTCCTTTGTCGGCGCCAGGGGCTGCATCGTCCACCCCTTCGATCACGACAGCGGATCCTTTGGCTCGCGCATCGCGCAACTGGCTGGCCGCAGGCAAGGGCGGCCTGAGTTCGTAGCGGGACTGACCGGCACTGGCCAGCACACGGCCACCGTTGGCCCACAGCACCACGTCGCTGGCGCCCAGTTGCTCTCGCACGCGCTCCAGAGAGAGCATGGCGCTTTCCTCGGGCACCTCGGCCAGCTGCGTTGCCGCAATGCGGGTTTGTTTGGTCAGGTCTGCACTCAGGGTGTCGAGGGTGGCACGGCCCAGGTTCAAACCCGCAGCGAGTGCGCCTTCGACCTTGACGTCAAACCAGGACTCGATCGAGCGCGAGACGAACTGATAGGACACCACGTAAATCAGCCCACCCGGCACCACGCCCACCAGCGCAAAAATGGCGGCCAGCTTCAGGAGCAGGCGCGCGCCAAATTCACCCCTGCGCAGACGCACCAGCAGGCGCACAAAGCCCCACAAGATGGTGATGCCCAAGCCCGAAGCCACCACGGCGTTGACGATGAGCAAAGGCTGGTAATACTGCTCGTAACTGGTGTGGTTGCTGGTGGCACGGGTGAGCAAGGCAAGCAGGCCCACCCCAATCAGCAAGAGAGCGGCCGAGCCCAGCGTCAACAACCAGCGACTGGTTTTGCTGCTTAAAAGGCTGCGACGCATGGGCTTGGTGTTCAAGGCTTTCTCTTATTGCAGCAGGTCTGTGGCCACACCCAGTTCGCGGCTCACCCCAAGGTTCCAGTCGGACTGAGCACCCGTAGAGATCTGGAAAGGCCGTGGCAACTGGTTAACGTCCAGCCTGAATTGGTAACGTACGTAATAGCGCGCCGAGCGCGAGAGGTCTGCCACATCCACCACGGGCCAGCCGTAAACACGGCGCACCAAGGCAAGCGCTTCGGTCAGGCTGTCAAAGTTTTGCGATAGGCTGTTGCCCAAGGCGTTGGCAGACAGCGGCTCGCGCGACAGGCTCAAACGCCAGCGTCGTGTGAGGGGCTGGTAAAGCAAGCGGTAATAGCGCGCAGCGCTGGCGACCTGCTGGTCAGACCAATACCAGCGGTCGCGGTACACGTCGGCCTGCACCACGAAGTGAATGGCCACGCCTTTGAGCAAGGCATCCTCCAGGCTACTGCCCAGCTCCAGGCGCAACGCGCTGTTGAGCACGAGTGATTTGTCTGCTCGCTCCAGGCGCAGCTCGGTCAGCTCAACTGATGACGGGGTCGAAGAAGGTGTTTGCGCATGCGACAGCAAGGCCCAGCTCCACAGGAGCAGGGCCAGCAGCCACACGCCGGGACTACGGCGCAGGCTTTTGCAACAGTGCGTAGTAAAAGCCATCATGTTCACCGAGCTGATTGTCCCCGACCGGCAAGCCTTGCGGCACTTGTCCGGGGATCAAATGCCCCGGAGAGGGCAACAAAACCGCTTGCGTGTTGCGCTTTAGAAACGCCTGGACGTTGTCCTGCCCTTCGGCCTTGAACACCGAACACGTGCAATACACCATGCGCCCGCCAGGTTTGAGCAGGGGCCACAAGACGTCCAGCAATTTGGCTTGCAAGGCAGCCAGTTTGGCAATATCGGAGGCGCGGCGCAGCCAGCGAACGTCCGGGTGACGGCGCACGATGCCAGAGGCCGAGCACGGTGCGTCGAGCATGATGGCATCGAACAACTGGCCATCCCACCAGCTGTCAGGCTCGGCGGCATCTGCAGCACGCACTTGCGCATGCACTTTCAAGCGCTGCAGGTTTTGCTCAATTTTTTGGGCACGTTGTGCATCCACATCCAGCGCCAGCACCTGCGCCTGTGGCGCCCACTCCAGCAAGTGTCCTGTCTTGCCGCCAGGGGCAGCACAAGCGTCCAGTACGCGCAGGGGTTCACTTGTGCGCTCGCCTAAAAGCAAGGGGGCAGCTATTTGTGCTGCGGCGTCCTGCACCGACACCTCGCCTTGGGCAAAGCCCGGAAGCTGGCTGACCGGCACGGGCCGATCAAGCTCGATGCCGCAGACACCTACGGCTCTACCGTTCAGCCCCTGTGCCTGCAAGCGTGCAAGGGTGGTGGACACATCGCTTGTGTTCAGATTAACGCGCAAGGTCATGGGTGGCGCGTGCTGAGCCATGTTCAGCAAAGTGGCCATATGCTCGGGATGGTCGGCCTGGATTTGATCGATCCACCACTGTGGGTGGTTCCAGCTCGCCACGGGGTTCACTGCGATTTCGGCCATCAGGTCGTCGCGTTCGCGCACAAAACGGCGCAGACAGGCATTGATGAAACCGGCCTGACGTTGCCACTTGTGTTCGCGACGCGCTGCCTCGACCGTCTGGCTGACAACGGTGTGCTCCGGGTACAGCGGGCGCTCGGTGTCAAGCAGCAAGGACAGCGCACTGCACAGCAAGGCATCGACCGCAGCCGATGGGGCTTTGGCGGCCAGCAGCACACGCACTGCACGCGCTGCCCCCCAGTGGCGCAAGGCATGAAAACTCAGGGCCTGCACGCCTGGGCGGAGGTTGGCGGGCACCGTCTCGAGCAAAGCGGTGAGCGACTGCCCACCCATGACGGCATGGGTCATTCGGGCCACCTGCTGCAACTGACGCCACAACGGGATGGGCTGGGCCTGCCCCGCATTCACAAGCACATTCATGCCAACTCCATCGGGCCGGCTTTGAGTTCCAGACGCATGGCGGGGCTAAACCCCAGCTGTCTCGCCAGGGGGCGTACAGGCCAAACTTCGATGGCCTGGTTATAGGTTTGCACAGCCACGTGGTAGGTCGCCAGTGTGGCAGGCAGCATTTGCTTCATGCGCACCAACACAGCGGCCAGCGAGTGCCAGTCGGAGGCTTGGCCTTGCTTCATCTGCTGGCTGAGGGCCAGCATGAGTTGCGCATGAGCTTGCGAGACAGTCGCCATGATGTCGGCATTCATGGGTTGTACCCGGGCTTGTGACAAGGCGCCGAGCAATTCGTCGCAGCGCTGCTGCAAATCGGTGTCCTGACCCTCCGGGGTTTGCTGCAGGGCATGCGCCCCCAGCGCCGACTCCAGACGCACCAGCACTTGCAACCAGACCGTGTCGACCAGGTGCCATTGGCGCAGGATCTCGGCGCGCATGCGCACCAGACGGTGGTGCGCACCCACCGCCCAGAACATTGCAAGCGCCAGCACGGCACAGAAAATCAGCCAAGTCATGTCCATGGATGCTTTTTAACACCAAATGAAACAGCCCCTGCACACGGGGTGAACAGGGGCTGCGGAAGATGCATCACGACGTGATGCATCAGAGGCTAGCTGGGCGCTCAGGCGTCCTGGCTATCGCTCACGGCGTCAGCCGCATTGCCAGCCAACTCGGCGGCTTCGGCGTCGGCAATGGCGCGGCGCTCGGCGTCGTCCATGGCGTCTTTGGCCTTGCGCGCCTGGTGGTAAGCCAGACCGGAACCCGCCGGGATCAGGCGACCCACGATGACGTTTTCCTTGAGGCCACGCAGCTCGTCGCGCTTGCCCATGAAGGCCGCTTCGGTCAGCACGCGGGTGGTTTCCTGGCAGGAAGCCCCGGAGAAGAACGAGTCGGACGACAGATAAGCCTAGGTGATACCCAACAACACGTTGCTGTAGGTCGCGGGCACTTTGCCGTCTTTCTGGAGCGCTTCGTTGGTGTTGAGCAGCTCGGAGCGCTCGACCTGCTCGCCGGCGATGTAGGTCGATTCGCCCGGGTTCTCGATGACCACGCGGCGCAGCATCTGGCGAACGATCACCTCGATGTGCTTGTCGTTGATCTTCACACCCTGCAGGCGGTAGACGTCCTGCACTTCGTCCACGATGTAGCGGGCCAGCTCTTCGATGCCCAACAGGCGCAAGATGTCTTGCGGATCGGCCGGACCGTCCACAATGCTTTCGCCCTTGTTGACCACCTGGCCTTCGTGCACCAGGATGTTCTTTTCCTTGGGCACGAGTTCTTCCCAGACCTTGCCATCCGGATCGGTGATCTGCAGACGCACCTTGCCTTTGGTCTCTTTACCGAAGGACACGGTACCGGTGATCTCGGCCAGCACGCCTTTGTCTTTGGGCGAACGGGCTTCGAACAGTTCGGCCACACGGGGCAGACCGCCGGTAATGTCGCGGGTCTTCTGACCTTCAACAGGGATACGGGCCAGCACTTCGCCGGGGCCCACGTCCTGGCCATCGCGCACCTGGATCAGGGCGCCAACCTGGAAGCCGATCGTCACCGAGTGGTCGGTGCCGGGGATCTTGACTTCCTTGCCGTTGGCATCGATCAGCTTGACCTGCGGACGCACCACCTTGGCAGAGCCACGGCGTTTCGGATCGATCACCACCAGTGTGGACAAACCGGTCACTTCGTCGACCTGCTTGGCCACCGTCAGACCTTCTTCCACGTTCTCGAATTTCACCTGACCGGCGAATTCGGTGATGATGGGTCGGGTCAGCGGATCCCAGTTGGCCAGATTGGTACCGGCCTTGATGGTCTGGTCAGCCTTGACTGTCAGGGTCGCACCGTAAGGCACCTTGTGGCGCTCGCGCTCGCGGCCGTGTTCGTCATGGATGACGATTTCGCCGGAACGGGCAATCACCACCAGCTCGCCTTTGGAGTTGGTCACATAGCGCATCGTGGCATTGAAGCCGATGATGCCGTTGGACTTGGCTTCCACGCTGGAGGCCACAGCCGCACGCGAAGCGGCACCACCGATGTGGAAGGTACGCATGGTCAGCTGTGTGCCGGGCTCGCCAATCGACTGGGCGGCGATCACACCGACAGCCTCGCCGTTGTTGACCAAGCCGCCACGACCCAGGTCGCGGCCGTAGCACTTGGCGCACAGACCGAAGCGGGTTGCACAGGTCAGTGCAGTGCGGACCTTGACTTCGTCAACGCCAGCGGCTTCGAGTTCGTCGATCAGGTCTTCTTCCAGCATGGTGCCAGCGGTGGCCAACACGGCGCGGGTTTCGGGGTGCAGCACGTCTTCGGCAGCAGTACGGCCGAGGATTCGGTCGCGCAGCGATTCGATCACTTCACCGCCTTCAACGATGGCGCGCATCAGCGAACCTTCGGAAGTACCGCAATCGTCTTCGGTCACCACCAGGTCTTGCGTCACGTCCACCAGACGACGGGTCAGGTAACCGGAGTTGGCCGTCTTCAACGCCGTGTCGGCCAGACCCTTACGGGCACCGTGCGTGGAGATGAAGTACTGCAACACGTTCAGACCTTCACGGAAGTTGGCCGTGATGGGGGTCTCGATGATGGAGCCGTCAGGCTTGGCCATCAGGCCACGCATGCCGGCGAGCTGACGGATCTGGGCTGCAGAGCCGCGAGCACCGGAGTCGGCCATCATGTAGATGGAGTTGAACGATTCCTGCTCGACTTCCTTGCCGTTGCGGTCGATGGTTTTTTCCTTGCGGAGTTGATCCATCATCACCTTGGACACGGCGTCGCCGGCCTTGCCCCAGATGTCCACCACCTTGTTGTAGCGTTCGCCGGCGGTGACCAGACCCGAGACGTATTGCTGCTCGATGTCTTTCACTTCCTTCTCGGCTTCGGTGATGATGCCGTGCTTTTCTGGCGGCACCAGCATGTCGTCGATAGCGATGGAAATACCAGCGCGCGTGGCCAGACGGAAACCGTTTTGCAGCAGCTTGTCGGCAAAGACCACCGTCTCTTTCAGGCCGCACTTGCGGAAGGCGACGTTGATGAGCTTGGAGATTTCTTTCTTCTTGAGTGCTTTGTTGAGCAGCTCAAAAGGCAGACCTTTGGGCAGGATCTCGGACAGCAGGGCGCGGCCCACGGTGGTGTCCACCATTTTGGTGGAAGCCGTGAATTCGCCGGTGGTTTTGTCTTTGGTCCATTCGGTCAGGCGCACGCTGATCTTGGCGGTCAGTTCGACCACGCCAGCATCCAGTGCGCGCTGGACTTCACCGATGTCGGCGAACATCAAGCCCTCGCCCTTGCCATTGATGCGGTCACGGGTCGTGTAGTACAGACCCAGCACCACGTCTTGCGAGGGCACGATGGAGGGTTCGCCCGAAGCGGGGAACAGCACGTTGTTGGAGGCCAGCATCAGGGTGCGGGCTTCCATCTGGGCTTCCACCGACAGCGGCACGTGAACGGCCATCTGGTCACCGTCGAAGTCGGCGTTGAACGCCG
>NZ_JAYPVP010000004.1:82671-139228 GCF_038134685.1 Limnohabitans sp. | reverse complement strand
TCAAGCGCGGCCTCATTGAAAGCCTGCGCTTGGTCGACGACTTGGGCGTCAAGGCCTTGCTGGACCGCCGCTACGAGCGCTTGCAGGCCTATGGGCGATTCAGCGACACCAAAGCCGCCTGAGCCTTTGCCCACCGGGCCATGGGCCGGGCCCGATTGGGAGGCCTTCGCTCCCCCTCAACCCCTGGTGGTGGCCCTGAGCGGCGGGGCCGATTCCACCGCCTTGCTGCTGGCCTGCCACCAACGCTGGCCTGGGCAAGTGCAGGCGGTGCACGTGAACCATGGCTTGCAGGCTTCGGCCGCGAACTTTGAGCGCCATTGCCAAACCCTTTGCCAGCGGTTGGGCGTTCCCCTGAGCATTCATCGCCTGAGCCTGGCGCTGCAGCCTGGCCAGAGCCTGGAACAAGAAGCCCGACAGGCGCGCTACGAGGCCCTGGCCCGTGCGGCCTTGGCCTTGGGGCAGGGCGCGGGCGTGGTGTTGGCCCATCATGCCGACGACCAAGTGGAAACCGTGTTGCTGGCCCTGACCCGTGGCGCAGGGCTACCGGGCTTGGCCGCCATGCCCGAACGCATGGAACGCCACGGGGTGGTTTTCTGTCGCCCCTGGCTGGCCGTGCCGGGCGAGGCCATTCGCGACTGGCTGCAGCAGCAAGGCCAGCGGTGGGAAGAAGACCCCAGCAACCAAGACGAGCGCTTCACCCGCAACCGCATTCGGCATCAGGTGCTGCCCGTGTTGCAAGCCCAGTTCCCCGCCATGCGCACCACCTTTGCGCGCACGGCCCAGCATGCGGCACAGGCGCAGGCCTTGCTTTTGGAAGTGGGGCAGGCCGACTTGGCGCAGTGTGGCCAGCCGCCGCGCATTGCGGCCTTGCAAGCCTTGAGCGATGCCCGTTTGCACAACGTGTTGCGGGTGTGGCTGAACGCGCAAAACCTGCCGCCCAGCACGGCCCAATTGCAAGCGTTGGTGAGCCAAATTCGGGCCTGCCAAACGCGTGGCCATCACATCGATCTGAAGGTGGGGCAGGGGCGTGTCGTCAGGAAAGACGAAGCACTGGTTGGCTACAATCGCCCGCTTGACTTTGGGCCCGAAGCGCCCACTTCCTCTCTTTAGCAATCAAATGGCACTCATTGTTCATAAATACGGTGGCACCTCGATGGGGTCAACCGAGCGCATTTCGCAAGTGGCCAAGCGCGTGGCCAAGTGGGCGCGAGCAGGCCACCAAATGGTGGTGGTTCCCTCGGCCATGAGTGGTGAAACCAACCGCTTGCTGGGCTTGGCCAAAGAGCTGAGCCCCGGCTCCGTCACCGCCGACCAATTGCGCGAACTCGACATGCTGGCAGCCACGGGCGAGCAAGCCTCCTCGGCCCTGCTGGCCTTGGCTTTGCAAGCCGAGGGCATGCCCGCCATCAGCTTCACCGGCTGGCAAGTGCCCGTGCGCACCAACAGCGCCTACACCAAGGCCCGCATCGAATCCATCGACGATGTGCGCGTGCGCCAGGCCCTGGACTCGGGCAAGGTGGTCATCATCACGGGCTTTCAGGGCATTGATGATCAAGGCCACATCACCACCTTGGGGCGTGGCGGCTCCGACACCTCGGCCGTGGCCGTGGCAGCCGCCCTTAAAGCCCACGAGTGCCTCATTTACACCGATGTCGATGGCGTTTACACCACCGACCCGCGCGTGGTGCCCGAGGCCCGCCGCCTGAAAACGGTGAGCTTTGAAGAGATGCTGGAAATGGCCTCTTTGGGCAGCAAGGTTTTGCAAATTCGTTCGGTTGAGTTTGCAGGCAAATACAAAGTGCCTTTGCGCGTGCTGTCGAGCTTCACGCCCTGGGACATTGACATTCAAGAAGAAGCCGCATCGGGCACGCTGATCACTTTTGAGGAAGATGAACAAATGGAACAAGCCGTTGTTTCTGGCATTGCATTCAACCGCGACGAAGCCAAAATTTCTGTCATGAGCGTGCCGGACAAGCCCGGCATTGCCTATCAAATTTTGGGCGCCGTGGCACAAGCCAACATTGAAGTGGACATGATCATCCAGAACATCAGCAAGGATGGCAAAACCGACTTCAGCTTCACCGTGCACCGCAACGATTACGCGCGCGCCATTGAGCTGCTGAAAAACGAAGTTTTGCCTTCGTTGGGTTCGCCCGAAGTGACGGGCGACGCCAAGATTTGCAAGGTGTCCATCGTGGGCATTGGCATGCGCTCGCACGTGGGTGTGGCCAGCAAGATGTTCCGCTCGCTGAGCGAAGAGGGCATCAACATTCAGATGATCTCGACCTCTGAAATCAAAACCTCGGTGGTCATCGACGAGAAGTACATGGAGCTGGCGGTGCGCGCACTGCACAAGGCTTTTGACCTCGACCATAATCAGGCATAATTCCCCTCACCTGGAAACGTGACCGAGTGGCCGAAGGTGCTCCCCTGCTAAGGGAGTATGGGGTGTAGAGCCTCATCGAGGGTTCGAATCCCTCCGTTTCCGCCAAGTACAGCAAAAACGCACCCTAGGGTGCGTTTTTTTTATGCATAAAAACACCCGGCGGCTCCCCTCAAGAGCATGCGGCCGGGTGTCTGGTCTGGCGTTCAGTCGCCGACCTTGTGCCTGTAGCTGTCTTTCACCAATGCGCAATGGCTGTTTAGGTGTCAACCTGAAAGGTTGTCGTCCTGTTCGCTGGGACGGTGGAGCAGCTGCATGAAGGCCGGATCAGACATGGCCATATCAATCAATTCGGGCAGGGACTCAAATCCCATTTTTTCGAGCACCCGCGCGCGGTGGAGTTTGACGGTGGCAGGTGCGGAGCCTTTGAGTTCGCTGATTTCCTTGTTGCCAAAGCCGCGGATCATGAGGCTGCAAACCTCTCGCTCCTTGTCGGTCAGGCGTTTGTAGCGCGCGCTGATTTCGAGGGTTCGCACCAGTTGGGAATGGAGGGCACGGTCGCGGGCCAGACCTTCTTCGACAGCGTGCAGCAAAGCGGCCATGCCAAAGGGTTTGAGCAGGAACTCGATGGCACCTTGCTTCATGGCGGTCACAATTTCCTGCGGCTGGCTTTCGCCGGAAATGAAGACGATCGGTGTTTCCCGGCCGCTTTGCAGCAGTCGCTTTTGCAGCTCAATGCCATGCATTCTGGGCATGCACATGTCCAGCAGGATCACGGCTGGAGACAGTGGCAGGGAGTCGCGCAGAAATGCTTCAGGATCGCTGAAGGTCTGGACCGAATAATTGGATTGACCCAATGCAAAGGCCAAGCTGCGGCCGACTGACGGGTCGTCGTCGATCAGATAGACGTGGCCATTGAAGTCATCGAAATTCATTCCCATAGCGTAGCGCCAGATTTCGCATTGTCTGTACGCCAATTGGCGTATGGGAATTTGAAATAAATATTTCTTTGGTATTAATTTCTCGCTCCGCCGGCCAAGGCCAGCTGTTTTTGGGTTTGCAGTGCTTGCGCATCTGGGGGTGTTTGTGTCGGCCAACCTTGCAGATGTCGCATGCACAAAGCGGTCATGGCACCGATCCAGTCAGCGCGTGTGTTCAGGCAGGGTATGTAATTGAACCCTTCGCCACCAGCCTGAACGAAAGCCACCTTGGCTTCCTGCTGGATTTCTTCCAGGGTTTCCAGGCAGTCGCTGGTGAAGCCCGGGCATATCACATCCACTTTCCTGACACCCGATTGGGCCATGGAGACCAGGGCGGGCTCGGTAGCGGGTTCCAGCCATTTGGCTTTGCCAAAACGCGATTGGAAGGTAATACGGTAACCCTCCGGTGGCAATTGCAGTGCTTGGGCCAGAAGGCGGGCGGTTTTCATGCATTCGCAGTGGTAGGGGTCGCCCAGGTGCAAGGTGCGTTCGGGCACGCCATGAAAACTCATCACCAGACATTCGCCTTTGCCATGGGCTTGCCAGTGCTCGCGCACCTGGTTGGCCAGGCTCTGGATGTAGCCGGCATCGTCGTGGTAGTGGTTGATGAAGCGCAGCTCTGGCAGGTGACGGCGCTTGAGCCCCCAGCGGTAGAACTCGTCAAACACGCTGGCGGTGGTGGTGCCGCTGTATTGCGGATAGGCTGGCAGGACCAAAATGCGCTGCACGCCTTGGGCCTTGAGTTCGTTGAGGGTCTGGTCAATCGCGCTTTGCCCATAGCGCATGGCGGCACGGACGATCACGTCATGGCCTTGCTGTTGCAGCTGCTCTTGGAGCATTTGGGCTTGCTGTTCAGTGTGGACCTTGAGTGGGGAGCCTTGCTCAGTCCAGATGCTGGCGTACTTGGCAGCAGACTTGGCCGGACGCACCCGCAAGATGATGCCGTGCAGGATCAGCCACCAAATCGGCTTTGGAATCTCGACCACGCGTGAGTCGCTTAAAAACTGGCCCAGGTAGCGGCGCAGGGCCGAGGCAGTAGGGGCTTCGGGGGTACCCAGGTTGCACAAAACAACAGCGGTGCGTGCAGGGGTGCCGTGGGTATAGGGGGGTTCTTTTGCGAAAGTCATGCGTTATTCTCTTCGATCATGCTCGACCTCCAAAAAATCAGGGCCATCACCATCGATCTGGATGACACGCTTTGGCCAATCGCCCCGACGATAACCCAAGCCGAACAGGTCCTTCAGGACTGGCTGGCAGCGCATGTCCCCGCGGCCGCTGCCTTGGCCAGGCAACCTGGTGTGCGTCAGCGAATTCGGCAGACGGTTCAGCAGCAGTGGCCCGATCAGTTGCATGACCTTTCTTTCTTGCGTCTGCAAAGCCTGCGTCATTTGCTTCATGAGGCAGGCGAGGGGCAGCACCATGCTGAGCCTGCTTTTGAGGTGTTTTTTGCTGCCCGCCAGCAGGTCTGTTTGTATGACGACACCGTGCAAGCCCTTGCATTTTTAAGTGCTCGTTTGCCTGTGTTGGCCTTGTCCAACGGCAATGCCGATGTTCAGCGTATCGGCCTGGGTCGGTATTTTGTGGGGACAGTGGCTGCAAAGCATGTGGGTGTGGCCAAGCCCGATCGCGCTATTTTTGAGTACGCAGCGCAGATCTTGCGACAACCGATCGATGCCGTTTTACATGTTGGCGATGATGTGCAGCTGGATGTCTGCGCGGCTCTGGATGTAGGCATGCAGACGGTCTGGGTCAATCGGGGTGGTCATGCCTGGCACGGAGGTGACAGGCTTGCGCACCTGGAGGTGCGCGACTTGCTGCAGTTGTGTGCACAATGGCCTCAAGTTCAGGAGAACGATGGATGAGTATTCGCATTTACGGTATTGCCGCTTCGCGCGCCATTCGCCCGCTGTGGACGGCAACTGAGTTGGGTCTGGACTTCGAGCATGTCAACATGCCGTACGTTGGTGGCGCCACGCGCACGCCCGAGTTTTTGGCCATCAATCCCAATGGGCATATTCCTGCGGTGGTGGACGTGCGTCCTGAGGGGGAAGTTGTGGTGTGGGAAAGCATGGCGTGTGCGCTGTACTTGGCGAGGGTATATGGCCGCGCAGATGGGGTGGACATCAGTCCCGCCAATGCACAAGAAGAGGGGCAAGCTCTGCGTTGGAGCTTCTGGACCATGACCGAGATCGAACGTGACGCTTTGACGGTGCTGATGCACCGGATGGCGATGCCTGCTGAACAGAGAAAGCCGGAACTGGCCGATGCGGCAGAGGGGCGTTTGAAAGCACCGCTGCGTGTGCTGGAACAAGCGTTGCAGCGCCAACACGCCCAAGGTCAAGCACACCTTGGGGCAGACCGGTTTACCGTGACGGATGTGTGTGTGGCCAGTGTGGTCAACTGGGTGCGACCGGCCGAGTCGCTGATGCATGCTTATCCGGCTGTTAGCGAGTGGCTGCACCAGTGCGTTAACCGCGCTGCGCACCACAGCGCTCGCAAGCTGGGGCGCTGAGACCCCAAGGGGGTTAGAAACGTCCCAGTGCCTGCATCTTCCAAGCCAGCCACAGCTTGCGCAAAGGCGTCAGTGCAATCCGGTGCCTGAGCACGTCAAAGTTGCTGGCTTCAATTTCGCGCAGCAAGGTGCGGTAGATGCTGGCCATCATCAGGCCGGGTTTTTGGTGGCGGCGGTGTTCGCTGGGTAGCTCTTGTAGCGCTTGCTCGTACAAAGCGTGGGCGCGTTGGGCCTGAAACTGCATCAAAGCCACAAAAGCGGGACTGTGTTGGCGCTGGAGCAAGTCTTGCGCCTTCACATCAAAGCGCTGTAATTCGTCAATGGGCAGGTAGATGCGGCCACGCATGGCGTCTTCGCCGACATCGCGAATGATGTTGGTCAGCTGAAAAGCCAAACCCATGGTGTGGGCGTAAGCGTCCACACGCGGGTCTTGCGGTCCAAAAATGCGCGCTGATACTTCACCCACCACGCCCGCAACGAGATGGCAATAGTGGCGCAGTCCGGCATAGTCCAGGTAGCGGCTTTGACTCAGGTCCATGCGGCAGCCTTCCACCACGGCAAGGAGGTGCTCTGCAGTGATGGAAAAGGTTTGCGCATGCGGCATCAAGGCTTGAAGGGCGGGGTGGCTGGCCTGGCCTGCAAAGGCCTGGCGAACCTCTCGTTCCCACCAGGCCAGCTTGGTCTGGGCCACGCTGGGGTCTGAGACCTCGTCCACCACATCGTCCACTTCACGACAGAAGGCATAAAACGCGGTGATGGCGGCGCGTTGTGTGGAGGGCAGAAAAAGGAAGGCGTAATAAAAACTGCTGCCCGAGGCGGCGGCTTTTTGCTGAACGTACGCTTGTGGAGTCATGCCGACATTGTCTCACCGTGGGCGTTGGCGGGTGCTTGCAGCAGTATTTCAAAGTGGTGTTGCAAGGCCTTGCGACTGGCGCCCTGGAGAACGAGTAGCAGCAAGTGCTTTTGCAAAGTGGTGCGTGGCCATTTGAGCCGTTGCATCAGACTGAGAGTGGGTTGATGGCGCAACATGTGCAACGAGGCAGCGCCTACCAGGGCAGGAAGGGCACTGGCCAGACGCAAGCGCCAGTTGTCCAGGGCGCAGCTGTAGCGCAGTCCCTCGCGCAGGGCGTTCTCGACTTGGTCAAACCCCTGTGTTTGCAAAGGCATGAGCTGATGCAGGACCCGGACATCGCCTTGCAAGCTGGCTTGTTGCAGTTCCTGGGCTGTCAGTCCCAGGCTGTGCAAGGACTGTTCGGGAAAGTAGCATCTCCCGTCGCGCAGATCCTGTGCTGCATCGAGCAGGATGTTAAGCCTTTGCAGGCCGCAGCCGTAATGCTCACCCAAGGCGCGCATCTCTGCTTGCGGAAGTTGCAAGGCCCCGGGCAAATGGTTTTGCAGACACTCGGTCCAGAAACGCCCCACACAACCGGCCACTTGCCAGGTGTAAGTGTTGAGGTCTTCTTCGGTGCTCAGCAAGGCCAAGGGCTGCAAGCTGCGTTGCAGGTCCAGCAGCTGTCCTTGGCCAATGGGGCTCATCACACGGCGAATGGTGTCCTGATCCTGATCGGACATGTTGTTCAAAAGCTTCAGGCACTCCGGGCCCGTTTGCAAAAGTGCCCATTCTGCTGTCGGTAAGTCAGCCTGTCGGTAGACTTGGAAAAGGGCTTGCAAGGTGGGCAAGCGGTCTTCACTGCCGCCTTCAAGCGGTAAGTCAACTGCGGCCAGCCAGGCTTGCAAGGCCAACTGGCGTTGCGCAGCAGGCACGAACGATGCGTCTGCCAGGGTGTCTGAGGTACGCGCCAGCAGATAGGCCAGGCTGATCACTGGGCGAACTGACGCAGGCAAGAGTCGCAGCGACAAGCCAAAAGAGCGCGACACCTGCCCAAGCAGGAGCTGCAAAGACCCGGGAAAAGCAGGGGGGGTGGACATACCCTTGATCTTAAGCGGGCCATGCACGCGGATAAGCTGCATGCTATATTAATGACCAATCAGTCATTACTCGGATGATCCTCCCATGTTGGCAAAAAAACTCAAGCTGTTCAAAGCACTGCCCTTGTTGTGTGTGGCTTTGGTGTTAACGGGCTGTTCGCGCTCTGAAAAGGCACCGGAGCCTGTGCGTTCGGTCAAGCTGGTCAGTGTGGGGGCGTCGACAGGCGCCTTCGCGCAGGAGTATGCAGGCGAGGTCCGTGCGCAAGTGGAGTCCAAATTGGGCTTGCAGGTGTCGGGCAAGCTGCTCAGTCGCAGGGTACAGGTCGGCGAAAGGGTGCGTAAAGGCCAGGTGTTGGCCGAGATCGATGCCAAAGACTATCTGTTGGCAGAGGGAGCGGCTCAAGCGCAGCTGCGTTCGGCTCAAGTTCAGCTGGAGGTGAGTAAGGCTGAATTTGACCGGTTTGAATCGCTGCTGCGTCAAGGCTTCATCAGTCAGGCCGAGTTGGAGCGTCGCCGCGCGGCTTTGACGGCTGCGCAAGCGCAGTGGGAGCAAGCACGCTCGCAAGCACAGGTACAAGGACATCAAGCGGGGTATACGCGACTGCTGGCCAGCCATGATGGGGTGGTGACAGCGGTCGAGGCTGAAGAGGGCCAGGTGGTCGCTGCCGGGCAGACTCTTGTGCGAGTTGCCCAGCTAGGCGCGCAAGACGCGGTGTTTGCGGTGCCCGAACAAACTGTCACCGGCATCAAACGAGGGCAGTCGATGCAGGTCGTGTGGCCTGCCGGGCAGCAACAGTGGCCAGCCCAGGTGCGGGAGGTTGCGGCCAGTGCCGATCCGGCTACGCGGACTTTTGTGGTGAAGCTGACTTTACCCAAAGAGGCTGTTGTTCCTCTGGGTTCCACGGTACATGTGTTGGCCAGTGGTAGTGGTGCAGCAGGCAGTGCGCAGCCCCTGACTGTGCCCATGACAGCTTTGCGCCAGCAGGGGGAGGGTTCGGCGGTTTGGGTGTTCGATGAAACTGGCATGGCCGTACGCAGCCAGGTCGTCAAGCTGGGCGCAGTGCAAGGCAATGATGTGCAGATTCTGCAGGGCCTCAAAGCCGGGGAAAAAGTGGTCGTGGCTGGCGTCCATGTGCTGGCTGAAGGTCAGAAGGTGAGTGTCTATGTGTCGCCAGCCGACAAGGCAGGGCAGTGACATGGCGGTTGCAGACAAACAAGGCTTCAACCTCTCGCGCTGGGCGATTGAGCACGCGGCGCTGACGCGCTACCTCATGGTGGTGCTGATGGTGCTGGGCCTGGCCTCGTACTTTCAGCTGGGGCAGGATGAAGACCCGCCGTTTACTTTCAGGGCCATGGTGGTGCGGGCTTATTGGCCGGGGGCAACAGCGCAGCAGGTTGCTGATCAGGTGACAGACAAGATCGAACGCACCCTGCAGGAAGTGCCCTATGCGGACAAGATCCGCAGTTACTCCAAGCCCGGCGAGGCGCAAATCATTTTTCAGCTCAAGGATTCTTCCAAGCCGGGAGATGTGCCACAAACCTGGTACACCGTACGCAAAAAAATTGGCGATATGCGGGGTACTTTGCCGCAAGGAGTGGTGGGGCCATTTTTCAACGATGACTTTGGCGATGTGTATGGCGTGATCTACGCCTTGCAGGGTGATGGGTTTACCCCCGCCGAGCTCAAGCAACAAGCCGACAACGTGCGTCAGGCGCTGTTGCGTGTGCAAGACGTGGCAAAGGTCGATTTGTTTGGCGTGCAGGACGAGAAGGTCTACATCGAAATTTCGCACAAGAAGCTGGCACAGATGGGGCTGGATTTGCCCTCGGTGCTGGCCCAGTTGTCGCAGCAAAATGCGATGGAGTCTGCCGGTGCGGTGCAAACCCCCGGTGATGTGGTGCAGCTGCGAGTGAGCGGGGCTTTGAACACACTCGACGAGGTGCGTGCGCTACCGGTGCGTGGACCTTCCGGACAGCAGTTTCGCCTGGCTGACTTGGCACAAGTACGTCGGGGCTATATTGATCCGGCGCAGGTGAAAGTGCGCCATGGGGGGCAAGAGGTCGTTGCCTTGGGCGTGACCATGGCCAAGGGCGGCGACATCATCGCTTTGGGCAAGGCGCTGAATGAAGCCACCGTGCGGATCGAGCAGCTGCTGCCTGCAGGCTTGCAGTTGGTGCAGGTACAAGACCAGCCGAAGGCTGTGGCCACATCGGTCAATGAATTCATCAAGGTGTTGATCGAGGCCGTGGTCATTGTGCTGGTGGTGAGCTTTTTGTCTTTGGGCTTGCACAAGCGTCCGGGTACCACGGCCAGCATGCTGCAGTTCTGGCGCCGCTGGACGCTGGACATGCGCCCTGGTCTGGTGGTGGGCATCACCATTCCACTGGTGCTGGCGGTCACGTTTTTGGCCATGCAGTACTTTGGCATTGGCTTGCACAAGATTTCGTTGGGCTCGCTCATCATTGCGCTGGGCTTGCTGGTGGATGACGCCATCATCGCGGTGGAAATGATGGTGCGCAAAATGGAGGAGGGCTATGACAAGCTGCGTGCGGCCACTTTTGCCTACGAACTTACCGCCATGCCCATGCTCACGGGCACCTTGATCACGGCGGCAGGCTTTTTGCCCATTGGTATTGCCAAGTCCACCGTGGGCGAATACACCTTTGCGATTTTTGCCGTCACGGTGATTGCGCTGCTGGTCAGTTGGGTGGCCTCGGTGTACTTCGTGCCCTACCTTGGTTCACGCTTGCTGCGTGCCCCAGCGCATGTGACAACATCCACCGCGCATGACCATGAACCGCATGAAATGTTCGATACGCCGTTTTACGAGCGTTTCCGCGCCTGGGTGACCTGGTGTGTAGAGCATCGCTGGAAAACCATTGGCATCACGCTGGCGCTGTTTGTGCTGGGCATAGTGGGTATGGGCAAAGTGCAGCAGCAGTTTTTTCCGGACTCCAGTCGCCCCGAGATTCTGGTGGACTTGTGGTTGCCCGAAGGATCATCGGTCCAGGCGAGTGAGGAGGTCGCAAAACGGGTTGAGCAGCGTTTGATGAAAGAACAGGGTGTGAGCTCGGTCACCACTTGGGTGGGCTCAGGCGTTCCACGCTTTTATTTGCCGCTGGACCAGGTGTTCCCGCAAACCAATGTGTCCCAGTTGATTGTGGTGCCCGAAACCCTGAAGCTGCGTGAGTCCTTGCGCCAGAGTCTGCCTGCAGTGCTGGCGCAGGAGTTCCCGGAGGTGCGTGCGCGCGTCAAACTGTTGCCGAATGGTCCTCCGGTGCCGTACCCGGTGCAATTCAGGGTCATGGGGCCGGACCCTGTTCAGCTGCGTTTGCTGGCCGACGAGGTCAAGGCGCAGATGCAGGGAAATCCCAATGCACGCGGGGTCAATGACAACTGGAATGAATCGATCAAGTCTGTCCGGCTGGAGGTGGATCAGGCCAAGGCTCGCGCTTTGGGCGTGAGCAGCCAGGCGATTGCCCAGGCGACCCGCACCATGACGGTGGGCACTACCGTGGCGCATCTGCGCGACGAAGACCGCTTGATTGACATTGTTTTGCGCCAGCCGCATAGCGAGAGGGATGCCTTGCAAGACCTGTCCCAGGCCTATGTGCAAACCAACAGTGGCAAGAGCGTGCCTTTGTTGCAGGTGGCGACCCCCGTATTGGGCTGGGAGCCTGGCGTCATGTGGCGCGAAGGTCGCGAATACGCCATCACCGTACAGGCCGATGTGGTCGATGGTGTTCAGGGCGCTACGGTCACGGCGCAATTGATGCCTGCCCTCAAGCAGATGGAGCAAGCCTGGCATGACAAAGGCTTGCAGCCTTATCGCATTGAAGTGGCAGGGGCGGTGGAAGAGAGCTCCAAGGGTTCTTCCTCGATTGCGGCGGGCATGCCCATCATGCTGTTCATCACCTTTACCCTGCTGATGCTGCAGTTGCAAAGCTTCAGTCGCGCCATGCTGGTGTTCCTCACGGGGCCGTTGGGCATGGCGGGGGTGGCTGCGGCCTTGCTGGCGCTGGACAGACCGTTTGGTTTTGTCGCCTTGCTGGGGGTGATCGCTCTGATGGGCATGATTCAACGCAATTCGGTGATCCTGATTGACCAGATCGAGCAAGACCGTTCCAGTGGCGTGCCCGATTGGCAGGCCATTGTGGAGTCGGCCGTACGCCGTCTGCGCCCCATTGTGCTGACAGCTGCGGCAGCGGTCCTGGCCATGATTCCGCTCTCGCGCAGCGTGTTCTGGGGGCCCATGGCGGTGGCCATCATGGGGGGGCTGATTGTGGCCACAGCCCTGACGCTGCTGGCTTTGCCAGCCATGTACGCGGCCTGGTTCAAGGTGGAGCGCCCCAGCAGGATGAAACTCCAGTGAGGGCCCGACCGGAGCGGCTAGAATAATGGGTTGACCGATTTCACGCGGGTGGTCAGGAAAAAGCACCTGTCCGCCCGTTTTGTTTGGACCCGCGCGGGTGGCGAAATTGGTAGACGCACCAGGTTTAGGTCCTGACGGTGGCAACACTGTGGGGGTTCGAGTCCCCCCCCGCGCACCATTAACTCAGAGAAGCAACATGACTGTGACTGTTGAAACCCTTGAAAAGCTGGAACGCAAGATCACGCTGAGCGTGCCCGTCACCAGCATCCAGACCGAAGTGGACGCCCGACTGAAAAAGCTGGCCCGCACCGTCAAGATGGACGGTTTCCGTCCTGGCAAGGTGCCCATGAATGTGGTGGCTCAGCGTTACGGCTATTCCGTGCAATATGAAGTGCTCAACGACAAAGTCGGTGAAGCGTTTGCCCAAGCTGCCAATGAAGCCAAAGTGCGCGTGGCGGGCCAGCCCCGTATTTCCGAAAAAGAAGGCGCTCCCGAAGGTGAACTGACCTTTGACGCCATTTTCGAGGTGTACCCCGATGTCAAACTGGCCGACTTGTCGAGCGTGGAGGTGGAAAAAGCCACTGCTTCCGTCAGCGACGAAGCGATCGACAAGACCGTGGACATCCTGCGCAAGCAGCGCCGTACGTTTGCACAGCGTGCTCAGGCTGATGCTGCTGTGGACGGTGACCGCGTCACTATCGACTTCGAAGGCAAGATCGACGGCGAACCCTTTGCCGGCGGCAAGGCCGAAGACTTCCAGTTCCTGGTGGGTGAAGGCCAAATGCTCAAGGAGTTTGAAGACGCGGTGCGTGGCATGAAGTCCGGCGAGAGCAAGACTTTCCCCCTGGCTTTCCCCGCCGACTACCACGGCAAGGATGTGGCTGGTAAAACCGCCGACTTCCTGGTGACGGTCAAGAAAATCGAGGCCGCTCACCTGCCCGAAGTCAATGAAGCACTGGCCAAGTCCTTGGGCATTGCCGACGGCACCGTCGAAGGCCTGCGCGCCGACATCCGCAAGAACCTGGAGCGCGAAGTCAAGTTCCGCTTGCTCTCGCGCAACAAGGCAGCAGCCATGGAAGCCCTGGTGTCCAAGGCCGAGCTGGACCTGCCGCAGGCCATTGTGCAGTCCGAGGTGGAGCGTCTGAAGGAAGGCGCCCGCGCTGACCTCAAGCAACGCGGCATCAAGGACGCCGACAAGGCCCCGATTCCTGACGACATCTTCCGCCCCCAAGCCGAGCAGCGCGTGCGTCTGGGCCTGGTGGTAGCTGAGCTGGTCAAGGCCAACGACCTGCACGCCAAGCCCGAGCAGATCCGTGCCCACATCGAAGAGCTGGCGGCCAGCTACGAGCGTCCCGAAGATGTGAGCCGTTGGTACTACGGCGACAACCAGCGCCTGGCTGAAGTCGAGGCTGTGGTGATCGAGTCCAACGTGGCCGATTACGTGCTGTCTCAAGCCAAAGTGACTGAGAAGACCCTGTCTTTCGAAGAACTGATGGGACAGGCCTGATCAATTTTCAGGCTTCCTGAATTCATGGGGCTTGTTGTTCGCGCAACAAGCCCCATGTTGTTAAAGCGCATTGAAAAATGGTTACAGTAGCTGCAGTATTTTTGGAGTCAAGATGAGCGCATTGGAAACGCAAGCATTGGGCATGGTCCCGATGGTGATCGAAACCTCGGGCCGCGGCGAGCGCGCCTATGACATTTACTCGCGCCTGCTCAAAGAGCGCGTGGTGTTTCTGGTGGGCGAGGTCAATGACCATATGGCCAACCTGGTGATCGCCCAGCTCCTGTTTCTGGAAAGCGAAAATCCTGAAAAGGACATTTCCCTGTACATCAACTCGCCCGGTGGCTCTGTGAGCGCTGGCATGGCGATTTACGACACCATGAACTTCATCAAGCCTGATGTGTCCACGCTGTGCATGGGCATGGCTGCCAGCATGGGCGCTTTCCTGTTGTCGTCGGGCACCAAGGGCAAGCGTTTTTCCTTGCCCAACTCCAAGGTCATGATTCACCAGCCTTTGGGTGGCGCACGGGGTCAGGCCACCGAAATCGAAATTGCAGCGCGCGAAATCATCAAGACGCGCGAGCAGCTCAACAAGATTCTGGCGGGTAACACTGGCCAGCCCCTGAGCCGGATTGAAAACGACACCGAGCGTGACTATTACCTCTCGGCCGACGAGGCCAAAGAGTACGGTCTGGTCGACCAGGTCATTGCCAAGCGTCCTTAAGATCGACTTCTTTGACAAAGCTGGCTGAAATGGCTTTGTCTGCAGCGGCGTTTACCCCGAGGTGA
This sequence comes from Limnohabitans sp., assembly GCF_038134685.1. GTDB lineage: Bacteria > Pseudomonadota > Gammaproteobacteria > Burkholderiales > Burkholderiaceae_C > Limnohabitans_A. Next base: position 124,758 of record NZ_JAYPVP010000004.1, on the reverse strand, counting down.
GCGCCGTTTTTCTTTCGTTATGATTGCTGCATAACACAGCTAGGCAACCGATATGGCCGACAAAAAAGGCACCTCCTCCGAAAAGAACCTGTACTGCTCTTTCTGCGGCAAGAGCCAGCACGAGGTCAAGAAACTCATCGCCGGCCCATCGGTCTTTATTTGCGATGAATGTATCGATTTGTGCAACGACATCATCCGCGATGAAGTCACCGATGTTGAAGCCGGCGAGAAGGGAAAGGATGGTTTGCCCACCCCTTCCGAACTCAAGGCAAATCTGGACAACTATGTGATTGGCCAGGAAAAAGCCAAGCGCAGTCTGGCTGTAGCGGTCTATAACCACTACAAACGTCTGCGCCACAAAGAAGGCGCCAAGAAAGACGATGTCGAACTGGCCAAGAGCAATATCTTGTTGGTGGGCCCTACTGGCTCGGGCAAGACCTTGCTGGCGCAGACCATGGCCCGCATGTTGGACGTGCCCTTTGTGATGGCGGATGCCACCACGCTCACCGAGGCCGGTTATGTGGGCGAGGATGTGGAAAACATCATCTCCAAGCTGCTGCAGACCTGTAACTACGACGTCGATCGCGCGCAGCGCGGCATTGTCTATATCGACGAGATCGACAAGATCACCCGCAAGTCTGATAACCCCTCCATTACCCGTGATGTGTCGGGTGAGGGCGTACAACAAGCGCTGCTCAAGCTGATCGAAGGCACCATGGCCAGCGTACCGCCCCAAGGCGGGCGCAAGCACCCCAACCAGGACTTTTTGCAGATCGACACGACCAACATCCTGTTCATTTGTGGCGGCGCCTTTGCTGGCCTGGAAAAGGTGATTGAAAACCGTACCGAAGCCGGTGGTATTGGTTTTGGTGCGACGGTCAAGAGCAAGCAGCAACGTTCGCTGTCGGAAATGTTCAGCGAAGTCGAGCCTGAAGACCTGATCAAGTACGGCCTGATTCCCGAGTTGGTCGGCCGTTTGCCGGTTGTGGCCTCCTTGGCTGAACTGACTGAAGACGCGCTGGTCCAGATCCTGACTGAACCCAAAAACGCTGTGGTCAAGCAGTTCGCCAAGCTTTTGGGCATGGAAGGCGTGGAGCTGGAAGTGCGTGCCAACGCGCTGCATGCGATCGCCCGCAAGGCCATTGCACGCAAAACAGGTGCGCGTGGTTTGCGCTCCATCCTTGAACAAGCGCTGATCGACACCATGTTCGATTTGCCCACAATGAGCAATGTGGACAAAGTGGTGGTGGAGGAGTCCACCATCGAAGAAAACAAGGCGCCTTTGCTGGTGTATCGCGAGAGCGCCAAACAGGCTTGATGGAGGCCACCATGTCCGGACATACCCCTTTGCCCCCGACACCCCTGGATTTGCCCATGTTGCCTTTGCGCGACGTGGTGGTTTTTCCGCACATGGTCATTCCCCTTTTTGTGGGGCGCCCCAAGAGCATCAAGGCGCTGGAATTTGCCATGGCGCAGGACCGCCGTATCATGCTGCTCGCGCAAAAAACCGCGGCCAAGGATGAGCCTGCTGTTGAGGATATGTTCGCTGTTGGCTGCGTGTCCACCATCTTGCAAATGCTCAAGCTGCCTGATGGCACCGTCAAAGTGCTGGTTGAAGGGCAGCAGCGGGCCCGGGTGGAGAGCATCACCGATGGCGAGTCGCATTTTGTGGCCCACGCTGTACCGGTAACGCCCGACGAAACAGCGGCTGACAGCGAGGTCGAGGCTTTGCGCCGTGCGGTGATGCAGCAGTTTGAGCAATACGTCAAACTCAACAAGAAAATTCCGCCGGAAATCCTGACGTCGATTTCCAGCATTGACGATGCTGGCCGTTTGGCGGACACCATTGCCGCGCACTTGCCGCTCAAGCTGGAAAACAAACAGCAAGTGCTCGATCAGGTGCAAATCCGTGGTCGTCTCGAAGATCTGTTTGCACAGCTTGAACGTGAGGTGGACATCCTTAACGTGGACAAGCGTATCCGTGGCCGCGTCAAGCGCCAGATGGAGAAAAACCAGCGCGACTTCTATCTCAACGAACAGGTCAAAGCCATCCAGAAAGAGCTGGGCGAGGGCGAAGAGGGTGCTGACATCGAAGAGATCGAGAAGAAGATCAAACTCGCGAAGATGCCAGCCGAGGCCCGTAAAAAGGCCGATGCCGAGCTCAAGAAGCTCAAGCTCATGTCGCCCATGTCCGCTGAGGCTTCGGTGGTACGTAACTACATTGAAGTGTTGACCGGTTTGCCTTGGTCCAAAAAAACCAAGATCAAGCACGATTTGGGCAACGCCGAGACGGTGCTCAACGAAGATCACTACGGCCTGGAAAAGGTCAAGGACCGCATTCTTGAGTACCTTGCTGTGCAGCAGCGTGTAGACAAGGTCAAGGCCCCCATTCTGTGCCTGGTTGGGCCTCCAGGGGTGGGCAAAACCTCGTTGGGGCAATCCATTGCCAAGGCCACCGGGCGCAAGTACGTGCGCATGGCCTTGGGCGGTATGCGCGATGAGGCCGAGATCCGTGGGCACCGCCGCACCTACATTGGCGCCATGCCGGGCAAGGTGCTGCAAAGCCTGAACAAGGTCGGCGTTCGTAACCCGCTGTTTCTGCTCGACGAGATCGACAAACTGGGCACTGATTTTCGTGGTGACCCGTCCAGTGCCTTGCTGGAAGTGCTGGACCCGGAGCAGAACAATACGTTTGGCGACCATTACGTCGAGGTGGACTTTGATCTCAGCGATGTCATGTTCGTGGCGACCTCCAACTCCATGAACATTCCTCCAGCACTGCTGGACCGCATGGAAGTCATTCGTTTGTCGGGCTACACCGAAGACGAAAAGACCAGCATTGCCATGCGTTACCTGCTGCCCAAGCAGATGCAAAACAACGGCATCAAGCCCGAAGAAATGGCGGTCAGTGAAGATGCAGTGCGCGACATCGTGCGCTATTACACCCGCGAGGCTGGTGTGCGGTCGCTCGAGCGTGAGCTCTCCAAAGTTTGCCGTAAGGTGGTCAAGAGCCTGCTGCTCAAACAAATGAAGCCGCAGGTCCAAGTCACCGCTGATAACTTGCCCGACTTCCTGGGGGTGCGCAAGTACACCTATGGCCGTGCCGAGCAGAAAAATCAGGTGGGCCAGGTGGTGGGTCTGGCCTGGACCGAGGTGGGCGGCGATTTGTTGACCATCGAGGCTGCGCTCATGCCTGGAAAAGGCGTCATCACCCGTACGGGCTCCTTGGGCGATGTGATGAAGGAGTCCGTCGAAGCAGCACGCACGGTGGTCCGCAGTCGCTCGCGTATGTTGGGCATCAAGGACGAGGTGTTCGAGAAGAAAGACCTGCACATCCACGTGCCCGATGGCGCCACCCCCAAGGATGGCCCCAGTGCGGGTGCAGCCATGACCACGGCCATGGTTTCGGCTATGACTGGTATTCCCGTTCGCTGTGATGTGGCCATGACCGGCGAGATCACGCTGCGCGGCGAAGTCACGGCTATTGGCGGACTGAAAGAAAAATTGCTGGCTGCCTTGCGCGGTGGCATCAAGACGGCCTTGATTCCTGAAGAGAACGTCAAAGACTTGCAGGACATTCCCGACAACGTCAAAAGCGGCCTGGAAATTGTGCCGGTCAAATGGATTGACCAGGTGCTCGATATCGCCTTGGAGTCTCGTCCGCAACCTTTGCCGGAAGAGGTTCCGGCAGCGGCTGCTGTGGTGGTTGCAGGGGAGGCCAAAGAGGCCGCCACCAAGCACTGAAAAATTTGTTCAGGAGAAGCTCGCGAACGAGCTTTTTCTGCGTATAATTTCAAGCTCACGCGGGATTAGCTCAGTTGGTAGAGCGATACCTTGCCAAGGTATAGGTCGAGAGTTCGAGCCTCTTATCCCGCTCCAAACAAGCCAATCAAAAAAGGGAAGCAATGCTTCCCTTTTTTGTCAAAGAACAAGGCGCGGTAGCAAAGCGGTTATGCACCGGATTGCAAATCCGTGTAGGTCGGTTCGACTCCGGCCCGCGCCTCCAGTTATCTTTAAAGCCACTGCCCGAACGCAGTGGCTTTTTTGTTTTCAGTATTGGGACTGTGGCAAATCCACCTGCATGCCGTTGAGCGCGGGTGTCAGTTCAATCTGGCACGCCAATCGGCTGTTGGCTTGAGGTCTACAGGCCGCAAATTCGAGCATGCCACGCTCATCTTCTTTGGCGGTAGGCAGTTGCGACAGCCAAGGCTCTCGCACCATCACGTGGCAGGTGGCGCAGGTCAGGGTGCCACCACAATCGGCCGCGATGCCCTCAATGCCCCCGGCCAGGGCAGCCTTCATCAAGGAAGTGCCGGGTTTGGCTGTGATGGTTGTGCCTTCACTTTGCTGGTGTTCAAAAAATGTGATTTCAATCATGGGTGTTCTCTTGTGTTCATGTGCGTGAAAAGTATTCCCGGCGTTGGAACTCATCCTTATCGGTTGCGGCTTCGTAACGTTGCAGTTCGGCGCGCTTCAAGTGGATGTAGTGGGTGACAAAGTCAGCACCAAAGCCAGACGACATGGCGTAGTCGTTTTGCAGCGCTGCGAGTGCATCGGTCATGTTCGAGGGAATGCGTTGTACCGCATCGCCTTCGGCATAGGGGGACTCGGTGGCCTGAGGAGGCTCGATGGACTGACCCATGCCCGACAGACCAGCATGAATTTGCGCGGCCATGTACAGGTAAGGGTTGGCTGCTGGTTCACCCAATCGGTTCTCAATGCGCGTAGCTGCATCACCGGGCCCACCAATGACGCGCAGCATGGCCCCCCGGTTGTCAAATCCCCACAAAATGGACTGAGGGGCCAGCGCGTTGGGACGGAACCGACCGAAGCCATTGATGGTGGGTGTGCAAAACAGGGTCATGCCTGGCGCGTGTTGCAAGAGACCCGCCAAAAATTGGCTGCCCGTGGTGCTCAGGCTGTAAGAGGCATCGCGTTTATGGGTGCCTGCGGCGGGTGATTCCCGCATCAGCACGTTGTGTCCGCTTGTTGCATCCACCAAGGACTGGTGCAGGTGCCAGCCGCTGGACATGATGTGCTGAAATGGCGGGCGGCACATGAAAGTGGCGTGGTAGCCAGCGCGGCGCAAAGCTTGCTGCACGGCGCTTCGAAACAACACCATGTTGTCGGCAGCGGTCAGTGCATCGCTGGGTTCGAAAACCGCTTCAACTTGACTGGGGCCCAATTCAATTTCCAGCGAAATCAAGGGCAAGCCTAAAGCCTGTGCTGTGCGTTGAACAATACGCAGAGGCTCTTCGCTCATGTCGAACCACTGTTCTGACAGCAGGTTGTAGCCAGGATGAATCAGCGATACCTCGGGTGCAAGACCTGGCCAGGCCGCCTGAGAAGGGTCACGATCAGTTCTGGCCGTGTGGTTGTGTATGCGATAAATATGGAACTCGATTTCCAGGCCGCACATCATTTGCAGACCTTTTGCGGTCAGGCGTTCGAGCGCGCGTTGCAGTTGCCAGCGGCTGTCGAGGGTGACGGCACGCCCATCGCCAAAGAAGGGCTGGCATTGGATCCAGCCTGTTTTCTCGGCCCAGGGCAGAACATGAAAAGTCTCTGCAATGGGGTGCAGGGTCAGGTTGTTGGCGAACTCAAAGCCGGGCAGTGTGTCGTCCATGCCCGGTTCAAACACCTTGTAGGCGGTGCGGTCGGAAGTGTCTTTGAGCATGAGCGTGCTGACCATGCCAACACCATGGGTCAATGCCCGAAGGGCTGCGTTGCGTGTCAGGGTCTTGCCGCGTGTCTGGCCATGTGTGTCGCACCAGACGAAACGAACCAACTCGAGGTCGTTGTCTTCAATGGCTTGAGCACATTGGCGCAAGGCGAGTTCGCGCTCGGCGGTCGTCATGCAGAGGGCTCCGAAGTGTCCACAGCATCGCGCCAAGGCGCGTTGGCGCGTTTGGTTTTGACAGCCTGTGTCCACCAGTCACCCCAAGCCTGTGTGGGGGCAATGCCGTCCACTGTGTCGGGACCGATGCGTTTGACCGCGATATCGGTTTTAGCCATGCCCAGAGGCGTTTTGCCAGCTTCGACATCGTCAATGGCTTGCAACAACAAGCGACGGTTGGCCATGATGGCACGGTCGCTGGTGCCCAAGTGTTCGCGTGTCCTGTCCTGGATGGGCCCCATGCTTTCGCAGGCCCATTGGTCGTGGACGTTGATGTCGTCTTCGCCCATGCCCAGGTATGTGCGGCTGATTTGCTCTTGCGGGTTAAATCCCCAGTTGTTGTGCCGACCGGACTTGGGAATGTAGTCGGGCAAGGTGATGTGTCGCAGCCGCTGTTCGCGCATCACATCTTTGTCGACAGGGTCGGCAAAGCTGGTGAACATGGCGTACCAATAGGTATGGGTGTCGTCGATAGGCACATGTATCTGAGTGATTGTCATTGTTTCGGACAACGGAATCACAAAGGTGTGGGGGAAGATGGCGTTGGTGACGCGCACATGCGTCAAGGCTTCACTCATTTGGCGAAGAGCTGTCAAGCGGATGCCATAGGGCTGTGGTTCAACACGAATGTCTGGTTGATCAAACTCGCGCATCACGCGAGTCATCGGTAATCGCTGTCCATCAATTTCACCAGCGCTGGCACCACGGAACTGGCGTCCGTAGGTGTTTTCAAGCGATTCGTCAAAAAAGAATCGATGCAAAAAGGATGCGTGGGCAGGATCGACGCCGACCTCGAAGGCTTGCAACCAGTTGCAGGCCCACATACCTTTGAAAGCAAAAACATGGGAGCCAGGTGCACTCAGGCTGTCAATGGCGGGCAAGGGTGGTGGGAGCGTGTCTTCTTCGCCCAGCCAGGCAAACAGGATACCGTTTCGCTCGACAATCGGGTAATGACGCTGCCGCACATGCTGGCACAACTTGCTGCCATTGGGTTCTGCGGGCGTGTCCAAGCATTGGCCCTGGATGTCAAATTTCCAACCGTGAAATGGGCAGCGTAGACCATCGCCCTCGTTTCGGCCAAAGGACAGATCAGCTCCGCGGTGTGGGCAATCGCGGTCCAGCAAGCCAAATTCGCCTTGTTCATTCTTGAACAGCACCAGGTCTTGCCCCAGCAAGCGCACAGCTTTGACAGGACGAATCGCCATATGCGGGTCGAGCGAAGGATTGAATTCATCCACCAAGGCGACAGGTTGCCAGTAGTGGCGCATCAGTTTGCCGCAGGGGGTGTCAGGGCCAATACGGGTGATGCGTTCGTTGATGTCTGCTTTCATTTTGTCTCCATTTTCCAAAATGGTATCCCATTTTTTAAAAACAGAATACAATTTTCTCATGAGCAGACACGATACCGTTTTGATGGCTTTGCGCGACCTCATTCTGAAGGGTGAGTTTTTGCCAGGGCACAAGTTGGCCGAGCAGCAATTGGCTGAGAGACTTGGGGTTTCGCGAACACCTGTGCGCAGCGCCTTGATGTCGCTAGAGCAAGAGGGTTTGATTGAGGCCAATGATCTGGGTAAATACGCGGTTCGCGAATTTACTGTGCAAGAGATCATGGATGCCATTTTGGTACGTGGGCACCTGGAGGGCATGGCAGCAAAAAATGTGGCTGAACATGGCGTGTCCAGAAAGCTGGCATCCGATTTGGAAGCGTGTTTGCTGGCTGGGGATCGTTTGTTCAAGAACAAAACGCTCTCACTTGAAGACTATGCAGCCTATGCCCAAATGAATGATCGTTTTCATGCGCTGATCCTGCAGGCGTGCGGTAACCGTGCATTGCAACGTGCGCTGGATCTGAACGACAAACTGCCGTTTGCCCAGGCTTCGGCCATGCTGCCCATGCAAGGCGTGGTGGACATGGATCGGGATTGGATGCTGTATGCCCACAAGCAGCATCACATGCTGTTTGATGCTTTGGTGCGGAGTGATGCAACTCGCGCCCAAAATCTGGCTATCGAGCACATTGAGGTGGCCTTGATGAATCTGCGCAAAGCCTTGGAGATGCGGGATCAGGTGTCGGGCGTTGCTCCGGCGATTCGCCTGGTGGTGGGCTGAAGACTCAAGCGTTCGAGAGGCAGCTTCAAACTGCGCTAGAAAAGTGTCTACGGGTTTGGGGAATGCGACGCATTGATTTTCCTCATTAAATAGCGAGGCTTGAAAAACGGGTGTTTTTGTGGCTATAATTCATGTCTAACGCGGGATTAGCTCAGTTGGTAGAGCGATACCTTGCCAAGGTATAGGTCGAGAGTTCGAGCCTCTTATCCCGCTCCAAACAAGCCAATCAAAAAAGGGAAGCAATGCTTCCCTTTTTTGTCAAAGAACAAGGCGCGGTAGCAAAGCGGTTATGCACCGGATTGCAAATCCGTGTAGGTCGGTTCGACTCCGGCCCGCGCCTCCAAACTCCCCTTTCGTACTTCAGTCCAGGGTCAGCACCACAGGTGCATGATCGCTCGGGCGCTCGTTTTTGCGTGGGGCCTTGTCGACTGCACAAGCTGTGGCACGAGTCTTGAGTGCATCGGTGATCAGAATGTGGTCAATGCGCAGGCCTCGGTTGCGACGAAATGCAAATTCGCGGTAATCCCACCAGCTGTAGTTTTTGTCGGGCTGCTCAAATAGTCTCACAGCATCGCTCAGGCCCAGATCGATCAAGGCTTGCAACTTGGCGCGTTCGGCGCTGGTGCAATGAATGGTTTCGCGCAGGCCCTCGGGATCCCACACATCCAGGTCATCAAAGGTGATGTTGTAGTCGCCCACCAGTGTGAGTTGGGGGTGTTGTCCTATTTCCGTTTGCAGCCAGTGGTGCAGTGCATCGAGCCAGCGCATTTTGTAGGCAAATTTGTCGCTGTCTGGCGCTTGACCGTTGGGGAAGTAGGCGCCAATGACCCGAATGTTTTGCCCAGAGGCATCGGTGTAAGTGGCGGCAATCACGCGCGACATATCGTCTTCAAAGCCAGGGATGTTCTTGACCACATCCCGACCTTGAGTTCGTGAAATCAGGGCGACGCCGTTGTAGGTTTTCTGACCAAACCACTGTGCGTGCCAACCGGCCTCCTGAAACGCATCCAGGGGGAATTTGTCGTCTGTGAGTTTGAGTTCCTGCAGGGCCAGCACATCTACGGGGTTGGCAGCTAGCCAGTCCAGCACTTGCGGCAAGCGCACGCCCAATGAGTTGACGTTCCAGGTGGCGATTTTCATGATGTACGGGTGAGTGTGACAAAACTGAAGCCCAGGCCATTGGCGGCGGTGTGAGCTTCACGTTGTGTTTCTTTCCAGGCTGAAGACAAGGTGGGGGCAAAGGCATCCCCTTCGAAATCAGCGTCGATTTCGGTGACCACGGCGGTATGTGCCAATGGCTCAGCTTGTCGGTAAATTTCGGCGCCCCCCATGATCCAGGCATCGTGTGCCTCGCCGCACAGATGCTGGGCTTGCTCTATGGAGCCCGCGCGTAACGCACCTGAGGCCTGCCAGTCAGATTGGCGGGTGATGACGATGTTGATGCGACCTGGCAGAGGCCTGAAACGTTCGGGTAGAGACTCCCAAGTCTTGCGGCCCATGATGACAGGTTGACCCAAGGTGACGCGTTTGAAGTGCGCCAGGTCTTCGGGGAGATGCCAAGGCATTTGACCGTCTTTGCCAATAACGCCATTGCGGGCTCGGGCATAAATCAAGTGCAGGCGAGGCAGTGCAGGTGTACTCATGATGCTTTGACAGGTAGGCCGGAAGGCCGGGAGGGGAGCAATACGCTGGCAATCGCGACCATCACAAAAGCCATGGCCAGCCAGTCTTGCCAGTGCGGCACTTCCGCGGTGATGAAGGTGGCACTTAAAGTGCCAACCAAAGGAATGGCCATCACGCTCATGGCGCTGGTCGCCGGCGGGAGGTCGCGCGCCATGCCAAACCAGATGAGTTGGGCCACGCCATAGTTGACGCCGACGCCATAGGCCAGGCTGACCCACATCATGGGCGTAAAGGTCTCAGGGCGAGGCAGGGGCTCCAGGCTCAAGGCCATGACCCATAGCGCCACAGAAAACAAGAGCAGCATCCACACCGTGACCACCATGGGTGAGAGCGTGAGGTGCGCACGGCGAAACAACAAGGTCCCCAAGGCCCAGCACGCTGCGGCACCCAGCATCCACGCCACACCAGCGGGACGACCACTCAGTCTGGCGAGCTCGTGCCAGAGCAACAAACCAATGGCCAGCACCACGCTGACCAGGGCCAGGCGAACACGAGGTGTGATTTTTTCGCCAAAAAACAAGGCGCCCAACACCACGGTAAAGATGGGCATGGTGAAGCCCAGAATGGCTGCTCTGCCGGAGGCCAAGGCTTGTACCCCAAAGATTGACAGGGTGTGCCAGCCCAGAATATTGGGCAGACCCAGCAAAGCAATGCCACGCCATTCTTCAGGACGTGGGCGCATGCGCTCGCCACGCCAGGCCACAAAGGCAAACAACCAGCTGGCACCCAGCGTCATGGTGATGGCGCGAAAGTACAGGGGTGAGAGCTGCGATAGCGACAGCTTCATCATGGGCCAGTTCACGCCCCACATGAGCGTGAGGGCCAACAGGGCCCAAAGCTGACGACGATTGATCACGGCTCTTGCATCAAACGGCTACAGGCGCTTTGATGGCCGGGTGGCATTCGTAGCCGGTGACCTCGAAATCTTCATATTCGTAGTCGAAGATGGAGGCGGGCTTGCGCTTGATGTTGAGCGTAGGGTAAGCGAAAGGCTGGCGACTGAGCTGCAGTTCTACCTGTTCGTGGTGGTTGCTGTAGATGTGGCAGTCACCACCGGTCCAGATGAAGTCACCCACATCCATGTCGCATTGCTGCGCGATCATGTGCGTCAGCAGCGCGTAGCTGGCAATGTTGAAGGGCACACCCAGAAAAATGTCGGCGCTGCGTTGGTACAGCTGGCAGCTGAGTTTGGGCTTCCCGCCTGGTTTTTGCGGTGGCGCCACATAAAACTGGAAGAAGGCGTGGCAAGGCATGAGCGCCATCTTGTCCAGCTCGGCCACGTTCCAGGCCGAAACGATGATGCGTCGGCTGTCCGGATTGTTTTGGAGCGTGTCCATGACCTGCTGAACCTGATCAATGTGACCACCGTCCGGCGTAGGCCAGCTGCGCCACTGTACGCCGTACACCGGGCCCAGGCTGCCGTCTTCGCGCGCCCATTCGTCCCAGATGGTGCAGCCGCGCTCTTGCAGCCATTTCACGTTGCTGTCACCGCGCAAAAACCACAGCAACTCGACGATGATGGCTTTGAGGAACACCTTCTTGGTGGTCACCAGAGGGAAGCCCTCCGAGAGGTCGAAACGCATCTGGTGGCCGAACACGCTTCGCGTACCGGTGCCGGTGCGGTCGCCTTTTTGTACGCCTGTTGTGTAGACATGGCGCATGAAGTCTTCATACTGGCTGCGCACAGGGCGCTGAGGGCTGGCTAGGGTGTTCATGGACTCAAGTTTAACGGTCGCGGATCAAGGCAATACCTTGCCAGGGTTAAAGATGTTTTGCGGGTCCAGGGCCTGTTTGAGGGCGCGCATCATAACCAGTGCCGTGGCATCCTTGTAGCGGGGCAGGGTGTGGACTTTCAGTGTCCCAATACCGTGTTCGGCACTGATGGAGCCTTGGTACTTGCGCACTTGTTCAAACACCAGGGTGTTGACTCGGTCTTCCTGGGTCTGCAAAAACTGCTGGCTATTGCCACCTTCGGGGGCTTGTACGTTGTAGTGCAGGTTGCCATCGCCCAGGTGGCCAAAGTTGACCAGACGCACGCCAGCAATTTCGCGCTCCAGCAAGGCGTCGGTTTCGGCCACAAAGGCCGGGATGCTTGAAATGGGCAGGCTGATGTCGTGTTTGATGTTCAGGCCCTCCTGGGCCTGTGCCATGGAAATGCTCTCCCGCACTTGCCACAAGGCCTGAGCCTGGCTCAGGTTCTGGGCGATCACCGCGTCTGTCACCACCTCGGCCTCCATGGCCGCACCGAGCAATATTTCAAATGCCTGATGTGCATGAGCCTCAGACTCATTGTCTGAAAGTTCCAGCAGCACGCACCAGGGCGACTGGGTGTAAAGCGGCACATTCAGCTGTGGCAAGTGTTTGGCCACCAGGCTCAGGGAGAACTGACTCATGACCTCAAAGCCGGTCAGTGCCGCGCCCAGCTGGCGTTGCGCCAAACTCAGAAGTTGCACGGCTGCGTGCAGGTCGGGCACGGTGGCCCAGGCGGTCAGCTGCGCCGCCGGCTGAGGAAACAGTTTGAGTGTGGCTGCAGTGATGATGCCCAAAGTGCCCTCGCTGCCCATCATCAGGTGGCGCAAGTCGTAGCCGGTGTTGTCTTTGCGCAGACCACTGAGGCCATGCCAGATTTCGCCTTGTGCCGTGACCACTTCCAGTCCCAGGCAAAGTTCCCGTGCATTGCCATAACGCAAGACCTGCGTACCCCCGGCGTTGGTGGCCAGGTTGCCGCCTATGGTGCAGCTGCCTTCGGAGGCCAAGCTCAGCGGGAAAAGCAAACTGGCTTGTGCGGCTGCGTCCTGCACTTGCTGCAAGATGCAGCCTGCGTCGACCGTGAGGGTCAGGTTTTCGGTGTCCAGGGCGCGCACACGGTTCATGCGTTGCAGGCTCAGCACGATTTGCGTACCGCTGTCGTCGGGTACCGAGCCGACCACCAAGCCTGTGTTGCCGCCTTGGGGCACGATGGCCGTGCCAGAAGCTGCGCATGAACGCACCACTTGAGCTACTTCGTCTGTTGTGGCCGGGCGAACCACGGCCAAGGCCTTACCCCTGGCGCGTTGGCGCCAGTCTTGCTCCCAGGCGCTCAGATCCGTTTCGGGGGTGAGCACATGCTCGTGGCCGACGGTCTGACGCAGCTGTTGGAGCAGTGTGCTCATGTGGCGGTGGCGGCAGTTTGAGCTTTGGCAGCCTTGAAACGAAGGCGCACGTGCATGGCGCAGGCGATGAACAGCAGCAGACAGAGCACGCCCTGGGCCATGGCCAGTGCATTGGAGGGCCAACGGTCACTCCAGCCGCGCACGCAGGCTTCCGTGAAGTACAGCCACACCAGCAGGCTGACCCAGCGATAGGTGTACATCCGGTTTTTCAGCAGACCCGCCATGGGCAGTGTCAAAGGCAACACCTTCAAGGCCCACCAGGAGCCACCGGGGCGCAAGGGCGCCAACCACAGTTCCCAGGACAGTCCCAAAAGGATCAGGCCCAGCAGGCTGCCGACAGCCAGCCAGCGCGTCAGATTGAGGTTAAATGCAGGTTTGTCAGTGTTCGGCTTCATTGCGGTGGCATCATACCGGGATGACGAACGACCTGAATGCGATCAACCGCCTGAAGACCATCTGGAATGAATGGTGGGACGAAATGGCCCAAGTTCCGTGGCGGCAGATGGCACGGCATTTGCGCTGGCGCTTCAGGGAGGCGCGCTTGGGCGTTTCGGCCAGCTCCTTGACCTTTACAACCCTGTTGGCACTGGTGCCTTTGCTGGCCGTAGGCTTGGCCCTTTTTACGGCTTTCCCGGTATTTGGCAAGTTTCAGGACACCTTGCAGCGCTGGTTGGTGGACAGTCTGGTGCCCGACAGCATTGCGCGCCAGGTCATGGGGTATCTGACGCAATTCTCCCGCAAGGCCAACCGCTTGGGCTCGGTGGGGCTGGTGGCGGTGGTGGGCGCGGCTGTGGCTTTGATGGTGACGATCGAACGGACGCTCGGTCAAATTTGGCATGTCCAGCGTCAACGTCCTTTGGCGCAGCGTATCTTGCTGTATTGGTCTGCGTTGACGTTAGGCCCCTTGTTCCTGGGGGGGAGTCTGGCGATCAGCTCATACCTGGTCAGTGTTTCTCGGTCTGTGGTGGGTGATGCCTTGCCGGGCGGTGCTCGCCTGTGGCTGGACATGCTTGAATTCGTCTTGCTGGTGGCCTGCATCAGTGGTTTGTATTTTTATGTGCCCTACGTACGCGTGCGATGGCGACACGCCATCACAGCCGGGGTGATGTGTGCGTTGGGCATTGAAGTGGCTAAAAAAGCCCTGACGATTTACCTGGCCCAGATCCCCACCTATTCAGCGATTTACGGCGCATTTGCTGCAGTACCGATTTTGCTGGTCTGGATTTATGTGGCCTGGGTGATTGTCTTGTTGGGGGCAGTCGTGGCTTCGAGCCTGCCTGAGCTGGGACGCCAGCACTTGCGCCAACCCTCGGGAGCAGGCTGGAGCTACCGTATGGCGCTGGAGGTGTTGACCCAGTTGCATAAAGCCCAATCGACCGACTTGCGCGGGCTGGATCTTGCGTCTTTGGGGCGACTGCTACGGGTCGATCTGCGTCAGCTCGATGAACCGATGCGGGTCTTGCAGGAGCTCGATTGGGTGGGCCAGTTACAAGACGAGCAAAGGCCTTTGCAGCCTCGTTGGGTGCTGCTGATTGCACCTGAGCATACGCTGTTGAATCCGCTCAATGAACGTTTGCTTCTTGCGCCCTCGCAAGAGTTGCAAGCGTTTTGGCAAAGCAGTCGGCTGCACAAGCTGCATGTGTCTGATGCGATCGATGTCAAGGCTTGAAGGGTGCGTTCAAAAATCCGCGAAAGCGTGCACGCATGCCGCGTATGGGCGTGGTCGTCAGCTGGTAATGTGGGAAGCGCTGTAAAAACCGCCCAATCGCAATCCGGCCTTCGAGCCGGGCCAGACTCAGGCCCGCACATTGGTGGGGGCCAAAACCAAAGGCCAGGTGCTTGTTGCCGGTGCGGCGCAAGTTGAGCGCTTCAGGCTTGTCGTAAACCGCAGGGTCACGATTTGCAGCGCCAATGCAAAGCGTGATGAGGCTGCCAGCGGGCAGAGCCACACCGCCCACGGTGCAGTCTTGCAGGGCACGGCGATTGCCCAGCTGGTTGGACGATTCAAAGCGCAAAAACTCGTCGACCGCCAGGGTCAGCACATCTTCTCTGGCTTCTTCGTCGGCTGCCGCGTGCAGGTCGGCCATGAGCTGCGCACGTTGTTCGGGCCACTCTTGCAGGCTGATGAGGGCGTTGCCGATCAGGTTGGTGGTGGTTTCATGTCCTGCGTTGAGCAGGAACACGCAGTTTTGCAGCAACTCCACTTCGCTCAGCGCTTCGCCACCATCGCCCTGGATGAGGCGGGTCAGGACGTCGTGCTCCGGATCGCCGGGGTGCTTGCGGCGATCTGCGACCAGTTGCTTGAGGTAGTCGAGAAATTCGTTGACGCTGCGATGCCCCAAGGCTTCTTGTTCGGGTGTGAGTGCGGGTTCGAGTGCGCCCAAAATAGCCAGAGACCAGCCGCGCAGTGGGCCTCGGTCGCCATGCGGTACGTCCAGCAGGTTGCCGATGATCTCCACCGGGATCGCGCTGGCAAAGTCTTCGATCAGGTCGCCGCCGCCCTTGGCTTGCATGGCGTCCAGCAACTCGTCCACCAGACGTACCAGCCCCGGCGTCATGCCTTCGATGGCGCGGCGCGTGAGGGCGCCCATGATGATGCGGCGCACACGGGTGTGCAGCGGCGGGTCGTTGAACACCAGCGAGCTGGTGTGGTGCTGGAACAGTGGCGAGACGCCGGGTGCTACCGCCCAGGGGGCCTGATCGTAGGGCCCGTGGTTGTACTTGGGGGCAAATTCCACCTGCTTGTTCGAGCTGAACAGTTGCGCGTCGCGGTACACCGCCACCAAGTCAGCGTGGCGGGTCAGGAACACCGAACCATCGGGCATGCGTTTGACAGGATCGGTCTCGCGTAACCGGGCATAGACCGGGTAGGGGTTGGCCAGAAAATCGGCAGGCAGTTGGCGCAGGTCCAGATGGGCTGCAATTTCTGCGGCCCGGGCAGCGGTCATGGCGGGCGTGATGGTGTTCATGCCTTGAGAAAGTCCTTGAGCGCCTGCAGCACACCGTCGGGGGCCTCGGTCATCAGCGAGTGGCCGGCGGGCAGTTTCACCACTTTGGCGTTTTGGGCTTTGCTCACCAGGCTTTGCGCGGCTTTGGGTGGCGTCATTTGGTCCTGGCTGCCCAGCAAAAACAGGGTGGGGCACTGCACTTTTTCCATCGCAGCGTCGCCATTGGCATAGCTGTCGCAGGCCTTGAAGCCGGTGAAAAACACATTGACTTTGGTGTTGCTGGCCAGCACGCGGCGCATCAGCGCGCGGCTGCCGCCGTACAGCCAGGTGCCGGGGCCCAGCGCCGAGGGCGGTGGCGCCAGTGTGGAGTGCGAAAAGGTGTTGACCATGTCGATGGCCTTCATGGGTGAGGACACACTCGATTCGAGCAAGGCAGGCGACACGCGCATCGGGAAGGCTGTGCCCACCAGCACCAGGTGGCTCACGCGCTCAGGGTTTCGGGAAGCGGTCTCCAGGGCGATCAGTGAGCCAAAGCTGTGGCCGACCAGCGCGGCCTTTTGTACCCCGGCGGCGTCAAGCAGGGCCACGATGGCGGCGCTGGCTTCTTCGACGGTGGAGGGCGGCTCACCGCCGCTTTTGCAGTGGCCCGGCAGGTCAATGGTCAGCACGTTCCAGCCGTGGTGTGCCAGGTAGCGGCTTTGCAAAATCCAGACGCTGTGGTCGTTGAGCACCCCGTGGATGAAAACCACGGTGGGCTTGGCGGCGTCAAATTCCTTGCCGCCGGTGTAGGCGTAAATGCTCCCCAGCTTCATGCCGCTTTCTCCGCAGCCTTCAAGGCTTTTTTCAGGTCATCGATGAGGTCGGCCGCGTCTTCCAGGCCAATCGACAGGCGGATGGTGCCCGGGCCGATGCCGGCCTGCGCGAGCGCTTCGTCGCTCATGCGGAAATGCGTGGTGCTGGCCGGGTGGATCACTAGGCTCTTGGCGTCGCCTACATTGGCCAGGTGGCTGAAGACCTTGAGTGCCTCGATGAAGGCTTTGCCTTGCTGGCGGCTGCCTGCAATGTCGAAGCTGAAGACCGAACCGGCGCCGCGCGGCAGCAGCTTTTGCGCCAGCGCGTGGCTGGGGTGGCTTTCCAGCAGCGGATGGCCGACGCGTGACACCAAAGGGTGTGAGGCCAGAAATTCGACCACTTTGGCGGTGTTGGCCATGTGGCGTTCCATGCGCAGCGACAGGGTTTCCATGCCCTGCAAGATCAGCCAGGCGCTGTGCGGCGACAGGCAGGCCCCGAAGTCGCGCAGGCCTTCGCGTCGGGCACGCAGCAAAAAGGCGCCCACCGTACTTTCCTCGGTGAAGACCATGTTGTGAAAGCCCTCATAGGCCTGCGTCAGTTCGGTGAATTTGCACGAGCGCTCCCAGTCAAAGCTGCCACCATCCACCAGCACGCCGCCGATCACGGTGCCGTGGCCCGACAGGAATTTGGTCGCCGAGTGGTAGACCAGATCGGCGCCGTGGTCAAAAGGCTTGATCAACCAGGGGGAGGTCAGTGTCGAGTCCACCAGCAGCGGCACGCCGGCCTCGTGGGCGATCTGGCTC
Source organism: Limnohabitans sp. (assembly GCF_038134685.1). Classification (GTDB taxonomy): domain Bacteria; phylum Pseudomonadota; class Gammaproteobacteria; order Burkholderiales; family Burkholderiaceae_C; genus Limnohabitans_A. The sequence continues at coordinate 107,375 of NZ_JAYPVP010000004.1, read as the reverse complement.
ACGGTGGGGATGTCCAGCACGTCCAGGCCCGGGTTGCCCACGGTCTCGCCAAAGAACAATTTGGTGTTGGGGCGCACGGCCGCTTTCCAGCCGTCGATGTCGCCGGGCTTCACAAAAGTCGTCTCGATGCCAAAGCGGCGCATCGTGTAGTGCAGCAGGTTTTGCGAGCCGCCGTACAGCGCGGTGGACGCCACGATGTGGCTGCCCGCGCCCATCAATGTGCTGACGGCCAGGTGCAACGCGGCCTGGCCGCTGGCCGTGGCAATGGCCCCAATGCCGCCTTCGAGGGCCGATATGCGCTGCTCCAGCACGGCAGTCGTCGGGTTGCTGATGCGGCTGTACACATGACCCGCCCGCTCCAGGTTGAAGAGGGCGGCGGCCTGGTCGCTGGACTCGAAGACAAAAGACGTGGTCAGGTGGATGGGTACCGCGCGTGCACCGGTGGTCGGGTCTGGTGAGGCCCCAGCGTGCAGGGAAAGGGTGTCAAAGCCGGGGTCGGAATAGCCGGGCATGGTTGTCTCCTATGGTGGTCCTTGCTCGAAAGCTTGCGGCAAGGGCTCAGCACTAAGCTTGGTCAGGCTTATTGTGGGCTATATTGAGAGCCAGAATTTGTGCCGCATCACATTGGAGACAAATACCATGCAAGTCAGCGACATCCTGCGCGTTAAAGGCCACACGCTGTTCACGGTTCCGCCGCATGAAACGCTGGCCAAAGCCATGCTTTTGATGCAGGAGCAGGACATTGGGTCCTTGGTGGTGATGGATAAAGGTCGCTTGGCAGGTGTGTTGACTTTTCGCGAAGTGATCTTGCAAATCAACCGCAACGGGGGTCAGGTCGGCATCACCCAGGTCGCCGAGGCCATGGACGCCAGCCCTCTGGTCTGCTCCAGTGACACCGATATGGACGCGGTACGCCGCATGATGCTGGAGCGCCATGCCCGCTACATGCCTGTGATGGATGGCACGCTGCTCATGGGCGTGATCAGCTTTTATGACGTCGCCAAAGCCGTGGTGGACGCGCAGAATTTCGAAAACAAGATGCTCAAGGCCTACATTCGTGACTGGCCGGAGAAAGACGAGGCCTGATGGCCGTTGGCTCTGGGATAATCTGCACCCATGAGCGGCAATACCTTCGGAAACCTCTTCGCAGTCACCAACTTCGGTGAATCCCACGGCCCGGCCATCGGCTGCGTGATTGACGGCTGTCCGCCGGGGCTTGCACTGTCCGAGGCCGACATTCAGCCCGATCTGGACCGTCGCCGTCCAGGGACCAGCAAATTCGTCACCCAGCGCAATGAGCCCGATGCGGTCCAAATTCTCTCTGGCGTGTACCAGGGCAAGACCACCGGCACCCCGATCTGCCTGCTGATCCAGAACACCGACCAGCGCAGCAAGGATTACGGCGACATTCTGCAAACCTTCCGCCCCGGTCATGCTGACTACACCTACTGGCGCAAATACGGCATCCGCGACCCACGTGGCGGCGGCCGCTCTTCGGCCCGACTGACTGCGCCCATGGTGGCAGCGGGTGCGGTGGCCAAGAAGTGGCTCAAGGAAAAACTGGGCACCACCTTTGTGGGCTGCATGACGCAAATTGGTGAAGTGCCGATTGGTTTTGAAAGCTGGGACCATGTGCCCAACAATCCGTTTTTTGCACCCGTGGCTGATGTGTCAGCGCTAGAGGACTACATGAGCGCGCTGCGCAAATCCGGCGACTCATGCGGTGCGCGTCTGCGTGTGGTGGCTCGCGGAGTTCCCGTTGGCCTGGGGCAGCCGCTGTTTGACAAGCTCGACGCCGATATTGCCTACGCCATGATGGGCATCAACGCTGTCAAGGGCGTCGAGATTGGCGCTGGCTTTGGCTGCGTCACGCAAAAGGGCAGCACGGCAGGCGACTCGCTCACGCCCGAAGGCTTTGTGGGCAACAATGCCGGTGGCATTCTGGGAGGCATCAGCTCGGGCCAGGACATTGAGGTGTCCATCGCCATCAAGCCGACCAGCTCGATCCTGATTCCTCGCCAGACGATTGACTCGGAAGGCCATGCGACCGAGGTCATCACCAAAGGTCGTCACGACCCTTGCGTGGGCATTCGAGCCACACCCATTGCCGAGGCCATGCTGGCCCTGGTGATCATGGAGCATGCGTTGCAGTTCCGTGCCCAAAGCGCGGATGTGGCCCATGATCTGGCCCCGATTGCGGCCAGCAAGCCTTGATGGCAGAGCGCAAGGCGCTGCTGCCCTTTGCAGCCCTGTCGGCGACGTACTTCGCCCACATTGGGCTGTTCAACTCCTACCTTCCGCTGTGGCTCAAGGATTTGGGCCTGGGCTTGCTGACCATCAGTGTGCTCAGCTCGATGCAGGCGGTGACGCGCTTGTTTGCCCCCTACGTGTGGGGCTGGCTCAGTGACCACACGGGTGAGCGTGTGCGCTTTCTGCGCTGGGGTGCTGCCGTGGCTTTGCTGTGCGCCAGTGCGTTGTGGTGGTCTCTGTCTCCGGTCATGCTGGGCGTTGTGCTGCTCGTGATGTTCACGCACACCAGTGCCATGATGCCCATGAGCGAGGCGGCCATGGCTCACCTGGTCAGTCTGGGGGGCGGCTTTGATGCACGGCGTTATGGACGTGTGCGTTTGTGGGGCTCGCTGGGCTTCATGGCCACTGTGTTCGTAGCCGGTGCCTGGTTTGAAGCTCAAGGCATGCAAAGCTTTGCGACCTGGACGGTGTTGAGTCTGCTGGCTGTGTGGGTGAGCACGCTGCTCATGCCCAATTTGAAAGAAGCCCAGCCTGTGCACGCCCAAAGCGTGCGGGTCTGGGCTGTTGTGCAACGCCCGGAAGTTCGCTGGTTTTTTATTGCAGCGTTTTTTCATGTGCTCTCGCACATGGGGCTTTATGTGTTTTTCTCGCTGTATCTGGATGCATTGGGATACAGCAAAACCATGATCGGCGCCTTGTGGGCTGTTTCTGTGCTGGTTGAGATCGCTTGGTTCTTTACCCAATCGCGCTGGTTGCCGCGTTTGCCGCTGACGGCCTGGATCGTTCTGTGTTCGGCAGCCATGGCGCTGCGCATGGGTGTGACCACTGTGTGGGCTGATGTGTTGTGGGTGCTGCTGCTGGCGCAGGCCTTGCACGCCTTGACTTTTGCTGCCCATCACACGGCTTGTGTAGCGCTGCTGTCGCACCATTTCCCAGGGCGTATGCGTGGTCGCGGCCAAGCCCTGTATACCGTGATTGCTTATGGCGTGCCGGGTGTACTGGGTGGTTTCGCCGGGGGGGTGATCAGTGAATACTGGGGCTTGCGCACGGTATTCGCCGTCATGACCTTGTGCGCCTTGTTGGCCATGGCGGCGGGCTGGCGCATGTGGCGTCTGACGCACCCCGCGGCCATGCAGTGAGAGAAAAAGATGATGGATGTGCCTGATTTCATTGAAGGCGACTTGCGTATCGCGCTGACCGATGGGCAGCGCCTGGTGACCGAGGTCGACGGCGTTACCGTGGTCTGGCACAGCTGGGGTGAGCAAGACAGCGCCACTGTGGTGTTGTTGCACGGCGGCAGTGGCAGCTGGCTGCATTGGGTGCGCAATATCGCCGCCTTGCGTGATGCGGGCTGGCGCGTACTGGTCCCGGACTTGCCGGGCTTTGGCGACTCAGACTTGCCGCCTGGTTGCGTGGATGTTGATGCTTTGTCCTCTTACTTGCATGACGGCTTGCAGCAACTGGCACCCAAGGGGCCTGTCCAGCTGGTGGGCTTTTCCTTTGGCGGCATGACGGCGGGTTTGTGGCTGCAGGCCTATCCGCAGGACGCACACGCACTTGTGCTGGTGGGCGCTCCTGGCATGGGCCTTCAAACAGCGGTGCGTACGCCCCTCAAAGGCTGGCGGCACTTGGCCACGTCCGAGGCGCAGGAAGAGATCCATAAATACAACTTGATGGCGCTGATGTTCCAAAACGCCAGTGCGTTGGACTCTCTGGCGCTGGCTTTGCATACCGCCAATGTGCACCGCGACCGCATGCCGCGCAGGCGTTTGTCCAGCACCGACATTCTGGCGCGAGCCCTGCCTGATGTGCAGGTGCCGGTGAGTGCCATTTATGGTGAGCACGATGCGCTTTATCGCGAGCGGCTACCCGAGGTGCAGGGGGCCATGCAAATGCTGTGTGGTCAGTGGAATCGCTGGACCACTGTGTCTGGTGCAGGGCATTGGGTTCAGTATGAGGCGGCTCAGGCGTTCAACGCCGCCTTGATCCAGACTTTGAGTGATCAGGCCTGAATGGCTGACACGGCAGCGCGCAGGGCCAGCAGGTAGCTGTCCACGCCAAAACCGGCGATCTGGCCTTTGGCGATGGGCGCAATCACCGAGTGGTGACGGAATTCTTCGCGGGCGTGGATGTTGGACATGTGCACCTCGATGATCGGGCACTTGAGGATGGCCAGCGCATCGCGGATGCCGTAGCTGTAATGCGTCCAGGCACCTGCGTTGATCAGCACGGCTTGCGTGCCGTCCGTGTGGGCGCGGTGAATGCGCTCAGCCATTTCGCCTTCAAAGTTGGTCTGGAAGCACTCGACCTCGGCGCCCAGTTCCTTGCCCAAAGCGACCAGTTTTGCATCGATTTCGGTCAGGGTGGCGGTGCCATACTGAGCCGGATCGCGTTTGCCGAACATGTTGAGATTGATGCCGTTGAGGGTCAGGATTTTCATGATGTGCTCAGGGGTATGGCGTATGCAATATCCCCATTGTCCGCGATTTGGGGCAAGATGCTGACATGAGCATTCCTTTGAAAATCGATTTCGTCTCGGACGTGGCTTGCCCTTGGTGCGCGGTGGGTTTGTATTCCTTGCAGCAGGCGCTCGGCCGTCTGCAAGGCGAGGTGAGCGCCGAGCTGCATTTTCAGCCCTTTGAACTCAACCCTGACATGGGCCCTGAAGGGCAGGATCTGTCCGAGCACTTGACGCAAAAATACGGCTCCACCGCTGCGGATCAGGCGCGTATTCGCCAGACCATCACCGCCCGAGGTCAGGAGGTGGGCTTTGCCTTCAACCCCGATGGACGCGGTCGCGTGTGGAACACCTTCGATGCCCACCGTCTGTTGGCTTGGGCCGAGGGCCAGGGCGAAGGCGCTCAGCTGCGCCTCAAGCAAGCCTTGCTGGCGGCCTACCATGGCCGAGCTGAGCACATTGCCGACAAAGCGGTGTTGCTTGCGGCTGCGCGGGAAGCGGGCTTGAATGAAGTGGCTGCCAACGAAGTGCTGGACATGGATGCCTACGCCGACAAAGTGCGCGCCGTGGAGCGCATGTACCAGCAGGCCGGGGTCCGTTCGGTTCCAGCGGTCATCATCAACGACAAGCACTTGATTTCGGGCGGGCAACCTTCTGCAGTGTTCGAGCAGGCCTTGCGGCAAATTGCGGCGCAGGCCGCCTGGGAAGCCGACGAATGAGTGAGCAGCCGCGCACGCCAGTCTTGTTTGTTTCGCACGGTTCGCCTTTGTTTGCCTTGAACCCTGGGCAGACGGGTCCGGCTTTGCAGCAATGGGCCGCAGAGCAGGCACCTGCCGACCGCATCAAAGGCATTGTGCTGATCTCGCCGCACTGGATGACGCGCGGTGGCGTAGCGGTGATGAGCACACCCATGCCGCGTACCTGGCATGACTTTGGCGGTTTCCCGGATGCGCTTTACCAGCTGCAATACCCGGCGCAGGGCGATCCGGCCTTGGCCGACAAAGTCATGGACTTGTTGCAAACCGCTGGCGTGCCACACGCAGCCGACGAACGACGTCCCTACGATCACGGTTGCTGGGTGCCTTTGATGCATTTGTACCCGCAGGCCGATGTGCCAGTGGTTCAGGTGTCCTTGCCCGATGGCTTCAGCACGGCCGATATTTATGCGGTGGGTCAAGCGTTGGCCCCCTTGCGTGAACAAGGCATCTTGCTGGTGGCATCGGGCAGCATGACGCACAACCTGTATGAGCTGCGTCGTGAAGACGGTCCCACTGAGCCCTATGTAGCCGCGTTTTGCGGCTGGGTCCACGATACGCTGATGCAAGGCGATTTAGCCTCCATGCTGGACTATCGAGCTCGGGCGCCCGATGCAAAGCGGGCGCACCCAAGCGATGAACACTTCCTGACGATTTACTTTGCTTTGGGCGCTGCGGGTTGGGGGCGGACCCATGGTCCTGGCCCGGTTTATATCAGCCGTGAGGTTCAGTTCCGGACGATTTCGATGGACGCCTTTAGCCTGCACTAGAGTCAGACCATGATGAGCACTGAATTGACGGTTTATTACGACGGCAGCTGCCCGCTGTGCCGACGGGAGATTGCCCTCTACCGCCGTTTGCGAGGTGCAGACCGACTGCGCTGGCTGGACGTGAGCGCTGGCCTGCCCCTGGGTGAGGGCCTGTCGTGCGAGGTCGCGATGCGTCGCTTTCATGTGCGCGATGAACACAAGCGCTTGTGGAGTGGAGGTGCGGCCTTTTCGCGCTTGTGGCTGGCTTTGCCGGGCTGGCGAGTGTTGGGCTGGGTGTTTGTTTGGCCACCCATGTCTTGGCTGCTGGAGCTGGCTTACCGCGTTTTTTTGCCGCTGCGCCCGCGCTTGCAACGCGCTGCGCTGCGCTGGTGGCCTGATCAGGAGACCAGGGGATGAAGCTGAGGGGCGTAGCCATGGTGGCGGTGCTGTTGCTGCTGCTGCTGAGCAGCGCACATGCGCAGATGGGCGAGAGGGTAGCCTTGCCAGAAATGGGCGGCCTGCAGATCGACCGCACCGAAGTGACCATTGGGCAATTTGCCCGATACGTGCAGGCCACGGGGGTGCGCACCCGCGCCGAGCAAGAAGGTGGTGGCTTTGAATATGTGGCAGGCTGGCAGCGCCGCCCCGGTTGGACCTGGCGCCAACCCGATGGCGTATCCGCTGCGCCCGACTTGCCCGCTGTGCACTTGACCCATGCGGAAGCCGCCGCCTATTGCCAGTGGGCCGGTGGGCGGCTGCCGACCGCAGCCGAATGGCGCCGCGCCGGCTTTACCGAGCTGCGCACGGCACCCCCGGAACCCTGGGTGCGCGGCAAAACCTACCCTTGGACCACAGGCGAGAGTCCGCAAGGCGCCAACACCAGCGACCCCGACCCCTGGCCCCGTGCCGCCCCGGTCACGCAGACGCGTGCCGGTGTGAATGGGCTGCACGACATGGGCGCCAATGTATGGGAGTGGGCGCTTGATGCCCGCGGCCAGGAGCGCCAGACCCTGGGTGGCTCCTGGTGGTACCCGGCCTACCAGATGAAAGCCGATGTGCAGGCCTTCAAAAACGCTGACTTTTATGCGGTCTACATCGGCTTTCGCTGCGTGTACGAGGCTGGAGGCCGGCGATGATGGTCTCCATGCGCAGCCTGCCAGAGGGCTACCGTGCGCTGGTGATTGGCGCCAGCGGCAGCATTGGACAGGCCTTCGTGCAGGCCTTGCGTGCCGACCCGCGCTGCAGCGATGTGCAAGCCATTCGGCGAGGTGAACCCACCGAGTGGGATTTGGCGGACCAAGCCAGTCTCGAGGCACTGGCCCTGCAGGTGCAAGGCCCTTTGCATCTGGTGGTGGATGCCTCAGGAGCGCTCACCATCGACGGCCATGGCCCCGAAAAACGCTTGCAGGAGCTGGATGCCAACCGCCTGCTGCGCTCTGTGCAGGTCAATGCCGTGGGGCCAGCCCTGCTGCTGCGCCACCTCAACCCGCTGCTGGCCCGTGGCGAGCGCGTGATCTGGGCCAAGCTGTCGGCACGTGTGGGCAGCATTGAAGACAACCACAAAGGCGGCTGGTACGGTTACCGCGCAGCCAAGGCCGCGCTCAACCAGTTGCTGCAGACCGCCGCGATTGAAATCAGTCGCCAGCGCCCGTTGGCGGTGGTGGCTGCACTTCAGCCAGGCACGGTGCGTTCAAGCCTGAGTGCGCCTTTTGTGGGGAGCGATGCCTTGGCGCCGGAGACGTCGGTGCAGGGCCTGCTGCAGGCGCTGGACGCGGCGCCTGCGACCGGGCGGGCCGTCTTCTTGGACCACCGGGGACAGCCCATCGCCTGGTGAAACTTAGCGCCGCAAGGCGATGCCGATCCGGTCGCGCTTGACGGTGGGCTTGGGGCAGACGCCCTTTGGCAGTTCGAACCAGTCGCGCACGTCTTGTTCCAGTCCCACACCGTGCATGAAGTTGTAGATGGCCTTCTTGAGGCCTCGGCCGAGAACGTCGTGGTCCACGCCCCGGGGCATGGGCGTGGGGTCGATGAAGCCGACGTCGTTTTTGGCAAAGGTGACTTCGGGCAGCGGCACCAGTTGCACGCCATAGGCCTCGGGGTTTTGCCCCACGGGTGAATGCACGGTGCAGACAAAGCGGTGGAAGAAGCCGCTGTGGATGCAGCCGTTTTCAAAGAGCTGGCGCACGTATTCGAGCGCGTCCACCGTGTCCTGCAGCGTTTGGGTGGGAAAGCCGTACATCAGGTAGGCGTGCACCAGAATGCCGGCGTCGGCCATGCCACGCGTCACGCGTGCCACCTGGTCTACCGTCACGCCTTTTTGCATGAGGGCCAGCAAGCGGTCAGAGGCGACCTCCAGACCTCCCGATAGGGCAATGCAGCCGCTTTCGGCCAGCAGCTCGCTCAGCTCGGGGGTGAAGGTTTTTTCAAAGCGGATGTTGCCCCACCAGCTGATCTGCACCTTGCGACGCAGCAATTCTTCGGCCAGGGCCTTGAGAATTTTGGGCGGCGCAGCTTCGTCCACAAAATGAAAGCCGGTCTGGCCCGTTTCCGCCACGATGGCTTCAATGCGGTCCACCAGCGTGCTGGCCTGTGCGGTTTCGTAGCGGCCGATGTAGTCCAGGCTCACATCGCAGAAGCTGCATTTCTTCCAGTAGCAGCCGTGGGCAATGGTCAGCTTGTTCCAGCGCCCGTCGCTCCAGAGACGGTGCATGGGGTTGAGCATGTCCAGCAAGCTCAGATAGTCGTGGATCGGCAGGCCGTCCCAGGTGGGCGTGCCCACGTCTTCAAAGGGAATATCGGGCTCTGGCCAGTTGATCCACCTGACGAGAGCATCTTCTCGTACAAAGGTGCGCACTAGGCGTTCGCGGCTGCGTTGGCCTTGCAGGTGCTCGACCAGTGCGAGCACCGGACGCTCGCCGCTGTCGACCGTCACATAGTCCACTAAATCAAACAAGCGCGGTTCGGCCAGCTCGCGCAGCTCGGTGTTCACAAAGCCACCGCCCAGTCCAATGCGAATGTTGGGGTGGTGTTGCTTGAGGGTTTGGGCGATGCGCAGCGCGCCATAAACCGAACCAGGAAAAGGCACCGACAGCAAGACCAGCTGGGGGCTGTGCTGCGCGATGGCCGCTAGCGTGAGTTCGGCCAGTGTCCGGTCCACCAGATTGGGCGGCGCGGCCAAGGCTTGGGCCAGCGGGTCAAAGCTGGGCTGCGCGGCGGCCAGACTTTCGGCGTAGCGCACAAACTCAAATCGCTCATCCACCGCGCCTTGCAGCACATCGGCCAGGTCGTTCAAATACAGCGTGGCCAGGTGCCGTGCACGGTCGGTGCTGCCCAAAGCGCCAAAGGCCCAGCCCAGTGGATCGCCGGTTTCCTCATCGTCGTAGCTGTCGAGCGTGGCAAAGCGTGGGCCTTCTGGCAAAAAGCCTCGGCTGGCGATGCGGTGCGCCAGCGTGCTGTCGCGCCCCTGCAAAAACGCTATGACCGGATTGATCGTTTGCGCGTAGCGTTCAAAGTGGTCCAAAAAAAAGTTGACCGGGCCACTGCGTTTTTCTTCAGGCTGCGCAAGGGCCGCCTCACGCAGTTGCACCAAGCCTGAGTGACTCATGAGCTGCAGCACCAGTGCCAGCGCCAGGTCGGCTTGTTCCGCGTTCACACCGCGCGAGCGCAGAAAGCCCGTGAGGTAGGCGGTGGAGGGGTAGGGGGTGTTGAGCTGCGTCATCGGGGGGATGAGGCAGAGCACCTTCACGGACGAAACTTCTGGCATGCGATGTTGATGAGGGTCAATAGTCCGATTATCGGATGACGACGCATCGCGGGGGGAAGCGACAATCACGAAATTGTTCAATACAAGCTCAGGAGTCTCGAATGAAACACATCATGATGGGGGTACTGCTGGCTACCGCAGGGACATGCCAGGCTTACGATGGCTGGACAAGTGAGGTGTCACATGCCGCAGGTGGAGCCTTGTTGGCGGGTGGAATTTCATATGTGTACCGCGATTCACCCCATCGTGCCATGATCGGTTTTGCTGCCAGCACGGCTGCCGGGATACTGGTCGAAAGCGCAAGCATTGCTCGCGGCGGCAAGCGTTCCAGCCAGTACCTTGATATGGCCTCGCACGCCATCGGCTCAGCGATTGGGGCTTGGTACAGCGACAGGTACCTCTTGGTACCTGTCATCAGTCGATCATCCGTGGGCGTGGTGTACAGCACCCGTTTTTGACAAGCCGCTGGCCCCCAGGCTTGGACTGAGCAACAGCGACTGCTGGACATGCCCGGCCAGCTGATGCGCGGTGATGGCACTCAGCGTCCAGCCCAGGTGACCGTGACCCGTGTTGTAGAACACATTGGCTTTTTTGCCAGCACCGACGCGCGGCAACATGTCAGGCATCATGGGGCGCAGGCCGGCCCAGGGCACCACCTTGCGGGTGTCGATGCCGGGGAAGCATTCGTTGACCCAGCGGATCAGCGGGGCGATGCGGTCGGCGCGGATGTCGAGGTTGAAGCCGTTGAACTCGGCGGTGCCGGCCACGCGGAAACGGTCATCGCCCAGACGACTCGTGACCAGCTTGGTTTCATCGTCCAGCAGGCTGACTTGCGGCGCAGCGGCCTGACTGGCGGCGTCGGGCATGTTGACGGTGATCGAGTAGCCCTTGACCGGGTAGACGTTGAGGCGGTCGCCGAGCTGCGCGGCCAGGCGGCGGCTGTGAACGCCGGCGCTGATGACGATGCCGTCAAAACGCAAGGTGTCGATCTGTCCTTCATAGCGGACCTGGACTGTGGCGACTTCGCCATCACTGCTGACGTTCAATACCTCATGCCCCGTGAGCATTTGCACGCCCAGTCGCTTGCAAGCCTGTGCCAGACCAAAAGTGAACTTGTGGATGTCGCCGGTCGAATCGCTTTCGGTGAAGTAACCGCCATAGTACTGGCCTTGCAGCGTGGGCTCGATGGCGCGCATTTCCTCGGGCGTGACGGCACGGCGCTCCAGGCCGCCTGCGGCCAGCAGCTTCGAGACACGGCCTGCATGGTCAAAGCCCTTTTTGTCGCGGTAGATGTGCAGGATGCCTTCGCGCTTGTGGTCGAAGTCAATGCCTTCGCTGGCCGCCCAGGCGAACAGGTGCTCGCGGGCATCGATCGCCAGTTTGGCCGTGTCGATCGTGTTGCGTTCGTACTTGGGGATGTTGGCGACGAACTCGGCGATCCAGCTGAACTTGTGCCAGCTGGGCTTGGGGTTCATCAAGAGCGGGGCGTCGGCTTTCATCATCCACTTCAGGCCCTTGATGAGGGTGGACGGGTGGGTCCAGACTTCGGCGTTGGAGGCCGAGAGCTGACCGCCGTTGGCGTAGGACGTTTCCATGGCCGCGTAGCGGTTCTTTTCGATGAGGGTGACCTGGAAACCCTGACGGGCGAGGGCGTAGGCGGAAGTGACGCCGGTGATGCCGCCGCCGATGACAACCATGTGCTTTTTCATGGAGCTTTCTCTCTTTGCAAAACGTCTCAAATGGAAGGACATGCAGCGCACGGCATGTGCACGGCATGACCCCCTCTGTTTGAGACCTGAGAGATTCGTTCCAGTCTGGAACTTGCTCCTGCGGTGGACCAGGTGACGAGTCCTGGTCACTCTTCAGAGTGTGTGGTGCCCTATCGGGCGCCTTCCTGCATCGGTCCTTTGGCCTGAGAGTTTCCGGGGTGGTTGCTCCTTCGGCGCCAGCGCGGGGCTGGTCTCTCCCGATGCAGACGAATTTGATTATCTCATGAGCTGAACAAGAACCAGCGAAATCGATGGGAAACCGACCAGCACGCCCAAGCGCACAAGGTCGGCGGCGATGAAGGGCACCAGACCACGGAAGATGGTGCCCACGCGCACGCCCGGTAAATTTGCTTTCAGTACAAACACGTTCATGCCTACAGGTGGCGTGATCAGACCGATTTCGGTCAGGACCACCACGATGATGCCGAACCACACCAGGTCGAAACCTTGTGCGATCAATACAGGCGTGAACAGTGGAACAAAAATCAGGATGATGGCCATCGAATCCATCACGCAACCCAGCAACAGGAACACTGCCAGGATGGACAGCAGAATGCCGGTTTTTGACAGCCCAGAACCTTGCACCATGTTCAGCAGTTCATCGGCCAGACCTGAAAACGAAATCAGCTGCGAAAACATCATGGCGCCAAACAGCACCACATAGAGCATGACGGATGTCTTGGCAGTGGCTAGCAACGTCTCATGGAAGGTTTGCCAGGACAGGCGTTTTTGCAGCAAGGCAATGATCAGGGCTGTGCCCGCGCCCATGCCACCGGCTTCGGTGGCTGTGAACCAGCCCATGTACAAGCCACCAATGATGAGGGTGAACAGCGCCATGAAGGGCCATACGCCTGCAAGCGATTGCCAGCGTTCCTTGGCAGATACTTTTTCGCCGCGTGGTGCGTGCTCGGGCTTGAACACGGCAATCAGGTAAATCGCCAGCATGTACAGCGACAGGCCCAGCAGCCCAGGCAACACGCCGGCCACAAACAACTCACCAATGTTTTGTTGAGTGAGGATACCGTAAATCATCAGGATGATGGACGGTGGAATCAGAATGCCCAAGGTGCCGCCAGCAGCGATAGTGGCTGTGGCCAGGCGCTCTGAGTAGCCATACTTTTGCATGCTGGGGTAAGCCACTTTGGCCATGGTGGCTGCAGTGGCAAAGCTGGAGCCACACACGGCGCTGAAGCCAGCGCAGGTCACCATGGTGGCCAATGCCAAACCTCCGCGAATGGCGCCCAAAAAGGCATAAGCGGCGCGAAACAAGTCGGCTGAAATGCCTGTGCGCGACAGGATGTCGCCCATCAGAATGAACAGGGGAACCACTGCCAGGTCATATGAAAATGACGCTTCTGTCAAGGTCATCGGCAGCAAAGTGCGAGCCACATCGAAACTGTTGAGATAGCTGATGCCGCCTATGGCCACAGCCATCAGGCTGATGCCCAGCGGTACACGCAAAAAAGCCAGCAACAAAACGGCGGCCAGGCAAAACAGACCGACCATCATGACGGTATCTCCTCGTGGTATTCGGGGTGTGGAGCATCCACAAACAAGGCAACTACTGCGGCCAAAGACGTTGTGAACGAAATGAACGCATACATCCAGTAACGAGGGATGAGCAGGGCCTGGCTGACCTCGTTGATGTTGCGTGCCTCTTCAATGGCCATGTAGTACTCATAGGCGATCAAAGCCAGAACCGCACTGATGATCACATCCACAGCCCGGTGCCACAGGCGCCAGCCGGGGGTGAGCAGCCATTTGTCAAACAAATCGATGCTCAGGTGCCCACGCTGTCCGGTCAGCAGGGGTAAGCCCGAAAAAATGATGGCAGCCATGAGGTGTTCTGTGATGTCGTTCGCGCCAAACACCGGGGTGTTGAACAGGCGCCGGCCGAGCACATCGACAAATGTCATTGCAACCATGGAAAAAAGCATCACGACCAGTCCAGTGCCGACAAAGCGCTGAAGGGGTTGAAGAACACGTTTCATGACAACCATCATTTGAGTAAGTCGGGTTTATTTGGACAGCAGCTTGTACTGTTGCTCGTAGAAGTCCAGAACGGCGTTGTGGTTGTTCACGCCAAACTTGGGGCCTTCGGTATTGAGCTCCTGAAGCATGTCAGCGCGTACTTTGCGAATCACGTTCATCACGTCTTTGCCAGGCTCACCGAACTTGTGGCCATCGGCGCGCATTTTGGCTTCGGCAGACTTGGTCTGTTTGTCAAACTCTTGCCCCCATCTGCGTGAGAGCATCTCGCCCGACACTTTCATGATGGCGGCCTGATCGGCTTTGTTGATTTTGCTCCACTTGCCTTCATTCATCACGATGAAGAAGGTGCCGTCATACAACCCATTGGGGACGATGGTGTGGTTCTTGAGCACGCCGTCCAGACGGAAGTTGACCACGGACTCCAGGCCATGCAAGGATGCATCAATCTGGCCGCCTTGCAACATTTCATAAGCCTTGGTCGCGGGGCCGGCTACCGGAATGGCGCCCATCTCTTCGAGCAGACGCTTCTGGATAGGGCCTCCCATGCGTACTTTTTGCCCCTTGAGTGCATCCAGGCTGTCGATCAATTTGCTGGGATGATTGAATTGACCGCCGCCGAGCATGCCTACGCCGAGCATCTTGACGCCTTTGAATGCGTCATTGGAGGCCAGGAATTTGTCATAGGTGCGCCACAGTGCGACTGAGGTGGCTTCGCAGTTGGAGCCCATCATCGGCAGCTCGGCAAACCACATCATCTTGAAGCGCTCAGGCTCGTAGGTGAAGTTGCCCCATGTGACGTCGGCGACACCTTTGCGTGCCAGCTCGAAGTGCTGTGGCGGACTGCCCACGGCTTTGGGCAACAGGTTGATGCTGACCCGGCCTTGGGTCACTTTTTTGACTTCTTCGGTCCAGGGCACCAGGATGTCCTTGACCACATAGTGAGCAGGGGGTACCCAGCTGGACATTGTCAGGGCGGTGTTGGCCTGGGCAGTGCCGGTTGTGGCGAAGAGAGCGGCTGCAGCTGCGGTGGCTGCCAGGGCTTTGACGCGGATACGTGGGTTCATGGTTTGTCTCCTTTGGGTGGTTATGAAAGCAGGTCATTGACCAAAGCCACCCAGTACTGAGCGCCAATGGCAATATTGTGATCGTTGAAGTCGTAGGCCGGGTTGTGCACCATGCAGGCTCCAGGCTCCTGGCCAGTGCCGTTCCCGATGAACAGGTAACAGCCGGGCACGCGTTCGAGCATGAAGGCGAAGTCTTCGCTACCGGTCAGCATGGGGCCGTTGTCCACAATCTGTTCGGGCGCAAAGTGTTTGCGGGCCACTTGCAGCGCTTGTGCGGTGCATTGCGCATCGTTGACCAGCACGGCATAGCCGTCGCGCCAGTCAATGTGCGCTTTAACGCCATAGCTTTGCGCCTGCAGTTGCACCAGCTCGTGCAGACGTTGGCGCATGTGAACGCGCACCTGCGGGTCGAGCGCACGAACACTGATCTCAAGCTGGGCGGTGTCGGGGATGACGTTGTTGGCTTTGCCTGCCTGAATCGAACCGACCGTGACCACTGCCGGTTGGAGTGGGTCCACATTGCGTGAGACCACGGTTTGCAGCGCCATGATCAGCGAAGCGGCGGCCACCAAGGGGTCATTGGCGCGATGCGGCATGGCGCCGTGCCCGCCCTGACCTTGCAGGGTGATGCTCATGTAGTCGGACGACGCCATGGTGGGGCCGTTGCGAAAAACCAG
Source organism: Limnohabitans sp. (assembly GCF_038134685.1). Lineage (GTDB taxonomy): Bacteria > Pseudomonadota > Gammaproteobacteria > Burkholderiales > Burkholderiaceae_C > Limnohabitans_A. Next base: position 91,898 of record NZ_JAYPVP010000004.1, on the reverse strand, counting down.
CTGGCCCTGAGGGAAACCTGGCATGTTGTGCATGGCGTAAATGCTGTCGCAGGGAAATTGTTCGAACAAGCCGTCCTGCATCATGCGCAGCGCGCCGCCGCCGCCTTCTTCAGCAGGCTGAAAAATCAGGTTCAGGGTGCCGGACCAACTGGTTTGTAGGGCCAGCATTTGCGCCGCGGCCAGCAGCATGGCAGTGTGGCCGTCGTGGCCGCAGGCATGCATCAAGCCGGGTTTGCAACTGCTCCAGGCCAGGCCGTTGTTTTCTTCGATGGGCAGCGCGTCCATGTCGGCACGCAGTCCAATGCGTACTTTACCGGTGCCGCGCACCAGTTGACCCACGACACCCGTGCCACCCAAGCCGGTGGTGACGCTGTAGCCCCACTGGCGAAGCTTGTCGGCCACCAGCGCGCTGGTGCGATGCTCTTCGTAGGCCAGTTCAGGATGGCGATGAATGTCACGGCGCAGGCCGATGAATTCTTCAATGGCTTCAGTGCTGAGTTGGTACACCTTGTCTCCATGGTGGTGATTTTTCTTGCATCGTAGGTGTCAGTTTTGTTAAAGTCCAATGCATACGAAAGCAATGATCTATAAATTTAAAGTTAAAAATGACCCTCACCCAACTTAAGCATCTGGTGGCGTTGGCGCAATGGGGCTCCTTTGCGCAAACAGCCAAAGCGGTGTTTCTGACGCAACCTGCATTGACACGCAGCATTCAGTCTCTAGAGGATGAGCTGGGCGGCAAATTGTTTGATCGCATGGGCCGCCGTATTGGTCTGACGCCCTTTGGTCAGGAGGTGTTGCAGCGAGCACGATTGCTCGTCAGCGATGCGGATGCGCTTAAACGGCTGGGGGCAGGTCTGGACCAAGGTCTGACCGGTAAATTGCGTATGGGGCTTGGCTCAGGACCGGGCTTGCTGTTTTCTGGCGTGATGATGAGTCATATGGCGACACAGCATCCGCGGTTGCAACTGAGCTTGTCGCGGGGCAATACAGAGACGCTGCTGCGTGCGCTGAAAGAACAGGAGTTGGATGCAGCGGTGATTGATGTCCGGGCAATGCGCCCATCGTCTGACTTTGAGGTGACGCACACCTTCGAGATGCAAGGCGCATTCATGGTGCGAGCAGGGCATCCCTTGCTGAAAAGAAAATCGGTGAGCCTGGAGGACATCAAAGTGTTTCCCATTGCATCGACCCCGCTCAGCGACGAAGTGGCGCGCATGCTCATGGCGACCTACGGTCCTCAAGCCAACCCGGATGATTTGGTGACCTTGCGCAGCGACGAGACCAGCCATATTGTGGAAGTTGCCCGTCAAAGTGACGCGGTGGTGCTCAGCATTGTGGCGGCAGGGCCGGACTTGCGCATTTTGAACATGAAGCCAGAATTGAAGGCCACCGCAAAATTTGGTCTTGTCACACTGGCCAAAAGGCAGCCCGCACCCGCGCTGCGCATCGTGCACGAGCAGTTGCCGGTTTGGATTGCAGCGCTTCAGTCAGCATAAGCGTCCATCGGCAGACAGGTGCAAAACAGGTTGCGGTCGCCATAAACGTTGTCCACGCGGCCCACGGGCGGCCAGTACTTGACGCTGCCCGGCACGCGGCCCTTGAGCGCAGCGCCAACCTCGCGCGGGTAGGCGCGATCCCAGTCGGCGGCCATCAGCGTGCCTGCGGTGTGAGGGGCGTTTTTGAGCGGGTTGTTGTCCTGCGGCCAGACACCGTTTTCGACCTGACGGATCTCTTCGCGAATCGCGATCATCGCGTCGATGAAGCGGTCGATCTCTTCGAGCGTTTCGCTTTCGGTGGGCTCGACCATCAGGGTGTTGGCCACCGGGAAGGAGAGGGTGGGCGCGTGGAAACCGTAATCCATCAGGCGCTTGGCCACATCTTCGGCCATCACGCCGCACGTGTCCTTGAAGTGGCGCAGGTCCAGGATGCACTCGTGGGCCACATGGCCGTTTTCGCTCGCGTACAGCGTGGGATAGTGCGGTGCCAGGCGCTTGCTGATGTAGTTGGCGGCCAGGATGGCGGCTTCGGTCGCGTGCTGCAGGCCGTCGGCGCCCATCATGCGGATGTACATCCAGCTGATCGGTAGCACGGCCGCGTTGCCGTAGGGGGCTGCGGACACGGCCCCTACGCCGTTGACCTTAACGCCCGCTGTGGCATGGCCGGGCAGGTAGGGCACCAAGTCTTCGACCACGCAGACGGGGCCGACGCCAGGGCCGCCACCGCCGTGGGGGATGCAGAAGGTCTTGTGCAGGTTCAGGTGGCTCACGTCACCGCCAAACTCGCCGGGGGCGGCCACGCCCACCAGCGCGTTCATGTTGGCGCCGTCCACGTACACGCGACCACCGTGTTGGTGCACGAGTTCGCACAGGGCTTTGACCTGCGTTTCGAACACGCCGTGGGTGCTGGGGTAGGTGATCATCACGGCGGCGAGGTTGGCGCTGTGCTGCTCGCACTTGGCTTTCAGGTCGGCCATGTCGACGTTGCCGTTGTCGTCGCACTTGGTCACGACGACCTGCATGCCCACCATCTGGGCGCTGGCGGGGTTGGTGCCGTGGGCGCTGGAGGGGATCAGGCAGATGTTGCGGTGGCCTTCGCCACGGGCGCGGTGGTAGGCCTGAATGACGAGCAGACCGGCGTACTCGCCTTGCGAGCCGGCGTTGGGCTGCAGGCTGATGCCCTTGTAGCCGGTGGCCTGGCACAGCCAGTCGCGCAACTGCTGGTCCAGTTCGGCATAGCCCTGCAGCTGGTCGGCCGGGGCAAAGGGGTGGGGCAGTGCGAACTCGGGCCAGGTGACGGGGATCATCTCGCTGGTGGCGTTGAGCTTCATGGTGCACGACCCCAGCGGGATCATGGTGCGGTCCAGCGCCAGGTCCTTGTCGGAGAGCTGGCGGATGTAGCGCAGCATCCCGGTCTCGCTGTGGTATCGGTTGAAGACCGGGTGCGTGAGGAAACTGCTGGTGCGGCGCAGCGGTTCGGGGATCAGCGGGGCGATGCCTTTTTCAAACTGCTCAAAAGACGGCAGCTTCTGGCCATCCTGCGCGAACAGGCTCCAGAGCGTGGCGATGTCTTCGCGCTGGGTGGTTTCGTCGAGCGTGATGCCCACAAAGTCCGCACGGCCACCGCTGTAGCGGCGCAGGTTGATCTCCTTGGCCATGGCTTTGGCGTGCAGGGCGTCGGCCGCGGCGGCGCTGCCGCAGTCCACGGTCAGCGTGTCGAAGGCGGTGCCGTGGAGGAGCGAGGCGCCCAGCGATTTGAGGCCCTCGGCCAGCACGGCGGTGTAGCTGGCAATCCGCTGGGCGATGCGCTTGAGGCCATCTGGACCGTGGTAGACCACGTACATGCTGGCCACGACGGCAGGGAGCACCTGCGCAGTGCAGATGTTGCTGGTGGCCTTTTCGCGGCGGATGTGCTGCTCACGGGTCTGCAGGGCCAGGCGGTAAGCGGGCTGACCGTGCGCGTCCACGCTCACACCCACCAGACGGCCAGGCATGGAGCGCTTGTACTCGTCGCGGCAGGCCAGATAAGCCGCGTGCGGTCCGCCCGCGCCCATGGGCATGCCAAAGCGCTGGGTGGTGCCCACCACGATGTCGGCCCCCATCTCGCCCGGGGTCTTGAGTAGCACCAGCGCCATCAGGTCAGCCGCCAGAATGAAGGCAGCCTGCTTGCTGTGGATCAGGTCGGCGCTCTCTTGCCAGTCGGCCAGCCAGCCGCTGCTGCCGGGGTACTGGTTGAGGGCCGCAAAGTAGTCGTCTTGCGCGATGGCCGATTGCCACTCATCGCTGGAGCGCACCACCTTGACGGTGATGCCCAGCGGGGCGGCACGGGTCTCGATGACTTCGAGCGTTTGCGGGTGCACGTCGCCGCTCACGATGAACACATCGCCTTTGGCCTTGACCGAGCGCTTGGCCAGCGTCATGGCTTCGGCGGCGGCGGTGGCTTCGTCGAGCATGGAAGCGTTGGCGATCGGCATCCCGGTCAGGTCGCAGACCATGGTCTGGAAGTTGACCAGCGCTTCCATGCGGCCCTGCGAAATCTCGGCCTGGTAGGGCGTGTAGGCGGTGTACCAGGCGGGGTTCTCCAGGATGTTGCGCAGGATGACGCCGGGCGTGTGCGTGCCGTGGTAGCCTTGGCCAATGAAGCTCTTGAAGAGCTTGTTCTTGCGCGCAATGCGTTTGAGTTGGTCGAGCGCTGCGGCTTCGGTGGTGGCTGCGGGCAGCTGCATGGACTCCTGGCGCGCAATCGAGCGCGGAACGATCGAATCGATCAGGGCGCGGCGCGAGGCTTCGCCAATGACGCCGAGCATGAGTTGCTCATCCGTCGGGCTGATGCCGATATGGCGGGCAATGAATTCGCTGTCGTTTTCGAGAGTGCGCAAGGAGTCGGTCATGTTCAGGCTCAGCCAGTGAAGGTGTTGTAGGCGGTTTCGTCGAGCAACGCGTCAACTTCCGAAGCGTTGGACAGCTTGACCTTGAAGAACCAGCCTTTGCCGAGCGGGTCGGTGTTGGCCAGAGCGGGGTCATTGCGCAGGTCTTCGTTGACCTCGACGATCTCGCCCGACACGGGCATGTACACGTCAGCGGCAGCCTTGACGGACTCGACCACACCGGCCACATCTTTTTGTGCAAAGGACTTGCCGATTTCGGGCAGGTCTACAAACACCACATCGCCCAGGGCGTCCTGCGCGTGGTGGGTGATGCCGACGACAGCAATGTCGCCTTCAACATTGATCCATTCGTGGTCTTCGGTGTACTTGATCATGGTTTGCTCCGGTTGAATTGGTTGATTGGGGTCGTAATGGGGGGCAGATCCCGATTGCGTAATGGGGGTCAGATCCCGATTGTTTGGACAGAAATCAACCGCGGTAATAGCGGTTGGGAACGAAGGGCAGGGCGCTGACTTCCATCGGTACGGCTTTGCCGCGCACCATGGCGTTCAGACGGGTCCCTACGGGTGCATATTCTGCCTGCACGTAGGCCAGGGCCACGGGCTTGTCGGCCGTGGGGGCGAGCAGACCGCTGGTGACTTCGCCCACTTTCAGGCCTGCTTCGTTGTGCAGCTCCACATGCTCGCGCACCGGTACACGTTCCAGGCCGACCAGACCTACGCGCAAACGTTCAGCAGCTTGTGTGCCATCGAGCTGGGCCAGAACCTTGTCTGCACCAGGAAAGCCGCCCGCGCGGGCGCCACCATTGCGGCGTACCTTCTGCATGGCCCAGTTCAGATTGGCCTCGACGGGCGTGCTCTTGGTGTCAATGTCGTTCCCGTACAGGCACAGACCGGCTTCCAGGCGCAGCGAGTTGCGGGCACCCAGGCCAATAGGCTTGACTTCAGGCTGGGCCAGCAGGGCACGGGCAAAGGCATCGGCGGCATGGGCAGGCAGCGAAATTTCAAAACCATCTTCACCGGTATAGCCGCTACGGGTCACGTAAAGGTCAGCGCCTTCCCAGGTGAATGGCATGCCGGTCATGAACACGAGCTGCTGGGCGCCAGGCAGCAGGCGGGCCAGCGCAGTCACGGCCTGCGGGCCTTGCAGGGCCAGCAGGGCGCGGTCAAATTGCGGCTCGATGGTGCAGCGACTGCCGATGCGTGCCTGGATGTGCGCCAGATCGCCATGTTTGCAAGCACCGTTGACGATGACAAAAATATCCTCGCCCCGGTTGACGAACATCAGGTCGTCGATGATGCCGCCCTCGTCGTTGAGCAAGAGGCCATAGCGCTGCTTGTGCAGGCCCAGACCGATCACGTCCACCGGCATCAGGCTCTCAAAGGCGGCTGCGGCATCAGGTCCTCTCAGGCACAACTGGCCCATGTGAGAAACATCAAACAAGCCAGCTGCAGTGCGGGTGTGGTGGTGTTCGGCGACCAGGCCAGAGGGGTATTGCACCGGCATGCTGTAGCCAGCAAAAGGCACCATGCGCGCGCCAAGCTCGAGGTGCAGGCCGTTCAAAGGGGTGGTGAGCAGGTTTTCGGTGGCGGACATGTTGAGCTTTCAAGGGCACGGTTCACCAAGGCACATGCCGTGGTGGGCCCTCGCTGTCCGCTTTACCTGAGAGATTCGCCGGGAACGGGGTCCGTTCTGCGGTTTGCTCCTTCGGTGGGTGCTGTGGTTCGATGACCCGGCACCTCTCTCCAGTGAGGCAACGTCCAAGACGTTTTGTCAGTCCTTTTGCCTGAGCGTTCAGCTGCACTGCAGCCTGCGCCTTCGGCGGCTTGGCACCCTTAAGTGGATACAAAGCGCTCTCCTGACAGCGCAAATTCTACAGCCACTTCGCATCCCAAAAGAAAAGGCCCATATGGGCCTTTTCTTGTCGAGAGGAGCAAGCTCACATGCCTGAATAATTCGGCCCGCCGCCGCCTTCGGGCGTAACCCAGACGATGTTCTGCGTCGGATCCTTGATGTCGCAGGTCTTGCAGTGCACGCAGTTTTGCGCGTTGATTTGCAGGCGGTCGCTGTTGTCCTCGTTTTTGACGAACTCGTACACGCCGGCTGGGCAGTAGCGGCTCTCGGGGCCGGCAAACTTGGCCAGGTTCACGCTCACGGGCACCGAGGCGTCCTTGAGCGTGAGGTGGGCTGGCTGGTCTTCGGCGTGATTGGTGTTGCTGATGAACACGCTGGAGAGGCGGTCAAAGGTCAGCTTGCCGTCGGGTTTCGGGTACTCGATTTTTTCGCACTCGGCCGCGGGCTTGAGGTAAACATGGTCAGGCTTGCTGCGGCGCAGCGTCCATGGAATGTGACCGCGCAGCACGTATTGTTCAAAGCCGTTCATCAACGTGGCCACGGTCAAGCCCTTCTTGAACCAGCTCTTGAAGTTGCGCGACTTGTTGAGCTCGGTGTGCAGCCAGCTGGCTTCGAAGGCTTCGGGGTAGGCTTCCAATTCATCATGCTGGCGACCTGCCACGATGGCGTCGTAAGCGGCTTCTGCAGCCAGCATGCCGGTCTTGATGGCGGCATGGCTGCCCTTGATGCGGCTCACGTTCAGGTAACCGGCGTCACATCCGACCAGGGCACCGCCCGGGAACACCGTTTTGGGCAGACTCATCAGGCCGCCAGCGGTGATGGCGCGGGCACCGTAGCCGATGCGCTTGGCGTTGACTTCGCCCTTGTCGTCGGTGAAGTACCACTTGACGTTGGGGTGTGTCTTCCAGCGCTGGAATTCTTCAAAGGGGCTCAGCCAGGGGTTGGCGTAGTCCAGACCGACCACATAGCCCACGGCCACTTTGTTGTCTTCCATGTGGTACATGAAAGCGCCGCCGTAGGTGTCGTTGTTCATGGGCCAACCGGCAGTGTGCATGACAAAGCCGGGGGTGTGGCGTGAAGGATCGATTTCCCAGACTTCTTTGATACCGATGCCATACGTCTGTGGGTCGCGACCTTCGTCCAGCTTGTACTTGGCAATCACTTGCTTGCCCAGGTGGCCGCGCGCGCCTTCGGCAAACACGGTGTACTTGGCGTGCAGCTCCATGCCCAGCTGGAATTCCCCGGTGGGTTCGCCATCCTTGCCGATGCCCATGTTGCCGGTGGCCACGCCCTTGACGCTGCCGTCTTCGTTGTAGAGCACTTCGGCGGCGGTGAAGCCAGGGAAGATTTCCACGCCCAGGTTCTCGGCCTGCTGGCCCAGCCAGCGCGTGAAGTTGGACAGGCTGATGATGTAGTTGCCGTGGTTCTGAGCGCACTCGGGCAGGAAGATGCCAGGGGTACGCGTCGCACCGGTTTCACTCAAAAAGCTCCAGGCGTCGTCGGTCACTGGCTGGTTGAGCGGGGCGCCCAGCTCTTTCCAGTCAGGGAAGAGTTCGGTCAGGGCGCGCGGGTCCATGATGGCGCCCGAGAGGATGTGAGCGCCGGGCTCGCCACCTTTTTCGAGCACCACGACCGAGACATCCTGGCCTTTTTCGGCGGCCAGTTGCTTCAGGCGGATGGCCGCGGACAGACCGGCCGGGCCACCACCGACCACGACCACGTCGTATTCCATGGCTTCACGGGGACCGTAGGTACTGATGATTTCTTCTGGGCTCATAAACGTGCAAAGGTTGGAGTGTCTGACTTGTGACTCATTTTATGCGGCGATCATGTGTATTCACAGCAAAATGGCAGATGTTGATGTTTGTCGAGTAAAGGGTTTTCCATGAGTTATGAAATCGACTTGTCTGGGCGCGTCGCCTTGGTCACAGGGGCGTCGAGTGGTTTGGGGGCGCAATTCGCGCGCACATTGGCCAAAGCCGGTGCAGGCGTGGTGCTGGCCGGGCGGCGAGTGGACAAGCTCAAGGAGCTGCGCAACGAGATCGAAGCCGAAGGCGGCAGCGCCCATGTGGTGCAGATGGATGTGACCGACAAGGACAGCATTGCCGCTGCGGTGGCGCATGCCGAAACCGAATTCGGCACGATCGATATATTGGTCAACAACTCCGGCGTGAGCGCCACTTGCCGTATTCAGGACGTGACCGAACAAGACTACGACTTCGTCATGAACACCAATGTGCGCGGTGCGTTTTTTGTGGCGCAAGAGGTGGGCAAGCGCATGCTGGCACGGGCCAAAGGTGCGGCGCCAGGCAGCTTTACTGGTGGGCGGATCATCAACATTGCATCCATGGCGGGGCTCAAGGTGCTGCCGCAAATCAGCGTGTATTGCATGAGCAAGGCAGCTGTGATCCACATGACCAAAGCCTTTGCGGTGGAGTGGGGCAAGTTCGGCATCAACGTCAACGCGATTTGCCCGGGCTACATCGACACCGAAATCAACCATGCCCACTGGCAGACCGAGAGTGGCCAGAAACTGATCCAGATGCTGCCGCGCAAGCGTGTCGGGCAGCCGCACGACCTGGATGCGGTGCTGATGATGTTGGCCAGCGATCAGTCTGGGTTTGTCAACGGCGCGATCATTGCCGCGGACGATGGTTTTGCACTCTAAGAGGTTGCTATGCGCTACGAAATCCCTGCACGCAAAAAGCTGGTCTATGAAACGGTGATCCCCCTGCGTTGGGGTGATATGGATGCCATGGGGCATGTCAACAACACGCTGTACTTTCGCTATCTGGAAATTGCGCGGGTCGATTGGCTGGAAAAGGCCAACTGCGGCCTCAACCCCAAGGGGCAAGGGCCGGTGATTGTGAACGCGTTTTGCAACTTTTACCGCCAGCTTGAATACCCTGGCGATGTGCTGGCCAAAATGTATGTGAGCGACCCGGCGCGGACCACCTTCGAGACCTGGTGCACGCTCGACCGCAAC
>NZ_JAYPVP010000004.1:75432-82661 GCF_038134685.1 Limnohabitans sp. | reverse complement strand
GGATTTCCCTCAGCAAAAAGCCATTGAGCTGCCCGAATGGGTGCGAAAGATGGTCACAGTGGAAGGCTGAGCCTCAGGCCTTGGCTTTGGGCATACGGCCCATCAGGTAGAACTCGGGGTTGGGCAACATGCCGGTCACGCTGGCCATGCGGTTGGACAAGCCGAAAAACGCGGTGATGGCGGTAATATCCCAAATGTCTTCGTCGTCAAAGCCATGGACGTGGAGGGCGGCAAAGTCGGCGTCTTCGACCTTGTCGGAGTCGGTGCAGACCTTCATGGCAAAGTCCAGCATGGCGCGTTGGCGTGGGCTGATGTCGGCCTTGCGGTAATTCACGGCCACCTGATCGGCCACCGGGGGTTTCTTTTCGTAAATGCGCAAAATGGCCCCGTGCGCCACCACGCAGTACAGGCAGTTGTTGGCCGCGCTGGTGGTCGTGACGATCATCTCGCGGTCACCTTTGGTCAGATTGCTGGTGCGGCCTACACTCTCGGGCGCCATGAGGGCATCGTGGTAGGCAAAAAACGCACGCCACTCGGCGGGGCGACGCGCAAACGCAAGGAATACGTTGGGCACAAACCCCGCTTTTTCCTGCACTTCCAGAATTTTGGCGCGGATGTCGTCGGGCAGCGTGTTCAAGTCAGGGTGGGGGTAGCGTGTGCTCATGGTGTGTCTCGTCAGTCGTGCTTAAAGTCTTTTCATTATGCTCACCGATTCTTCAGGAGCCTGTCATGTCCGATACCCGTCCCTCATTACCTCAGGATGCCGCCTTTCAAGCGGGTCTGGCCACGCGCACCCAAGTCATGGGCCAAGCCTTTGTGGACCGTGCCTTTGACAGCATGACCGAATTCACCCGCCCGATTCAGGAGCACATCACCCGCGAAGCCTGGGGCAATACCTGGCAGCGGCCGGGTCTGGACCTCAAGACCCGCAGCATGATCACGGTGGCCATGCTCACCGCTCTGGGCAAATCGCACGAGCTCAAAGGCCATGTGCGTGGTGCCCTGAATAACGGTGTGACGCCTGAAGAGTTGCAGGAGATTTTTCTGCATGCGGCCATTTACTGCGGCGTGCCCGCAGCGGTGGAGGGCTTTCGCACCGCGGCAGAGGTGGTGGAGCCGCCAAGGGCTTGAGTCTTATCCGCGCATCAGCTTCTGGATCAGGTCGGCAGCGCCGCTGGCCTGGTATTTGCGCATGAGCTTGACGCGGTAAATTTCTACGGTGCGGTGGCTGATGCCCAGGGCTCGGCCAATCTCCTTGCTGGTCAGGCCGTCCATCAGGTGCGCGGCCACTTCGCGTTCGCGAGCGGTGAGTTCGGCCTTGACGGGCTTGCGTGCAGACAAGTCTTCAAACGTCCAGATGCCCGCTTCGTGCGGGGCATCGCGGTTGAGGGCGCGGCCCGTGACGTGGCACCAGAAGGTTTCGCCCTTGAGGCGACCGTCCACCCGTTTCATGACCCGGTCGTCGGCATAGACCCCGTTGGTGTTCAAAATGGGCGCGATGCGCTGGCCGGTGCGCTCGTATTCGTCGGCGCTGGGGTAAAGCAACTGAAAGCTCTGGCCTACCAGTTGCTCGCGGTTCACACCAAACATTTCGCACACGCGCTGGTTGCAGTCCACCATGGTGCGGTTGCGCGAAAGCACCATGCCGATGGGGGCTAGGTCAAAGGCGAGTCGGTAGTCGATGTCTTGTGGCATGCGGGGTCACCATTACGAAAAACTACGTATTTGAATACGTAGTATCGTAGCGTCATTCCATCCCCTTTGACTGGAGATTTGCGTGAACAAAGTTTTTCCCTCTGCCGCCGAGGCGCTCAAGGACATCGTGGCCGACGGCCAGCTGATGGCTGTGGGCGGTTTTGGCCTGTGTGGCATTCCTGAAGCCCTGATCGACGCGTTGCGCGACACCGGCGTCAAGGACCTGACCGTCATTTCCAACAACGCTGGCGTTGACGGCTTTGGCCTGGGCAAGCTGCTGGAAACCCGCCAGATCAAGAAAATGATTTCGTCTTATGTGGGCGAAAACAAGGAGTTCGAGCGTCAATATCTGGCCGGCGAACTCGAACTTGAATTCACCCCTCAAGGCACGCTGGCTGAAAAGCTGCGCGCTGGCGGTGCCGGCATTCCGGCTTTCTTCACCAAAACCGGTGTGGGCACTTTGGTGGCCGAAGGCAAGGAACTGCGCGAGTTTGATGGCGAAACCTATGTCATGGAACGTGCATTGGTGCCCGAAGTGGCACTGATCAAAGCCGATGTGGCCGACCGTTCGGGCAATCTGCGCTTCAACCTGACAGCGCGTAACTTCAACCCTGCAGCCGCCATGGCTGGCAAGATTTGCGTGGTGGAAGTCGAGCGCGTGGTGGCCACGGGCGAAATTGCCCCCGACGATGTGCACCTGCCAGGCATTTACGTGCACCGCATCGTGCATAACCCCACGCCCGAAAAGCGCATTGAAAAACGCACCACCCGCGACCGCAAAGTTTAAGGAGTTACACCATGGCCTGGACCCAAGACCAAATGGCCGCGCGTGCGGCAAAAGAACTGCAAGATGGTTTCTATGTAAACCTGGGCATCGGCATACCGACGCTGGTGGCCAACCATGTGCCTGACCACATTGAAGTCTGGTTGCAAAGCGAAAACGGCATGCTCGGCATCGGCCCCTTCCCGTATGAAGACGAAGTGGACGCTGACCTGATCAACGCCGGCAAGCAGACTGTGACCACCCTCAAGGGCTCGTCCATTTTTGGCAGCCACGAAAGCTTTGCCATGATTCGTGGAGGCAAAATCAACCTGTCCATTTTGGGGGCCATGCAGGTGACCGACCAAGGTGACCTGGCCAACTGGATGATTCCGGGCAAGATGGTCAAAGGCATGGGCGGCGCGATGGACCTGGTTGCTGGCGTCAAGCGAGTGATCGTGCTGATGGAACACGTGGCCAAGAAAAAAGACGGCACCGAAGACATGAAGATCCTGCCCGAGTGCACCTTGCCCCTGACGGGCAAAGGCGTGGTGGACCGCATCATCACCGACCTGGGGGTGATGGACGTGACGCCCAAGGGCTTGCAAGTGGTGGAGCTGGCCGAAGGCGTAACGCCCGAGTTCATCCAGTCCAAGACCGGAGTCAAGCTGATTTTTTGACGTTTACGGATTCTTTACCTTGGTTTGAAAGGCCTGCCTGCAAAGCAGGCCTTTATTTTTCATAATATGGGGACCTGACTTTTATAAAAACCCCGATATGAACAAATCCTGGCGTTGGATGAGCGTGGCCGCCGTGGTGGCCTCTGGTTCTTTGGCTTTGGTGGCGTGCGGTAACAAAGACGCAGACACCACCAAACCTGCAACAGCAGCCGAAGGCAAGCCTGCCGGCGGGCAAGGTGCGGGGCCGGGTGGAGGTCAAGGCGTACCCGTGACCACACAAGAGGCTGTGCAAAAGCCTTTTGATGTGGTGCTTGAAGCCGCGGGCACCGTCACACCGGTGTCAATGGTCGATATACGACCGCAAATGAGCGGCGTGATTCGCCAGGTGCATGTGAAAGAAGGGCAGATGGTCAAAGCCGGCCAATTGCTGTTCACCTTGGACACGCAACTCGACCAGGCCAACTTGGCCAAGGCGCAAGCCCAGTTGCTCAAGGATCAGGCCGCCTTGGCCGATGCGCAGCGTCAGTACCAACGGGCACAAGAGTTGGTGGCGCAGAATTTCATGTCGCGTGGTGCGGCTGAGACGGCGCAGTCCAATGTTGAAAGCCTGCAAGCCGTGGTCAATGCCGACCGCGCTGCAGTCGAGGCTGCCAAGGTTCCCCTTTCCTATGGACAAGTGCGTGCTGCAGTCAGTGGTCGCCTCGGGGGTGTGCCCGTGTTTGTGGGCTCAGTGGTCAAAGTCAACGACACCTCGCTGGGCACCATTGTTCAGACCGAGTCGGTTGACGTGGCCTTCAGCGTGCCGCAAGACAGCTTGCCTGCGCTGTTGGCGCGGCTGAAAAAGGCAGATCTTCCTGAGGTCGATATCGCTCTGGCCCAGGCCGGAAAAAGCGTCACCGGTAAATTGACCTTTGTGGACAACGTGGTCGATGCGGCCACAGGTACCGTCAAGGTCAAGGCACGGGTCGGCAATGAACAAGGCCAGCTGTGGCCCGGTCAGTTCGTACGGGCCCGTTTGCAGACGCAGCACCTTGACAGTGCTGTGGTGATTCCGACGCAAGCCTTGGTGCAAAATCCCAAAGGTACGGCGGTGTTTGTGGTGCGAGAGGGCAAGGCCAATGTGCAGCCTGTCAAGGTGCTGGCCATGCAGGCCGATATGGCAGCAGTCAGTGGCCTGGAACCAGGCAGCAAAGTGGTTGTCGATGGGCGCCAAAACGTGCGTCCGAATGCGCCGGTGAGTGAAGTTAAGCCGGGTTCTGACAAGCCACGCGCCGAGAAAAAGTCATGAATCTTTCAGAACTTTTCATTCGCCGTCCGGTGATGACGGTGCTGCTGAACCTGGGCATTTTGCTGGCTGGGGTGTTGGGCTACCGCTCCATTCCTGTTTCGGCGCTGCCCAGTTACGACACGCCCGTGATCAACGTGTCAGCCAATTTGCCTGGCGCCAGTCCAGAGACCATGGCGTCTTCGGTCGCGTTGGCGCTCGAAAAGCAGTTCCAGCAAATTCCGGGTCTGGTGCAAATGAGCTCGACCAGCTCTACAGGCAGCACCTCGCTGACGCTCGAGTTTGCCGAAGGCAAGAGCATGGATGGTGCCGCACTCGATGTGCAGGCCGCCTTGCTGCGTGCCCAACGAACCCTGCCCGTCGAAATGACGCAGCCGCCGTCTTACCGAAAGGTCAACCCGGCTGATGCGCCGGTCCTGATTGCGGCCATGACGTCCGATGCGCTGTCGTTGACCGAGATGCAGGACTATGCCGAGCACCTGATCGTGCCCACGCTGTCCATGATCGAGGGCGTGGCGCAAGTCAACGTTTATGGCTCCAAACGCTTTGCGGTGCGTGTGCGTGTGAACCCCGCTGCTTTGGCTGCCCGCAACATGGCCATTGAGGATGTGTCCAAGGCTTTGGCCGCTGCCAATTCGAATACGCCCCTGGGCTCACTCGATGGTGACCGCCAGACCCTGACCGTGGTGGCCAACGAGCAGCTGCGCAACGCGGCTGAATTTGCCAACCTTATTGTGGCCACACGCAACGGCGCCACAGTGCGTTTGCGTGATGTGGCGAATGTCGAAGACAGCCTGGAAAACGTCAAAACCTACGGCAACTTTGAAGGAACCCCCTCCATCGTGCTGGCGGTGCAACGACAGCCTGATGCCAACACCGTCAAGGTGGTCGATGGTGTACGCCAAGCCCTGACGCAACTGGGAGAGCAGCTACCCCAATCGCTGGAAGTCACACCCTTTATCGATCGCTCGACCTCGGTGCGTGAGGCCATGCACGATGTCACGCTGACCCTGCTGGGCACGATTGTGCTGGTGGTGCTGGTGATTTATTTGTTCTTGCGACGCGTGGTGGCAACCGTGATTCCCACGCTGTCTTTGCCTGTGTCCCTGCTGGGTGCGGTGGCGCTGCTGTGGGGCTTGAGCTATAGCTTGGACAACATTTCCTTGCTGGGGCTGACGCTGGCGGTGGGCTTGGTGGTGGACGATGCCATTGTGATGCTGGAAAACATCATGCGCCACATTGAGGAGGGTGAGAAGCCCTTCGCTGCTGCGCTCAAGGGTTCGCGCGAGGTGGGCTTCACCATCATCTCGATCTCTACTTCACTGATTGCGGTGTTCATTCCCATCTTCTTCATGCCTGGGGTGATTGGTCTGCTGTTCCACGAATTTGCCGTGGTGGTGGGTTTGGCAATTGTGGTGTCGGCATTCGTTTCACTCACTTTGGTGCCGATGCTGGCCAGCCGCTTTCTCAAAACCGAAGACGGACAGCATGTCAACGAGAACCGTGTTGTCACCGCATTCGAGCACGGCTTTGAGGCCACGCTGGCCGCATACACACGTGTGCTGGACTGGGCGCTGGCACACCGCAAGGCGGTGCTGGGTGTGGCACTGGCAACGTTTGTGGCGACTGCCTGGTTGTTCATGGTGATTCCAAAAGGCTTTTTCCCGCAGGAAGACATTGGCCAGATCACAGTCTCCACCGAGGCGGCGCAGGACGTGTCTTTCGAAGAGCTGGTACGCCTGCAAAACCAGGCCACCGAGATCATCCGCAAGGACCCTGCAGTGGACAAAGTCACCTCGTTTGCAGGTGCGGGTGGCTCGCAAAACTCGGGTCGCATGTTCATTGCGCTCAAGGACCGGTCCGAACGCGCGGGCGTGGACCAGGTCATCAACCGTTTGCGCGGCAAGCTGCGTGCAGTACCGGGTCTGCGTGTGTTCATGCGTCCGGTGCAGAACCTGCAACTTGGCGGTCGCATGAGCAAGGCGCAGTACCAGTATGTTTTGCAAAGTGTGCAGGCTGATGCCCTGTACAGCTGGTCAGACAAGCTGGTGCAAGGCATGCGCACAGAGCCCATGTTCCAGGACGTGAACACTGACGTGCAAATGCGAGGTTTGCAAGCCACGATCAACGTGGACCGAGACCGTGCCAATGCGCTGGGCGTGACCCAGGAGGCTGTGCGATCCACGCTGTATAGCGCATTTGGTCAGCGTCAAGTGGCGACCATTTATTTGCCGACAGACAGTTACCGTGTGATTCTGGAAGTCGATCCGGAACTGAAAAAGGACGAGTCGGCACTCAACACCTTGTTTGTCCGGTCCAACACTGGTGCCTTGGTGCCCTTGTCTGCTGTGGCAACGGTCAAACGCACGGTCGGGCCTTCGGCCATCAACCACGTAGGCCAGTTGCAGGCTGTGACGATCTCGTTCAACCTGGCCCCTGGCGTGGCCTTGGGCGATGCCACCAATGCGCTGGAAAAGATCGGCGCGTCCATTGGTTTGCCGCCCTCCATCATCACCAGCTATGGTGGTGATGCAGCGGTGTTCAAGAACTCGCAGGGTAACCAGGTGGTGCTGATTCTCGGCGCTCTGCTGGTGATCTATGTGCTGCTGGGGGTGCTGTACGAAAGCTATATCCACCCCATCACCATCCTGGCGGGCCTTCCCTCAGCGGCAGTAGGTGCTTTGGTCACGCTGATGCTGTTCAAGCAGGACCTGACCTTGATCGCCACCATCGGCATCTTGCTGCTGATCGGCATTGTCAAGAAAAACGCCATCATGATGATCGACTTTGCCCTGGACCAACAGCGTCA